>WHTH01000031.1 GCA_009377865.1 Pseudonocardiaceae bacterium | reverse complement strand
TGCCAGCCCGGCAGCACGCGCCCGGCCCACGCTGCGCCGGGGCAGCACCGGGCCAGCCGTGCGGGACCTCCAGCGGCTCATGAACCTCGTGTATCCCGCCTACAGCACACTCGCCGTGGACGGCGTGTTCGGTCCCGCCACGGAGCGCGTGATGCGCGAGTTCCAGCGCCGCTCCAGCATCAAGGCAGACGGGATCGTGGGACCGGTGACGTGGTCCCGGCTGGGTGTCTGACGATGGCACGGGGTGTGCGCACCGAACCCGCAGTCACCGCCGAGACGGTCCGTCTGGTGCTGCTCGCGCTGGCTGCGCTTGGTGTCATCACGATCGAGTCGATCGCGATCGACGCGGTGGTCGCGGCCGTGGCCGCGCTGGCGTCACTCGGGTTGAGCGTGTGGACCCGCAACCGGGTCGTTCCGCTGACGAAGGCGCGACCACCCACCCGACTGCACCGGGACTGACGGCCCACCTGCGAACCTAGCGGCCGACGACGCCCCCACCCTGTTCGCCAGGGTGGGGGCGTTTCGTTGTGCCCACTGCGTTTACGCGCTGTGGTTGTGTAGACACAACCGTGTGGTGTTAACTAGCAGGCAACACCGTGATCGACACCGAATGAGCAACCTGGACGAGGACGAGGGCCTGTGGGTCCGCTCCGAAGTCATGCCCGACGGCAGCTACGGCGTCGGGGTCAGCGTCGAGGGCGACTACGCCTTCTCCCTCAACCGAGACCAGGCCGTCGCCTACGCGGTGGCGTGCTTCACGCGAGCCACCGAAGCCGACCACGACACCGCCGTGCTGCGCCTGCTGACCCAGGTCGGCGTGCCCGCCAAGCACGCCGGGCAGGTGGTCGCGAACGATCTGAGACCGGACCGGCCGGACGAGCACACCGACACCCAGCCGCTGCGGTTCACGGTCGCGGTCGGCCGGGCCAAGCATCCCCGGCCGGACGCCGGACAGTTCATCCCGCTGCTGTTCCTGCACCTGCACGACCGGGAGATCGGCCAGCTCACCCCGTCTGATCTGCGTGACCACGGTGCGGCCGTGCTCAATGTGCTGGCGGCAGCCGACCTGGACGCCGCACTACACCGAGCACTCACGGGCACGGTCGGCCTCGACGACGACCGGGCGCGGGCCATAGTGGGCGACCTGGCCAACCACATTCCGACAACCGAGCCGCCGAGAGCGTGGGGCTAAACGGCTCCCTTATCGCCGCTGGTGCACGGTCAACAGGTCGTTCACGCCAAGCCACTGCGGCAGCGGCACCAGCTCGACCGTGGTGAACAGCGCCGGAACATCCTTGGCGCAGTCGCAGTCTTCGTCGGCGTGCCAGCAGACGCCGTCGTCCTCGCCGAGCAGCTGGTGCAGCGTGTTGTCCCCGGTGCAGCCGCCCGCGCCTTCCCCGACGTAGATCACGGTCTGTCCGCCGCGCTGGTGGTAGAGCTGCACCGCGTCGGCCGCCCACGTCTGCTCGTAGCTCGGCCAGCACAGGAACAGGGTGCGGTCGGCGTGGTGTTCCACCACGCGCTCGTCGCCGCGCAGCACCTCCGACCACCCTCCAGGTTTGGACTGCCACTTGCACGGACCGTCCTGCGGCGGCTGCGGGTCGTACGCCACGACGTCGACGCCCCTGGCGCGGAGCAGACCTGCCCAATATCCGCCGCCAGCACCTAGTTCGACCACTCCCTGCGGGCTGTACTTGGCGATGACGTCCAAGGCCCCGTCATCGGGGATGGCCCACGCGAAATGCCGCTTGACCGCGTGGAAACCATCCTCGGGCGCGAACCGGTCCTCTGTCATGCAGTCCGGGCACCGGTCGTAAGGCTGAGACTCGCCGCTGAGAGGTGAGATCATCAGCGACGTGTTCCAGTGTTCGGCCTGGTGCTTGCGCTGGGCCTCGTAGTAGGCCAGGTACTCGTTGTCCACGTCAGCCTTCCTCGTCGGGCGGACGAACATAGATGATGAAGCGCTCGCGGTCCTCGACCCACTGATACGTCGCTCGGTACCCGGCACCACGCAGCGCGCTGGTCCACTCGCTCGCGGTCCCCTTGCGCTGCACCCGCACCAGCGCACGGAATGCGCCGTCCTCCCGCTCGGCGGCCTGCGCCAACCGCTCCTCCAGCTGCGGCATGTAGCGGTAGGGGTTGTTCCCGAAGCATCTGAGGCCAACCCGCAGAAGGCGGCTCACGTTCGCCAGGGGAATTTTCCTAGTCCGGCAGCGTCACGGTTTGCCGGTCCGGTCCCACCTCCCACAGCCAGGAATGCAGCGGCGGGGCACCGCGCCGCGCGAACCAGCGGATCGCGGCGAACACCTCGTCAGCCAACCGGCGTGGCCCGGCCTGCCGGACCGCCAGCTCGCCGTGACCCTCCTGGCCGTGGATGCTGGCCCACGACCGCGACACGGGGTCTTCCAGCAGCACCAGCCGCGATGCGCTGCGTGTCCCCGCCGGATAGGTGTCGAACCGGCACGACGGGACCGCCACCGCGACCGCCCAGCACCAGTCGGGGTGATGCAGCGGGTCCCAGATGTCGACCGTGGTGTGCGTCAGGTCGGCGGTCTCGGCGTCCCACGGTACGCGGTTGAGCGCCGCCCGGTTCGGCCGTTGCGACCGCAACGCCATAAACCCGACGGTCAACCGGGAGTCCGCATGCCCGCGTGCCACCCCGTCGTTGCCGACCACCAGGCGCACAAGCGGGTCGGAGGTGAAGTCGGCGAACATCGGCGCGACGATGACCCCGCCGGGCCGGGTGTGGTGCACCCACCCGTAGGGCATGCGCCCCAGCGGCACACCGGCCGTGGCGATCACCCGGTCCCACGGCCGGTCATCCACCGGTGCCACGGCACCGCCGTCGCGGCCGAGGGTCAGCACGTTGGCCATGCCTGCGCCGAAGCGCGCCTCCCGACCGGTGGCGATCAGCCGTTCCCGTGCCTGCCCGGCGACCGTGAGGTCGACTTCGGTGGTGATCACGTCGCCGCTCCTGCCGACGATCTCGGACAGCAGTGCCGCGTTGTATCCGGTGCCGGTGCCGATCTCCAGCACCCGGTCGCCGGGCTCGGGTCCCAGCACCCGCAACATGTCCGCGACCACGGTGGGAGCCGACGCCGACGAGGTGGGCCGCACGCCCTGCTCGGGCCACATCACCGCGCCGTCGTCCCACTGCGTCACGATCGGCATGGTGGCGTCATAGACCACCGTCGACCACTGCTGCGGGTCCATGGCACGGTCCAGCGGGGTGTCCTCGTCCTTCTCGTCGCCGCCGTACCAGATGCGATCCGGTATGAAGTCGGCACGGTCAACGGCGAGGAACGCCGAGCGGTAGGCCGCAGGTAGCGGCCCGGACTCTTCAAGCCCGGCGACGAGCGTGCGGGTTCCCTCGGTCGCGGCGGTCACTTTCGCCATGGGTCTTGGCCATACTTCTTCGGGTCGATCTTGGTGGAGTGCTTGTCGTCGTCGCCGCGCCTGCCGGTGTCGCCGTCGCGCCCGGAGTCGCGCTTGCCGCCGTCGCGTCCGTCGTCCTGTTTGCCGCGTCGGGCCATGTCAACCTCCTGGGGGTCAGTAGTGGTGAATGCGTGCGGGTTGTCAAGCCGTGCTCGTCGCTTGCTCCATCACCTCCTGTTCAGGCTGTTGCGGTCCGAGTGGAAGCACGGCGCCCCGCCGGAGGTCGGGGTCTCGGCGGGGTGCCGTGAGATCGGGATGTAGCGACGTGCACGTGATGCACACGTAGGCGTCCGGCAGGCGGCTATCGAGCGGGGACGGTGTGATCAGCCACCCGCAGGCGGTGCGCGCGAGCTGGCGGCCCTCGTGGCTGTACCAGGTGAGCACGACGTGCGCCTGCTCGCCGACGGTGCACCAGGCAGGTCGGAGCGGGATCACAGTCACGGTGCGCTCCCCTCGATGACGCCGAACCGGTGCGTGGCGACCAGCGCGTCGGCGTAGGCCGCGACCTCCCACGCGGTCGCTTTGGTGTGCCACACGGACGGCCGGACGCGGTCTTTCGACAGCCAGGCACCGGTCTCGGTGTTCCGCAACGAGAACCCGCGTCCGGCGTAGGTTGAGCGCGTGCCGTGCTCGGTCCACGTCACGCGGCTGACGTTGACTGGTTCCCAGGCCATGCCAACCCCCTTTCGGTGGCAGGCTCGGGCCAGCTCGGCCAGCACGCCTCGCAGTACCGGCGGTCGCCGGTGCCGGTGGCGGGAGTGCAGACCGCGCCGCAGTCAGCGAGGCCGTAGCGCGCGGAGCCGCGCGGCGCCGCTATCCGCTCCGCGTTGGCGGCGCGCACCCGGTGCAGCAGGTGGCGGGTGAACACACCCGGCCAGGCGTCCGCGCTCATGGCCGCGCCGAGGGGGGTAGCCAGAGGTTGCTCGGCGCCTGCAACCGCTTGCGGGGTGCTCCGCGCTCGCCGTGGCGCGGCAGCGCCAGCAGGTCGGTGACGACCTCCTGGACGCTGCCGGAGGCGTGCCACAGCGGGTGCGGGTCGACGTCGGCTGGTCCGCCAGGTGCCGGGTAGCGGGCGGCCATGGCCTCCGTCATGCCCAGCGCGGTGTAGGTGTCGAGCGCGCCGTCCCGCCACCGCTCGGCGTAAATCGCAGCAACGACCAGGCCATCGTCGCTGCGTAGGTGCAGGAACCGGAACCCCGCCTCCATCGAGCGTCCGATGGCGTCGATGTGCGGACGCTCCTCGTCGGTCATAGTCAGGGGGAGCATTGCCGGGTCGTCCCTCCAGATGGCGCTAGTATTGCCTGCCAGTTGATGCGCTAGTATGGGTGTTAATTAGCGCCACTGGTAATTAACGCACCGCAAGTTCACCCGTATGGCGTAGGAGGCGAGTGGTGGGGAACGGACCCAACGTCAGGCAACGGCGCGTGGCGCGCAGGCTGCGCGAGTGGCGCCGGGACAAGGGGGTCACCCTGCAAGATGTCGCCACGGCGCTGCGCTGGAACATCATGAAACTGTCCCGGTTCGAGCGCGCCGAAACCGCCGCCGGGCCAGCCGACGTGATCGCGCTCGCGGCCGTGCTCGGCATCAGCGAGCAGGAGCGCGACCATGTAGTCGCCACCTGCATCGAGGCATCAGGCAGCAACGCCGGGTGGTGGACGGCCTACACCCCCGAAACGGTTCCTGCCGCCTTTACGGACTACTTGGAAACCGAGGCGGACGCGACGACCGTGCGTGCCGTGGAAGAGATCCTTGTTCCGGGGCTGCTCCAGACCGGGCCGTACGCCGAGGAGCTGTTCGCAGCGAACCTGTCATCGCTGCACGAGCGGGCACTCGTCAAGGACCGACGCAACCTCCGGCAGCAGCGACAGGCGCACCTGGACGACGCTACTGAGCCGCTGGAACTGCACGCGATCATCCACGAGAACGCGCTGACGAAACCGGTGGGCGGGGTGGAGGTGATGGCCGAGCAACTGGACGCGCTCAGCCAGCGAGCCGCGCAACCGAACATCACCGTGCAGGTGATCCCGGAGTCGTTGGGTGCCTACCCGTGGATGGGTAGCAGCGCATATCACATTCTGGATTTCGATGACTCGGAGTCGGCCGTGTACATCGACATCATTGCCCGTGGCCTGTACCTCGAAGAGGACGCCGACGTGGAGGCATATACACACGCCTTTCAACGGTTGGTTAACCTGGCGCTTGACCCGGAGTCGTCAGCTAAGCGCATCGCCGAGATACGCGGTGGGCTGGCGTAGCACAACAAAGGAGAACCCGTATGAATACACCCACTGGTGCACTGCCCCCCGAGGTGGACCGCGCGTCCCTCGCATTCTTCAACGCCAGCGGCGGCGGCGGCGGCACGTGCGTCGACGTTGCGTTCGTGCCTGGCGGCGGTGTGGCGGTGCGCCACAGCCGCAACCCCGACGGCGCGCTGATCTACTACACCGACGCCGAGTGGCAAACGTTCCTCACCGGCGCCAAGAGCGGCCACTTCGACCAGCCGCAAGGCTGAACACGCCACCATCCACCGAGCAACGCAGCGCCCCCTCCCGGAACCCGTTCACAGGAGGGGGCGCCGCTAGGTGGTTGTCCACACCAAGTGCCGCCGACCCGGTGGCGGCCCCGGTGAGTTTACCGGACCCGCCGCCACCGGCTAGTTCGTCATCGGCTTGGCGGCCAGATACGCGCGCTTGGCCGCGCGGTCCACGGCGATCAGTGCCTCCATCAACAGTCCCGCGAACTCGATACCGACCGGGCTGTTCTTGTCGGCGTGCAGCAGCATCGGCTCCTCGCCCCGCACCCGGCGAACGACCAGCCGGTGCCGACCCAGCACCGCGACCGCCAGGCGTATCTCCACGCTGCCGGGAACGTCGGCGAGCCTGCGCCCGGCGATTTCCTCCTCCAGTCCGGTCACGTCGTCCACCTCAATGGCGCTGCTGTACATCCACGCCTCGTGGATCAGAATGTGCGCGACCGGTGCGGACGAGTAGCAGCGCGCGAGGCTTGGCTGGTGACCCGGCTGGGACAACAGGGTGGCCAGCAGGTGCAGCGACTCGCGGGGTGTTGACCCCGGAAGTTGGTCGAGATGAACCTGCTGCGTCGAGTAGGCGATCACGCCGTCGACAACCTGCCCGTCGCGGCACACCGGGTACAGAACGGCACCGGTGTTGTCCCACCCGGCGCGGTGGTGCACGTCCTCCAGCTCAGCCATCAACCCGGCAAGTTCACTGAGGCGGGGGGGCCAGTGAGGTTGTGGTTGTCGACGGGCTGCCACTCGGTCATGAATCCTCCTCCGGTCGGCCAGGGCGGCCAGGGCGGCGCTCCAGGGATAGGAACGCCTCAACGTCGGGCCAGCGCCACACCTTGCCCGCCGCTAGCTCGGCGGCTGGTGTGGGAAACAACGGGTGTCGGGTCATCGTGTGGGCGCGCTGCCTGCTATGGCCGCTGCGCTCGGCGATCTCGGCGACCATCACCAGGTCGCTCGTTGTGCACCACTCGGCTGGGGGTGTGCGGCCCGACGCCATCCACTGGTCGATTTCGGTAACCGACTCGGCGAGGGTGATGGCCGCATCGTGTTCACGATCAGAGGAAGGGCCGTCGGCGACCCGTTGGAACTCGGTTACCGCCGCGCGCAACGCGCGCAGTAGGTCGTCGGCCTCGTCGGCGACAGCAGCGGCGCCGTCGCCGGTCACGGTCTAGCTCCCCGCTTGTGCTTGCGCAGCCGCATCAGCCGGTTGCCGTCCTGCGCACGAACCGACGCCACGGCACCTCGGCCACCTCGTGCTCGCACCCGTCGGCAGCTAGGTAGACCACGGCGAGGAAGCCGAGCGCGTCCCTGTGCACCGTCATGACGGTGGCGAACTGGTCGCCGGGGGCGCGGGCAACCTCGTCGCCGGGACGAAGCTGGCCAGCACAGACAGACTCAAGGTGCTCCATTGCAACCCCTTCGGTTAACACACAGGTGTTAACAAGCAGTGTACAGCGACCATACGGCAAGACGACGGGGGCCAGCTTGGCCCCCGCCGTCCGGAGCAGTCCTAAGCCGCCGTCTTCCACCGGCCGCTCGTGGGGCCGATGCGCTGACCCGGCGGCGCCTTCTCGATCACCACCCGCAGGTTCGCCCGCGCCAGCTTGGCGTCCACACCCGGCCGCACCGGCGACGCGGCCACCGCCTTGTACGGCAGGATCGTCACCGTCACCATCTCGCCGATGAGCGTGCGGCGCCGGTCAATGTCGTCGGCCGTGGCCTCGAACGCCGCCACCGGGTCCTCAGCGTCGGCGACACCCGCCAGCGCCGAGCCGGAGGCGATCGTGGCTAACTCGGCCTCCACCTCCGATAGCTGCGCGTCGATCCCGTCGCGCGCCTCGGCCCACTCGTCCAGGTCGAAGCGCCCCTGGCTATAGGCGCGGGCGAGCTTCATGCGGCGGCGGCGCAGACCCTCGCGCTGCCTGCGCAGACCCTCGACATCCACCCCCGGCGCCTTAGCGATCAACGAGGCACCGTCGGTGGCCAGCAGGTCTGTCACGTACTCGATCACCTTCTCGTCAACAACGGCAGCTTGGATGCACAGGTGGCCCGCCTTATAGCAGCGGTACACAGGCACCTTCGGCAGCGTTGACCCCTTGCCTCGGCGCTGCGTGGCCGAGTACATCAGGCCGCCGCAGCCGTCTACTCCGCAGCGGTAGAACGAGCTGCCCACCCACCGGCGGGTGTAGCGCCCAGGGTTCGACTGCCGCTTCGGGTCGGTGAGCACCGCGCGCGCGGCAAGCCACTCGTCCTCCGTCACAATCGCGGGCCAGCGTGCTTTACCGACCACGGTGCCGGTGTGCGGGTCCACCACCAGCCCGGCGTTACGTGGGTTGAGCAGGATCTTCTTGATGCCTGGCCCGCGCCACACCGCGCCCGGCCGAGCGAGGCGACGGTCAACCCACGAGCGCATCACGTCGCGCAGCGTGTTGTCCTCGTCCTCGTCCAGAATCCGCTTGCCGTCGTTGAGCAGGAACAACTCCTCGGGTGTGGCGCTAGAGGGGTCGAGCTTGAGCAGCTCTTCCACCTGCCGGATGTTCCAGAACCTCGGCGGCATGATCCGCTGCCACTCGGCGGCCAGCGATTTCAGCGACTGCCCGGCGGTGGCGCGACCGATGCCGTCCTTGATCAACGCCGCCTCGTCCTCGCGCACCACCATGCCGCCGCGCTCGTACCCGTGCGGGCGGGACGAACCCAGCCACTTACCTTTCAGCCGCATGTCATCCTTCGCGCGCTTCAACCGCTCGCCGGTGCGCTCGGCCTCGGCCGCGTCGGCGGCAGCCAAGGTACGCGCGATCTGACGCCCGTCGGCCGTGTTGAGATCGAAGGTGGGCGAGTTGATGTACGTGAACCGCGTGCCATAGTCACCAGCCAGGTCAATCAGGTCTTCATTCTGGCGCATTCGGCGGGTCAACCGGCTCGACGTGTACGCCGCGATATGGGTGAGGCGACCGGCGCGGGCGTCTGCCAGCATCCGGTCGTAGTCCGGCCGAGGCGTTTTACTGAGACTGCTGGCACCACGGTCGTTGTCCCGGTACAGGGTGACCGAGGTGGGGTTCATCCGCTGGACGTGGTTGCGCAGGTCCTCCTCCTGCCGCTTCACGCCAAGCTCAAGGCCCTCGGAGTCGTTGCTGATGCGGACGTAGAGGCCGACGTGCACCTCGTTCGATCGCTCCCGCTGGCGCTTGAGCATCGCGGCGAGCTGCGGATCGTGCGTAGTGTTTGCGCGGGTCATGGTGTAGCTGCACCTCCGGGTCATAAGCCTGTTGGTGTTAACAGGCAGTGTACAGCTACTACTGTTATATAAAACCCTCGCCAGGGCAAGGGTTACTTATAACAGTACCGCGACGATCCTCGCCGGAGCTGGCATCTTCGCAGGTCACGCTGCTTCCGCGCCTCCTGTAGCCGGTCCTTGGCGGCGCCGCCGGTCCCTCAGCCACAACCGCATGGTCTTCGGCAGGCTGACCAGCCACATCACCGGCACCATCCACAGCCACAGGTTCGGCCAGTGCGAGGCGAACGGACCCGGCCACACCCACAACCATGCGCGGCCGTCGGCGAACAACGTCCACAGCAGCCACGCCACCAGCGGGGGAATCCAGGCCACCAGTGCGGCGCCGAGTACCGACGCCGCAATCCAACTCGCCAGCCCGAGCGGGGGGTCCTTACGTGCCACGAGCAGCACCGTAGCCGTGCCCGTTACGGCTTCACCACCGCGTTACGCCGTATGGGGGCACAGCTGCGCGGTTGTAACGCTCGACGGACCGCGTCCCCCGCCCGGCTGGCGAGGGGGGTGCCGTCAGCTCTCGCAGGCCACACCGTCGTCGTCGCCGTCCAGCCCGTGCGGGTCCGAGCCGGTAACACGGATCGGTCCGTCGACGTCGGCGCAGTCGACGTCGGGCGGGTACGGCGGCACGCACGGGTCGTAGCCCGGCTCGCAGTTCCCCGCCGGGGAACGTTGCTTCGTGGTGGTTTTCAGCGGTGTGTCCGTACCGCCGCAGCGCCCCCACAACCCGGTGCCTGCCGACCGTGCCCGCGCCTCGGCCTTCCGGTAGGGCGCCTGCTGCCGGTACGGCGTGTTGTAGGTGTACTCGGCTGCGTGACCCCGGCGGATCATCACGAGCCCGTAGTCGCCCAGCTTCGGTACCGTCAGGTAGCCCAGCAGCCGCCCGTACTTGTCGGTGCGTCCTTGCGACCGATCGAACACCAGCCCGACCCGTTTGCCGTCGAGCATGCGGTGCGCGGCGGCCGACGCCTGGGCGCCCCAGCACTCGTCGGGTGTGCTCGGGTGCACGGTCTCCGGGGTATCGATGCCAATCACCCGCACCGACGTCCCACCCTGGTAGCTGAGCGTGATGGTGTCGCCGTCCACCACGTCCACCACCTCATAGCGGCCCACCAGTTCCGCCGTTGACGTCGTGGGCGGAGAACTGGCAGTGCTGCCGGGTGAGCTGTGCGGCGCGGTCGTCGCCGTTGCTGACGGGGAGGAGGGTGCGGCATCCGGCGGCGGGGTATCGGTTCCGCACCCGGCGAGCAGGAGTCCTGTCAGCGCTGCGGCGAGGCCATGTCGCATGCGGTGCCTTCCTTGCCTCGGTGACCGAGGCCTAGTTTAGTTAACACCCAGTTGACAGCCAGGGCGTAACCGCGACGACATTGCACAGCCGAGCAGTAGTCGACCGAGATCAGGAGCGCGTAACCGGGATCTGCTCGCCAGTCGTTCCGTCCACCACCAGTCGCGAGCCCAAGGGTGAATCGAGGTGGATAGGGGTCCTCTCGAGCTTTTGATGGAGAGCACAGGTTCGTGTCGTGAGGTCGAGACCTCGCTCGACCGAGACCGTTACGGTGACTTGTCGCTCGGTGACGGATGAGTCGACGACAATGTCCCCACCGCACAGGTCACCGGGGCGCACGTACTCGGCGTGCAGGGTCCTGCCGTCCGGACTGACGCTGGCCGACCGGATGGTCACTGGTTCCGAACTGTGCAACAGGAGCATGGCTGCGCTCGCGAGCCCTGCAGCAGCAACGAGCGCAATCACTCCCAAGATGAGTCTTCTTCTTCGCATCATGGGCTACAAGATGCCGCCGGGCGTAGTTCTCACGTCTGTCAATCCTAACTGGTTGAGCGCTGGGCCGATGTGCACGTACACGCATGTGTCGTTGGCCAGAAATCGTGTCACCTTGACGCTAATGATGCCGCGCGCCTGTTTGCCGTAGAGTGCGGGGCCACCTGAGTCGCCGGGGTTGCAATCCGCATCGACCTCTCGGCCGTTTGTGTAGGTAAGCGTCCGACCGTCTTCAAGGGAAATGTTTACGCTGTACCCACGCGTAATGATCTCGCCGCATCTGAGGCCGCCGAAATTCTTGCCTGTAATACAACTGATCTGGCCAACGGCGTCGTTGGCAGAGCTCTGTGACGATGTGATCTTTCGGTAGTAGCCGCCGAAATCGGGATCGTACGACAACGTTACCTCGTTAGTTCCGTACCAGCCGTTCGGAATCCTCATCGCGTCCGTGTTGGTGACGTCCGAACGGTCGGCAACTCCGATCGGGTGGACCACTTGGGTCCAGGCATCGCCCGCCCTACCGCAGTGGCCAGCAGTGACCACGTAGTCTCGTCCGCCGCCCGAGGCCACGAAACCGGAAGTACAGATGTACGACAGAGATTCGATCTGTTGCCCTCCCCGGAAGGGGGGTGAGTCCATGTACTGCGTCCCCACAGGCGTAACAGCACCCTGCTCGACACGCACTTCAGCGTCGGTCTGCAGCCACGAAGACAGCCAATCCTGAACTCTGGCTGGGTCGTGCCTTGCGAGTACCCGCACCACGTTGGCTCGCTCATCGACCTTCACGCCGGAGATGCCCAGGTTCATGTGCTCAGGGGCACGGACTCCTATGCGCCTCGCGACCTTCTCGAGTTCGACCATTGACGACTGCATACGTCGGACAGTCAGGCGATCGGGGTGGTGCACTCTGCCGGCAAGAAACTGGTAGATCGCGTCGACTTGCCCAGTCACCCCGACGGTCAGCTGTCCACCTTCTTGATTATCCATCCATACGCCCGCGAGCCTTTCTGGGCCGAACCTGTCGAGCACCGCCGAGCGACTGAGCGCGGCGTCGTTCGCGACGACGGTCTGACGAAATGCGAGTTCGCGATACTCGGCGTCAGTCAACGGAACGCCGAAGAGTTCTTCGCTGGCGTTCTGGGCTCTCTGTGCGGCAGCCATTCGGGAGGCATCAGTTGCCAGCCCCATGCTGTGACGGAACCCGACAATGTGCCGATCGAGCGCTGGGTCGGCCGAATCTGTGCTGCTGGGCCGGGAAGGTGTGATCGCTTCAGCGTCTGCTGTACCGACGACGTGTGTCACGGCGACCAAGGTCAATGCAGCGATCACAGCGGATGTTCTATGCATATTTTTCCTCATATCGATTGGAAATTACGTAACAACAAAACGAACAGTAAGTACTAGACTTTATTAACGTGATCAACATAGTTGTGGTGTCGTCGTGTAACACGCGATCGATCAACCACAATGAGGATGCGTCTAACCAGTTCAGACCCTCTGACGATCTTGGTTCCGGTCAGGCAGCATGCCGTCGTGACCGGTTTGGCGGGACGCCACACCGTCAAGGGGCTACTTCGCCTGAATGGCCGCCGAGGTGCTTACTTAAGGGCTCAGTTCGCACCCGTTCGAGCTGCCTCTCCACTCCACAAAATCGCCCTGCCCCGGGAAAACCTACCGCCCCGTATGCCTGAAGAGAGCATTCTTTGTTTCTTTGTTTCAGCGTTGGAACTGGGACCAATACCACTGGTGATAGTGGTACTGCCTCCAGGCGAAGTCCTTGCGCCGCGCCTGGTTGGTGCGATGGTTGCTGTAGCCGATGATGGCCCACGGGATCAGCCAGAGCCCACCGGTCAGTATCGCAACCAGCAGGTGGACGAGGTGCTGTGTCTCGATGATCTCGGGCGATATCGGCTGCGGGACCGGAGCGACTGGGTACACGATGATCACTCGCCCTGGAACGCGGGGTGGACGAACGACAAGCCCGTGGCCAGCTCGTGGATGGTGTCGGTCACGCCGACGTTGTCGTAGTTGATTCGCTGGAGCACCCGGTCGGGATAGACCAGGCTGAGCACCAGACTCTCGGACGCGTTGCCGTATTCGTCTTGCATGCTGAACGTGCCGTCGAGGCTGGCTTGCGTGACCGGCAGTCCGGTCTCGTTGATCGCGGCAAGGATGTCGAATGCGTCGTGGCGGGCGGATGTTTTGATGAAGCCTTCGGTGATGTTGTCGTTGATCGCCCATTCGACGGCGACGTGTTCGTTGCGGTAGGTAACGGTGGCGACGCGCGGCACATCGCGGTTGCCCTCGCCGAGGGCGTCGGTGATGGCGGCGGTGAGCTGCTCGCGCGGCGACTGCGTCTCCGTGCCGGACTGCTGCTGCTCGGCACCGGAGGTGGTGTTGGGCGCTTGGTCGCCGTCGGTGTCCTCACCGCCGGTGGCCTGGACGATGCCAACGATGATGAGCAGCGCGAGGAGCGCGGTCATGATCTTGTGACGGACGAACCAATTGCGCGGGGTGGGCGCGGGCTCGGTCGCCTGCGGGGTGGTGCTGGTGGTCATGGCGGCGCGGTTCCTTTGACGTTGCGAGCGGGGTGGTGACCCCTCTGTTGCTTATAGCGTAGCAAGTGTCTCGCAGATCGCACAATATGCGGTGTACGACATGCCAGATGCGTCGAGGCGCGGCTACACTGCGCGTCATGACCGGACCACATGGCACCGAGGCAGACCAGATCGTCGTGGCCGAGATCCGCGCCGAGTTGGCCCGCCAGCGCATCACCCAGCTCGCCCTAGCCGACCAGCTCGGCGTTTCCCGCGCCTGGGTGACCCGGCGGCTGTCCGGCGAGACATCCCTGTCCGTCGGCGACATCGCCAAGATCGCGGGGCAACTCGGCGTTGCCGTGGCCAAGCTCACCGCGCCCGTCGACGCGATCACCGAAGGAGCAGGGAAGGAGTGACCCACGTGCTGTATGTGCCCGTGAGCGGGCGCACCGAGAAGCGCACAGTTGATGTCACCACCCTGGAGGACATAAGTGGGCTGGTGGGCGGGTGGCTGGAGGCCGTCACGCTGGATACGGATGTCGCGCTCTACTGCGACGAGGAAGCCAAGCTGGTCGGCAAGCCGGTGAACATGCTGGCTACGCAGATGGCGTACGCGCTGGGGTGGACCCGGCGGGATGTGCTGGCGGGCGATGTGGTGTTCCTGGGCAGGCGCGGCCCTGCCGAGACGGACGTGCCCGAGCGCATCGTGGCGCTGGTGGATGCGGTTGATCCGGGACGGACTCCAGGATGACCAGCGATCGATCCCCGCGCTCGTACGCGCCGCTCACGGTGGACCACCTGACCCGGCTGTCTCGCATCGCCGCCGACGACCACGAGTACTTCACCCGGCCCGCCGGGCGACCGGAGTACGCCGATCGCCGGGTGCTGGTGGTGCTGGCGCAAGGTGCGGCGCTGCACTACGTCGACGCCGGCATCACCGGCGTTCAAGGATTTGGACGTGTGGAGCTTCTACGCCGCCCTGCCCGACCAGCGGTGGCCAGCGGACAAGCGGATCGCCCGCAAGGACTTCGGCCCCTCCGAGCTGGGTCGCCAGCTTTACGACCTCACCGACTACGACTCGGAGCACGTGCGCACCATGGCGCGGAAATGGCAGCGGATGCACACCGGCCGCCGGGTGGATTTGGTCACGCGCGGCCTGACCGTGGACCCGGACGCGCCGCTGCCCGAGCGGGTGACAGCTCTGCGTCACTGGCTTCACCACGGCGGCGGCACGTCACCGCACCACCTGAGACGGAAGGCGATCGTGGTCATCGATCCGGTCGAGGCGCGCGGCCGGTGTTTGTGGCCCGACTATCTCGACGTCTGATGGATCACAGGACCGGCGGTCGGCGGGAGGACGCGCTGACCGGCCGGTCCCCAGTCAACTCCTTGGTCATGCGTGGCAGCGGCACGTACGCACGGGGATTTTTCAGACTCGGGTCGTTGCGCAGGCACGCCTCCACCGCGAGTGCGTAACTGGTCAGGAACGCCACGCACTCGTCCCGCAAGGCCGGTTCGACCCGGAGATACAGCACGGTGTCGTCCTCGGATACCGAGTACCACCCATGCCCGGCCCCTGGCAGGCGCACCACTTCGACTCGCATCGTGCGGGGCGCCTCCCTTCCCGTGCGACTCCCCTCGCGTGGTTCACAACACCCGAAACAGCCCAGGTAGTGCGCTGTCTGAAAGCGACACTGCCGGTGGGGGTAGTGCTGGCGCAACCGTCGTACTCGCGATTCGCGTAAATGTCGCAACGGAACGTGGCATTCGGCGGATTACGGCTACGCACCGTATCCGAGGCCGGTCACTCGTCAGTGTGTCCCGGGCCGTTGCTGGTCCCGACCTCCCGCCCTCCGCGCATCTTGCGCATGGGCTCGTCTGGCTCCGGAATGTTCCACGGGGGTGGCTCAATCGAGAAGGTCACCTCACCAGCCGGTCCCCGTTCGACGTGAAAGTCCACCCCGAACGTCTCACCAGCCGCCGCCAGCACCTCGAACGGATGGCGGCGCAGCGCTGCCGCCAGGCCGAACAGTGTGTGCGGGTACGGAAAACCCTTGATCTCCCGGTACACGATCTGCGATATCGCCGGGCGACTGATGTTGTATCCCGCGTCCGCAGCCCGTTGGACCATCTCGCCGTAGCTGACCCCCTCTACCTCGTTCACATAGCGGATCAGGTCGGGGAGGTTCACGCGCATTCCTCCTGTTGCGTTCGGTGTTTCTCCAGGCAGACCCGCTGTGTGGTGGTGGTCGAGGAGTCAAGGAACCGTAAAACCTGTTGATGCCATCAACGGGTTCTGGGGCTATAGAAGCATGTTAACTGGCTGTTGTACACCCGGTCCCGATGATCTTGGTCCTTCTTTCGCGTGCCCTGCTTATGCACCGAGGTGTTAACTAGCAGTAGACAGCACCGGCGTCTCGTATTAACGTCGAAACCTCGACAGGTTCGCCGCGCACACTCGTGGACCACCATCCGCCCAGGTCGATGCGCGTGAGTGAGAGAAAGGCACTCCCGCATGGCCGACTTCTATGTCCACGTGCGCGACCTCGCCACGTTGCAACGACAGGTCGCCGAGTTCGGAACGCAGACCGCGCTCGCCCGCGCGGTAGACACCACACCGCAGCGCATCAACCAGCTCGTGCGCGGTGCCCGTTCCTCCACCGATGCCGCGCTGGCCGCGAAGGTCGAAGACATCCTCGGCGTGGAGCGCGGCACCCTCTTCTACGGCTCCCGGCACCCGGAGCTGGCCGCGCCGTACTTCACCACCCCCGGCGATGAGCCCGACAAGGTGGGCGCGGCATGAGCGACGACCCCGAGGGCGCCACCCCCGGCGACGCGGTTGATCCGTACCAGCAGTGGCTCGCGGAGCAGGCCGCCGAGTTCGCCGCGAACTACGGCGGATTCACGCCGCAGCAGGAAGACCGCCTCGCGATCCTGCTGTGGCCGCGCCACGACAGCACCGGCGCCGACGGCTCGGCCTCGGCTGCCTGATCGGCCATCCCCCCACACCCGGCAGGAGGTTCCGCCATGCCTGAGCACGCTATCCAGTACCGCTCCCCGCTCACCGAGTTCCCGCTGTGGCTCGTGTGGCGCCTCGTCGCGCTGGTCGTCGGCGCCGCCCGCGCCGTGGAAGCGGCCATCACACACCACCTTGACGCCAGCGAGCCGGGCACGCAGGTGCCGTGGCTCATCGCCGGGTGCGTGGCGTCCTTCGCTACCGCGCTCGCGCTGCTGTACCTGGCGCTCACGGGATAAGGGAAGGAGGACACACCGCCGTGACGACCCCAGCCGACGTGCTCCGGCCCCACCCGGACACCCCGACGCTCAACACGCTGCTGGACGAGCTAGGCCCCGATGCCGTCCAGCAGGTCACCACCGGTTGGCCCGCCCCGCCGCTGGATGCCGACAACACGGGCACCGCGCAGCCGACACCGGACGAACAGTCTCTCGCGCCGAAGCGGACCAAAACCACCAAGCGCTCACGCACACGTAAGCGCAGCGGTTCGACCTGAACCAGCGAGGAGGGAAATCACCGACGATGCGCCCCACTCTTCCCGACACGTTGTACCACTACACCTGCACCGACCGTGCGCCGGGTATTCGCGCCGACCGCGAACTGGTGCCGAACTATCAGCCGTGGATCGGGTGGCCGCTGGTGTGGCTGACCGATATGGACACACCCGACAAGGCGGCGCTCGGCCTGACCGCGCGGCACCTGCTGCGCTGCGACCGGACCGCCGTGCGCTGCACCGTGGCCCGCCACCCGGCGGTGCAGCCGTGGTGGCTGTGGGTGCGCAACGCCGACGTCGACCTGCTGTCGCGGGACCTGTACGAGGCCGCCGAGGGTGCGGCGCCCGCGCACTGGTGGGTGTCCATGGTGCCGCTTCCCGTCGCGGAGGTGTACGACCTCACCGCCGAACAGGTGGGTGCGTGATGAGCGAGCAGAGACCGTTGGATGAACTGGCCGAGGTCATCCGCGAATGGCAGCAGGCCCGGTATCTCGCCGGTGTCAACGATGCCGCCCGCAAGCGCGCCGAGGCGCGCATCCGCGACGCGCTCGGCGACGCCACCGTCGGCACCATCAACGGCAAACCCGTGGTGGAGATCGCCGGTGAGCCCCGCCGCCACTTCCGGCTGGACGAGTTCGCCGAGCAGTACCCCGACCTGGCGCAGCAGTTCCTCGACTACCAGGAACGCGAACGGCTGGCGATGCCGCGCCAGAACTGCGGTGAGGACAGGGGGTCGGCCCCATGACCTCCGGGCACGCGATCACCGAGCTGGCGCAGGTGCGGCTGCCGCGCGAGCTGTACCACGCCTGGAGCCTCGGCCGGGACGCCGCCGAGCTGGGCCTCCCGGTCTACGACGACCCGTTCTCCTACTGGTGCCCGCAGTTCTTCACCGCGTGGCTGCTCGGCTACGTCGGCGCACCCGTCGGGTTCGCGGTGCCCGAGCCCCGAGGGGGCGATGAGGCGTGACCCGGCAGGTATGGCGTGACGTGGTGCCTGTGGACGATGAGCCGCACGAGATCGCGCTCACCGGCCCGATCGTGCACATCGGCTCACGTCGCATCGATGAGGTCGAGGTGTGGTTCGAGCACCACAACGGACACGTGCCGGTCCTGCACGACGTCCGTGTGTTCGGCACTGGCCATGCGGTACCGGACGGCGCGCGACACCTCGGTACGGCGATCGAGCCCAGCGGGGCGCTGGTCTGGCACCTCTACTCGCTGGGTGGTGAGAACTCGTGACCACCCTCGACACCTGTCCGCACTGCGGCACCAGCCAGCTCGGCTCCCGCATCCCCACCGAGCAGCGGTTGGCCTACGGCGGCGCCAGCCACTACAGCCGCACCCTCGGCGTGGAAATCCCCGGCGTCTACGACGGGGTTCTGTACTGGCGATGCCCCGACTGCGGCGGCCGGTGGCACCGCTTCCCACCCGGCCACCACCTCCGCCAGCGCGCCGAACCGTATGTGGGGGTGGGCATCCGATGAGCACGCACGAGTGCCCCGGCGGTTGCGGTCGCGCGGTCGAACACCACCGGTTCGCGTGCCGTGGCTGCTGGTTCGCCCTGCCGGTGACGCTGCGCCGGGCCATCACCGACACCTACCGGCGCGACCGGATCGCGCACGCCCGCGCCATGGTCGACGCCTACGACTGGTACCGCGTCCGCGCCGAGGCGGGTGAGCCGCCGTGAGTGCCATCACCAGCGAGTGCGCCCGCTGCGGCCAAGCCGCGTTCGTCGCCGCAGACGGCATCCGCTGCTACTGCACCGGCCGCCTGTCCGCAGTCGAACACCACGCGCTCGATGCGTTCATCCGGCAACGACAAGACGACTACCGGCGACTACGCCGCCGCGCCCGCGCCTACACCGAGGAGGAGGCCCACCCGTGACCACCGCCGCACCCGCGCTCGGCCTTGAGCCGCTGGAGGTCGACAAGTCCGCCGACGACGACCTCACGCTGTGGTCCGTCACCACCATCATCGACGTGCTCGCCAAACAAGCACTCCTGTACTGGTCGGCCGAGATGACCGCCGACGCCGCCATCGACAACCTCGCCACCTGGCAAGCGATGCTCGAAGACCGGGGCCGCGCCGAAACCGTCAAGTGGCTGCGCGACGCCCGGTTCCGGCGACCCAAAACGAAACTCGCCTCAGCACCGCTCGGCACCGTGACACACAAGGTGTGCGAACGCTACGCCCTCACCGGCGAACGGCCCGACCGCGAGTTCGTTGCCGACCTGGTGCGCCACGAGGGTGGTGACCAGGTTGACGTGCGGGGCGAAACCGACGTGGTGGGCCACATGCTCGTGCAGTTCGACGGGTGGTTGCAACGGTTCCAACCGTCCTATCAGGCCACCGAGGTGTGCGTGTACCACCCCACCTACGGCTACGCGGGACAAACCGACGCTTTCCTGGAGATCGACGGGGTGCGGTTTTGCGCCGATTATAAGAGTTCAAGAGAACCCCGCGACTCGCGCGGCAAGCCCAAAACCCCGTACCCCGAGCAGGTTGCGTTGCAGCTCGCCGCGTACCGGCACGCCCAGCACGCGGCCGTGTGGCGGCCCCGGCGCACCGAGAAGTTCCGGCGCCGCTACTACCTGCTCGGCCCCGCCGAACGGGAGATGGCGGTGCCCGTGCCGGAGGTGGACACCGGGCTGGTCATCCAGATCACCCCCGAGTCGTGCGAGGCGTACCCGGTGCGCTGCGACGAGCCGGTGCACCACGCCTTCCTCTACGTGCTGGAGGCGTTCCGGTGGGTGCAACAAACCAGCAAGACCGTCCTGGGCGATCCGCTCGTGCCAGGAGGAGGTGACTGATCATGGACGAGCAGGAGTTCGCCGCCGCGCTGGACGAGCTGGCCGAGTACGAACGGCGCATCGCCGAGTCCGATCGGCTCGCACAGAACGATAGCCTCGCCAAGGCCGAGGTGCTCGACAGGCTCTACCGCGATCAGCGGTGGGTGGCCGAGCGCAACGCCGAACGCGCCAAGACGGCGACAACTGCGCGTGGGGGCCGGCCCGTCGACCCGGCCTCGCGATCGCAGTTCTCCACGTGGGTGCGCGGCCGGTACAAGCGGATTGCGCCGCAGCACGTCTATCGGCTTCTCGACGCCGTGGAGATCACCAGGAGTTTTCTCACCACTGGTGAAATAAGTCCGACGGCAGAAAACCAGGTCCGGCCGCTGAAGGTGCTGACCAAGGTCGCGCACGGGTCCGGCGCCCGCATCCCCGAAGTGTGGGACATCGCCGTCAAGCTCGCCGACGGCGACCAGCCGACGCATGCCCAGGTGCGTGAGGCCATCGCGGAGTGGAAGCGCCTCCACCTGACGCAGACGCAGGAGCGCAAGGAACGCGCCATCGACCGTGCCGAGCAGAAACGCCGCAAGGCCGAAGCCGCGTGGCGCGACCTGCTCAAGGTCGGCAGCACCGAGCACATCAACGCATTCCTCGACGTCATCCGCAAGGACGTCGAGCACATCGACGAGACAGGAGCAAGGCCCTGATGGCACACAAGACCGAGCGCAACCCATTCGCCCCGTTCCTCAACGGATTCAGCTATGACCAGGCGTTCGACGGCGCCACATGGGAACTGAAGCGGGGCGAAGACTTCGAGCAGGCCCCGTCGACCGTGGCCAGGAAGCTACAAGAGGAGTTCGAACGCCGGTACGGCGAGCTACAGATCAAAGCCGAGGGCGACACGATCACGGTCCGCCACGTCCGGGGTGAACTCGCCCGATGAAATTCGATCTTCGCGTCAACAGCGCGCTCGACGCCGAGGAGAAACACGACGACTCGATCGGCCGTGGTGCCTGCCGATGCGGTGCGCGATGGTTCGGCCTGTCCATCTGCCACTGCGCCACGTGTCACCTGACATTCACGACGGTCACCGGGTTCGACGTGCACCGGTTCAGGAACCGATGCCGGACCCAGACAGAGCTACGCGCCAAAGGGTACGAGCCGAACGACGACGGCCACTGGCGCGAGCCTCTGCCGGCGGGGCAGGAACCGTGGCATCCAGCAGGAGGCAACTCGTGATCATCGACCTTCAGCGCCGGCTCGCCGAAATCGGCCGCATCCGCATCGGTCAACAGGTGGCCAGCGGCAGTGGCAAGAAGCGTCCGGTGAAACTGGACACCTTCCGGCTCACCTCGGCCGACAAGAGCCGCATCGACGCCGCCGCGCACCTCTACGGCGGCACCCCCGCCGAGTGGGACGCGCCCGCCGGGCGGCAGTGGGAGGTCGTCACCGAGGCCGACGCCATCGACGTGATCGTGCCGCCGACCGACATGGCGTTCAGTAGGTGGTATGAGCTGTGGTCCGCCGGGGGCTGCCAGCGCCGCTGCGACGGCCGCACCGAAACGATCAGCGACGGTCCGTGCGTGTGCGACCCCGACAACCGCGACTGCGATATCCACACCCGCCTGTCGGTGATGCTGCGCGACATCCCGGGGCTGGGAGTGTGGCGCGTAGACAGCAGCGGCTGGTATGCGGCGATCGAGCTGCAAGGCGCTGTCGAGGTGGTGCAGATGGCGGCCGGGCGCGGCCAGATGCTGCCCGCCCGGTTGCGCCTGGAACAGCGCATGATCAAGCGGGCGGGCGAGACCCGCCGGTTCGCGGTACCTGTGCTGGATATTGAGGTGTCGCCCGGCCAGCTCATGAGCGCGGGCCAGCCGCCCGCGCTCGGCGCCGGGGGCGTTTCCCAGCTCGGCGAAGCCAGCCAGCCGCGCCAGCTCGACGGGGCGGCACCGTTGACCCCGGTGCCGGAGTCGGTGCCCGAACGGCCCACACCCTCGGTGGCCGAGCAGGCCGCCGCCGTCGATCAGGAGCCCGAGAAGCCCCGGCGCAAGAACGCGGCGCAGCCGGTGCCGTCCACGGGCCTGGCGCCGCGTACCGCCGAGCAGGTCGCGCAGGACGAGCAGGAAGCAGCCTCGGACGGTGAGCCGATGATCACGCCCGCGCAGGGCAAGAAACTCGCCACCATCTTCAGCAAGGCCGAGATCACCGAACGGAACGACCGGCTCGCGATCTCGTCGCAGCTCATCAGCCGCCCGCTCGGCTCCTCCAAGGAACTCACCCAGCAGGAAGCGTCGCAACTCATCGACATGCTGGACGACCTACGGCAGCAAGACGACTTCACCACCCTCGCCCGCGAGCTGATCGAGGCCGACCGCGCCGACCGGGACCAGCCCGCTAAACCCGAGTCCGACCCAGAGGTCTCAGCATGAGCTACCGCAGTCAACACCAAACCATTGTGGACATCACCGCCATCCAGCTCAGAGATCGCAGCCGGACGGATCTGGGCGACGTGACCGCACTGGCGCAGTCCGTCAACTCCATCGGCCTGCTGCACCCCGTAGTCGTCACCGCCGAGCACGAGCTGGTCGCAGGCGAACGTCGCCTCGCCGCCATACAGCAGCTCGGATGGACCAGCGTGTCGGTCACCGTGGTCGACCTGGACAACGCCGCCGACGTACTCCAGGCCGAACTCGAAGAGAACACCTGCCGCAAGGCGCTCTCGGCGTACGAGGCAGACGTGCTCCGGCAGCGGCGCGAGGAGGCGCTACGGCCGAAGGCGGCCGAAAACAAGGGCGGGCGCGGGAAAACCGCGCCCAACTTGGGCGAGGTTTCCGAACGTCGAACGGCGAAGGTCGCCGCGACCGGCACTGGCTACTCCGGCTCCACGTTGGACAAGGTGCGCGCCCTCCGGGACGCGGCCGAGCGCGGCGTCGTGCGGCAGGGGCAGCGCGAAGTGCCCGCACCGGAGCAGGTGCGCGAGATCGCGCGCGCCGGAGTGGAGAACGTCAAGCAAACCGGTGCGGCCATCGATCGCGAGTACCAGAACGTCACCAAGGCCATTGACGATTATGTGGCTCAGGACGCCGACGTGCAGCGTGCGCAGTTGCGACGCCGATTCTGGGCGGCAGTCAGTCGCGCGCGAGAGATCACGTTGTTCGAGCCGAGCGGGGTCGTGGCGACGCTGAGCGCCGACGAATGGGACGACCTGATGCGACTCCAGGGCGACCTCGATGCCTGGTTCACCGCTGCGACGACCGCTCGCGGTCCGCGACTCAAATTAGCCGAAAGGAGAAGCTAACCATGGCCGACGTGCGTCGGATGCTGAGCTCGGAAGAGCGGGAAGAGTACGACGAGCTGTTCTATTACGGGACTCATTACCGGGACGGCAAGCGCCGCAAGCCAGCAGAGATCGGCCCGAAGCTGCTCGACCTCCTGCGCGATGCTGAGCAGGCGCGGAAACCATGGGCGAGCTGGACGCTTGAGGATGCGCTCACGGACGGCCTGCGCGCCAAGGGCAACCAGTGGTGCAACACCAAGGAGATCGTTCTCGCGCATCTCGGCGGCAAGATCGTGCGCAAGGCAGCGGCATACGGAACTCGCGCGCGTAACCCGAAGTCTGGCAAGAGCGAGTGGCAACGACCGCTGTGGGAGCACATGTCGCGCGACGACTTGATACAGGTCATCGAGGCCAGCACGGTGCGTAGCGCGGCCGAAGATGAGTTGCGAGCGGTTGCTCGACGCCTGCTCGCGCTGGTCGATGAGACGGGAAGCGGCACGGTCCCCGAAGCGCTGGAAGCGAAGGGCGTCACGCTCGCTGAGTTTCTCGCCCTTGACGGCGGCGCGGCATGAACGCGCCGCTCAGCCGGGCTGTCGCCAGCATGCTCGCCCGCGTCACCAGGAACACGGCATGACCGCCGCGCTCGACCTCACCCCCTGGGTCGGTGCCTGCACCTCGTGCGGCGCGCAGATCGTGTGGGCCACCACCGGCCGGGAGGCCATCCCCATCAACCCGCAACCCAGCGTCGACGGCAACACCGTGCTCACCGTGCAATACGAACTCGGCGGCGGCCAGCAGCTCGTCGCCACCGTGCTCACCAGCGATCGCGTGGTCACCGCCCGCGCACGCGGAATGACGTTACACACCACCCACTTTTCCGACTGCCCCTATGCCGACCAGCACCGAAAGAGGAGGACGCGATGACCGCGAAAATGACCAGCGCATTACCGAAGGACGACCGCGACGGGCTCGACCCCGGCATCTTCCTGAAAGACCCCGACGTGGCGCACCTCGCCGTGGTGCTGCTCGACACGAAAGCGATCACCTCCGATGTGGACAGCGGGGAGGAGTACCCCACCGTGCGGGTGCGGGCCATCGAGTCGTTCCACCGCAACTCCGAGACAGGCAAACAACTCCAGCGCATCTGGCGGGAGACGTGGGAGCAGCGCACCGGCAACCGGTCGCTGCCGCTGGACATCGACGGCGACGACGAGTAATGGCGCGTCCTGGTCGTGTCCGTCCGCCGCGTGCCACCCCGACCCGACACGGCACCTGGCAACCGGGCGCACCTGCGCCGCGCGTGCTGGAGCGGCCGTGAGCCCGCCGAGGCGCTGCCCCCACGCGACCGCGACGAGCTGATCGGCGACTTGTGGAGCGCCGGGTGGACCGACACCGAGATAGCCGCGCACACCTACATGAGCACCTACACCACCGCCCGCATCCGGCAACGGCTCGGACTCACACCCAGGAAGGAACCACCGGCATGACGGCTGATACCACGTTCACCGGAGCAGTCCACCCCGTCGCGGACCTGTTCCCGATGCTCCCCAACGATGAACTCAAAGACCTTGCCGCCGACATCACCCAGCGCGGCCAACTACAGCCGATCGTGCTCGACGCTGACGGACGCATTCTCGACGGACGCAACCGTTACTCCGCCTGCCAGATCGCGGGGGTAGAGCCAGACTTCGTCACCTACGACGGGGAGGACCCCGACGGTTACGCGCTCACTGTGAACATCACGCGGAGACACTTAACAAAGGGCCAGCAGGCGATGATCGCGGCGCGAGCTAGTGCGGTTTGCGACAAACCTCTAAGCACGCTTGCCCGCGAAAACGATGTCAGCAAGTCGCGCGTGACGTACGCCAAGGTGGTCCTCGATCACGCACCCGACCTCGTCGAGCAGGTCGTGTCTGGTGCCGAATCCCTCGACGCGGCATACAAGAAGGCCCAGGAGAACAAGCAAGACGCAGAATCGACCGAGGCGAAAATGGCCAGGTTGCGCGAGCATCGACCAGACCTCGCCGACCAGGTCGTCGAAGAGCTGTTGACGCTGTCCGCTGCGATGGACGCGATGCGCGCCGACGCCGAGGAACAGAAACGACAGCGCCGGGTCGCCACCCACCTGATGTGCGAAAGCGTCGTGGCGCTCGCGCAGGCACGCGGAACCGGCACCGCCGAACAGTACGACCCGTCCGAGGTCATGCCCGGCCGTGATGTGACCCGGCGAGTGATCACAGACGCCATCGCTGCCCTGGGCGAGATGGAGCGAGTCTGGAAGGAGCGAGAGCTGCCATGAACATGGCCGAAGCACGCATCTGGGAGATGGTCGAACACGCCGCAAAGGCAGTGACCGACAATACCGGACAGTTCGAGAAAAAGGGGCACATAGATGAAATCAAGGCTCGGCTAACAGGCGACGAGCTACCACCTCACGTCTACCACGCCACCCTCGACTTGCAAGCGAAAAACCTGGCTGAACGGTTCGTCAGCCGACGCAATCCTCGGCCAGGCAAGAAAAACGGCATGTTCCACCCGTCCGCCATCCTTCCCCTCGGCGACGGGAAACGGGTGTGGATGGAATACGCCACCGACACCGACCTCATCGAGTGGGCGCGGCTGGCCACCAAGAACCTCGCCCGCGTTGCAGCCGCCGAAGGAGCGCGGCAGAGCTACGTCGCTGACCGTCTCGAAGCTATGCGTGACCGTCCAGGATGGACACTTGGTCGCATTGAGCGTGATGTCTACGGCTACATTGAGGCCGAGCCTCCGGATGATGCCTCGCCCGACGACGGCGACTGGTGACCAGGCACACAGCCACCGCAGCAGAGCCGGGTGATATCGGAGGGAGGCAGCGATGCCGGACGCGGTCAAGTACGCCGAGAGGTTCGAGTGGGAACGGATCGTGCGCCGCATCGTCCTGCCGCTGCCGGTGAAGTGCCTGGCTCTCGTGCTCGCGACCTACGCCGACCCCGACGGGTCCAGGGTGCGGCCCGGCGTACCGGTACTCGCCGACGTCACGGGCCAATCACAGCGGACCATTAATCGACAGTTAAGCAGCCTGCGGAGAATGCAACTCATCGAGATGACCCGGCGCGGCGGCGGGCGCGGCGCGAAAGGGAAAGCGTCCGAATACCAGCTCACCATTCCGGCCGATTTGTTGGACACGAGGACGCTGTTGAGTCCCGGCGAGCGGCTGGATTCGCACGCCACCTGGATGGCACCTCAGTCCAGACCGGACTCGCGTACACACCCTGTGGACAACTCGGATTCGCACGCCACCTGGATGACGCCTCAATGCGAGCCGGTCACTGCGATTGAGACGCCACATGGAGGCGCCTCAGAGTCGATTGAGACGCCAAACGATCACTTTGAGACGCCACCTGGGTGGCACAGTACCAACCACATACACCAACCACCGCGCGCGTGCGCGCGCGAGACCACCCACCTAGATGGTTACTACCCCACGGAAGTCCCGACCGCGTACGCGCGCGCGAGCGCGCGCGACCCACCGACGCACACCAATTTCTCTCACAGCAGACGAAGAAAATGAGCCCGAGAATGGAAATGCGACCAGACCGATGACCACCCATTCCCGCCGCGACGATCCGCTATTCACCTGGCACGGCGGCGACGAACTCATTCCCGGCGAAATCCGGGACAACCCCCGCACCCGCCGCTGCCGCCACTGCCGCGCGCGGCCCGGCGAACCCTGCACCGTGCCCGCCCGAGGAGGCGGGCGCCGGCCCCTGCCCGGCTACCACCCCGCCCGACAGGTGGCGCCATGAGCGCGGCGCAGTGGCTCGGCCTCAGCCTGATCGTCGCGGTGCCGCTCGTGCTGCTCGGCGCCGCGCTGTACGGCGCGAACTGGCGCGAAACCCTCGTGGTGTGCCTGATCATCGCGGGTGTGTGCGGCGCCGAGTTCGCGGGCCTGCTGTTGCTGTCCGGGGTCTACCCATGAACCGCGACGACACCATCGTGGTCAGCGCCTCCGTCGTCACCGACGACGAAGCACTCGCCACCCGCTCCGTCGAAGCGTTCGCCCGCACCGCGACCGGCCTCGCGCTCGAAGGTCTGCTGGTGTCGGTCACCGTGTCGCGCGGCGAGCAGGAGGAGGTCGAAGACCCGTGACCAAACACGTGATCACGCTGGAGTGGACCTCACCGCCGCTCTCGCTCAACGACCGGCACGACCGCTGGACCCACGCCAAGATCGTGGACAGCATCCGCCTCGCCGCCGGGTGGCTCGCCAAAGCCGCACGGCTCGGCCGCTACACCCACGTCACCGTCACCCTGCACTACCGGCCCCGCGACGGCCGCCGCCGCGATGCGGACAACCTCGTCGCCACGCTGAAACCGCTGTGCGACGGCCTCGTGGACGCCGGGCTGGTCACCGACGACGACCCGGTACGCATGTCCAAACGCATGCCCGAAATCCACCCGCCAAGTCCGAAACCGTTGATGTGGCTGGAGATCGAAACCAGCGAAGGAGGGTTGTACCCGTGAGCAGCACCCGCACAGGCACCCGCCGGACAGGCACCACCGGCATCGCCGACCGGGCACCGTTCGGCAGAACCCCGGAACCACCGAGCGAGGCTGACGCACGCAGGGTGGTGCGCGTCATCGCCGCCCACGCCCGCGATGCCGACGACTGCGCACTGCTACTCGACGCGCTCGACCTCAACCCCCGGCTCGGGCTGACACCTCGTGAGGAGCAGCCATGACCGACGAGCGCCACAGGAACGGCGCTTCCTGCCGTCCGCGTAGGAGCCTGAGCCACGCGCGCAGGCTCCTCGGGTGGGAGACACCGGCGACGGGGGTTCAAGCCGCGAGAGGACGGACGTCACAGCACGACGGCCGCACCGGGAGGTGACACATGAACGACCCGCACCGCGCCAACTACCTCGCCGCGCTCCGGCAGCAACTCCAAGCCCACTGCTGCGTGCAACGCGAAGGCGACACCCTCACCGACACGGCCTGCTCCTACAGCCCCGCCAACGACCTTGAGGCCGACGTCATCGCCGACGTCGCCGCCACCGTGCTCGATGACTGCGGCTACCAGCTCACCCGGAGGACACCATGACCGCGCACCGCTGCCACCGCGACGACCGCTGCGCCCGCTGGGAAACCGACCCCGCCACCGGCCACCGCGCCGGGGCGAGCATCGAAGCCGAACACGGCCTGTGCGCCACCTGCACCCGCCACCTGCACCAGGCGCTCGACGCGCTGCCACGCGACTACCTCGACCTCCAGATGTGCCTGTCCGCCAGCATCACCGGCGACGCCGAAACGGTGCGCGGCACACCCGAACCGCCGCTGCCGCTACGGGTGGATGTGCTGGCGGTGCAGGCCGACATCACCCACGAGGTGTTGTGCTGGGCCGAACCCGTCGCCGACACGCTCGGCATCACCCTCGACACCCAGGCGGCGCGTGACTCGCGGCCCGGTGTCGTCGTGCAGCGCTGCACCCGCCTGCTCCGGTCCTCCGTGCCGGTGCTGCTGTCGCTGCGCGCCGTGGAGCAACTGGGCTGGGTTCACGGGTGCGCGGTGGTCACCTGCCGCGACGGCCTCGACGGAGCGCTGGCGTTGATCGAATTGCACCACCGGGCACGCGCGGTCACCGGGCTCACCCGCTACATCCACCGCATGACCGCGCCCTGCCCGCGCTGCGAAGCCGCCGCCCTACGGCGGCCCGACGGCAGCGACACCATCACCTGCGACCACTGCGGCCGGGTGTACACCTGGGACGAATACCGCGACCTGTGCGAGGTGTATGTGCGCTGGCACGAAAGGCTCGCCGCCGCATGAGCATCGACAAGCAGCCCGGCACGGTGGTGGTGGTCGTCATCTCCACCCGCATCGTCGGCGTCGGCACCAGCCACGAGATAGCCCGCATCGCCCTACACGATCCCGACACGTGGCAGGACGACCTCGTCGACGCGCTACGGGAGATCGCCCGCGAGTTCGAGGAACCACCATGAGCCCCCGCCGCAGACAACCCGACCCCTGGCCGTGGCCCGCCGACACGCCCCTCGACCGCGCCCGCCGCGTCGCCCGCTCCTACCGCGACGCACTCGCCGACGCCGACCCCGACACGTGCAGCCAGCTCGACGCGCGCATGACCGAGCTCGGGCAAGGATGGGTGCAACCGAAACCGCTGCTGCACCACGACAACGACCTGCTCACCGCCACCGAGGTGGCCGACATGTGCGACGTGAAGGTGCGCACCGTCGACGTGTGGCGTTCACGCGGACTGCCCGCCGTGTCCACACCGGACGGAACCCGCTACCGGGCGGCCGACGTGGTCGACTACCACGCCCGCAAACGCAGGCAACGCACCGGCAACATCTAGGCAGGCGCGGACCTGCTGTGATACCTTTTTCAGCCGGGAGAGGTATGCCCACTGCGGCACACCAACCCCCGAACCTGGGGAGCCGGACACGTGGGACACACCGCCGTCTACCAGGTCATTCTCTCCACCACCGAAGGTGACTCCCTCGAACAGGACGTCGACGCACGCGACGCCGTCCACGCCGCCGGGATCGTCGGCACCCTCTTCCACCTCGACAAGCTGCGCGACGGGATAGGACGCCCGCCCCGAGGCGGAACCATCCGCGCCGTGTTCGCCCGCCGCGTCGGCAACGACGGTTAGGCTCGACGGCGGGGAGTCGCGGACTGGCGTGCAGCACCCGCCGTGGGCAACGTGCCGCGACCAGCCGGGATCGGCGGGCAGACCTGGCGACAAGACAAAGCCAGAGGCAGGTAACGCACGTGTCGAGCACACCACCCCGTGTCTGCGCCGCATGCCGGGGCAGCTTCACCGGCCGCGAATGCCCCACCTGTCGCACCGAACGCAACCGTGCGCTCGACCGGCGGCGCGGCTCCCTCGCGCAGCGCTACGGTCGACACTGGCCCGCCACCAGCCGCCGCTACCTCGCGCACCACCGCACCTGCGTGCTGTGCGGCCGACTGTCCGAAGTGACCGACCACTACCCGCACACCCGTGCCGAGCTGGTCACGGCCGGAGTGGACGACCCCGACGCGTGGCACCGGCTGCGCGCGCTGTGCGCCCGCTGCCACAACGCACACACCGCCGCCACCACACCCGGCGGCTGGTACGCCGACCTGCTGGCCAGCCACCGAAGGAGCGACGAGCAAGAGGAGGCGTGATGGAGACGCTGATGTACCTGATCATTATCGCCGCGACCTTCTACGGCGCGTGGCTCGACTACGACGACGGCCTCAAGCCCTGGCAGCGTCGGGAGTCGTGATGAGCCACAGCTGGCGGGGCGGCAGCACCCATCCCCGCACCCCACCGAGAGGTCGTTCGATGATTCACCGCATCCTGTTCGTTGCCGCCGCCGTGGTCGCTGCTCTCCTCCTCGGCGGCGGTAACGCACTCGCCTGCGACGACGGCATCCACGTCGGCGGCGTCGGCAATGGCAACCAGATCAACCCCACCGTCACCACCGGCGACATCGACAGCGACGTGGCCGACGTATCCACGTGCGGCGGCGTGGCGCAGCTCGGCATCGGCAGCGCCGACGAGCAGACCTGCACCTGACGCGCGCTCGCACGCGAACATTTCCGCAGGTAAGGGGCCTTGTAATCGCTACAACCTGTGGTACATAACCCCGCGTAGGTAGCAAAGCGCGTGGCATACCAGATTTCACGAACCGGTAACTGACCCGATGAGGGAGGAACCGGACACATGGCCGATCGCTACGTGGACTATGTGCCGGTGACTGACGTCAAGCAGGCCCCGCGCAACCCGAAGCAGCACGATGCGACCGGGATCGGCCGCTCCATCGGCCATTTCGGTGTCGCGGAGGTGCCGCTGCTGGATGAGCGCACCGGGTGTCTGGTCGCCGGGCACGGTCGGCACGACCACGTGCTGTCGTTGCACGGCAACGGCAGCGCGCCGCCGGACGGCATCCAGGTTGCCGACGATGGCACGTGGCTGATGCCGGTGATCCGGGGGTGGTCGTCGCGCTCCGACGACGACGCGGAAGCGTACCTAGTGGCGTCGAACCGGTTGACCCAGACCGGCGGCTGGGACGAGCGGATGCTGACCGAGGTGCTGGGTGATCTTGGGGAGGCGCAGATGTTGGAGTTGACCGGGTTCGCCGCCGACGACTTGGACGCCCTGGAGGCGTTGGCCCGCGCCGATGGTGCCGAGGCCACCGACGAGGAGATTCTGGCGGAGACCGACCGGGCGGGCTGGCCGGTGATCCGCGCGCAGGTGCCTCCCGATGTGTATGAGCGCTGGGAGGGCGTGGACGGCGATGATGACGCCGAGCGGGTGCTGGCGGTGCTGGAGTTGGCGGGACTGTAGTGGCGGTCAATCTGCTGTTGTCCTACGCCTTCCATGCCAAGACCGACCTGCGTGCTATCCGTCGCAGTCTTGTGTGCGGGCGGTTGCTGATCGATTCGGGGGCATTTACAGCGTGGACGAAGGGGCAGCCGATCGCGCTGGATGCTTACGCCGAGTATTTGGAGGCATGGAGCACCGTCTGGGATCATGCGATCACGCTGGACGTGATCGGCAACCCCGACGCCACCGCTGCGAACACGCGCAAGCTGCATGAACGCGGGCTGCCGGTCATGCCGGTGTTCACTCGCGGTAACTCATTGGCGGATTTTGACGCCATGGTGCGTGATGTTGGGTACGTCTGCGTGGGCGGGCTGGTGGGGCTTTCACCGAAGGCGCAGCGAGCGCGCGTGGGCATGCTTCAACGTCGCGCCGCCGATGGTGGCGGCGGTATTCACGCCCTAGGTATCGGATCGTTGGAAACGTTACGTGGCGCGCGGCCGTATTCGGCAGATGCTTCCAACATCAGCTCAACGTTCAAGTACGGATGCATCGCCTATTTCGATGGCAAGCGCATCCGATCGGTGTCGCTGAAGGACACGAAGCAACTGACCAGGGACCGCGAACATATCCGCGCGCACGGCATTGATCTCGGACCGTTAGCGCGAACCGGCCGCATGCCCTCCAACATTGCCGACCGCGCTGGTTTGATGCGCGCGATGAGCCTGGCGTACGCCGCCGCCGATGAGCACCTGAAGGCGACCCGGCGGGTCGAACCACCGCGCGCGGTTACCGATGCGGTTGGTACGCACCTTTTCAGCTCGGCTAGCGCCCAGTTCGGACGCGAGGCTTCCTTCGTTGCTGAGCTGGACCGCGACCTGCACACGGGAACCCATCTCTACAGTTCCGTGGTCGCCGACACCTACGCGGCGGATGTGGCCGCAGTGGACCACCAGGTACACGACGGCGCGGTCCCGTTGCTGTGGCGGCGTTACGCCCCACGCCACGCTGACCACTGTCGCTACCGATCCCCGTCAAGAAGGAGTGCCACCGCATGACTGAGCGCCGCGACCTGGTATTGCTCTCCGGTGGCATGGACTCGACGACCGCGCTGGCCCGGCGGATGCGGGAGGGCACCGCCCGGTTGTGTGTGTCGGTGCACTATGGGCAGCGTCACGTCCGCGAGCTGCGTGCCGCCGCCGGGGTCGCAGCGCACTACGACCTGCCGCACCTGGTACTCGACCTGTCCTCGTGGGGTGCGCTGCTGACCGGCTCGGCGTTGACGGACTCCAGCGTGGAGGTACCGCACGGTCACTACGCCGCCCCGACAATGAGCATCACCGTGGTTCCGAACCGCAACGCCACCCTGCTGATGGCCGCCGCCGGGATCGCGCAGTCGCGCGGGCTCACGCACGTGGTCGCCGCCATGCACGCCGGGGATCACCCGATCTATCCCGACTGCCGCCCGGAGTTTCTGGACGCCCTCGACCGGGCGCTGGGGCTGGCCACCGAGAACCGGGTGTCGCTCGACGCGCCGTTCACTACCTGCGACAAGACCGAGATCGCCCGGCAGGCACGCGCCCTGTCCGCGCCGCTGCACCTCACGTGGTCCTGCTACGAGGGCGGTGCGATCCACTGTGGCCGCTGCGGCACGTGCGTGGAACGCCGGGAAGCGTTCCAGCGCGCCGGGGTGGACGACCCGACCGTCTACGCGGCACGCGCTGCGTGATCATCCATGTCCGTGGTGGTTGTCATCCCCTGCGGCGCCAGGAAGCGTGACCACCCGGCTCCGGCGCGTGACCTCTACCGGGGCTCCTACTTCACCGGGTGTCTGCGTTACGCGCGGACACTGACCACCGAGCACAACATTTTCGTCCTGTCCGCCAAGCACGGCCTCGTGGACCTGGGCCGGGGTCCTCGCGCCATACAACGTGCGCATCACCGACCCTGGAGCCGTCACGTGGCACGAGCTCGCCGCGCAGGCCGATGCCCTCGGTATCCGCAACGCCCCGATGGTGGTGTCCACGGTCGGGCCTGACTACGCGACGATCGTGCGGCAGGTGTGGCCACACGCCCGGTTTCCCCTGGAGGAGCTGCCGAACCGACGGCTTGGCTATCGGCTGGAATTCATGAACAAGAGGTCGAATGCATACCGTCACCGTCGCGCACAACTTTGAGACCGCGCACCGGCTGCCGCACCTGCCGGGCAAGTGCCAATCGCTGCACGGGCATTCGTGGTGGGCCGAGGTAACCGTGTCGGCCCCGGACACCGACGAGTCGGGTGTGGTGGTGGAGTTCGGTGAGTTCAAGGCCGCGTTGCGGGAGTTCATCGACCTGCACCTGGATCACGGTGTGATGCTGGGCTTGGACGACCCACTGGTCGACGTGCTCAACGACGGTCACACGAAGGTTCACGTCATGACGGACTGGCCGACGGTGGAGAACGTGGCCGCCATGCTGGCCGAGATCGCCGGTCAGTTGTTGTCGGCCATTCCACGTGTGTCCGGCGCGACGGTGACAGCGGTCGAGGTTCGCGAAACCCACGTCAACCGGGCCGGGTGGACTCCGTGACCACGATGGTCTCGACGCTGTCCACGTTGGTGGTGTCGGAAGTGTTCGGCCCCACCGTGCAGGGTGAGGGCCCGTCGGCCGGTCAGCGCGCCAGCTTCGTGCGCTTCGGCGGCTGCAACCTGTCGTGCTCGTGGTGCGACACCGCCTATACGTGGGACGGGCGCCGCTACGACCTGCGCGCCGAGCTGCACCGTCGGCCGGTGGACGAGGTGGCCCGCCGGGCGCTGGCCGGGAACCCACCGCTGGTGGTGCTGACCGGTGGGGAGCCGCTGCTGCACCAGCGGCAACAAGGGTGGGCTGACCTGCTGGACCGGCTGGTCGGGCGCTGCGACATCGAGGTGGAGACCAACGGCACCATCGCGCCCGCGCCGGTCACCTTGGCGCATGCGGTGCGGTTCAACGTGTCCCCGAAGCTGACCCACGCCGGTGACGCGGCGTCGGCGCGCATCCGGCCAGACGAGCTCACCGCGTTCGCCGACACCGGGCTGGCGATCTTCAAGTTCGTGTGCGCCACCCCAGCGCACGTGCGCGAGGCCGCCGAGCTGACCTACCCGCTCGGCATCCCGCCCGACACGGTGTGGATTTCGCCGGAGGGCACCACCACCGAGGCCGTGCTGACCCACACCCGCGCGGTCGCCGAGACGACGCTGGAACACGGGTTCAACCTGGGCACCCGGCTGCACGTGCTGATCTGGGGCGATGAGAGGGGCCGATGAGCACCGTGCTGATCGACGGCATCCGTTCCTGGCTGGCCAGCCGTGGGCTCGACCCCGACGAGCCCGGGCTGGCTGAGACCCCGGAGCGGGTGGCGCGCGCGTGGGACGAGCTGACCGCCGGGTACGACGACGATCCCGAAACGTATCTGGCATGCACCTTCGACGTGGAGCGCGCCGACGGCATGATCGCCGTGACCGACGTGGGGTTCACGTCCATCTGTGAGCACCACCTCATGCCGTTCACCGGCACCGCCACCATCGCCTACCTCCCGGCGGCCGAGGCGCCGGTGGTGGGGCTGTCCAAGCTGCCGCGCCTGCTGGACACGCTGGCGCGCCGGTTGCAAGTGCAGGAACGGTTGACCCGCCAGGTCACCGACGCGCTCGACACCTACCTCAAGACCGACGGCTCCGCGTGCGTGGTGCGCGCCGAACATGGCTGCATGACACAGCGGGGTGTGCGCAAGCCCGGCGCCATGATGGTGACCACGTCGCTGACCGGCCGGTTCCTGACCGACGACGCGATCCGTGCCGAATTTCACGCACTGGGAGGCTGAAACTAATGGGACGGCGAGGTCGACCACCGCAGCCCACCGCACTCCGGTTGATCAAAGGTGATCATCACAAGTCCCGGTTCAACTCCGACGAGCCGATCCCGCGCGGCCTGCCGCCGGTGTGCCCGGACGACGTTTCCGACAACGTGCGCGAGATTTGGGACTACACCGTGGCCGAGATGGAGGTCATGGGCATCGCGTACGCGGCCGACCGGGACGCCTTGCGTGCCTACGCGGAGGCGGTTGTCACGCACCAGCGGGCCTGTGCGGTGTTGAAACAGTCGTCCATTCTGGTCAAGGGCCGTCACGGCAACATGATTCGCAACCCCGCGCTGCAAGTGCAGCGCGATTCGGCGGCCACCATCCGCGCGTTTGCCCAGGAGTTCGGCCTCACGCCAAGCGCCAGAACCCGGATCGAAGCGGGAGGCGTGACCGAGGATGGCGAACAGAACCCGTTCTCGGGCACCGGATAAGCACACCACCGAGGCGCTGCCGGACGACGCCGAGCTGGAGCGGCTACGGCTTTCGCCGGAGGTGGCCTGGTACCTGCGAAGCCGGGGTATTCCGCTGCCGGAGTGCCCGCCCGCGATCAAGACACCGGAGGGCGGCGCGGTCTCCGGCGCGCGGTTCGACCCGGCGCGGGTGGACCGGGTGCTGGACGTGTTCGCCCGGCTGCGGCACACGCAAGGCAAGTGGGCGGGCAAGCCGCTGCGGCCGGACCCGTGGCAGATCGCCTACATTCTCGCGCCGGTGTTCGGCTGGGTGCGCCGCGACGACGACGACGAGTGGGTGCGCGTCACCCGCCGCGTGTTCGTTGACATACCGCGCAAGAACGGCAAGGGGATTGACGCCGCCGAACCCATCCTGACCGGAACGGGCTGGCGGAAGTTCGGCGAGCTGGCGGTCGGCGACACCGTCCACGCCCTGGACGGAACCCTCACTCGGGTGTCCTATGTGTCCCCGCTCCGCGAGTTGGCCTGCTACCGGGTGCACTTCGCCGACGGTCGGTCGGTCGTGTGCGATTCCGAGCACCTGTGGGCGGTGTTCGACCGGTGGGGGCACGACCCCGAGGCGTGGCGGGTCAACCGTAAGGGCGCCTGGCGCACCATAGCGACCCCCGAGCTGGCGCGCACGTATCGCGTCGGCGCGCGGGGGGACGCCCGTTACACGGTGCGCACCGACCGGGTGCTGGACCGTCCCGAGGCGGACCTGCCGGTCGAGCCCTACCTGCTCGGCCTGTGGCTCGGCGACGGCGCGAGCGCGTGCGCCCGGATCAGCACCACTGACCCGGAAATCCTGACCAGCTTCCGCGCCGCCGGGTATCGAGTCCGGCACGTGGATGCCTACGACTACACCATCACACCGGGATTCCAGGCTGCGCTGCGGCGGATCGGGGTTCTCGGTGCCAAGCACGTTCCGGAGGCATACCTGCTGGCCAGCGCGCGCCAGCGCCTGAATCTCCTGCGCGGGCTCATGGACTCCGACGGTTCGGTGGTCCGGGGGCCGAACACGCCTCGGGTGGAGTTCACCAGCACCAATCCGCAGCTCGCCGAAGCGGTGCTGTTCCTGGCGCGGTCGTTAGGGTGGAAGGCCGCCAGCCACGAGTCCCGCACCACCGTGGACGGGCGCGACTGCGGCCCGAGGTGGCGAGTGACCTGGACCGCACGCCGCGACCGGTCGCCTTTCCGGCTGAACCGCAAGACGCGGCTGCTCCGCGCTGCGCCTAAGCGCACCACTCGGGCATCGACGTGCGCCGTCGTCGCAGTGGAACCGGTCGATTCGGTGCTCACCCGGTGCATCGCCGTGGAGCATCCTTCGCGCCAGTTCCTCGTTGGAGAGGGTCTGATCCCGACTCACAACACCACGCTTGCCGGTGGTATCGCGACCTACCTGACCGCCGCCGACGCCGAGGCGGGGGCGCAGGTCTACGCCGTCGCGAGCGGGCGGGACCAGGCGCGCTACTGTTTCGACCCGGTCAAACAGATCGCGGAGAAGTCACCGAGCCTGTCGCCGTACGTCAAGACCCTGTCGAACCGGATCATCCACGAACCGTCCGGGTCGTTCTTCGCCGTCGTGTCCAAACTGGCCGATTTGCTGCACGGTGCGAACATCCACGGCGCCGTGGTCGATGAGCTACACATCCACCGTAGCCCCGACCTGGTGGACGCGGTCGAAACCGGCACCGGCTCCCGGACCCAACCACTCGTGGTGATCATCACCACCGCCGACGACGGCCGCATCACCACCATCTACGCGCGCCGCCGCGACTACGTGGAAAAGGTCGCGCGCGGATCACTGTCCGACCCGTCGCTGTACGGGGTGGTGTGGGCCGCGAGCGAGGCCGACGACCCGTACGACGAGGCCACCATCCGCAAAGCCAACCCCGGCTACGGCATCAGCCCGTCGCGCGACTACCTCGCGGAGGCCGCCAACGAGGCGCGCAACAGCCCGGCGGATTTGGCGAAATACCTGCGACTCCACCTCGGCGTGCGCGTCAAGGGAGAGAACAAGTTCCTCGACCTGCCCGCGTGGGACCGGAATGCGTCGCTGGTGGACGAACGCGCACTGGCCGGGCGCAGCGCCTACGGCGGTCTCGACCTGGCCTCCACGAGCGACCTGTGCGCGCTGTGCTGGGTGTTTCCCGACGGCACCGGCGGACACGATCTGCTGTGGCGCCTGTGGGCACCCGAGGGCGCGATGAACCGGCTGGCCACGACCACCGCCGGGCAAGCCCAGGTGTGGGCGCGGCGCGGTCTCATCCAGGTCACCCCCGGCGACGTGGCCGACTACGACTACATCCGCGAGCAGATCAAGACCGACCTCGATGCGTTCGCGGTGCGCGAGATTGCCTACGACCCGTGGAATTCCAGCCAGCTCGTCACCGACCTGGTCTCGGACGGGGCGCCGATGGTCAAACAGCGGCAGGGATTCGCGTCGATGTCGGCGCCGACGAAGGAGCTACAGCGGCTCATGCTCGCGGGCAGCGAGGACAACCCGCTGCTGCGGCACGGCGGTAACCCGGCAGCACGGTGGCAGGTGGACAACTTCGCCGTGGAGATGGACCCGGCGGGCAACGTTAAACCGTCCAAACGCAACTCGGCCGACAAGATTGACGGGATCGTGGCGCTGATCATGGCGCTGGACCGGGCCGCGCACTACGTGCCGCCGCGCCGGTCCGCCTACGACGACGGCGACCTTGAGGTGGTGTGACAGCCCGTCCGCCCGGCCCGGAGCCAGCCGAACCCAGGTGAGGAGAGGGGGCGCCGGTGGAAGTCGCGGTTGTTGTCGTCGCTGTGCTGGTGCTGGCCGCCGCCACGGTGTGGCACGTGGCCGAGGAGTATCGCGGCAAGCGCATCGCGGTGCGCCGCCGGGTGGTCGTGCAGCTCACCGACGACCGCGCCATGACCGGCATCCTGTGGCGCCGCACCCGTGGCCTGGTCGTGGTGCGCGGCGCCGAGCTGGTCGAGCCCGGCCGCGACCCGGTGCCGATGGACGGCGAGATCGTGCTGGAGCGCGAGCGCATCGCCTGGGTCCAGATCGTGACGGAGCACTAACCCATGCCATTCGTGATCACTCGCGGCGCGCTCCAGTCCGTGTCCCAACCCCCGGCGCCGATGCCGCCGACCACGATGACGCTGTCGGCGGACGGGTTCACCCAGGACTACGCGGCGATGTGGCGCAGCCAGCCGCAAATCCGCACCGTGGTGGGGTTCCTGGCGCGCAACGTGGCGCAACTCGGGTTGCACGTGTACCGGCGGGTGTCCGACGTGGACCGCCAGCGGGTGCGAGATCACCCGCTGGCGCAACTGATCGCGAAACCCAACCCGTGGACCACCACGTTCCGCTGGATCGAGGGCCTGGTGGGCGACCTCGCGGTCTACGACAATGCCGTGCTGGCGAAGGTGCGTGATGCCGCTCAGCCCCGCGCCGTGGTGCGCCTCGACCCGCGCGGTGTGCAGCCGATGGGTGATAGCCCATACACACCGGAGGTGTACCGGGTCCGTGGTGCGCGCGGTCACCGCGACCTGCCCGCCGACCAGGTGATCCACCTGCGCGGGTTTAACCCCGAGAACCCCCGCTGGGGTGCGTCGCCGATCGAGACGCTGCGCCGCGTGCTCGCCGAGGAGTACGAGGCGGGCCGTTTCCGCGAGCAGATGTGGCGCAACGGCGCCCGCACCAGCGGCTACCTTGAACGGCCGCTGGAGGCGCCCGAGTGGAGCCGCGCCGCGAAGCGGCGGTTCCGCGCGCAGTGGCAGGCGCAATACACCGGCGCCGGGCCGGACGCGGGCGGCACCCCGATCCTCGAAGACGGGATGAAGTTCACCCCGGCGTCGGTCAGTCCCGAGTCGGCGCAGTACATCGAGGCGCGCAAACTCTCCCGCGAGGAGGTCGCCGCCGCCTACTTCATCCCGCCCCCGATGGTCGGGATTCTGGACAACGCCACCTACAGCAACATCCAGGAGCAGCACAAACACCTCTACCAGGACACCCTCGGCCCGTGGCTGGCGATGATCAGCCAGGAGCTGGAACTGCAACTACTGTCCGACTTCGCCGACAGCGACGGGTTGTACTGCGAGTTCAACCTGTCCGAAAAGCTCCGGGGCTCGTTCGAAGAGCAGGCACAGCAACTGTCCACCTCGGTCGGTGCGCCGTGGATGTCGCGCAACGAAGCCAGGGCGCGGATGAACCTGCCCCAGGTTGAGGGCGGGGACTCGCTGGTCGTGCCGCTGAACGTGCTGTTGTCGGGGCAGACCAGCGAACAGTCCGGTGCCGTGGGTGGTGCCGCCTCGCCCGGCGAGGCCGCCGGAACGGCGGCGATCAAGGCGCGGCTCGCGGTCAGCAAGACCCGGCCCGCCGGGCGTCAGGACGCGCTGGAAGCCACCCTGGCCCGCCATTTCCAGCGGCAGTCGGCCGTCGTGCGCTCGGCGCTCGGCGCGAAACAGGCCCGGTTGCGCAAGGCTGCCGCCGACGACGTGTTCGACCAGCTGCGCTGGCGCGACGAGCTGGCCGCCGACCTGTACCGGCACGACCTCGCCATCGCCACCGGCGCCGGGCGCGCCGCGCTGGGCTCGCTCGGGCTCAACCCCGACGACTACAACGAGGACCGCACCCAGGGGTGGCACGACGTTGCCGCCCGCCACATCGCCGAGTCGATCACCGTGGTGACCGGTATGCGCCTCGATGAGGCGCTGCGCACGGACGACCCGGACACCGCCGTGGGGCGGTTGTTCGAGACCTATGTCAGCGCCCGCGCCGCACAGATCGCCGTATCCCAGGTGACGGCCATGGCCGGGTTCGGCACCACCGAGGCGCTGCGTCAGACCGGCGCGACCGGCGCCACGAAGACGTGGCGTGTCACCTCGACCAATCCGCGCTCCAGCCACGCCCGGATCAACGGCGAAACCGTGCCGATGGACGAGCGGTTCTCCAACGGCGCGCAGTGGCCCGGCGACGGCGTGCTGGATGAAGACGAACGAGCCGGATGCCGCTGCGACGTGGAGATCAACCTCCGCTAAACGGGCGCGGGGCATCCACTTCTCTATCTGCGGCGCCGCGCGCAACGAAAACGCACGCACTACCCCACGACCCGCGCTCTGTGTCGTTGAGGGGAGCCCTCCGCATATGCAAACCAAGACCCGCCCTGCGCGTATCAAGACCGTCGCTGACGAGGACAGCGCCGAGGACGCAGGAGTGTTCGAGGCACTCGTCGCCACCTACGACCCCGACAGCGTGGGCGACCGGATCGTGCCCGGAGCGTTCGGCAAAACCCTGGCCGAGTGGGCAGAGCGCGGCGACCCGATCCCGGTGCTGTGGTCGCACATGCACACCGACCCCGACTACCACATCGGGGTCGTCGAACAGGCGAAGGAGACCGACGACGGGCTGTGGGTGCGCGCCCGGTTGGACCTGGACGAGCCGAAGGCGAGCAAGATTTACAAACTGCTCAAGGGAAACCGCGTCACCCAGTTCAGCTTCGCCTACGACATCATCGACGGCGGTCCGGTCGAAGCCAAACAGGACGGCACCGACGAGGACGATCCCGCCGAGTTCGAGCTGCGGGAGCTGAAGCTCTACGAGGTCGGCCCCTGCTTGATCGGCGCCAACGAGCGCACCGAGCTGCTGGCGGTGAAGTCTGCCGTGCGCTCGCACTCCACCTCCACCAGCGACGAGGCGTGGGACGGCCCCGCGATGGAAGCCCGGCTGTCCAACGACGCCGGAGCCGAGACATACCGCCGGATGTACGCCTGGAACGACCCGGACGCCGACGCCGACACGAAGGCCGCGTGGCGGTTCCCGCACCACATGGTCTCCGCCGACGGCACCATCGGTGCCGCCAACATCTCCGCGTGCACCACCGGGATCGCGATCCTCAACGGCTCCCGTGGCGGCACGAACATCCCCGACAGCGACCGCCAGGGCGTCTACAACCACCTCGCCCGGCACCTGCGCGACGCCGATGTGGAACCACCCGAGCTGAGGTCCGCGTCCGCGCGCTCGGCATCGGCTAAGTCGGGCCGTGCGCTGTCGGCGAAGAACGAGGGTCGTCTGCGCGACGCCCGCGACCTGATCACCGAAGTCTTGTCCGCATTAGACAGTGCGGACGAGGGCAGTAAGACCCAGGCCATGCCGGACCGGTCCGCGACGTCCGAGGAGCCCCCTGCTGGGGCCAAGGACGACACGCCAGCCGGGCCTGGAGCCGCCTCGGTCCATCTGCGTACCGACCTCGACCTGCTCGCGGCCGAGGTTCACGCCGATATACCGAGAGGTTGATCCGTAATGAGCACTGCCACGCTTGACCGCCTCGCCGAGGAGGTCAAGACGCATCTGCACGCGGCGCAGGCCATCGCCGCGAAGGCCGAGGACGAGGACCGGGACTTCACCACCGAGGAACGAAGCCAGGTCACCGAGGCCATGGGCAAGGCCAAGGACGCCAAGCAGCGGTGGGACGACGCGCGTTCCGATGCGAACGTGCGTGCCCAGATCAAGGATCTGGGTGACGCCGTCGGGCTGGTGGATGGTGAGGCCGAGGCCGCCAAGCGGCGCCAGCAGCTCGGCGACGGCCGCACGAGCCGGAACGCAGGGTCCATCGGGCAGGCGTTTGTCGGCTCCGACGAGTACACCGACCTGCTCAAGTCGGCGCCGAATGGACAGTTCGCGAAGGACATGCGTGTCCAGAGCCGCCCGGTCGGGTTCAAGGACCTGATCACCGGCGGCAGCGACACGTCGGCCGGTGCGCTGGTCGACACCGACCGGCGGGGCCTGCTGGTCGGCGCCGATGCGTTCCTGCGCCCGCTCGCGCTACGCCAGCTCGTGACCACCGGCACCACCACGTCGGACCAGCTCGAATACGCCCGCGTGACGGGCTGGACCTCCAACGCCGCGCCGGTCCCGGAGGCCACCACGTCGACGGCGCCGACCAGCGACACCACCTCGGGTGAGCCGGTCCAGCCGACTGGTGGCGGCTATAAGCCCGAGAGTGGGTTCTCCACGGTCCGGGTCACCACCCCGGTGCGCACGATCGCGCACTGGATTCCGGTGACCAAGCGGGCATTGAGCGACGCGGCGCAGGTCCGCACGCTCATCGACTCCTTCCTGGAAGCCGGGCTGGAGGAGGAGCTGGAGACCCAGATGATCGCCGGGGACGGCACCGGCGAAAACTTCGAGGGGCTGTCCACTGTGTCTGGCACGCAGACACAGGCGGCGGTCGCCGACCCGGCCGGGAAGCCCTCCGGGTTCGGCAGGCTCCTGGCGCTGCGGCGCGCGAAGACGCTGGTGCGCACCGTCGGCCGTGCCGTGGCCAACGGCTACGTGATCCACCCCAACGATCTCCAGACGTTGGACGAGATCAGCGACGGTGACGGGCGGTTCTACTTCGACGGCCCGTCCGGTGCGAACAACTCCACGCCGCTGTGGGGTCTGCCGGTCATCGAAAGCGAGGCCGTCGCGCCGGGTACCGCGTGGGTGGGCGACTGGCGCAAGGCGATCCTGTGGGACCGCCAGCAGGCGTCCATCACGGTCACCGATTCACACGCCGACTTCTTCGTGCGAAACCTGGTGGCGATCTTGGCAGAAATGAGGGCAGCGTTCGGTGTGATCCAACCCTCGGCGTTCGTGTCCGTGTCGCTGTCCTGATGACCGCGCCCACGTTTCCCCGCTGCCCCGTCTGCGGCGCTGCCCACGTTGCGTGTGGGGCGGCGGGGGACGTGACGCCCGTTGATCTAGCTGAGGAGGAGGCCGTCACCGTGGCCGAACTGCGCCAATACACCGTTGTTATCAACGGGCACGAAACGATCATGAACCTGTCGGAGGAAGACGCCCGGCGACTCGGCGGCACACCGGTGGAGTCCAAGCAGCGGACGAGCACCAGCACCAAGCGCCGCACCGTGCGCAACAAGTCCAGCGACAGCGATGACGCAGGCTGACTTCACCGACTACCTGGCTCCCCCCGAGGAGCTGGCCGCACGGACCGGCCTGAGCGCCACCGACCCGGCGCTGCTCGATGCGCTGCGCCGCGCCACGGCGGAGTTCCGTGGCCAGGCACGCACCCATATCAGTTTCGTCGCCGGGGATACCGCCACCCTGGACGGCGACGGCTCGCGGGTGCTGCTGCTGCCGCACGCACCGGTCCGTGCGGTCACCTCGGTCGAACTCGACGGCGTCGCCACCGATTCCTACGACTGGACCGCCGACGGGCGGCTGCTGTTTTCTCACGCCCTCGGCCACGGGGGGCAGCGCGTGGTGGTGACCTACGACCACGGGTTCGACCCGGTGCCCGAGGACGTGGCCGCTGCCGTGCTCGACCGCGCCGAATCCCGGTTGACCATCGGCGCGATGGCGGTGCAGACCGTCGCTGTCGGCGGCAAATCCGTCACCTTCGCCACCGGCGAACGCGGTAGCGCCGCCTGGGACCGCGTTGTCGACCACTACCGGCTCGGCCGCGCGGAGAACCCGTAATGGCGCTGCACGCCGAGACGCTGACCGTCCTGCGTCCGCAGTGGACCGTTCAGCGCGGTGACCGGATCGCCGACTGGGCAGCCGCCACCGCGCACGACATCCCCCGGTGCGAGGTGCAGCCGCAGTCGGTCACCGAGGTCACCAGCACCGGAGCCGTGACCCGGCAGGCGGTCGCGCGCGAGCTGCGTGTGTTCGCACCCGCCGGGGCCGACATCGATGAGCACGACCGGGCGCGGTATCGCGGTGAGCTGTACGAGGTCACCAGCGTCGCCCACTGGGATGCGCCGGTGGGTCGCCTGCTCGCCCACACCGACGTCACATTGCACCGCATCGAGGGGTGATCACCATGGCGTTCGCCACGGTCACACTGCACGGCTCGGGTGTGCGGGACCTGCTGCGCTCGCCAGGGGTGCTCGGCGATCTGGAGCGCCGCGCCCGCGCGATCGCCGACCGGGCCGGACCGGGCCACGATGTCGAGTCCGAGGTGGGGGCGAACCGTGCCCGCGCCGTCGTCTACACCGTCACCTTCGACGCGATGCTGGCCGAGGCGCACCAGCGCACACTGACCCGCGCCATCGACGCCGGGCGGTAACCCCATGGAAGTGATCGCCTTCCCCGACACCGAAGACCTGCTCGTGGACTACCTCACCGAGCAGCTACCTCGCTACGGCGACACCGCCACCGCGCATGTGCAGATACCGAACCCGCGCCGCGACCGGTTCGTGGTGGTGCCGCGTGTCGGCGGGCCAGTCCGCAACCTCGTGGTCGACGAACCCACCATCGGCGTGGAGTGCTGGGCCGCGACGCCGGTGCAGGCGTTCGGCTTGGCCCGCCTGGTGCGCGGTCTGCTGCATGCGCTGCCCGGCCACACCGTGGCGGGCGTGCCGTTCTACTCCTACAGCGAGTTCACCGGGCCGACCAACCTGCCCGACCCCGAGTCGGGTCAGGCCCGCTACATCCTCACCGCCGCGCTCACCGTGCGCGGCGCCGCCCTGTAACCACAGGGCCTTTTCGACCCGCGCTTCCCACTCAACGACCCGCGCGCTTTCCCCTGTCGTTGAAAGGAATGCCCGATGGCGCTCGACAGCTCCAACGTCAACGTGGCCGTCACCGGCGCGGTGTCCTACGCGCCGGTCGGCACCGCCGCACCCACCGACGCGAACACCGTGCTGCCCGCCACCACCTGGCGCGACGTCGGTTACCTGTCGTCGGATGGCATCACCGAAACGAGGGACCGGTCCACCAACAATGTTGTGGCGTGGCAGAACGCCGAGGTGGTGCGCACCGTCGTCACCGAGTCCTCGATCAGCGTCAGCTTCACCATGATCGAATCCAACCCGAACAGTCTGGAGTTGTTCTACGGCACCGCCGTGGACGACACCGACGGTTCGGTGACCATCGATCCTGGCGAAACGGGTGGGCGCCGCGCCATCGTGGTCGACTATGTGGACGGTGACCGGTACATGCGGCTGTTCCTGCCGCAGGCCGAGGTGACCGAGGTGGGCGAATCCTCGCTGACCTCGGGCGACCCGGTCGGCTACGAGGTCACGCTCACCGGCTACCCCGACTCGGCTCTCGGCTACTCGGCCAAGAAGTTCCACAGCGACCTCGTGGTCGCCGCTGGCGTGTAACGCGATCCCTCAAGCACCCCGCCACGTCAGTTCCTCGTAGCGCGGGTCGGCTGACGTGGCGGGGCCCCCTTCGTTCTCACCACGATCCGCGCCACGAAAGGTGCCCGCGCAGATGTCCAACAACCGCAACCGCAACCGGCGTCGCAACAGCAACGGTCACCACGCCGGTAAGGCCGAGGTGGTGCGGCGAGCCGCCGGGGCCGACAAGCCGTTCACCTTCCACTACAACGGGTCCACCTACCGACTGCCGAGTGCGTCCGATGCCGCCGAGAAGATGCCCGCCGCGCACCTGATCGACGCGCTGATGGGTGAGGACCCGTCGCTGGCCGAGATGCGGCTGGGTATCGCCACACTCCAGTCCGCCGATGTGGACCCGGAGGCGATGGCGGCGCTGCGGGCGATGCCGATGCCGGAGTTCACCGAGATCGTGGGCCGTTGGCTGCGCCGGGCGGGTGTGCAGGCCCCGGAATCCGAGCGCTCCTCGACCTGATCGGGGAGCATCCGCAGGCGCTGTCCTACGACTGGCGGGTCCGGTTCGGACTCCCGCTGGAGGCGATCTTCGACGGCCGCATGACCTACGCCGAGGCGTGGCGGCTAACCACCGAACTGGCCGCCGACCCCACCTCGCGGGTCGCCGCCGCGATCAACGGCTGGGACCACCCCTTCTCCCAGGAAGCGGCGATCCTCGCTGACCTGTTCGACGTGACGGTCGCGGCGAACACCGAGCCGAAACGGCGCAACCAGACCCGGCCCTACCCCCGCCCCTGGCCGTCCGACCAGGGACAGCGGTCCAAACCCGCCACCGTCGATCAGTCCACCGTGCGTGCCGCGCTCGCCGCCCGAGGCCACTGAAAAGGGGTGCGTGCATGGCCACCGAGATCGCCACCGCCTATGTGAGCCTGGTGCCCTCGTTCTCCGGTGGCAGCGCGGCGATCGCAACCCAGCTCGGTGCACCGGCCGCCGCCGCAGGTGCGACCGCTTCCAAGAAGTTCGGTGGCTCCTTCGTCGGTGGGCTCGCGACTCTCGGTAAGCGCGTGGGGCCGCTGCTCGGCGCGGCAGCGATCGCCGGGGTGGTCAAGTCCGCTGTCAGCTTGGAAGCGCAGTTCTCCAAGACGATGAACACGCTGCAGGCGGCCACCGGTGCGCCCGCTGCGCAGCTCGACAAGCTCAGCGAGCTGGCGATCACCATGGGCGCCGACACGGTGTTCAGCGCCAACGAGGCCGCCGACGCGATGCTCGAACTCGCCAAGTCGGGCATCAGTCCGGCCACGATCGAGGCCGGTGCGCTCCAGGGCACGCTGACACTCGCCGCTGCCGGTGAGCTGGACATGGCTAGTGCGGCCACCGTCGCGGGTAACGCGCTCAACACGTTCGGCCTGCGCGGCAAGGACATGAACATGGTGGCCGCCGCGCTCGCGGGTGCCGCGAACGCCTCGACCGCCTCGGTCGACTCGATGGCGCAAGCGTTGCAACAGGTCGGTCCCGACGCCGCCGACGCTGGTCTGTCCATTCAGGAAACGACCGCCGCGCTCGCGGCTTTCGAGAACGCGGGCATCAAGGGCAGCGACGCAGGCACGTCGTTGAAGACGATGCTCGCGCGCCTGGTGCCGAACACGGAGAAGGCCAAGGGCGCCATGGAGGACTTGGGACTCAAGTTCACCAACGCCAACGGCGAGTTCGTGTCGCTGTCCGAGATGGCAGGCCGGATACAGACTTCCTTCGCCGGGCTGAGCGCCGAAGAGCGCACGCTGGCGATGAACACGATCTTCGGCAGCGATGCCCGCCGCGCCGCCACCATCCTGATGAACGAAGGCCAGCAGGGCATACGCGGCTACATCAAGGCCACCTCCGACCAGTCAGCAGCGGAGAAGATGGCCGCTGCCGCGATGAAGGGCACCGCGGGCGCGCTTGAGTCCATGAAAGGCTCGATCGAAACCGCGATGCTCG
>WHTH01000099.1 GCA_009377865.1 Pseudonocardiaceae bacterium | reverse complement strand
GCTGGACGCGCGACCAGCGACGTTTCGCAGCTTGCAAGGGTGGACGGCGACACTGCCGCTGGCCGTCGACACCCTCGACGTGCGGCGGGTGATGGACACCGACGCGGTCGCGTCCGCGTACCCGTTCACCTCACCCGACCTACCCGTCACCACCAGCGACACCGCCGTGCTGTACGGGCGGAACACCGCCTCGACCAGCCCAGTGGTCTGGGACCGCTACGCCTGCGACAACTACAACTCGGTCACCCTCGCCCGCTCCGGCGCCGGCAAGTCCTACTTCACCAAGCTCGAGACACTCCGGCTCCTCTACGCCGGCGTCGAAGCCGTCGTCATCGACCCGGAGAACGAGTACACCCGCCTGGCCGACGCGGTCGGCGGCACCGTCGTCCGCCTCGGCGCACCCGGGGTGCGGATCAACCCGCTCGACCTCCCCACCAGCGCCGCAGACCAGCCGGACGCGCTGACCAGGCGCGGGTTGTTCCTGCACACTCTGGTCGCGGTGCTGCTCGGCGGTGACCCGGACCCGGCGGCCCGCGCCGCGTTGGACGCCGCGATCGTCACGACCTATACCCAGGCCGGCATCACCAGCGACCCGCGCACCTGGGCCCGCCCCGCACCCCTGTTGAAGGACCTGGTCGCGGTGCTCGCCTGCGGCGACAACCCCGCCGGCCGGACGCTGGCAAGCCAACTCGCCCCGTACGTGGCAGGCAGCTGGCGGTCCCTGTTCGACGGCCCCACCAGCCACGGCCTCGACGGGCATCTCGTCGTGTTCTCGCTGCGCGACCTGCCCGAACAGCTGCGCGCCGTCGCCACGTTGCTGACGCTGGACGCGACATGGCGGCGGGTCACCGACACGAGTAAGCGGCGTCGCAGGCTCGTCGTCGTTGACGAGGCGTGGCTGCTACTCCGCGACGGTGAAGGCGCCCGGTTCCTCATGAAACTGGCCAAAGCCGCCCGCAAACACTGGTGCGGACTCGCCGTCGTCACCCAAGACGCCGCCGACGTCCTCGGCTCGGATCTCGGACGCGCCGTGATCGCGAACGCGTCCACCCAGGTACTGATGCGACAGGCCCCCCAGGTCATCGACGAGGTCGCTGACGCGTTCGGGCTCACCGACGGCGAACGACGCTTCGTCCTGTCCGCGGACGTCGGAACCGCGCTGCTGGTCTCTGGGAACGCGCGGGTTGGTTTTCGCAGCGTGGCTAGCCCGACCGAGCACACCCTCATCACGACCGACCCTGCCGAACTCGCTGATACGGAAGAAGGCGAGAACGAGCCATGCTAACCGTCAACCTGACACCCGCCGTTGTTGCGCCACCCGACCCCGACCGGATCCTGCACGCGCTGTTGACCCACGCGGAACGCGTTCTCGCCAGCTATGGGCCGTTCCTGCTGCCGGCGGTGGTGGGCGTGGCGGCCACGCTCGCGCTCGTTGTCAGCCTGGTGCGGCAGCGCCGGCATGCCGCGTTGGTGCGTGGCGCGCGGACGGTCACGATCTCGCTGCCGCCAGACGTTGATCCGGCCGGTGGGAAGGCGCTGTGGGCAAACCTGCTCGGGTTGTTGCGGCCGCGGTGGCGGCGGCTGCTCGCCGGGCAGCCCCATGTCGCGTTCGAATACGCCTGGACCACCGCCGGGCTGCAGCTGCGGCTGTGGGTCCCAGGCAACATTCCACCCGACCTGGTGGAGGCCGCGGTAGAGGCGGCCTGGCCTGGCGCCCGCGCCACCACCGGCCCCGCCGGACCACCGCTGCCGAAGGTCGTGTGCTCGACCGGAGGCAGGCTGCGGTTGGCGCGCCCGGACCACTACCCGCTGCGGCATAGCCATGACGCGGACCCGCTGCGCGCCCTCCTCGGCGCCGCTGCGAACGTGCATGACGGGGAGTCGGGGTGCGTGCAGATCCTCGCCCGCCCGGTCACTGGCCGGCGGCTCGCTGCCGCATATCAGAGCGCTGCCGCGTTGCGCGGCGGCGGTTCCCCGCGGCTGGTCGTCCGGCTGCTTGACCTGCTCACCCCCGGCCCCAGCCGCCCAGCGAATTCGTCCGCGGTGCTGCGGGACCATCCCGAACGCGCCGCCGAGGTGACAGCGATCTTGGACAAGGCCGGTCACCCGCGGTGGGCGGTCGAGGTCCGCTACGCCGTCGCCACCACCAACGCGACGTCTCAGCCTGACGCCGCCGTGGCGGCCCGGTTAAACGGCCGTGCGCACCAGGTCGCGTCCGCCTTCGCGCTGTATAGCGGGTCTAACCACTTCCGGCGTTGCCGGCTTCGCGATGTCACCAGGGCCCTCGCCGGTCGGTGGCTCGGCCGCGGCTTCCTGTTGTCGGTGCCCGAGCTCGCCGCCTTGGCGCACCTGCCCCTCGACGCGGCAGTGCCCGGCCTGCAGCGTGCTGGTGCGCGCCCGGTGGCGCCACCCTCGCAGGTGCCGTCGCCTGGGCCCGACGTTAAGCCGCTCGGTGCCGCCGAGGTCGGCACCGGCCGGCCTGTCGCGGTGCGTGTCGCCGACGCCCGCCACCACGTGCACGTGCTCGGCGCGACCGGGGTCGGCAAGTCCACCCTCCTCGCGCGGATGATCCTCGCCGATGCCGCCGCCGGCCGGGGTGCGGTGGTCATCGACCCCAAAGGTGACCTGGTCACCGACCTTCTACCCCGTCTCCCCGCACACGTCGCGGGCCGGACGGTGTTGTTCGACCCCGACGACCAGGGCGCGCCACCGGTCCTGAATGTCCTCGACGGCCCCGACACCGACCTCGCGGTGGAGCACCTGGTGGGCATCTTCGCCAAGATCTACAAGGAGTTCTGGGGGCCACGCACCGACGACGTGTTCCGCGCCGCCTGCCTCACTCTCACCGGCGGGCGCGGCCCCGTCAGCCTCGCGGACATCCCGCGGCTGCTCGGCGAGGACGCCTACCGACGCCGCGCCGTCGCCGCCGTCCACGACCCGGTGCTGCGCGGGTTCTGGACCTGGTACGAGCAACTGTCGGGCGCGCACCGGTCGTTCATCACCGCGCCGCTGTTGAACAAGCTGCGGGCGTTCCTGCTCCGCCCGTTCGTCCGCGCCACCCTCGCCGGCGACACCACCACCGTCGACATGCCCGCCGTCCTCGACGGCGGGCTGTGCCTGGTCCGGCTCCCTAAGGGCAGCCTCGGCGAGGACACCACCCGACTCCTCGGGTCCTTCCTACTGGCCCGGGTGTGGCAGACCGTCACCCACCGCGCCCGCACCAGCGAGCACACCCGGCGGGACGCCAGCGTCTACATCGACGAGGCACACAACTTCCTCACCGTGCCGCATGGGCTGGACGACATGCTCGCCGAAGCCCGCGCCTACCGGCTCTCGATGGTGTTGGCGCACCAGAACCTCGCCCAACTCGATCCGGAACTCCGCGACGCGATCTCGACTAACGCCAGGAACAAGATCTACTTCACCGTCTCACCTGAAGACGCCCACCAGCTCCGCCGCCACGTCCAGCCCGCGCTCACCGAGCATGACCTCGCCCACCTCGGCGCCTACCAAGCCGCGACCCGGCTGGTCGTCGACAACGCCGAAACCCCCGCCTTCACCCTGCACACCCAACCGCTGCCACCCTCATCCCGAGGACGGGAACGCATGATCCGCATGGCCGCCCACGCCCATCATCCGGCCGAAGCGCCGTCGACTCGCCGCGTCGGTCGGCCATTCCCCGCAGACCGACGACCAGCCACCACGAGCAAGGAGTCCGACTGATGACCACCACGCCGTCCTCCCACGTCGTTCCCGCCGCGAAACCCGGCCGTCCGTCGCGGCAGAGCCCTCGGCGCAGGCCACGACTGTCCGCCGACCTGCTGGCCGAGCTCGCTAACCGGCTGACCGCCCGGGACCGGTGGCTGCTGCACATGCTGTACGAGCACCGCGTCCTCACCACTGTCCAGATCGCGCAGCTGGCCTACGGCGCCGGCACCACCGCCGCGCATCGGCTGCAGCGGTTGTGGCAGCTACGCGCCGTGGACCGCCAACAGCCGTTGGTCGAGCGGGGGTCGGCGCCGATGCACTACGTCCTCGGCGATGCCGGCGCCGCTGTCCTCGCTGCCCACCATGACATCACCGTCCACGAGCTCGGCTACCGCCGCGACACCGCGATCGGCATCCTGCACTCCGCGAAAATCGCGCACACCGTCGGCGTCAACAGCATCCTCGCCGCGCTCGTCGCACATGCCCGCCGCCATCCCGACACCCGCCTGATCGCCTGGTGGCCCGAACGCCGTTGCACGCAGCTGTGGGGAGATCTGGCCCGCCCCGACGCCTACGCCCATTGGCGAGACGGCGACACCCGCGTCGAGTTCTTCCTCGAATACGACACCGGCAGCGAACCTGTCCACCGGCTCGTCAAGAAGCTCGCCGACTACGCCGACCTCGCGCACGCCACCGGCGCCACCACACCGGTCCTGTTCTGGTTCCCCACACCCGCCCGCGAGGCCAACGCTCGCACCGCCCTCCGCGACGCGCCGATCCCTGTCGCCACCGCCGCCCCGGAACCCGGCAACGCCGACCCCGCCAGCCAGCTCTGGCAACCCGTAGGCGACCAGTCCCGGCGACGACTCGCCGCCCTCGACCGGCTGAGCCGGACCAGTGCCACCGATGACCTCGCGCGGCCGCCGGGACTGCTCGAGCAGGCACCCTGGGCAGTACCCGTCGCACCCATGCCCCCGCCAACGAGGTGAAGTGAAGCATCCGCGGTTTCGTGGAGGCTCTGGTGTGTCCATCAGACCCAGGCCATTCATGCCGTGGCCGGACTCCAGGCATGGCGGCTCGGCTTCACGGCCAGCTTTTCCACAGATTCTCATACGCGCGGTTTCGTCGCTGCCCACGGATGTACGTTCAGTTGAAGCGTGGCCCCAGGCGAGGGTGCGCAGCGGCGTATGCGAGAGGAGTGGAGTGGCTGAGGCAGTCGTCTTCGATCCGGCGGTGGTCCGATCGTGGGGTCTGGCCGCGCAAGCCAGCGGCGGCGACGTTCAGTCAGCGCGGGGTAAGGTCACCGCGGCGGCCGAGGACGCGGCGTGCGCGCACATGGCTGGCCTGTCCACGCACCACGCGACCCAGACGTACATGTCCCGGGTGAAACACGGTGTGCGTCGGGTCGCCGATGACGTCACCGGTACCGGGGACAAGCTGGTCGACACCGTGGCGGTGGTGCGCAGCGCCGATGACGCGAGCGCGGATCTGTTCACCCGGTGGGGCGGCCCGGGGTCATGACCGTGACCTATCAGACGCTTGCTGGGTTGAACCCGCGCGCGTTCACCGATGCAGCACGCGAACTGTCACGGTGCGCGGCCAGGCTCGGCCGCGAGTACCGGCAGTACAAGAGCCACGTGATGGCGCCACTACAGCGTAAGGACGACTGGCGCGGTGGCGGGCAGCCGAGCGCGGCAGTGGTGGCGACCGTGAACGGGCTGGCGATCGACACCCTGCGGCTGCGGATCGCCGCCGGCAGCATCACCTACACGTATCTGGCTGCCGGGATGGCCACGGCACAGCAGGAGTTGGCCGTGGTGGAGCACGACATCGAAGCAGACGAGCTCACGATCGACGGGGACGGCACGGTCTTCAATCCGCGCTGGTGGGTCGTCGATGACGGCACCCGAGCGCAGAAGATCACCGCTTATCAGCATCGCCTGGACAGGATTCTCGCGTTCGCGACGAACGTCGACCTCGAGGCTGCCCGCCGGTTAGGTGACTGCGGCGACCTTCCCGTCACCACACAGGTAGCCACAGCCGGTGTGCTGGAGCAGGCGAAACGAGACCACGCGGACGCCGCCGGCGACATCCAGCAAGCCGTCGACGCCGTGGACAGCCTGATCGCGACCGCTGCACGCAGTGGCGTGACCTTCGAAGCCGGTGACCTACCCGACGTGCCCAGCCTGATCCCATCGGGTGCGACCGCCGCAGCGGCCAGCGCCGGCGTGCTGTTCGGGCGGCTGGCGCCACCGCCAACAAAGGGCACGCACTACGACCTCGACTACGACCTGGGCAAGTCCAGGCACGGCCCCAAAGAGCTGTTCACCATGCTGCGTAACCGGTTCGCCGAGCTGTTCCCGTTCACCGGCGCGCCCGCCAAGCTCCGCGAGGGCCAGCGTGTCGACCTCGGTGCCTACGGCCAGCGCTTTCCCGTCGTGGCAAGCCGGATCACGGCGACAGGATGGACCTTCAACACTCTCCCCGGGCACATTGACTACCCCGGAAAGATCGAATTCAACATCGTCACAGGGCCGGATGGCCACGCAAGACTGCAGATTCGCGGTACGTGTACACCGCTGTGCGGGAACCCGGTGTACCAACGGATCGGGCGCACCAAGTGGGACCAACTCAGCGAGAACATGCGCAAGGCCGCAGCGAACTGATCCAGCACCGACGGTCAACGCCACACGCAGCCAGCAATTACGGGACGCCTTCGGCGACGAGCTTGATGTGAGCGTTGCGGATCCTGATGAGCCCGGGCATGTACCGGGTAAGCACCAGCAATTCAGCGACGTGCCCGAGAGGACCGAACGGAGCGGCGAAATCGACCACATCACGCATCAGCGTGCCGTGACCATCCGACTCGAAATGATGAGCGTGGTGCCAGTGGGTGAACGGGCCGCTGACCTGCTCATCGACAAAGAACCGCGGCCGATCCAACGCACTGACCCGAGACGTCATCCGCCACCGCAGACCGAAGTGCCGGGCCTGCCAGGTAACGGTATCCCCAAGCCCCAGGCTCCCAGTGGTCGTCCCCGCGACGGCACGTTCGCCAGTCCCACTCATCGACTCGGTATGCACCTCCACCTCCAACGACACATCAAAGACCCGTTGCGGAGGCGCTGCGACCCACGTGGTCACCTCGAAGCGCGGCATCGAACAACCCTACGCTGCTCCCTGGGTACTTCCGAGCATGATCCACATCCTTCTCAAGAAGGGGAAGCGACATCAAACCCTGGATGCTTCTATGACCGCGCATGAAGTTGCGTGACGCGCAGTAGTGCGACACCATCCTTCCCGACGCTTCACGCTCTCGGGGAGGATCCGCGTGTCGGCACTCGATGACCTGGTCAGTACTCTGCAGGCCGCCGTCAGCAGCGCCGAGTCCGCGTACGCGGACGGCGTATCGGCAGAGCGCTCCGCCGGTGAGGCTGTCCAGGCGGCGACGGTCTTCGGGCGTGCGGATGATGTTGCCCGGGTTGACGCGTTGCGCTCGGCGCTCGAGTCGAACAACGCCACGCTAGCCAATGCACAGAAGACCTACGAGGAGCTGCTCGAGCAGGCCGTCGCGCTGCAAGGCGGTGGCGGTTGACTGCCGCGCCAAGCAGGACAGCCAGCAACCTCATACAGCACTCGCGCAGCGGCACCGGAGCCGACGGGATGGGACGCACCTGGCGTCGCTGACCATCCCAACCGTCTCGACCCCACGACACTTAGAGGTCGCGCGGATAGGGCTGTTGGGGTCGTTATGGTCGTCGGGTGGGTCGGGTTGTCCCGCGTCAAGGAGTTGGCAGGATTTCGGTGGTTTGAAATGTCGGGGTGGTGGGGTCGGCTAGACCCTGGTGCACCTGCGTGGGTCGGTTCCAGGCGATGGCCTGGTGCGGCCTGGTCTGGTTGTACTCGCGCCGGTAGTCCTCGATGCGTGTGGCGAGCATGACGGCGTCGTTGATCTCGTCGATGTAGAGCCGCTCGTACTTCAGGGTGCCGAACCCGCGCTCACGAGAGCCGTTCTGTCCCGGCGACTTGACCCGGGTCCGCACGTGCGCGAGCTCAGGGTGGGCGGCGATGAACGCCTCGAACCGCATCGAGCGGAAGGGGCCGCCGTTGTCGGTCACGATCGTGACCACCGGCATCAGCTCACCGGTCTCCTCGTCTGGCTGGCACAGGTCGACCAGCGGATACCCGAATAGGGCCTCGAACTCGGCCAGCGCGGCCTCGATGGCGGCGATCGCGTCGTGCTGATTCGCCGTCGGTGAGACGTGGTACGGGTAGTCGTACTTGCTCCAGTAGTCGCGGCAGCCGGCCAGCCGCCAGATACCGCCGGTGGTGGTCTCGAACTCGGAGAAGTCCAGCTGCCACACCTGGTTCGGGCCACCGGGCTCGGTCGCGAATGCCGCCTTGCGTCGTGCGGCCAGCTTCCGGCGCTCCCGCTGGTAGGCCGCCGGCAGCAGCAGCCCTTCGTCGCGCAGGGTCCGCAGCACCGTCGCCTCGGAAACCTCGTGGCCATCGTGGCGGACCATCGCCCAGACCCTTGCGGTGCCCCCACGCCGGATGCGCCAACGCATGCTCGCGCACCAGCTCGACCGCCGCCGTCCGGGCTGGCCTGGGCCACGGGCCCTTCGCCGGGTTTCCGTTGCGGGCCTTGGCCTGCCAGCGCCGCCAACTCCGCTCCGGCACGTCGAACAGGGTGCACCACCGCGAGGTCGACATGCCGGCGTCGATCCTGATCACCTCGAGGTCCTCGAAGGGCCCAACCGGCCCTCGGCCGACTTCTTCCACACCCGGACCTCGACCGCGGCCTCCCCCAGCGCCTGGGTCAGCTCGGCGACCTCTGCCTCCAACCGCTCCTCCCGCGACGACGGACCCGAACGGCCCGCGGTCAGCGCCGTCTTGCCACCCTCCAAGAACTCGGCCTTCCACCGGCCGATCGACTGCTCACTGACCTTCTCCCGCCGCGCCGCCTCAGCGATCGACACCTCGCCAGCCAGCACACTCAACACGATCCGCGCCTTCTTCTCAGCCGGGATCGACGGTGGTCTTCCCATACGTCGGACTCTCCTTCAGGACTGACTCAACTGTCCTGCCACAAAGTCTGACGCGCGACACGGGCACGC
>WHTH01000074.1 GCA_009377865.1 Pseudonocardiaceae bacterium | reverse complement strand
GGGACAGAAAGGCTGTGCACGGCTGCGCCGTGCGTCCCGGTGGATGATGTTTCACGCTAAAGCGTGAAAACGTAAATATAAATATGGGTTTTTGCAGGTCAGAGCGTTATTTTAGCGTTTTCACGCAAACACGTGAAAACGCTAAACTGTTTTCACGTTTTATTGGTTTAACGCTCATTGAATTCACGCTTTCACGTTAATTATTTGCACCATTTCACGTTTTCACGCCTATGTTACTCGTCAAAGTCGTCGAAGTAAGGGCTCCGCCGCGGGGGGCGTTCGCCGGCGTCGGGGGCCTCCCCGCCCGGTTCCCCACGAAATGTTTTCGAGTATCCGGCTTTAGGCGCTGGTCCGATCGCCACGGTTGCTGGTGGCCTGGCGACGTGCGCCGCCGCGCGCCCTGCGCCGTGCGGCTCGGGCTGCTGCGGTGGGAGCTTCCTCCTGCCCGCTGGCGACCTGGCTTACGCGTTGGTGGCTGATGCCGAGCAGGGGGCCGGCGTCACGGGCGCTGTAGCCGCTCGTGGTGAGCTGCTGCGCGAGGCGCTGGGTGCGTTCCTTGAGCTGCGCCTCGCGCTGGGCAAGGTTCTCGCGTTCGCGGCGCGCTGCGGCAGCTTCGTTGACCAGTTCGTCGTCCAGCTCGTAGACGTACTCGATGGAGAGACTGCCGATCGCTTCGTCGGGCAGATCCGCCCCGAGGACGATGACCTCTCGGACGTAGCGGTCGAGCGCGGTGAGGCTGGTTGCGTAGGTCTGGCTGCCCTCCAGCTCGGGTACGTCAGCAAGCCAGTTGCTGCCCTCACGGGTCACAACGACGCGGTACGTAGTCACTGGAGCCACCCCTTCCCGAGTGCCGGTTCTAGTTGCTTCTCGATCGAGGTAAGTGTTCCGGGGGCGATGTCGCCCGGGTGCTGCGGGACCGTTGGTCGAGACCTTGCCGGTCGTGCCGTCCGGCCGGGTGTAGTCCACGGAGTACCGCCGGTGTGATCCCGTCTGACGCACCGGGTAGCCGCCCGCGCGTTCGATCTTCCGGTTGACTTCCCTCGATCTCATAAGGGTAAGTCTAGTGGCTAGACAATCCAAACGGCAAGCGGCTAGACAGTCGTGCCTATGGTGCCCCGACGCAGCTCGGCTCTCCACTCTTTTGAACCTCGGAACCTCCTCCCGCCCCTCTCCTACACACACCGGGGCTCGGAAAGTGGTGACAGTGGTGACAGGGTGGCTAAAAGTGGGTTTGACCTGCGGTTTTACTGTCACCACTCCTGTCACCACTCGTTTGTGCGAGTGGTGACAGGAGGTTGCGTGATGAGGGGCTTGAAATGCGGTTTGACCTGCGGTTTTGCCGTCCAGATGAGGGTGTCACCACTTTTTGGGGGGCCGGCGCCCCCGGGGTTCACTCTTCCGGGGGTAGGTCTATGCCGATGGCCTTGAGCGGGTCTGGCTGCGGGACTGGCCCTGATGTGGTTTCGATGAGGTGGCGGGCGCGGGTGCAGAGGTTTTCGGCCATTTCGAGCCATGCCTTCCGCCACGCGGCATCCGCTGCGGTGCTGCTGTCTGGGTCGCCCGCCAGGTGTGGATGGGCCTGGTCCGAGCTCATCGGGTGCGGGGGGCGCGTGGCTGCGTTGAGCGCCTGGTTGACGCGCTTCACTGATGAGCCGAGGTCGGCGGCGATCGCGGCGGCGTAGAAGTCTCGATCGAGCCCGGTGCTGGCTACCGCGCCGGGAGGGAGCGGCATTCCGAAGGGACCGCCGCCGCGTGCCCGGTCGGTTTCGTTGAGGAGGGCGTTGTCGGTGTAGATGATGAGTTTCTGAATGTCTTCCTTGCTCATGTCGCTTGGTTCGCTCCCTTTGGGTCTAGTGCCCGCCTCCGCGGGGCGCGGACTTGGCGAGTCGGTCGACTTGGAGTTTGAACCGGCTGTTGGCTTGCCAGAGCGCGATCATGGCGCGGAGGCGGGCGTTGAGGTCGGCTCCGTCTTCGAGCTTCGCCAGGGCGAGCGCGCGGTAGTCGTCGGGGTGGAGGTAGACGCTGACGCGTTTGGCGTCGGCTACGTCTGCGGCTTTCACCCTGGCTGGTGTCTGCTCTTCCTCTCCGGTCGTCGTGGTGCTGTCGGTCTTCCGCGGGGCCTGGCTGCGCTTCCGTGGTGTCTTCGCGGCCTTCTTCGTCGTCTTGCGGGTGGTGTCGGTGTCTACCGGCGGGGTGGTGTCGGTGTCGTCGCCGAGGACGTCAGCGAGCGCGGTTCTGCGGGCCATCGGTGTCTCCTAGGAGTGTGGTGAGTCGTCGTGTGTTGAATCCGAGAGGTTTGAGTGCCTCGCGTGCGAGGGCGCGCTGCTCGGCCTCTGCGATGCGGGCGTAGCTGTGGGCGCCGGGCATGTCGAGTACGGTCCGGTCGGTCTCGTGGGCCTCGTTGTAGATCTCGTAGTCCCGGATGATGGTGTCGGCGACTTCGATCCCTTGGTTGCGTAGTTCGTCTTGTCGCTGCCGTGCGGCTGGGAAGCTGGCGGTGCGGACCAGGGTGAATACCACGAGGTAGGGGAGGCCCAGCGGGATCACTTCGGCGCGTAGAACGCGTACGACCGGGCGGAGGTCCATTGCCCTGGGTCGGGTGGGCATGAGGAGTAGGTCGGGCACCGGTCGGTTGCCTGCGCCGCGGAGCATGGTGGAGAAGCCGCCTTCGCGTGCGCCGGCCAGGTCGACGACGGTCAGGTCGTAGTGTCGGCCGCGCCGTAGGTGTGCGAGGTCAGCGGCCTCTTCCCCGGTTGCGGTGGTCACGTCGAGTGGCATCGAAGTTTCGTCGGACCTGTCCGCCCATTGCAGGGTGCTGTGGTTTACGTCGGCGTCGACTAGGAGTGTGGTGAGTCTGAGGTCGCGGGCTGCGATCGCGGCGAGGTGTACAGCCTCGGTTGTCTTGGCTACCCCGCCCTTGGGCGAGCCGACCGCGAGAATCTTGGTCATGCTTCACGGTATCACGTTTTAACGCTAAAACGTCAAGACGTGAAACCGTGAAATTTTGGATCTCGCCCAAATGAGTGTGCGAGCTGCTGGAGCTACTCGTCGTCGCCTTCGTAGTGGCGAAGGAAGTCCGGCCGGGTGGCAACATCAGCCAAGAGTGCGTCTCCAGGTGCGCTCTTGGCCTGCTCGGCCGATCCGCCCCAATCGCCGGAAGCGAGCACGGACCATGGCCCGGGTGAGGTCTCATGGCTTGGGAGTAGATCGCCGATGATCACGACGCGTTCGCTTTCCGGCACCCGGCGGATGCGGTACACCTGGCCAGGCTGGACCTCGGAGTGTGCAGACCAGTGAATTGGGTGAGAGCAAAACCCACCATGGAGGCGCCACCCGTGACCGGCGTTGTATAGCACCGGGCCGAAACGGTCGTCAGAAATCGGCAGTGGCTCAGGCTCTGTCGCATCCGGCGAGCTGAGGTCTGGAACGCGCAGCTCGGGGGTGATAAGCCAATGCGACAGTTGTGGCTCTAGTTGTGCCCATCCACGCCCGGCGTCGACGTAGCGCGAGACGCGCGTGCACGGCAACTCCGTCAGCACTGTCTGAGGTGCCACGATCCGTACCGGTGGCCGCCGGTCGACGTAGGCCAGTTCGAACAGGGCTCCGGACCAGCGCCCGGGAACAGTGACGGTCCGGACATGTTGGGCGCCGATGTTTCGGTAGTAGGCCTGTAGATCAGTGTTCGACCGCCACACGTCCCATCGGATCGTCGAGACTCCCCGGTCGGCGGCGTATCGGGTGGCGCAGTCGACGAGTAGCGCGCCGAGCCCCGTACCGGCTCGATCAAGGCGGGTAGCGAGCTTGGACAGATAGAGCGTCGGGGTGTCGCGCTCCTCGTCTGTCCAAAAGTCGGGGTCTGCTGTGGTGGTCATGCTCATGGTTGCGATCGCGTCGTCGTCGTCGTACAAGAGCCAAGTCTCGCCGGCCGCGATAGCGCGAGCCATGGGCGGTAACGGGTCGCGGGTCGTCCATTGGTCGCTGCCCCGCTGGCGCAACCACTCAGTGCGTGCGGATAGCAGTTTCATGACGATGGCGGACTCGTCAACGCGGGCGCGGTGCAATTCGTAGGTCACGGCGCCGCCTCGCGTTGCTGACGGGCGCTGCGGATGATCTTCAACGCGGCTTCGTTGCCGGTCTCCCAGATGACCCGGTTGCGCCGGCCAAGCCGTAGATAGCTGGTGACGCGGGTGATCCGCTCGGAGGTCGCTGCGGTGCGCCACTGGACGAGGAGCGGGAATCCGATTGGTACGGACAGGTCCCTGGCGTCCTCGATGCCAGCTGCCTCGTCCGTCACTTCGTCAAGGTGCGCAACCTCGCGGTGGCCCGCGTCGGCGAGAGTGCGGATGGCGCCCTGCTCGATGTCATGTGGCACATCGAGCCCGACCGCCGTGGCCAGGTCGCGCGGGTAGTACGACGTCTCCCGTGACCACGGCTCACCATCGAGCAACTGGAGGGTCGTACGGACCACTACGAGCTCGTCAGGGGCCAGGCCGAGACGAGACGCAGCGTCGGCCGGCGCTTGAGTTATCTGCATCTTGAAGCGCTTGGAGGCGTTCTTGCCAGCCTTCTTGGCGTTCTCAACAAAGGCATCCATCGCTGACCGCGGTCGCCCGGGTCGCAGTGCGTCGGTGGCGTAGTGGTCAGTTCGTCCACGTGCCCGGACGATCGTCCCTCGCCGTCCGCCGGCATACCCCGTGTACACGAGTCCCTGTTTCTCGAGCTCGTCGATGCCACCGCGGATCGTGATGCGCGAGACGCCGAATCGGTGCTCTAGCTCGGGGATCGTTGGCAGCGCTGTACCGGCCCGCCATGTGCCTGCCTCGATTTCAGCGGCGAGTTGCTCGGCTACCTGCTCATACGCGTGCACTCGTTGTGCCCTTCCCGGTCGTTAGTCGGTCCTTGGTCATGTCCAACATATCGATGCATCTTGACAAAGGGTATATTGGAGATGTTGATTATGATGAACATCCCCAAGCGTGATGTGGCGAATAGAGCGCAGAGAGTGAGGTGGTCGTGGTGCGGTCGATGACTGAGGCGGAGGCGCTGGCGGAGGGTCTGACTGTGGTTGGGCCGGATGGTGCGCCCGAGCGTGAGTTGTGGTGGGTAACGGCGGATCGGATGGCTCGTCATGCGGATGAGCTGGCGGCGTGCGTTGAGGCGTTGCTGCGTAGGGGGCGGGTGACTCGGACCGGCCTTGAGGTCGTCTGTGACGGGCTAGGGGAATTGCATGTTGTGGCCGATGTGCTGGCGGAGGAGCTGCGCCAGGCGGCGAGTTCGCGGACGGTGGCGTGATGGTTTCCGACACGCAGGTCCCGAGTGTGTTGCGGTGGCTGCTGTACCGCGTGGGTGGCCGGTGTGAGTGCACGGGGGAGTGTGGGCACTCGCATTCTCGCGGCCGATGCGATGTGGAGCATCCCTCGCGGCTGGTCGCGGCGCCGGCTGAGCCGTCGGTGTCGGTGCCTGTGGCCGCGTTGGTGCCGCCGGACGAGCTGATGGTGTGGTGCCGTGACTGCTTGAGGTCGGCTCAGCGCCGGGCGCGTGTAGTTGCGGCTCCGCAGCCTGGGTTGTTCGAGGAGTGGCCGTCATGACGGCGCTGGTGGCTGTGGTGGCTCTGGCTGTGGGCGTCGTCGAGTGTGTGTTGATTGTCGGTTTGGCCGTGGGGTCTGCACGTACGGATCGTGCGTCGGCTCGGGCTGGGCTGGAGCTGTCCGATTCGGTTCCGATGTTGCCGTGGCCTCGGCCGTGGCCGGAGACCACCACCCTTCCGCGGGCCGTCGTCGAGTTACCTACCGTCTGGGAGCGTGTTAACGCTTTCACGCGGAAACGTATTGACGCTTTAACGTTTTCACGTGAAAACGCTACTGGGTTCGGGCGTGGCGAGCCCGAGGAGGTCTGACGATGTCTGCGGGTACTGTGCGCACGCATACGCGCCGGACTGGTGATGGCGGCTGGACGACCGTGCATCGTCACAGCCGGTCGGGTAGGCGGGGCGAGAGGGCGAAGAGGGGTGCTGCGCGTCGGGGTTGGAGGAACCTCGGGAAGGCCTGGCGTTACGGGCGTCGGCATAAGAAGGGGATGGCTGCGGCGTTCGGCATTCTGGGGGTCACGCAGATAGCGGCCTGGGTCACGTTGCAGGGCGTGATGCTGACCGCGGCGACGGTCGCTGTTGTTGCAGCGGGTGTCGCGACGGTCGCGTTTGCGGTCGCCAGTGGCGGGCGGATGCCGTCATGATCGGCACGACCCGCACCGTCACCCGCTACGGCCTGCTCGCCGGCCTGGTCCTTGGGCTGGCGTGGGTGGTGAAGACGCTCATTAAGACGGCCGTGTTGGTGAGCTGCCGTTACGTGGTCGGGCTACCCCTCGATGGCCAGCGGACCACGGACGCGACGTTTTCCGACGACGGCACACAGTCGATCGGGCGCCCGTCGTTCTGGGGTCGCCGGGAGCCGACCCGCTGGGCACTGATGGCGGGCTGGAAGCGCGCGGCGATTCGCCTGGTCGTCCCGGCCGTGCTGCTGGCCACGGCCGCGGCTTGGCTGCGCTGGCCGACTGGTACGCGGTGGACGCTGACGATCTTCGCGGGCGCCGTCCTGGGTTACGCCGGCTGGTGGATGTTCGAGCGTGCCCGGCGGAGGCACCACATGACCCGCTACCTCGCTCCGCTGCACAACGTGTTGGGCGCGCAGCTTGGCATAGATGAGAAGTGGCGCCCGACCGACTGGCTTGACGTGCCGGTCGACTTCCGCGCCGATCACGCCGTGATCGAGATCAAGCTCCCGGGCGGGTTCTATGCCGGAGCGGACGACAGCGAGGGCGTCGGCCGTCGTACGGCGGTCGGTGCCCGTGGCGTGGTCGACGGGATCGTCTGCGAGAAGCTCGGCCTGTCTCGTTCCGACCTGGAGGCCACCTACTCGATGGTTGGTGCGGAACCGACGGTGATCTACCGGCATGTGCAGCGGCCCCCGGAGACGGTCACTGTCGACATGGTGCGCGAGGCGGTGGGAGCCGCGGCCGACAGCGCCCCAGTGATCGGGCTGGGGCGTCAGGGCAAGGTCGTCTCGATCGACCTGGACACCGAGTCGCCGCACGTCCTGCTGTCGATGGGCACGGGCGCCGGAAAGTCGATGTTCACCCGCGGCCAACTCGCGCAGCAGCTCCACAACGGCGCCCGCGTGGTCGTGCTGGATGTGAAGCGGACGTCGCAGCGGTGGTGCCGTGATCACCCGCACGTGCGGTACGCCCGCGACCCCGAGGACATCCACGACGAGCTGCTCGCGCTCCAGTGTGAGTGCGACCGGCGTAACCGGCTAATCGATGACGTCGGGCCGGACGCTGACGTGGGGCCACGGGTCATCGTCGTGGCCGAGGAAACGAACGCGATGATCACGCGCCTGATCCGCTACTGGGCGAGCGTCCGCACCAAGGACGACCCGAAGGCGTCGCCGGCGCTCGACGCTCTGGCCGACCTGATGTTCATGGGTCGGGAGCCGATGATCCACATGATCGGGATCGCGCAGCTCGGTACGGCGCGCGCCCTGGGCGGCAACGAGGCTCGGGAGAACTTCAGCACGCGCGTGCTCGGCCGCTACACCCAGAACGCCTGGCGGATGCTGGTCCCCGAGGTCTCTCCGATCCCGAAGTCGAGCAAGAGGCGTGGCCGGGTGCAGGTCGTCCTGGCGGGCGACGTGTACGAGACCCAGACGACCAAGTGGGATCTGGCCGAGGCCCGGGAGTGGGCCTGGGGCTGCTTCGCGGAGGGCCTGAACGTTTCCATGTCTCCGATCCCGCGGAACCTCTTCTTCCGCGGGGAGACGGTTGGGACGGTCCCGGACCTGTCCCAGTCCGAGCGTGAAAGCGTGAAAACGTCAACGCGTGAAATCGCCAACCGCGGTCATCTGTCCGTCGTGCCGGATCCCGCCGCCACGGCCGTGCTCGACGGTGACATCGGCGTGAGTTCGGCGCCTGTCGACGTCGAAGAGCTGGTGACCCTCCGGCAGGCAGTAGACCGCGGCATCGTGACCGTCTCGGACGACCCCAAGCGGGCGATGATGATCCTGCGGAAGGCACGCAGCCGCGACCCCGAGTTCCCGGCCCCGGCTGGCGAGCGCGGCAGGGCGCACCTGTTCCGGCCTAGCGAGCTCCAGCGCTGGCAGCGGAACCGGCCGAAGTCGGAGAGCGCGTGATGGATCGGCCGATGGTCGTCGGCGTGTCGGCGCGGCGCCAGATCCGCGTCCTCGCTAGCGTCGTTGACCATGACGACAGTCACGAACGGCAGCGGGTGGTCACTACGGGAAGTGGCCCGGGTTGCGGGTCGCTCGCAGGAGCATGTGGCAGGGCTATGTCGTGCAGGGCTGCTGCCCGAACGGTTGGCCACAGCTCGCGTTGGGGCGCAGCTCCCGGAAGCTGTGGCGGATGCTCTGGCCGCGGTGTTTGCCGCTGGGGCGGTGACTCCGCGCCTGGCGGCGCTGATGAAGGACGACCCGGCTCAGGTGCTGGCAGCGGCCGAAGGGCTGGCGTTGCTGGCCCGGAGAGCCTTGGCGGCCCGCGGTGGCGCCGAGAGCGAGGCGGCGTAGATGTCCTGAGCAAAGAAGCGACCCCCTGGCCGTTGGCGCGGCGTCGGGGGTCGAAAAGGGGAACTGGTCAGGGTCCCGGTATTTCGTGTGAAGGCGTTTTCACGCTTTCACGTTTTCGCGTGCGGCTAACTGAGAAGAAAGCCCCACAAAAGAGAGGCTAGCAGGTGACTGCTTCCGCGCAGGAGATTGTGGCGGACGGGTCCTCGATGCGTCGCGTTGTCGACGCTCTGGGGGATCGGGTCGGCCGGCAGTCGAGCGACATACAGGCGTACGCGCATTGCCCCGTTGCCGCCCACGGTGGCGACAAGCGGCCGTCGCTGTCTGTGACCTGGAAGCAGACCCCCAAGGGCGGTCAGACGTTCGTGCACTGCCAGCGCGGCTGTGACTACCGCGACGTCCTGGGGTCGATCGGGCTGCACGACTCGGACCGCTACGACACCCCACCGTTCGTGGGTCGCGATGGTGGAGTCAAGGCGCCTCGTCGCCGGGAGAGCAAGAGCCAGCTCAAGCCGAAGTCGACGGCACCGAGAGCCCCGGCTGCCGAGGCCGGGGGTCGGGTCGAGCTGCTGGACACCCACACTTACACCGATGCGGACGGCGTGCGGGTCTTCGACATCCGCCGTTGGTCCGGAGGGTTCGCGAAGTACTCGGCGCGGACCTACACCCGCGACGGGGTGCGGGTGGCCGCGAAGCAGGCGCCGGCGCCCGAGCGTCGGGTGTTGCTGAACCTGCCCGCGGTGCTGGCCGCGGCCCGGTCCGGCGAGACGGTCCATGTGTGTGAAGGCGAGAAGGACGCGGGCGCCGTCGAGTCTGCGGGCGAGGTCGCCACGACGGCCCCGTTCGGCGCTGCGGACACGCCCGGCCGAGCTGCATCGGTGTGGCTACCCCAGTACACCGAGGCGCTGCGCGGCGCCCACGTCGTCGTGGTCGCGGACCGCGACCCGATCGAGAAGGGATACCCGGGCTACCGGCACGCGTTGCACGTGGCCGACCAGCTCGCCGGCGTGGCCGCGTCGGTGCGGGTCGTGGAGCCACCCGAGCCCAAGGACGTCCACGACCACCTAGTGACCCGAGGTCGGCTCCTGGGCGAGCTGGTGCCGATCGAGCGTGACGATCTGGTGCGCAGGGTCGCGGAGGCCGACGCACTCGCAGCCGACTCCGCGCCCTCTCCTTCCGCGGGATCGACCGTGCCCGAGCCGACACCGGAGACGGCCGGGAATTCGGGGTCGGTCGAGGATGCGCGGGTCTACGAGTTCCCGGGCCACGGGCCGGGAGGGCCGGGCGGCGGTGGCCCGGGCGGCGGGTCTGGCTCGGGCTCGGGTGGCGCCGAGGACCGCGAGTGGATCTTGGTCCGTGATCGGTTCCTGGCGACCGGGACCGGACTGTTCCGGCTGAAGGATGTTGACGGCAATAAGACGCTGAAGATCGAGCTGCTTCCGGTCAACGTGCGCCTGGCAGGTCGGGTCGTGGAGGACCTGTGCGACGGCACGCCGGCAACGATGACCCACGTTGACCTGGTCGCCTCCCGGACCCGTCAGGGCGCGGTCGAGTCCCACACTCTGGCTGGCGTCGACTTGAAGCGGTGGGAGTCATGCTCGTGGGTCAACGAGCTGCCTTGGTCTGCGACGTTCAACGACACGTCGTCGGGCCGCTCGATGCTGCGCAACGCGATCAAGGCCACCAGCGGCGATGTGGGCCTGACCAAGATGTACGGCGCGCTGGGCTGGCAGGAGATCGACGGCCGGATGGTGTACCTCCACGCCGGGGGCGCGGTCGACGGGTCCGGCCTGGTCGAGGATGTGCGGGTCAACGTGCCGCAGCCGCTGAAGCCGTTCGCGCTGCCGCCGGCGCCGGCCACGGCCGAGGAGCTGCGGGACGCGGTGATGGCGTCGACGGCCGCTCTCGACGTGTTGCCGGCACGGCTGGCCGCTCCGCTGCTGGGTGCGGCGTACCGGGCGTGCCTGGGCCGGTGCCGGGTCACGGTGATGCCGGTCGGAGGCAGGGCGTCGGGCAAGACCGGCCTCGCGGCCCTGGCGGTGCAGCATTACGCGCCGGGCGCCCGCCATGACGCGATGCCCGGTGTTGGTGCAGGCGAGGACGCCGCGACCGCGTTCGGTCTGGAGGAGATCCGCTTTCGTGCCGGCGACATGCTGTTGCCGCTCGACGACCTGGCGCCCGACCGCGGCACCGAACGCGCATCGGTCCGGGCCGCTCAGATCGCGCGGTCGCAGTACAACGGCACGGGCAAGCAGCGCGGCACGCGTGACCTGTCGGTGCGGGCTCAGCACGCTCCGCGGTCGTTGCCCCTGGTGACCGGCGAGGAGTCGACCACGGTCGAGTCCGCGGAATCGCGCATCGTGTCTCTGCGGGTTGCCCGCGGCGATGTAGACGTGGACTGCGCGTTGCCGATGCTCGACACCGGAGACGAGCCCGAGTTGCGCGCGAAGTTGGTCGCCGCGATGGTCCAGCACTACGCGTCGGCCATGCCCATGACCGACTGGCTTCGCGCCACCCGCGCCGAGCTTCGCGCCGAGCTGCACGACCCGGCTGCGATCGACCCTGGTTTGGATGCGCGGCACTCCGACTCTGTGGCCGACCTGGCTGCGGGCTGGCGGGCGATGCTGGACGTGGCCGAGTTGCGGGGTGCGCTGAGCGCCGAGGAGTCGGCCGAGCTGTGGGCGCGAGCCTGGGACGGCTTGGCTGAGGCCAAGCGGCACCTGATGGCCGGGTCCGCGTCGCGCACTCCCGCAGACCGGGTGCGCGAGCTGCTGCGGTCGGCGTTGGTGCGCCACGACGTGGTGCTGATGAGCCGGGAGCACGGTGTACCGGATCACCCGGAGCTGTGCGGCTGGGAGCTCGCGCCGATCCTGGCGTCGCACCGGGCGACCGGGACGCCGGTCGGTTGGACCGATGGCGTCAAGGTGTGGTTGCAGCCGGGCGCGGTGTTCCCGGCTCTGGTCAAACAGGCGAGCGGCGAGCACGACCCGATGACGGTCACCCGCTACGGACTGGGAGAGGCCCTGGCCGACGCCGGCGCGATCCGCACCCACCTGATCAGGGGCGGGATTCGGCGCACGACCGTGCAAGTCAGGATCGGCGACGCGCGTCAACGCGTCTGGGAATTCGACTGGGAGTTCTTCTTCCCGGCCGACGATGACGACGAGACCCCGGCCGCTCCGCCCGAGCCGCCGAAGGCGCCGGCCCCTGCTCCGGCCCCTGCTCCGGCCCCTGGCCCGGCTCAGAGTCGTTCTGAGGCAGCCAAGGAGGCGCCGGCCCCCTCAGAAACGGCCTCCAGCGGCGCTGAGTGGCCCGTGGACCGCCCGGCTCCCTCTTCCGCGGGTACTCGCCCCACCGAGCAGCCGGCAGGCGCTCAGGGAGCTGAGGCGCCGAGGAGGAAGTCGTCGTCGGCTGCGTCGCGGCGTTATGAGGCGGCGACGAAGTACGGCGGTGTTGCGGCGGTCTGCGAGCCGGGGGCGGTGTGGCTGGCGACGCCGGCCTACTTCCACGCGGCGCCGGCGCAAGGCGACGCGCCGAGGCGGTGTGGGCTGCCGGAGTCGGTGACCCTGCCCGCTCTCCTCGATGGCCTGGTCGAGCTCAAGCTCGGCCACGTCGACGGCCGAGGCAAGTACTACGGCGCCCCGGAGGCGTGGGGGCAGGCGTGGATCATGCCAGAGCTGCGCCGCGTGCTCGGCTGGCCCTCGTCGATCGAGGAGCCGGCCAGCGCCGGCAAGGTGGGCAAGACTCTGGCCGCTGCCGGGTGGCGTGTGGTGGGCAAGGTTGGGTTCTGGACTCGGATCGTGCGCGATGGCGCGCGCCTGGTGTTGATGGTCCCGGAGTGGTGCACGACGGAGACGTCGTTGAAGGAGCGGGGCGCGACCGCTGAGGTGTTGGCGCGTCGCCTGGCCCGGTTCGCGGACGCTACCGGAGTCGTGTGGCAGTGGTCCCCCGGCTCGACGGGGCAGCAGCTCGCCGCGGTGACCAGGCCGCGGCTGTTGCAGCGTGGCCCGCAAGAGCTGCCGGCCCCAGCCGGGAAGCCGAACCGCGAGCGGGACTTCTCCTGGCAGCGCCCGCCGACCCCGGCCGAAGAAGCGAAGCGGCACGTCGTGCTGCTGGACTTCAATTCGCTCTACCTGGGTGCGGCGTCGTCGTTGCCGCTGGCGTGGGGCGAGTACGAGCACGTCGAGCGTCCCGCGGTCGACCTGGACCGGCCGGGGTACTGGCGAATCCCTCAGAAGGCGTGGAATCACGCGATGCTCCCGGACCCGTTCTGTGTGTTCGGCCGTGGCGAGCGAGAGACGATGATCGTGACCACGCCGACCCTGAAAACCGCGGTCGAGCTGCTGGACTGGGACGTCGAGCCGCTCGAGGGCTGGCTCGCGGTCGAGGCGCTGACCGGCAGCTACACGGGCAAAGCCATGCGCCCGCCGGCTGGTTACCCCGAGGCGAAGGGTTGGGGCCGGCTGCTGGCCAACTGGGCATCCGAGCTGTCATCGGGGCGCCTGACGACGCTCGGCACCGGCGACCCGGAAGACGCCATCGTGGCCACGAGCGTGAAGGGCTGCTACAAGCACGGTGTGGGCCGGTTCGACCGCGGCGCGGACCGTCCGGGCAAGGGGCAGCGCACGTCAACTCACCCGCTGTGGCGCCCCGACTGGCGGCACCACATCATCGCGCAGGGCCGCTACGTGGTGATGCGCCGGATCATGGAGGCCACAGCCGAGGATCGGTACCCGCTGGCGATCATGACCGATGGCGTGGTCTACGCAACCGACACCCTCCCTTCCGTGGGAGATCTTCCCGCGGGCTTCACTGTCGGCGATCGGGTCGGGAACGTTGGGATCGAGGGCGTGGCTCCGATGACCATGGTGGCCGACATGCTGCGCGACGGCGCGAAGCCGACCTCGACCACCCCGGGCAAGGGTCTCGGCCTGGCCGACGTGATCCGCGGTGGAGACGATGGCTAAGAAGCGGATGACACCCGGTGACGCGGTGGTCAAGGCGCTGACTGGCCGGAGGAACAAGGCCAACACCTGGGGCCACCAGCTCCGAGACGTGGTGAAGGCATTCGGGCACGAGGGCGCACGCGCGCGGCTGGGGGTCAGCAAGTCGACGTGGCGCGCCTGGACCAAAGGCCGGCGCTCACCCAACAAGGGAAACCTCTCGAAGATCGCGGGCACCTGGAATAGCCGCGACGTTCGGCAGGCCATGATTCCCGCTCGCCGCGGCCGCAAGGCGTCGACGAACGGTTTCAAGGTGTCGCTGACCGGCCTGCTCGGCCCGACGAACGACCCCCGCTATGCGCGGGTCCGCAAGATCGCGGCCGAGTTCCCGCCCGACGTCGCCCAGCAGATCATGGACGCGTTCGTGGACGGTGGCCCAGAGGCCGCCAACGAAGAGATCCGTCGGGCTATCTCCGAGCACTACTTTGGCCGCGACCCCGACGAGCTGGCGACGCTCGATGACGTGACCGACGTCGACTTCAAGGCCAAGGACGAGCGCGGCGGCGGCAGCTATTTTGACGACTTTGATGAGTAGCGGACGCGCGAGCCAGTGCGGAACGGAGTCCAGCGAGGGGAAACCCATAATGAGGCGTGCAGCACATTATGCAGCATTGACTGCTGCGCCACGTGCTGCAATACTTGTCGGCATGGGAACTAAGACGCGGAAGAGCATCCCACTCACGCCTGAGGACATCAGCGATGTCGACTTGCTGCGTAAGCAGGATGCCTACAGAGAGGCATTGCAGGCGGTGGCCGGGATCGAGCTCTCCGCCCACCCCTCTGAGGCGGACGCCGTGCACGCCTTGGTCGTTGCTGGACGGGCAGTGCTGAAGGAGCAGATGATGCAGACCGGCTACGCCGCAGTTGCCGCGGGCAAGACTGACGAGGACGAGAAGATCACCCGCGCCGCCAGCCGGCGCAAGACCCGCCTCGCGGACTGACCGTCGTGGCATTCACCCCGTACCGCGGCCAGGTGTACATGGTGACCCTCGGCGAGTACCGCAAGCCCTGGGTCATCGTCTCTAATAACGCTCGAAACTCCCGACTCGGCTCCTCGCTCGGCGTCAGAATCACCACGAGCAAGAAGCCAGAACTCGACAGCATCGTGGAGTTGACAAGGGACGACGGCCTCACTGGCCGCGTCCTCTGCGATGACATCACGGTCATCTACCACGACGAACTAGAGGAACTTCGAGGCGCGCTTACCCCGGCCACCATGATGCGAATCAACACGGGACTCCAGGCAGCTCTCGCTCTCCGGTGAATGGGAGGACATATGGCCGACGCAGTGGGTGCGGGTGCGCGTCGCTATGAGGTGGTGGCGATGAGGGTGCCGATCTCGTACAACAAGCACGGCGACCACGATCATGACGGGCTGGTTTTCGCGTTGCGTCGACACCACCAGG
>WHTH01000038.1 GCA_009377865.1 Pseudonocardiaceae bacterium | reverse complement strand
GACCTTGCGGTGCGCCAACCGCGGCGACCCCGCGATCCGCTTCAGGTCAGCCCGTTGATCGTCGGTCACCGGCAGCGCCGGCGCGGTCATCACTGCCATACCACAAGTATACCTTGTTATTTCGCAGACACACCACTAGGCCCACCGCTGGCAGACGTCTTGGACGAACGGGAGCTTCCATCCTCGTCGACCGGGGATGTCCCGCCTGCCGTGGCCGCTACCGACCCGCCTCGGCCTGACGCTGATAGTCCTGCGCCACCTCCGTCAGGCGCTCCCGAAGCTCCTGGTCGGTCTCGCCGTCGTGACGCACCAGATCGTCCAGAGTGATGTCCTCCATGCGGTCCACGGCCGCACTGATCTCATCGCCGTGGCTGTCCACGAAAGCGTCGATTTCGGCGCCGAGCTGCGAGAACTTTGTGTTGATCTCTTGGTTGATCTGCTCCTGCTCGGCGGGGGTGATCGCCGACTGCCACTCTGAGGGCGCATCGCCGGTGACCTCGGGCTGCCAGTCCTGGGGTAGTTCGGCGGGCGGCGATGCGTCGATCTCGCCGATCCCTGCGTCGTCACCATCGGGCTCTGGTTCCGGCGCGGGCGCTTCGTTCGACGGTCCGGGCTCGTCTGGGTCGACGTCGGGCACGACCGAGGGCAGCTTGACATCCACGGGCGCTGCGTCCTTGTCGGCGTCTTCGTCGACCTCTGGCACCTCGATGACGTCACGGTCGGCGTCACTGTCCGGCTCCGGCTCGTCGTCGCCATCCTGCGGTTCGGAATCGTCGGGCTCGACCTCGCGCCCGGCTGCGACCAGCGGGGCCTCTTGCTCAGATGCGGGCGGGTTCTCCGCCAGCGCCAACACCGCGTCAGCGGTGGGAGCAGCGTCGACCGGCTCCGGCAGCGGTTCGGCGATCGCCGCGTCCACGTTGCGCTGCCGCGACGCGAACTGCCCTCGCTGCTCGGCGGACTGCCGGGCCAGCCGGTCGGTCTGCTCCCGTAGCTGGTCGCTGGCTGTGGTGTCGCCCAGCGCCAGCGCGCTGCGCGCCTCGGCGAGCCGCTCCTCCGTGGCAGCCAGGTCCGTGCGTGCCTCGTGCAAGGCGTCCAGAGCATCCAGCTCCGCCGCCAGTGCCGCGCGCCGCTGCGCCAGCTCGGCCAGGGCGGACTGGAGCTTCGTCACCTCGGCGGGTGGTTCGCCGGCGCGACGTTCGGGCGGCAGCGCGGTCCATGCGGCTTCGGCTGCGGTGAGCGTCTCGAGCTGCTGCGACATCGCCGCGAGCCGCACCCGGGCGCTCGTGGCCCACTCATCGGCGTTGGCCGGCAGCGGCGGTGCCGGGGCGGGCTCCACCCGCGTCGGTGCGAGGGCGGCCGGTGGGTCCTGTTGCCCAGCGGTGGTGGCAACCGCCAGCCCGCCCAGCACGCTCGCCGGAACCAGTAGGCCCACCGCAGCGGCGGTGAGTCGCAGCCGCGGACGGGCGGGCGACGCCGCCGGGCGCGGCTCCGGCTCCCGGCGCAGCCATTCCTCGCCCGGCACCCCCGTGACCTCGTAGCCATCGGTTGAGCGGTGCAACGAACAGACCACCCGCTCGGGCCGCCACGGTGTTCGGGCCAGTAGATCGTACTGGTTCGGCAGCCCGTCGTGCCGTACCGGAAGCCCGGCCAGATGGGAATGCGGCCAACTCGCGTCGTTGGGTAGCGACCATCGGCATCGCCGGAGTCCAGCCTCGTCGGCCCATCGCGCCATGATCAGTATCGCCCGCTGCTCGGGGCCGGTCAGTCCGCCAGGGTCGCTCACGAAAACTCCCGATGATCTACGGCCCCGCGCCCCCGGGGCTACCCCGCGTCAATGTAGATGCGGCACAGCGTGTTGCCTAGCTCCGCTCGGGCGACATCGGCGCCTTGCAACGGCCGCACTGCAACGGCTCCGCCCGGCGCTCGGAATTCGCGTGCCACCGCAGCACGCCGCTGCCCCGAACCCGCGGCAGTACTCCACTCGCAGCCGGGGTTGATCCACATCGTCGGACCAGGCGCGGCGAGCCGGAGCCGACCGGAGCGGTAGCCCCTCGCACGAAGACACTTCGAGGGGCTACCGTTCACGAGCACCACAGTCGTCGGCTCGAAGGGTGAAGTGTTGGAGGCGCGACGCAAACCAGAAGAGCTCTCCGAGGACGAACGTCAGCAGCTCCACCGAGCGCACCAGCGCGTGCGCAATGCCTCGCATGCGCTGGAGGCGTTGACGGTGATAGAGAAGGTCCGGGGCCGTTGGGCTGCCACGCCCGCGCCTGACGACGTTCTCGAGGCGGCCGCGGCCGAGTTCAACGAAGCGTGCCAAGAACTCTGGTCCGCGCAGCGCGAGATGTTGGGCATGGAGTGTCCCGCCGGCGTGTCGAGCGCGACCCGTGAGACCTGAACATCGACTCTAGCTGGGCGGGGTCGACGGGCACTGCCACCGGTCGCGAGAGGTGGGCAGTGAAAATCGCCGCGAAACATGCTGGGTACTTGCCCCTGCACCCGCTTGCTGGCTAGAGTCCACCGGTCCGTAACGATCCGATCACGCGCACGTCGAGTCGGGCCCCCGACCGATTCGGCACCGAGCCGGCGCCCCCGAGTCGGCCCGGGTCTGCCCATCCGGATCTTCCCCGAGCCGAAGGTATCTTGTGCCGCGTCACCGCTCCCCCCGGTATTCGAAACGCGATCGCTCCAGCCCCGCAGCCGTTCCCCAGCGCCGTCACCGGCACGCAGCCAAGCGCCCCCGCCCCGTGGCAGCGCGCGGTGCCGCCGTAGCGGGTGCTGTCGCGGCCGGTGCCGTCGTCAGCCAGTCGGCCTCACTCGTACCCGCCGACTTCGATATGACCAGATTCGCGAGTGCGGTAGGCCACGTCACTAACGCGGAGCAGGCGGACCGGGCGGCAGCCCAGCCCGCCGCCGCGTCGGCCCGACCGGAGCTGACGGTGCTCGAACCGCGCCCGGTACAGGACGTGACGGCGCTGGCCAAGGGTGTCGAGCTGGCCGAGGAGCGGGAAGAGCGGGCCGCCGAGGAACAGCGCGCGGCTCGCTCCGCTTCCAGAGCTGAGCTGAGTGACAGTGCGGACGGCAGCGTTGGCGACTGCCTGTCGTCGGGTTTCAATGGTGTCGAGCCGCATGTTGCCGCGGCGGGTGATCACCTGCAGGAGAAGTTCGGGGTGGACGACATCGGCGGTGTCGCCGAGCGGCCGGGCAACCCCACCTCCGACCACCCGAGAGGCCTCGCCCTCGACTTCATGGTCGACAGCTCCACCGGCGACGCGCTGGCCGCTTATGCCGAGGAGAACACCGAGGCCCTGGGCATCAACTACATCCTCTGGCAGACGGAGGACCACTACGATCACGTGCACATCTCGTTCGATGACGAGGGAGGCAGTGGGCTGCCCTGCTGATCAGATCCCGAGCTGACGAAGACTCCGGGCGACAGCTCACGGCCCGCCGGTGCGCGGTGGTTCAACGGTGGCACCGGCGTCCCAGTCGGCGAGAGTGAGGGTGAGGCCACCCTGCTGTCCGCTCGTTTCGACCCTGAGCGGGTACGGGTTGTCGGAATCGTCGGAGATGTAGTACATCGCCTGGCCCTGTTGCGGCTTGAGCTTGACCACGTCCTGGTCATCGATCTGTCCGGTACCCGCCTTGGTGAACCGCTGCTGCGGGTTCAGCAGCTCGTCGAACAGCGTCTTCTTGTTCAGGTCCTGGACCAACTGGCCGGCTACCGGGTTGTCGGCGGGCAGCTGCTGGAAGCCCCCACCTGGCTGGCCCGGAATGCCCTTGGCATAGACCGCATCGCCGACCTTGACCACGCTGATCGTCTGCCCGGCCAAGGTGAGGTCCTCCCTGCCATCGCCGTTGTTGGTCAGCAGCAGATCGACCTTGCCCTTGGTGGGGCCCTGGGCCAGGTCGCCAGTGACGCGCACTGATGACGCTTCGTTGGCCGCCGTCCTGGCTTCGCTGACGATCTGATCGACGGGCTTGTCCGCCTGGCTGCTGCCGCACGCCGCCACGGCCAGGAGCGGGGCCAGCAGGCCGGCCACCGCGTACATCCGCTTTGCCACTGGGGTTGCCTCTTCGCTCTCGACTCCCGGCCAGGCCCGGCCGAAGCCGCCCAGCGTAACGATCGGGTCTCGGAGGCGGCACAGGGGGCACGGCTCGACAGGCCGATGCCGGCACGCGGGCCGGGTCAGGGCTAGGTCAGGGCGAGGCCACGAGGGCGACGTGGCTGAACGCACCCCACCGGACGCGACAGCAGGCGGGGCAGACTCGTTAGTCTGTGTCTGTCCCTGAACGCCAGCATCGGCCGAGTGCGGGTGCAGACGAGGAACGAGCAGGTCATCGACGAAGGTCAGGTGGTCGCGGGGCACTATCGGGTGCTCGAGCGCGTCGGAAGCGGCGGCATGGGTGTCGTGTGGCGCGCTAGCGACGAGCGGTTGCAGCGTGTCGTTGCCGTCAAGCAGCTACTGCTACAACCGGGTCTGTCGGCTGCGGAGACCGAGAGCGCACGGCAGCGCACCCTGCGGGAGGCGCGGATCGCGGCTCGGCTGCAGCACCCGAATGCGATCGTCGTCTTCGACGTCGCCGAGCATAACGGTGAGCCCTGCCTCGTGCTCGAATACATGGCCTCGCGCAGTCTCGCCGCGGTCCTGGACGATCGCGGTTCGCTGCCCGCGTCCGAGGTGGCAGGAATCGGTCGTCAGATCGCCTCCGGGCTGGCGGCCGCGCACGCCGCGGGCATCGTGCACCGGGACGTCAAACCCGGCAACGTGCTGATCGACGATGCCGGCATCGCGAAGATCACCGACTTCGGTGTGTCCCGTGCTGCCGGTGACGTCACCGTCACCCAGACCGGCATCATGGCGGGAACCCCGGCCTATCTCGCCCCGGAGGTCGCGCGCGGGCAGGAGCCGACCCCGGCGTCCGACGTGTTCTCGCTCGGCGCGACCCTCTACGCTGCGGTGGAGGGACGCGTGCCGTTCGGTGAAACCGACAATCAGCTCGCGATGTTGCACGCGGCCGCCGCTGGACGGGTGGAACCACCACAGCGGGCGGGTCCGCTGACCGGCATGTTGATGAACTTGCTGCAAGCCGACCCCGCGAAGCGTCCGGAGATGGCACAGGCCGCTACCGGGCTTGCTGCCGCGGCCCGGGACACCGGGATGGCTGCGCGGCGGCCCCAGAGCCCGGCGGGTGCCGCACAGCCGCCGTCCGCCGGGGCGCAGCCCAGCGGCTCCCCGGCGCGTGGCGCCCGCACGCAACCGGGACTTCGTCCCTTACCGGAAACCGCACAACGGCTAGCATCATCGGCCGGCGCCGGCAGCGAGCGGACCGGCCTGGACCGGGGCGGGCGACGCGCGCTGCTGCTGGTGGGGATCGTCGTCCTCGTGCTGGCGCTGGGCGGGCTGGGCTTTGCGTTGATACCGGACCGGCCGCCCGGTCCCGATCCCGCGCAGGCCGCCGGTCCGCCGTCGGCGACCGAGCCCCCCGTCACATCACGACCCTCCAGCACGCCACGGCAATCGCCCCCGCCGCCCCCGCCGGCCCAGGTGGAGCCTGTCGCCCCGGATACCTCGGGTGGCCCCATCGAGTTCAGCGCAGCCGGACAGCTGGTGATCGACTACTACAATGGTCTGGACGACCCTGACTCGGCCTGGCAGCTGCTCTCGCCCTCGGCGCAGCAATCGTTCGGCAGCCAGGCGGCGTTCGGGGATTACTGGGCCCAGTACGAGCAGGTCAGCGCTCGCAACGCGCAAGGGGTCACGAGAAACGACGACGGCTCGGTCGATGTCCCGGTCGACGTCAGCTACGGCGACAGCCGCCAGGAGAAGCGGGTGCTGCGCATCACCAGCCAGGACGGCCTGCTGTTGATCGACTCGGAGGCGCGCTGAGCAGGGCCTGTCAGGACTGCTCGAACGCCGCGCGGACGTCGGCCAGCTCTTGCCGGACCTGCTCCTCGATCGGCCCGGTACCGTCGGTCACCGGTTCGACACCCAGTGCTCTGAGCAGCTGTGCCGCAGGCTGAGCCGGGTCGCCCGTCTCGCCAAGTACCGGCTCCAGTCCCTGTTCTGCCAGGTGGTGGAACACCAGATTGACCACGGACCAGGGGTTGTACTTGTCGCTCATCGTGTTACCTCCACACACCGTCGACCCCGACACGACCTCACCCGCGAGTATCAGGGAGACGACCCCGCTCGCGCAGCCCCCGATGTGCCGCGATGTGCGGAACCGGCGGGCTGTGATGTGCTCACAGCACACCGAGTAGGAACAGCAGCACCACCGTCAGGACGACCGAGACCAGGATGCTGCCGATGCAGCCCAGCCGGTTCGAGAAGAAGAAGAACACGCTGTCGGGATACCCGCCACCGCGGCTGTACGAAACCGTGGCCGTCATCCGGAGGACGTGTGCCGCGATGTGAGAATGCCGGGCAGACCCGATACGGAGGTGGCTGGTGAACAGTGGCGAGCACGTACGGGCTGGAATCGTCGTCACCGGCACCGAGCTACTCACCGGCCTGCTCGCCGACCGCAACGGCCCCTGGGTGGCACAACAGCTCGGCGCCCACGGCGTGGAGGTCGCACACCTGCTGTGCGTCGGCGATCGACCGGAGGACCTGGACTCCGCGCTGCGCTTCCTCGCCGACCAGCGCGTGGACCTCATCGTCACCAGTGGCGGCCTCGGGCCCACCGCCGACGACCTCACCGCCGAGATCGTCGCGCGCTTCGCCGGCGTCGAGCTGTGCCTCGACGAGGCGATGGAGCAGCAGATCGCGGCGATCCTGGCCCGGTTCACCCACCTCTCGCGATTCGGGCCCGAGGCGCTGCGCGCGGCCAACCACAAGCAGGCGATGGTGCCCGAGGGCGCGGCAACGGTCGACCCGGCCGGGACCGCACCAGGTCTCGTGGTGCCGGCAGGCAGCGGTCCCACGGTGATCGTGCTGCCCGGGCCACCTCGCGAGCTGCAGGCGATGTGGGAGCCCGCACTGGCGACGGGCCCGGCGCGAGCCGTGCTCGAGCGCGCCCAGCCGTACTCCGGGGTGCTGCTGCGGCTGTTCGGACTGCCCGAGTCGGAGATCGCCGAGACGTTGCGGCAGGTCGGTGCCGACGTCGACCTGTCGCCGCTGGAGATCACCACCTGCTTGCGCCGCTTCGAGCTCGAGGTCGACGTGCGGCACCGCCCGGGCGCCGAGCCGGTGTGCAAGACGCTGGTCTCGGAGATCGCCCGGCGGCACGGCCGGTACCTGTTCAGCTCGGACGGCAGCTCCATCGACGATCAGGTCGCGGCGCTGCTGGCGGGTCGCCGGATCGGGCTCGCCGAGTCGTGCACCGGTGGGTTGCTGGCCGGCCGGTTGACCGAGCGGGCGGGATCGTCGGCGTATGTCGCGGGCGGCATCGTCTCCTACTCCGACGCCGCGAAGATCGAGCTCCTCGATGTGCCTTCGGGACTCATCGAGCGCCATGGCGCGGTCTCGCCGCAGGTCGCACGCGCGATGGCCGACGGTGCGGTGCAACACTTCGGAGCTGAGATCGGCTGCGGAATCACCGGTGTCGCGGGACCCGGTGGGGGCAGTGAGGCGAAGCCGGTCGGGTACGTCTGCGTCTGCGTCACGACCGCGGACGGAGCGGTGCTGGCACGTGACCCCGTTCTGCCCGGCGACCGCACCGACGTCCGGGAGCGATCCGTGACGCTGGCCATGCACCTGATCCGCCAGCTACTCACTCGATAAACCCGGCAGACGACGCACACCTCCAGCATCCGACGACGGGGATGGCGTCATCCGAACACGATCGTGACGGACAGCGCTACCGCCAGCAGAGCCAGCGCCAGCCGGACGGCATGGCCGTGCCGACGCCACTGGCCGTCCCACCAGTCCGGGTCCCGCGCGTGGTACCGGCCCAGCGCCATCCCGGCCCGGCCGAGTCCGAAGCCGACACCGGTGACCACGGCTGCAGGCCAGCTGGCGAGCAAGGCGACGGCCGCCAGCGGCACGTAGGGCAGACTGCTGGGCATGTGAGTGCGCATCCCGGTGCCCATCTCGAACCCGAACCGCAGCGCGCCGGCGTCGGCGCCCTCGTCGATGACCGCCTGCGGCACCTGCGCGCGGCGATGCGGCAGCGTCCACGGATGCAGCCGCGCTTCGCCCGCCAGTACGAACAGCGCGACCGCGATCACCACGAGTTCGCCGGCCACCGTCGGGACCAGGGGGCGGACGAGGCTGCCGAGCAGCACCACCAGCACGGCCGTGGCAGCCCCGCCGAACAGCAGGCCGAGTGTGAAGTACACCCGGGATCGGTCTCGCCAGACCGGCGAGCCCAGCAGCTCTGCTGAGTTGAAGCTTCAAGCCGATCCTGACAGCGCGTAACCCGCGGTCAACCCGAGGGCCAGCCACGTCAGCACCCAGCCGCCGGGCAGCGCCATGGCAGTGACCAGCCCGGCCACGGCGAGCGCTGTGATCGCGCTCGCCACGCCCAGCGGGCCGAGCACCGCCTGCGCTCGACCGGCACCCGGCCCGGTTCCCGTCGTCACCGGCTACGACCCCAGCGGTGGGAGGGCCGGGAGGGCCGGCAGGTCCGGCAAGGCCGGCAGGTCCGGGATGGGAAGCGGCGGTGGTGGCTCGGTCGATGTTGGTGGCGGTGTGGACGTGGTCGTGGGCGGCGGGGGGGACGACAACCGCGCGTTGCAGATGACCGTTTCCGGGTTCGGCGCGCCTTCGTACTGCACCTCGCCGTCGGCGCAGCGCCATACCGCGCCGTCCGCCTCCCACCGCCAGGCGTTGCGGCCCCCGTTGTTGCCGGCGTGGCAGATCGGCAGCGGCCGATAGCAGTCGACAGTGCCGTCGGAGTTCTCGACACAGCCGCTGCGGAACCAGTCGTCGACGCCGCAGTAGTCGGGGGAGTAGGGGAACCCGGTACACAGCGGACCGCCAGGACCATCGCCGTACTGGCCGCAACCGGGGTACTCGGTGCCGGGCTCGGCCCGAGCCGTACGCGCGAGCGGGACCCAGCTCAACGCGGTGATCCCCAGTGTCATCGCCCCTGCAGCCATGACGGCGAGGAAGCCGCGCCGCTGGACGCGGCGGGGGGTCTCGAATGTCACACCGCGTGGTTCGAACGGCCCGTCGGGATCGCGGTCAGCGCGAGGCACACCGTCGGTCCTGGAAACGCCGTCGGTCCTGGAAATGCCGTTGGCTCCGGAAGAATCGTCGGCTCTGGTCATGGGCGCCTCGAGTCCTCACACCCCTGGTAGCGGCTTGGCGGTGTCGAGCAGCTCGCTGAGCTGCTCGCGCAGTGCCTCCTCCGAGCCGATCGGTCGCGCTGACGCGGCGGTGCCCGACCCATCGACGACGAGCAGCGCCGGCACCCACGGCACGTCCAGCTCGGCGAAGAGCCGCTCGTCGACCCGTACCGGCAGCGACGGGTCGGCGGGCCAGTCGGCAGCCCGGAAGGACAGCGCCTCGAAGCGAATCTGCGGATGCGCAGCGGCGAACTCGGCGACCATCCGGTGGGCCACCTCGCAGAATCCGCAGCCCGGACTGAGCACCAGCAGCACTGTGCTGGTGTCCCCGGCGAGCGCGTCCAACTGCCGCCCCACCAGCGGCCGCCGCCCCCGTGGCGTCAGCTGTGCCACGTCGGCCTGCAGCTCCCGGATCTGCCGCAGCATTCCGGCCATGGCCAGTACCAGCAGGATCAGGCAGACCCACGCCAGCACCAGCGCCGCCACCAGCACACTCATGCGGCCCGCCCCGGCTGGGCCGTTGGTAGACCGTCGATCGCCGCCGGGAGGGCGTGCAGCAGGGCCGCCAACACGCCGGCGCCGACCGCGACCAGCACGAGCCCCGCAGGTCCGGAATCCAGCGCGGTGGTTGCCGGTGCGACGAGGGCTGCCAGCAGGCTGGCCAGCGACAGCCCGGCCGCCCGCGCCAGGGCAGCCGGCCCGACCACGGCGGGCAGCGCCGTGCACCCGCAGTCGGTCTGATCGCCTCGCCGGTAGCGCGACCACAGGCTTGCGGTGAACCCGAGGTAAAGCAGTCCCTGCGTTGCCAGCAGCCACTGTGGACCGGCCGTGCCGAGCAGCGGGGTCGGCAAGACTGGACCCAATGCCAATGAACACAGCACCGCGGCCCCGACGAGCAGCTCTACCACCGCCACTGCCCGGGCGGCCCGGAGTCGGCGGCCGGCGACCCCCCGGGCGGCCGGGCCGGCCAGCACCCGGGCGAGTGTCGCTGGGTCGTGCAGGTGATCGATCCCGGTCCGGATCAGCAGCAGCGCGGCCGCCGCGGTCACCGTCGCCAGCACGATCACGACGGCTCCCACGTCACGGCGAGTTGCTCGAGGAACGCCAGCGCAGTGTCGCCGTCCGGGGTGTCGCGCGGGCCAGGGACCAGCTGCACCACCGCAGTGGGGGTGGCGAGCAGCAGCGATTCGTCACGGGCGCGTCCGCTCGCGCCGCCCTCCAGTGGCCATCGCCAGATCTCGCCGTGCCGACCCCGGTGGCCGCGGAAGCGGGGGACGGCAACCGAGGCCCCGCCGGGCCGCTCGATCCGGAGCTGGCCGAGACCGGGTAGCTGCTTGGCGATTCGGAACGGCTCGAACGACACCCTGGCCGCGCCACGGGGCCACACCAGCATGCCTTCCGGGGTATCGGTGAATCGGAGTGCCTCGAAGACTCGCGGGATGCCGGCAGCTGCCGGGACCGGACCGGCGGGCCGGTGGTGCAGCTCGAACCAGCGGCCCCGCCAGGCGGCACGATAGTCCGGTGGTTCACGCCGCGAGGCGAGCAGCACATCGCCACCGGCGGCGTAGCGGCTCGATGTCACCTCGGCCCCGGCCATGGGGTAGGTCACGTGCCAGTCGAAGGCGCCGACCTCGGCGACAGTCAATCCGTAGCGGCCGCCTCCGGTCCGTACCGCGAAGGTGGCCGACCATGGCTGCGAGGAGTCGAGCCAGGGCTGTTCGAGCTGGAGGCGCGAGCCGTCGGGTGCGGTGAACGTGGGACCACCACGCCAAGCCCACTCGGTGCGTGGCCGGGTCGGAACGGTCACACGAGCCCTCCCTTCGCGCGCGACGCCGCTCCGGCATCCCCACGTGCCGGTCTCGCCCCTCGTTCAGGTGGCAGCCGAGGACACGATGATACCCGTCCGTGCCACGGCTCGCACCGCCCGTATGACGCGGTGTCGCCTGCCTGCGCGACCTGTCCCGGCAATCCGGCGCTGACGAAGCCGTCGCGGCAGCGTCACCGCGCTGTGGCAGGCTGGGCCGGCGGGTCGCTGCGGTGTCGGGTGGACCCGTGCATCGGCAGGAAGGCCCAGACGTGCTGCCCGACGAGCTGCGAGCCGGCAGGGATCCGGCCGACCGTGTGGTGACCGTGCCCAATGCGTTGAGTGTGGTGCGCCTCGCGGGGGTGCCGCTGTTCCTGTGGTTGCTGCTCGGCCCGCAGTACGACCTGCTCGCGTTGCTCGTGCTGGCGTCCAGCGGCATCACCGACTGGCTCGACGGCAAGCTCGCCCGGTGGCTCGACCAGTCGAGCAAGCTCGGGATGCTGCTGGACCCGGCGGTCGACAGGCTCTACACGCTCGCCGCGCTGGCCGCGTTCGGCATCCGGGATATCCTGCCGTGGTGGGTCGTGGCAGTGCTGGTCGGCCGTGACGTGATCTTGGCGCTGTGTCTGCCGGTGCTGCGCCACTACGGCTACCGCCGGCCCGAGGTGCACTACCTCGGCAAGGCCGCCACTCACAACCTGCTCTACGCATTCCCGCTGCTGCTGCTCGCACATGGCACCGCAGGCACTCTCGGCGATGTGGCCCGCCCGCTGGCCTACGCGTTCACCACGTGGGGTGGGGCGCTGTACCTGTGGTCCGGGATGCTCTACGTCGTGCAGGCCGTGACAGCGTTGCGGCTGGCCCGGGGTGCCGCGCCGGGGGGAGGGACGGTCGACCCGAGGGTGACCGATGAGTGAGCGTTCGCGCCGTCCGGCGGACCTCGCTGACTCGCTGCTGCGCCGGGTGCTGTCCGACCACCTCGACCCCGGCTACCAGCAGGCCGCGACGCGGCGTGGCGGCGCCCCCGCCCGCGGTCGCGCCCAACTGGGCTGGCTGCTCGTCGGTGGGCTGCTGGTGGGCGGCCTGTTCGGGGTTGCGGGCACGAATGCGGCCGCCAGGGCTCCCGGTGCCGAGCAGGCTACCCAGGGGCTGGTCACCGAGGTGATACAGGCGCGCGAACGCACCGACGAACTCGGGCTGCGGGCAGTGGAGCGCGACGGTGAGGTCGACCGGGTACGCGGCGCCGCGCTCGGCGGGGACGCCGGGGGCAGGCAGACGCTGCGCGACGTCGCGCGATTGGAGCGTGCTGTGGCCACGGTACCGGTGACCGGCCCAGGGCTGCGGGTCACCGTCGCAGACCCGCCCTCGTCGCCGGACAGCGGGCTGCGTCGCGAGCAGACCGTGCTCGACCGTGACCTGCAGGTGTTGCTCAATGCGTTATGGTCGGTCGGCGCCGAGGCGATCGCCGTCGGGGAGGTGCGGATGCATCCGCTGGCCACCGTCAGGCAGGCCGGCGGAGCCATGCTGGTCGACAACCGGCCGGTCGGCCAGCCATATGTGTTCGAGGTGATCGGCGACCCGGCACAGTTGCAGACCCGGCTCGTGCAGACCGACGGCTACGGCCGGTTCAACGCCTTCGCCCAGATCTACGGCACCGAGTTCGACGTCGAGCCCGACGAGCAGCTCACCCTGCCCGCCGGCGGTACGGCACGGCTCCGGATGGCCGAGCCGCTGCCGTCACCCCCACCCACAACCGAGGGGAACCGGTGATCGGACTCGTCGCTCTCGTCGTCGGCCTGCTGCTCGGGCTGTGGCTCGACCCGACCGTCCCGGGCTGGGTAGCGCCGTACCTGCCGATCGCGGTGGTGGCCGCGCTCGACGCCGTCTTCGGTGGTGTCCGCGCCAGGTTGGACGGCATCTTCGACGCCAAGGTGTTCGTCGTATCCTTCATCTCCAACGTGCTGGTCGCGGCCCTGATCGTGCTGCTCGGCGACCAGTTGGGCGTGGGCAGCCAGCTGTCCACCGCGGTCGTCGTCGTGCTCGGCATCCGCATCTTCGGCAACGCCGCCGCCATCCGCCGTCAGCTGTTCAAAGCCTGATCATGAGTACTTCCCCCGGCACCCGGCGCCGCAGTACCCGGCGCCGCCGCTCGCGGGCGCTGTCCGCGGTGCTGATCACCGTGCTCTGTCTGGGCCTGGGGCTGGGCATCGCGACCCAGGTTCAGCGGACCCGCTCCGGCGATGCCCTGGCCGATTCGCGCCCGCAGGATCTCGTCGTGCTGCTCGACGGCTTGCAGGAGCGCGAGGCCGCGCTGCGCGAGGACATCGCCGAGTCCGAGGCGGCGCTTCGCAGACTGCGCGCCAGCGGCGACACCTCGGCGGCCGCGCTCGGGGAGGCCAGGGCACGAGCCGGCGCGCTCGCGGTGCTGGCCGGCACGGTGCCGGTGGCGGGTCCGGGCGTGGAGTTGGTCGTGACCGACCCGGGTCGCCAGGTGGGTCCCGAGACGCTGCTCGACGTACTGCAGGAGCTGCGCGGCGCCGGCGCGGAGGCCGTGCAGGTCGGCGACGTGCGGATCGGCGTCGACGCCGCCTTCACCGGCGTCCCGGGATCCATCGCGCTGGACGGCCGGCAGCTCGCGGCGCCCTACCGGATCCGGGCGATCGGCGACCCGTCGACGCTGGCGGCAGCGCTCAACATCCCGGGCGGGGTGGTGGACACGGTTCGGCGCGGCGGTGGGGACAGCGAGCTCACCGAGCGCGACCGGTTGGAAATCACCGCCTTGCGGCCGCTGACCGACCCCCAATACGCTCGTCCGGCCAATTGAGGCTGAGCGAGGAGTGCTGGTGGTCCCCGACGAACTGCACTACACCCAGGAACACGAGTGGGTCGAGCGCACCGGCGCCGACACGGTCCGGGTGGGGATCACCGACTACGCGCAGTCCCAGCTCGGCGACGTCGTGTTCGTGCAGCTACCGGACGTCGGGCAGGCAGTGTCGCCGGGCAACGCGGTGGGGGAGGTGGAGTCGACGAAGAGCGTCTCGGACGTCTTCGCCCCGCTGGCAGGCGAGGTGGTGGCTCGCAATGAGGATCTCGAGTCGTCCCCCGAACTGCTCAACTCCGATCCCTACGGTGAGGGCTGGATGATCGACATCCTGCTCGGCGACCCGGGCTCGGTCGACTCCCTGATGAACGCCGGTGACTACCGCAAGCTAATCGAGGAAGCCTAACCCTCGGCTCATCACGGCGGCACGGTACGTTGTGGTCCGGTCAGCAGCCGTCCATCCGAATGAGGAGAGCCCAGGTGAGCACGAACGACGGGCCCGGCGTTCCGCCAGAGCGGTCCCCGGAGCAGACCTCGACCTTCCGGGCCGATTTCCTCGCCGAGACCGAGAGCACCGAGAGCGCCCAGGAAGCACCGGTCGCGGGCGTGGATGCGCTGCCCGCCGGCTCGGCGCTGCTCGTGGTCAAGCGCGGACCCAACGCCGGGTCGCGCTTCCTGCTGGACCAGGACACCACCAGCGGTGGCCGCCACCCGGAGAGCGACATCTTTCTCGACGACGTGACGGTCTCCCGCCGTCACGCCGAGTTCCGCCGGGAGGGCGGTGACTTCGTGGTCGTCGACGTCGGCAGCCTCAACGGCACCTACGTCAACCGCGAGCCGGTCGACACCGCGGTACTGGCCAACGGCGACGAAGTCCAGATCGGTAAGTTCCGGCTGGTGTTCCTGACCGGACCGCGCAGCGGGGGCCAAGGGGCTGACCAGGGGCAGCAGTGACCGCCGCCGGACGATCACCGCAGCACGCCGGGGAGAGCATAGGAGCTGTGCTGTCCCGGCTCCGGCCGGAGTTCCCCGACGTCACCATCTCGAAGATCAGATTCCTGGAGTCGGAGGGGCTGGTCACGCCGGAGCGGACCCGCGCGGGGTACCGGCAGTTCTGGCCTGCCGATGTCGAGCGGCTACGTTACGTGCTTGCAGCACAGCGCGACCACTACCTTCCACTCAAGGTGATCAAGGAGCAGCTGGACTCGATGGATCGCCCGCCGCGTCCGCTGGTCGGGTTGGTCGACGGAATGGCCAGTGCCGAGGACTTCGCCGGCACGGAGTCGATCCGGATGACCCGCGAGGAGCTGCTCGCCGACGCCGGCATCAGCTCGTCGATGCTGGTGGAGCTGGAACGCTACGGCGTGATCCGGCCGGGGGCCGCCGGGTTCTACGACACCGACGCGGTGGCGCTGGCCAGGATCGCGCAGGCGATGACCGACTTCGGGCTGGAGGCACGGCACCTGCGAGCCTTCCGGGCGGCTGCCGATCGCGAGGTGGGCCTGCTCGCCCAGATCGTGACACCGGTCAGCCGCGGGCGCGATCCCCACGCCCAGGCCAAGGCCGACGAGGTGGTGCGCGAGCTCGCGGTGCTGTCGGTGCGGATGCATGCGCTGCTCGTCAAGACGGGGCTGCGGGGGGCGATCGGCGGATGATCTGGCGCCCGGATCCCCTCGGCAGCGGGGCGGTGCCGCGTGTAGCGTCTCAGGGTAGCGGTGACGGAGGCTGGTGCGACCCGGATCCGTGATCGGGACGACGTCCTCGAGGCACCCAGAGCGCGGGGTGCAGCAGGAGGGAGCGCGACGCGATGAGCGAGATGCGTGTCGTCGGGGTCCGGGTGGAACTTCCGGCGAACCAGCCGATTCTGCTGCTGCGGGAGACCGAGGGAGAGCGCTACCTGCCCATCTGGATCGGTTCCGGTGAAGCGACCGCGATCGCGCTGGAACAGCAGGGCGTGCAGCCGGCGCGCCCGATGACCCACGACCTGCTGCGTGACGTGATCACCGCGCTGGGCCGCGAACTGCAGCAGGTACGTATCACCGAGCTGCAGGAGGGCACCTTCTTCGCCGAGCTGGTGTTCGACGGTGACGTGCGGGTCTCTGCACGGCCCAGCGACTCAGTGGCACTCGCGCTCCGGGCCGGGGTGGCAATCCACGCCGACGACAGCGTGCTCTCCGAAGCGGGTCTCATCATCCCGGACGAGCAGGAGGACGAGGTCGAGAAGTTCAAGGAGTTCCTCGATCAGGTCTCTCCGGAGGACTTCCGGGGAGCCGACACCTGACCGGATCCGAGCCCTGTCGCGACAACCCCTCGACCTGAGGTAGAGGTCGAGGGTCCCGCGCGTCGCGTTGACCGCTCACCCGGCCCACTCTACCGTCATCAGCAGGCGAATCGTGTTCGTGTGATTCGCTCCGGCTGACCGGCCCGCCCGGGTCCGAGATCGCTCCCGGCACCGCGTACCGGTCCTAGGCATGGGGAGGCACGGGTGGTGGACGGACCGCGAGGTGGAGCGGACACCCCGTCCCGTGAGTACGCGGACGATCAGGGCACCTTGTTCCCCGACTCGGCGTTCCCCGACTCGGCACTGGCCGGGATCGCGTCGGACGAACTGGTCGGGTTCCGCGGTCCGGCGGCATGCCAGATCGCCGGGATCAGTTACCGGCAGCTGGACTACTGGGCGCGAACCAGCCTCGTGGTGCCCTCGATCCGCGGCGCGACGGGTTCGGGCACGCACCGGCTGTACTCGTTCAAGGACGTACTGGTCCTCAAGGTCGTCAAGCGCCTGCTCGACACCGGGATCTCGTTGCACAACATCCGCCTCGCCGTCGAGTACCTGCGGCGTCGTGGCGTCCACGACCTCGCTCGGATCACGCTGTTCAGCGATGGCACGACGGTCTACGAGTGCACCTCCACGGAGGAGGTCGTCGATCTGCTGCAGGGTGGCCAGGGTGTGTTCGGCATCGCGGTCAGCGGGGCGATCCGCGAGATCGCCGGGACCATCAGGGAGTTCCCAGCCGAGCGTGCCGACGGTGGCGCTGTCGACGCGTCGCCGGAGGACGAGCTCACCAAGCGCCGCCGCACCCGCCGCATCAGCTGATTACGCGGGCCGGCAGCGCGTCGCGGCGGGTCGCGGTAGGGTGGATATCGCAGTCGCCGATCTCGTGCGGGAGAGTCCCGGGTCACTACCGGGCGCCGAAGGAGCAACTCCTCCCCGGAACCTCTCAGGCGGCCAGGACCGCACGAGCGAGACGCCTCTGGAAAGTGGTGGCATCCCGCCACCCGCCGACGGGGAAAGCCGGCGCGCCGGTGAATCTCTCAGGCGCCCGTAGCTGCGGGCGGGGACAGAGGGGGAGGGACGACCGGGCAGGCCGCCTGGCCGCCCGAGCCCGAACCCGGAGGTCAGCAGACGATGAGTTCGACCGAGCGGCTTCCGCTCGCCGCACTGGAGCACGGAACCCCCTTCGCCGACCGGCACGTCGGACCCAGGCCCGACGAGATGGCGCGGATGCTCGAGGTCATCGGCGTCGGCTCACTGGAGGAGCTCGCCCAGCGGGCGTTGCCGCCCAGCCTGCTCGACCACGAGGCCGTGCCGGAACTGCCCGAGCCCGCCACCGAGAGCCAGGCGCTGGAGGAGCTACGCGATCGCGCGGCACGCAACCAGCCGGGCGTGCCGATGATCGGGCTGGGCTACCACGGCACCGTGACTCCGCCGGTGATCCGCCGCTCGGTACTGGAGAACCCGGCCTGGTACACGGCCTACACGCCGTATCAGCCGGAGATCTCGCAGGGCCGGCTCGAGGCCCTGCTCAACTTCCAGACCATGGTCTCGGACCTCACCGGCCTGCCCGTCGCCAACGCCTCGATGCTCGACGAGTCCACTGCCGCGGCCGAAGCGATGACGCTGCTGCGCCGCGCCGGCCGATCGACGTCGGCGCGGTTCGTCGTCGACGCCGACACGCTGCCGCAGACCCTGGCCGTGCTCGCGACCCGCGCGGAGCCGCTGGGTATCGAACTCGATGTGGTGGACCTGTCCGGCCGGTTGCCGGAGGGGGACTGCTTCGGCGTGCTGCTGTCCTATCCGGGACCGTCGGGCGCGGTGCGGGACCAATCCGGGCTGGTGGAGCAGGCCCACGAACTGGGCGCTATGGTTGTCGTCGCTGCCGACCCGCTGGGGCTGACGCTGCTGCGCCCGCCAGGTGAGATCGGCGCCGACGCGGCGGTGGGGTCGACGCAGCGTTTCGGCGTGCCGATGGGCTTCGGCGGACCGCACGCCGCCTACCTCGCGGTCCGCGACGGGCTGTCCCGGCAGCTGCCCGGACGGCTTGTGGGTGTGTCGGTGGACGCCGACGGGGCGCCCGCCTACCGGCTCGCCCTGCAGACCCGCGAGCAGCACATCCGGCGCGAGCGCGCCACCAGCAACATCTGCACCGCGCAGGTGCTGCTGGCCGTCATGGCCTCGATGTACGCGGTCTACCACGGCCCCGATGGGCTGCGGTCGATCGCCGTGCGGGCGCATCGGATGGCGGCGGTGCTGGCCGCCGGCCTGCGCGAGGCCGGCATCGAGGTCGTCCACCGCGAGTTCTTCGACACCGTGCTGGCGCGGGTACCCGCAGGTGCCGACGAGGTCGTCGCGGCGGCGCACGAACGGGGTGTGACGCTGCGCCGGGTCGACGCCGACCATGTCGGGGTCAGCTGCGACGAGACCACGACCCGCGCGCATCTCGCAGTGGTGTGGGAGGCGTTCGCGGCCGGTACCCGGCCGATCGACGATCTGGACCAGGACACCTGCGATGCGCTGCCCGCCGGGCTGATCCGCAGCAGCGAGTTCCTCACCCACCCGGTCTTTCACGCCCATCGCAGCGAGACCGCGCTGATGCGCTACACCCGGGCGCTGGCCGACAAGGACCTGGCGCTGGACCGCAGCATGATCCCGCTCGGCTCGTGCACCATGAAGCTCAACGCGACCGCCGAGATGGAGCCGGTCACCTGGCCGGAGTTCGCGAACCTGCACCCGTTCGCCCCGCCCGAGGACGCCGCCGGGCTCATCGAGGTCGCCGAGGACCTGCAGCGCTGGCTGGCCCGGTTGACCGGATACGACACCGTGAGCCTGCAGCCCAACGCGGGTAGCCAGGGGGAGTTCGCCGGGTTGCTGGCGGTGCGTGCCTACCACCGCAGCCGCGGCGAGGACGGTCGGGACGTGTGCTTCATCCCGGCCAGTGCGCACGGCACCAATGCGGCATCCGCGGTCATGGCGGGGATGCGGGTCGTGGTCGTAGGAACGACAGCCGGTGGCGACGTCGACGTCGACGACCTGCGTGCCAAGATCGATGAGCACCGCGACGCCGTCGCCGCGATTATGATCACGTACCCGTCGACGCACGGCGTCTACGAAGAGACCATCGGTGAAGTGTGCGCCCTCGTGCATGATGCCGGCGGGCAGGTCTACGTCGACGGGGCCAACCTCAACGCGCTACTCGGGCTGGCCCGGCCGGGTCACTTCGGTGCCGACGTCAGCCACCTCAACCTGCACAAGACGTTCTGCATCCCGCACGGCGGCGGTGGGCCCGGCATCGGCCCGATCGGGGTGCGCGCGCACCTGGAGCCGTTCCTGCCCGGGCACCCTTTCACCGACCCGGACGCCACCGTCGGCCCCGTCAGCGCGACACCCTGGGGCAGCGCGTCGATCCTGCCGATCTCCTGGGCCTACGTGCGGATGATGGGCGGTGACGGGCTGCGCCGCGCGACGCTGACCGCGGTCGCCGCAACGAACTACATCGCCCGGCGGCTCGACGAGCACTTCCCGGTGCTCTACACGGGGGAGGACCACGGCTCGACGCCCGCCGCGCGCGGGTTCGTGGCCCACGAGTGCATCCTCGACCTGCGCCCGTTGGCCAAGGCCACCGGTATCACCGTCGACGACGTCTCCAAGCGGCTCGCCGATTACGGCCTGCATGCCCCGACCATGTCGTTCCCGGTCGCCGGCACCCTGATGGTCGAGCCGACCGAGAGCGAGGATCTCGCCGAGATCGACCGGTTCTGCGCGGCGATGATCGCGATCCGGCACGAGATCGACCGGGTCGTCGCGGGGGAGTGGCCGGAGGACGACAACCCGCTGTGCAACGCCCCGCACACAGCCGCCTGTCTGGCTGACAAGTGGGATCACCCCTACAGCCGGGAGCTCGCGGCGTTCCCCACGGGCCTGTCCGGTTCGAAGGTGTGGCCGGCGGTGCGTCGGGTGGACCAGGCCCACGGTGACCGCAACCTGATCTGCTCCTGCCCCCCGATCGAGGCTTTCAGCTCCTGATCGCCGCCATCACGGGCCAGCCCACGGAGTGGGTCGTCCCGCCCGGCACCGGGTGAGCAGTCCGCTCGGCAATACGGGCGCAGGACCCGGTGGTGGCTGTCCTACGCTGTGGTTGTCCAGTCACCTTCACGTTGCGACGAAGGATCATCGTGGCCGATTACCTGCCGACCGAGCCCTACCGGGGTACTCGCGACTTCCTCCCCGAGGACATGTCGATTCGGTCGCAGGTGTTCGAGCGGCTCTACGAGGTGATCGAGTCCTACGGCTACCAGCGCTACGACGGGCCGATCCTCGAACCGACCGAGATCTACGAGACCAAGTCCAGCCAGGAGATCGTGGAGCAGCAGCTCTACACCCTCACCGACCGGGGCGGGCGCAGGCTGTCGCTGCGACCGGAGATGACGCCGTCGGTAGCCCGCATGATCGCCGGCAACGTGAGCAAGCTGAACTTCCCCGTCCGTTGGTACAGCCACCCCAACTGCCACCGGTATGAACGTCCGCAGCGGGGGCGGGTGCGTGAGCACTGGCAGATCAATGTCGACCTCTTCGGCTCGTCCAGCTCCGCCGTCGAGGTCGAGTTCGTCGAGTTGGTCCATGACATGATGGCAGGACTCGGTGCGAGCCGGGACATGTATGAGCTGCGGGTGAGCGACCGCGTCCTGCTGAACGCGATCCTCAGCGAGGTCCTGGAGATCCCGGACGACATGCTCCACGACGCGGCGAGGCTGCTCGATCGCTGGCAGAAGTACCCACAGGAGACACTGGCCGCCGACGCCGCCGAGATCGGGTTGACGGACAAGCAGTTCGAGAAGCTCGGCGAGGTCGTGGCGGCAGGGGTCGACGTCCTGAATGACCTCTCGCAGGAGGTTCGCGACCACTCGATGTTGATGCAGGTGCTCGATACCGGCGCCCGCGACCTGATCACGTTCGATCCCCTGATCGTTCGCGGCTTCGACTACTACACCTCTACCGTCTTCGAGGTCTTCGACGCCGATCCCGCCAACCGGCGTTCGCTGTTCGGCGGCGGCCGGTACGACAACCTGATTGGCATGTTCTCCCCGCAGCAGGTGCCGGGCTTCGGGTTCGGCATGGGCGACGTGACGATCCTGGACTTCCTGCGCACCCACGGTCTGCTGCCGGACGCTCACAGCGATGTGGACGCGGTCGTCATCGCGACCGAGGCGGCCCTGTTCGACACTGGCCGCCTGGCCGCCCGCCGGCTCCGGGCGGCGGGCATCAGGACTACCATGCCGTTGGAGGTTCGCAAGCTCGGCAAGGAGATCTCCCGGGCCGACCGGGCCGGCGCTCGCGTCGTGATCATCGTGGGTCAGCAGGATTGGGCCGCTGAACAGGTGACCGTGCGCGACCTGGTCAGCGGCGATCAGCAACAGGTCACCCTGGATCAGGTCGCCCCGGCCGTGCAAGCGGTTCTCGAGCAACCCGCAAGGTAGTTGATCCGCTGTGTCGCGCCCGCGGGTCCTGCTCTCGGTGGCGACCTCGGTCGACGGATACATCGATGACACGAGCGAGGCCCGGTTGTTACTGTCCAATCAGGATGATTTTGACCGGGTTGACGAGGTCCGCGCGAGTGTCGACGCGATCATGGTCGGGGCAAACACCATCCGCCGTGACAACCCTCGACTGCTCGTACGTTCCTCCGAGCGCCAGGACGAGCGGGTCCGGCGCGGTGTTACCGCCCATCCCATGAAAATCACGGTGACCGGTAGCGGTGACCTGGACGCCGACGCGCGGTTCTTCACTGCTGGTGACACCGAGAAGCTTGTCTACACACATGACGAGTCGATGCCGAGGGTACGCAAGACACTGGGAGCCGTGGCCACCGTGGTGTCGACCGGCGACGCAATCGATCTCAGGGCCGTCCTCGACGATCTCGGGAAGCGCAAGGTGGAGCGTCTGATGGTCGAGGGGGGCGCCACCGTCCACACTGAGTTCCTCACCGCCGGACTCGTCGACGAGATCCACCTCGTGATCGCTCCGTTCTTCGTCGGCGACCCCGACGCCCCTCGCTTCGTCCACCCCGGCCGGTTCCCGCACAACCCCGAACACCCGATGACGCTCGCCGAGATCCGGCGGATCGGAGATGCTGTCCTGCTGCGCTACCTCGCCGAGACACTGCGATGAACGCCACCGACCCGGACCGAGCGCAGCTGCGACGCGCGATCGAGCTCGCCGAGCACTGCCCGCCCTCGCCCACCGCGTTCTCGGTGGGCGCTGTGATCGCTGATGCTGATGGCACCGTCCTCGCCACCGGCCACTCCCGCGAGACCGACCCGCACGATCACGCGGAAGAAGCCGCCCTCGCCAAACTCGCCGCGGACGATGCCCGGCTGACAGCCGCTACGCTCTACAGCTCGCTGGAGCCTTGCAGCACCCGGGCGTCCCGGCCGCGAAGCTGCACCGAACTCATCCTCGCCACGCCGATCCCGCGGATCGTGTTCGCCTGGCGCGAGCCCGACCTGTTCGTGGATTGCGAAGGCGCCGAGATCCTGTGTGCCGCGGGCCGGGAAGTCATCGAGGTGCCGGAGCTGGCCCACCTGGTGCGGCACACCAACGCACATCTGCTGCAACGCTGACCAGCTCGCTCGCCGGCTCCAACGAAGGCGAGACGCATTTTCTGGAAACGTGTGTTGCGGTTGCGTGGTTCCGGGCCAGCGCTCACGCGTCAGCGCTCGACCGCTGGTCCCTGCGATGTGGCACGATCGCGCAGGTGACCAGCAGACCCGCCGGGGCGCAGCACCTGCGCGACCTCGCGCGGCTGCGCCGCGTCCGCGACCGAATCGACCTATGAGCATGGCCACGAGGACGGACAGGCAGTCGCCTGCGCTGCACGCCGCCGACAGCCACGACCTGATCCGGGTGCAGGGCGCCCGCGAGAACAACCTCAAGGACGTCAGCGTCGAGCTGCCGAAACGGCGGCTGACCGTGTTCACCGGCGTCTCCGGCTCGGGCAAGAGCTCACTGGTGTTCGACACGATCGCCGCGGAGTCGCAGCGGCTGATCAACGAGACCTACAGCGCCTTCGTGCAGGGCTTCATGCCGACGCTGAACCGGCCCGAGGTCGACTTCCTCGACGGCCTCACCACCGCGATCATCGTCGACCAGGAGCGGATGGGCGCCAACCCCCGCTCCACGGTCGGCACCGCCACCGACGCCAACGCGATGTTGCGCATCCTTTTCAGCCGGCTGGGGGAGCCGCACATCGGGCCTCCGATCGCCTATTCGTTCAACGTCGCGGCCCGGAGAGCGAGCGGGGCGATGACCGTCGACAAGGGCGAGGGCGAGCGGATCGTCGTGCGCAACGCCGTCTACCACGGCGGTATGTGCCCGCGCTGCGAGGGCATGGGCTCGGTCACCGACTTCGACCTGTCCGCGCTGTGCGACGATAGCCTGTCGCTCACCGAGGGCGCGCTCACCATCCCCGGCTACAGCATGGACGGCTGGTTCGGCCGCATCTTCCGCGGCTGCGGCTTCTTCGACCCGGACAAGCCGATCCGCGACTACACCAAGAAGGAACGGCACGACCTGCTCCACAAGAAGCCGACCAAGATCAAGGTCGACGGGGTCAACCTGACGTACGAGGGGCTGATCCCGAAGATCCAGAAGTCGATGCTGTCCAAGGACGTCGACGCCATGCAGCCGCACATCCGCGCCTTCGTGGAGCGCGCGGTGACGTTCCAGACCTGTCCCGAGTGCGACGGCACCCGGCTCAGCGCGGGGCCGCGGTCGTCGAAGATCGAGGGAAAGAACATCGCCGACGTCTGCTCAATGCAGATCAGCGACCTGGCCGGCTGGGTCCGGGGCCTCGACGAGCCGTCGGTAGCCCCGCTGCTCACCGGGCTGCAACACCTCCTCGACGCGTTCGCGGAGATCGGGCTGGGCTACCTCTCGCTCGACCGACCGGCGGGCACCCTGTCCGGCGGCGAGGCACAGCGCACCAAGATGATCCGCCATCTCGGCTCGTCGCTCACCGACGTCACCTACGTCTTCGACGAGCCCACGATCGGCCTGCACCCCCACGACATCGAGCGGATGAACGACCTGCTGCTCCAGCTGCGCGACAAGGGCAACACCGTGCTCGTGGTGGAGCACAAGCCCGAGGCGATCGCGATCGCCGACCACGTCGTCGACCTCGGCCCCGGCGCCGGCACGGACGGCGGCACCGTTTGCTTCGAAGGCACCGTGGAGCGGCTGCGGGGAAGTGACACCATCACCGGCCGCCATCTCGACGACCGGGCGTCCCTCAAGGAATCGGTGCGGTCGTCGTCCGGCGCGCTGGAGATCCGTGGCGCGTCGACGAACAACCTGCAAGACGTGGACGTCGACACCCCGCTCGGGGTGCTCTGCGTGGTCACGGGCGTCGCCGGCTCCGGCAAGAGCTCGCTCATCCACGGCTCGGTCGCCGGCCGCGACGGCGTGGTGGTGATCGACCAGGGCGCGATCCGCGGTTCGCGACGGAGCAACCCGGCGACGTACACCGGACTGCTCGACCCGATCCGCAAGGCGTTCGCGAAGGCCAACGGCGTGAAGCCGGCGCTGTTCAGCGCCAACTCCGAGGGCGCCTGCCCCGCGTGCAACGGCGCCGGCGTCATCTACACCGAGCTGGGCGTCATGGCCACCGTCGAATCCCTCTGCGAGGAGTGCGAGGGTAGGCGGTTCCAGGCGTCGGTGCTGGAGTACACGCTGGGCGGCCGGAACATCGCCGAGGTGCTCGCGATGTCCGTGACCGAGGCGGAGGAGTTCTTCGGCGCCGGCGAGGCACGCACGCCGGCCGCCCACAAGGTCCTCGACCGGCTTGCCGACGTCGGGCTCGGCTACCTCTCGCTGGGTCAGCCGCTGACCACGCTGTCCGGCGGCGAGCGACAGCGGCTAAAGCTGGCCGCCCAGATGGCTGAGAAGGGCGAGGTCTACGTCCTCGACGAGCCGACCACCGGCCTGCACCTCGCCGACGTCGAGCACCTGCTCGGCCTGCTCGGCCGGCTCGTCGACTCCGGCATGTCGGTCATCGTCATCGCGCACCACCAGGCGGTCATGGCGAACGCCGACTGGATCATCGACCTCGGCCCCGGCGCCGGCCACGACGGCGGCCGGATCGTCTTCGAGGGCACACCCGCCGACCTCGTCGCCGCCCGCTCCACCCTTACCGGCGAACACCTCGCGGCCTACGTCGGCACCTGACCGAGGCCCTCGCGGACACCGTGAGACGAGTTCATCGGGCACGAACCCCAACCACGGCAACGGGCACACGGCGACAGCGAGCCCCAACCGGTCCGCTGGGCCCGGCCACGGCCAGGATCGACGAACGCCACATCCGCCGGGGTCAACGTGAAGAACCGGAACAACTCCTCCCGGCCGATCTCCGGGAACCTCCGCAGCCCCTCCAGCTCCTCCAGCTCCTCGTCCGTGAACACCGGAGCGACCACTCAGCAACCTCCCAGCAGAGCCCGCAGATCCCCTGGTCAGAAGCCTACTCAGCCATATCCGCCCGATTTTTCCTGGTTACTACGGCAACCCCGGTCCTGTCCGGCAGGATCTCCAGTTCCTGGATGCCCCCGGCCATGCACCAGGAGCTTCGCTCATCGACCGCTCGCAGTCGCTGACTCTCTGACGGCGTGATGCCGATGTATGCAGCTTGCATGCAGTGCATGTGATCGCATACTATCCGAGGATGGCACTGGTCCAAGTGCGTGACGTGTCCGACGAAACCGTGAGGGCGCTGAAGGTGCGAGCCGCCGAGCGTGGCTTGACACTGACCGCTTACGTGCGCATGGAACTCGACCGGCTCGCAATGCGGCCCTCTAATGCGGAGATCGCTGACCGGCTTGCTCGTCGGGACCGGCGTGGCGGCCCCACGGTTGCGGACACCGTCGCGGAGATCCGCAGGACCCGCGAGGTGTCGTGATTGTCATCGAGGCGTCCGCGATGATCGGTGCGCTCGTCGACGAACCTGCCAATCCCGAGTTGCTCGCGCTGCTCGCCGACGAGGAACTGCACGCTCCCGCCCTGCTCGACTTCGAAGTGGCCAGTGCACTGCGGGGTCATGTGCGGGGCGGCCTGCTCGACCGGGCGAGACTCGATGAAGCGGTGGAAGACTTCGCCGCACTGCACATCGGACGGCACCACATGACCGAGGCGCTCGGTGAAATCCTTGAGCTGCGTGACAACTTCACCGCCTACGATGCCGCGTACGTCGTGCTCGCACGAGTACTGGCGGTTCCACTCGTCACCTCTGATGCCAAGATGAGGGAAGCGGAGCGGCTCGGCGCTCGTGTGCAGCTGTTCCGTCCGGGCACCGACTGACAGACCGCCCACTCGTCGCGAAGGATCACCCCAGCCGTCGCCTGCCAGCCCGATGCCGTCGCCGTCGAGGTGGAACGGCTCCCACCGCCGCGGCGCCCAGCGCGGGATCGTCCGGAATGTGCTGACACGCCGGGCATTTAGCGGGTTGGGCGGGACACGTGCATCGCGTCGCGCACCGTACCGACGTATTCCTCCACCACATCCTCGAGCGTGACCACGCCGGCCGTTCGGCCATCGGGGGCGACCGCGCGGGCCATGTGGCTGCGCGACCGGCGCAGCACGGCCAGCGCCACATCGAGCTTCGCGTCGATGGCCACCTCGGGCAGCGGCCGCACCGCGGCCGTCGGGACGGGGATGTCGGAAGGTCGCCCTGCCAACCCCAGCATGTCTTTGACGTGCAGGTAGCCGACGAGCGTGGCATCGGGCGCGCGCAGCGGGAACCGGGAGAACCCGGTGGCGGCGACCGCGCTTTCGATGTCACCGAGCACCGGGTCTGCGGGCACCGTGGTGACCCGGTCGCTCGGCACCAGCACATCCGACACGGTGCGCGCGACCGTCGACAGAGTCTGGGTGAGCCGGCGGTGCTCCTGGCGGTCGAGCAGCCCCTCCCTGCTGGAGTCCGCGACGAGATTGGCCAGCTCGTCTGGGGTGTAGGCGGTCTCGAGCTCGTCCTTGGGCTCGACCTTGAACACCCGGAGCACGTGGTTGGCGATCCAGTTCAGCACGCCGATCACCGGGCGCGTCAGCCGCATCCAGCCGACGAGCGCCGGCACCAGCCACAGCGCGGTGCGCTCCGGTCCTGCGATCGCGATGTTCTTGGGAACCATCTCGCCGAGCAGGATGTGAAGCACGGTGACGATGCCCAGTGCGATCACGAACGCGATCGGGTGCAGCAGTACCGAGGGCACGCCGAGCGGATCGAAGACCTTCTCGAGCTGGTGCGCGACGGCCGGCTCGCCCAGCGCGCCGAGCCCGAGCGAGCAGATAGTGATGCCCAGCTGTGCGGCAGCCAGCATGAGGGACAGCCGCTCGCCGGCGCGGATCACCGCGCGGGCACGGAACACGCCGTTGTCGGCCAGCGACTCGAGCCGGTCACGCCGGGCACTGATCAGCGAGAACTCGGCACCGACGAAGAACGCGTTGGCGGCGAGCAACAGCAACGCGAGCAGCAATGCGACCGAGTCGCTCACGCCGACATCTCCTCATCGGTGTCGCCGCCGTCACCGGTGGCCACCGCGGCCAGCCGCAGGTCGGCCACTCGGTGGCGATCCATTCGCATCACGGTCAGCCGCCAACCGTCGACCCGGACCTCGTCGCCGACGTCGGGGATGCGGCCCAGCCGGTCGAGCACCAGCCCGGCGACCGTCTCGTAGTCACCGTCGGGCATCGCGAAGCCGGTCGCCTCCACCACCTCGTCGTCACGCAGCAGGCCGGAGATCATCCAGCTGTCCTCGCCCAGCGGTCGGACCTGCGGGACCTCCATCCGGTCGTGCTCGTCACGGACGTCGCCGACGATCTCCTCGACGAGGTCTTCGAGGGTGACGATGCCGGCGGTGCCGCCGTACTCGTCCACCACGATGGCCAGCTGCAGGCCCTGTCCGCGCAGCCGGTCGAGCAACGCGTCGCCGTCGAGCGACGTGGGCACGGTGGGTACCGAGCGGACCAGCGACCCGACGGTCGTCGAACCACGCTGCCCGGCAGGCACCGCGAAGGCCTGCTTGACGTGCACCGCACCGCGGATGTCGTCGAGGTCGCTGCCGTGCACCGGCAGGCGGGAGAAGCCGGTGCGCCGGGCGATGCCCAACAGTTCGTCGACGGTGGCCTCCACGTGCAGCGCAGCCGCGCGCACCCGGGGAGTCATCAGCTCCTCCGCGGTGCGCTCCCCGAAGCGCAGCGAGCGGTTCAGCAGCGCCGCGGTGCCCTCGTCGAGGGTGCCCTGCTCGGCGCTGCTGCGGACCAGCGAGCCGAGCTCCTGCGGTGAGCGCGCCGAGCGCAGCTCCTCGGCGGGCTCGATCCCGAGCCGGCGCACGATCCAGTTCGCGGAGTTGTTCATCGCGGCGATGAGCCAGCGGAACGCGGCGGAAAAGCCGGCCATCACACCCGCGACCTGTCGTGCGGTTGGCAGCGGGCGGGCGATGGCCAGGTTCTTGGGAACCAGCTCGCCGAACACCATGGATAGACCGGTGGCTAGCGTCAGTGCGATCCCCAGCGACACCGCACCGGCCGCACCGGGGCCCAGGCCGAGCCCCTCGATCCCGGGGCGTATCAAGCGGCCGATGGCGGGCTCGGCGATGTAGCCGGTGAGCAGGGTCGTGATGGTGATGCCCACCTGGGCGCCGGAGAGCTGGAACGACAGTGTCTCGTGTGCCTTCAGAACCCGGTGGGATCGCCGGTCGGCGACGTTGCGGACGTCGGCGTCGACCGTGCTGCGTTCCAGTGCGGTGAGTGAGAACTCGGCGGCAACCGATACGAACGTGCCGGCAGTCAGCGCCGCCACACCGAGCAAGCCGAGGATACTGAGCAGGATCTCCATCACGCCACCCGGAAGGAAGGGCGGCAGGGGTTGTGGCAGCCGGGACCGGATCCCGGCCGGCTACAGCAGCCAGGGGTCGATGCGTCAGGCACCGAAGTCGTCACTCCTCGAGGGCTCGGATCGCAGCGAGTCTACCGGCACCGACCTTGCTGTCGAACGAGCGCAGTATGCGCATTCTCACTGCCGTTCGGGGGTGTAGACGCTACGGTGTCTCACCATCCGACTCGGAGTCCTCGGCGGGCCCGGCGGTGAGGCCGGGCCCGCACTGACGCGGCCGGTTCGCATGCTGGGCGCCGAGCTCGGACGGCGCTGCTGGGGACTGGTCACCGGCTTGCCGGGGCCGGCCGGCGCGGACCTCGCAGGTACTGCCGTCCTCGGTGGGGTCGAGCCGATCGAGGTGCTGCCCAGAGGTGCCGAGGCGCAGCCGTCCTGCGAGCCGCGGTGGGTCGGTAGCCCGGGCGAGCGGACGTCACTCGTGCACCAGCTGTCCGACGCGGTGCTGGTGCTGCCTGGTGGCGTCGACGTGGTCGCCGTGCTGCTCGACCTGCTGAGCGGTCAGGCGCTCGAGTTGGGCAGCAAGCCGTGCGCGGTGCTCGACCCGACCGGCCTGTTCGACCCGCTGGCCGAACAGCTCGCCGTCCTGGAGCAGGCCGGTGAGCTTTCCGCGCCGCTGCTGCGAGAGGCCGACCCGGGCCGGCTGGCTGGCCGCTTCGCCGCCTGGCGGCCGCCCGGGCTGGACGCGGTGCGCGACGAGGTGACCTGGATGCGGGTCGAAGACGGCAGCCTGTCGCTGCTGCTGGCCGGGTCGGCGCCGTCGTTGCCCGGTGCGGTGTCGCAGCGGGTGGGTGACCGCAGCGGCTGCGACCCGGTGGCCGCCCGGCTACAGGACCTGCTGCTTCGCAGCTCGTGAGCGCGAAGCGGGCTCGGAACACTGTTCCGCACTCACGACCTCCTACCAGCCGGCGGGCAGCGGGCGGCCCTCGGCATAGCCGGCCGCAGACTGCACCCCGATCACCGCCCGGTCGTGCAGCTCGGGCAGCGAACGCGCGCCCGTGTAGGTGCAGGCGCTGCGGACCCCGGCGCAGATGTGGTCGACGAGATCCTCGACGCCGGGGCGTGCGGGGTCGAGATACATCCGGGAGGTCGAGATCCCCTCCTCGAACAGCGCCTTGCGGGCCCGGTCGAACGCCGAGGTGTCATGGTCGGCCCTGCCCCGAGCGACGACGGCGCGCTTGGAGGCCATTCCGAACGACTCCTTGAACGGGCGCCCGGCCTCATCGCGATGCAGGTCGCCCGGGGACTCGTTGGTTCCGGCGAACCAGGAGCCGACCATGACATTGGCCGCGCCCGCCGCCAGCGCCAGCGCGACGTCGCGCGCGTGGCGGATGCCGCCGTCGGCCCACACGTGCGCGCCGAGTTCGGCCGCCGCGGCCGCGCACTCGGCGACCGCGGTGAACTGCGGGCGACCGACGCCGGTCATCATCCTGGTGGTGCACATGGCACCGGGCCCGACGCCGACCTTGACGATATCGGCGCCGGCGTCGACGAGGTCACCGACGCCCAGCGCGGACACGACGTTACCGGCCACCACCGGCACGGCGGGCGCCAGCCGGCGCACCGCGCGCAGCGCGTCGATCATCTTGTCCTGGTGGCCGTGCGCGGTGTCGACCACGAGCACGTCGATGTCGGCCGCGAGCAGGGCCTGTGCCTTCGCCGCCACGTCACCGCTGATCCCCACCGCCGCGGCCACCCGCAGCCGGCCCGCGGTGTCCACGGCGGGGGAGTAGATCTCGGAACGCAGCGCGCCGGTGCGGCTGAGCACGCCGGCCAGGCGGCCCATGTTGTCGACCGCGAGCGCCAGGTCCTGGCGGCGGTGGTGGAGCTCCTCGAACGCCTTGCGCGGCTCGGTGTCGGACGGCACCAGCACGAGGTCGGTCTGGGCGACGTCGCCCAACCGTGCGAAGCGGTCCACCGCCGCGGTGTCGAACTCGGTGACCAGGCCGACCGGCCGCCCCTCGCCGTCGACGACGACCACGGCGCCGTGCGACCGCTTGGGCAGCAGGTTCAGTGCGTCGGCGACCGCGTCCTGCGGTCGCAACGTCAGCGGGGTGTCGAGCACCAGGTGACGAGACTTCACCCAGCGCACGATCTCGCCCACGGCAGCGGGGTCGACGTCCTGCGGCAGCACCACGAGGCCGCCGCGGCGCGCCACGGTCTCAGCCATCCGGCGCCCGGCCACGGCGGTCATGTTCGCGACCACCAGCGGGACAGTGGTACCCGAGCCATCGACCGTGGCGAGGTCGACGTCGAAGCGCGACGTCACATCCGAGCGCGACGGCATCAGGAAGACGTCGTCGTAGGTCAGGTCGTGACCGGGTCTGCGGTCATCGAGGAATTGCACGAATCGCACGCTACCCCGCCACCGCCCGGGCGAGGAGGGAGGTGATCACCTCGATACCTGCGGGGGATCGAGGGCTTATACTCGACGACGGTGCGTGGTTAGCTGTCGAGGCACTCACGCCGTCGGGAGGTCGCCGTGCGCCGTGCCCTGCTCCTCGTCCTGATTTGTGGCGCGCTGGTCTCGGGCGCGCCTGCCGCGGCGGAGACCACCGTCGACTATGTGGCGCTGGGTGACTCGTATTCCTCCGGCACCGGGACGCGGAACTACGATCCCGCCAGCGGCGATTGCTTGCGCAGCCCGGCAGCTTACCCGGAGCTGTGGGTGAACTCGCACGACGTCGCGACCTTCGTGTTCGACGCCTGCTCCGGCGCCACCACCGCCGAGCTGCTGGCCAGCCAGCTGTCCAACCTGTCGGTGGAGACGGATCTGGTCACCGTCTCGATCGGGGGCAATGACGCCGGCTTCTCAGAGGTGCTCGGCGAGTGCCAGGTAGGCGGGCCGCAGCGGTGCGCCGCCGCGATCGAGAGTGCCAAGGAGTTCATCGCCGAGGACCTGCCGGCCCGGCTCGACGATGTTTACGCCGCGATCCAGCAGCGGGCGAACAACGCGAGGCTGGTCGTGATGGGTTACCCGCAGCTCTTCGAGCTCGGACCGTGCTTCAACTCGATTGACGCTACGCATCGGGAGCGGCTCAACGGTGTCGCCGACCAGCTCGCTGCCGTCACCGCCGACCGCGCCAGGTCCGCTTCGGCTGACTTCGTCGACGTCCGTGCCGCGTTCGCCGGGCACCGCGTGTGCGCCGCCGACGAGTGGATCAACGGGCCGAGCTATCCGGTGCAGGAGTCCTACCACCCAGACATCCACGGTCACGCCAACGCCTATCTCCCCGCACTGGTGGCGGTCACCGGCTGAACGGCCCGGGCGGGTGCCAGTCGGTGGGGCTACGCACGGCTCGTCGCGACCTCGCGCGCCCGTTGTGCCAGGTCGCGGTACCGACGGACCTCGAGCGCCTCGGCCAGCGGCAGCAGCCGGTCGCGAGCGCGGTTGGACCGCAGCTCGGCAACACCGCCGATCGCCCGCTGTGCCAGCTCCGGGCCGCGCGGCTCTCCAGCCTGCACGTGCAGTGTCGCTAGCGTCGTCTCGGCCATCGTTCCCTCACGGCGGCCCGTGTTGCCCCAAGCGTGCACCGACGACGACGCGAACGGCTCGGCTAGGTCGAGCCGACCTAGCCGCATGTGCAGCTGCGCTGTGAGCCAGTCCATATCGGCCTGCTCGTAGGGGTCGGGGGGTTGCCAGCCGTCCCGGGCCGCGACCAGCTGCGTGACGCCGTCGTCCACCCTGCCGAGGTCCACCAGCGCCGAGGCACAGTGCGCCTTGAGCCAGGCGCGTAGTTCGATCACCTTGTCGTCGCCGCTGGGTGTGTCCATCAGCCGCAGCTGCGCCAGCTGGTAAAGCTTCAACCCGTCGTTCGGTGCACCGCGCTGCGTGGTCATTATCCCGGCGTGCCGCAGACTCGACGCTGCCGCATGCGGGTCGTCGACCGTTGTCGCGAGTTCGAGCGCGGTGGTGAAGTGCGTCCGGGCAGCGTCGTCAGCGCCGACGTCGTAGCAGGCCCACCCGGCGGTCGTTTGCAGTTCGGCCAGCGCCGAGCCGAGCGCCCGCCTCACTGTGTCCGCGCCGGCGACGTACATCAGCCGGGTGGAGCGGGCCGCGAGCGCGCCGAGCGTGTCAGCCTGCCCGCCGTAGGTACGGGCGACCACCCGCAGTCGTTCGGTGAGGTCGCGCACAGCGCGAACGTCGCCCATCCCGAGCCTGGTGGGGAGGGTGACCCGGGTGTCGTCCGGGCCGGGCAGGCCGGGCAGTTCGAGGGCGTCGCCGAGCACAGGGGAACCGCACACCGCGGCAGCTGCTGCTGCCAGGAAGGCACGGCGCCGCATATCGTCGGTCACCTCCTCCGTTGCTGCCCTCCTCGCGTGGCCACTATCAGCGTAGGTGTCACTTCCGTAGGCGAGACCCATTGCGGCACGGTCGATTCCGAGGCCCTCGGCGATCCGCGCAAGTACGTCGTACTGTTTGACGGCACGCCCGTGAACGATGTCGTGCACCGGCGACTGTGACTGCCCGGTCAGATCGGCGATGCGGCGCTGCGACACCCCAGCTTCCTTGAGCAGCCGGTAGACCGTCGCAATGTCGCGTTCGGCGAGTGCGCGCTTCGCCTCGGCGCCCGCGAGGACCTCGTGCAGCATCGCCGCATCTTTAGAGTGATCCGGCAGGTGGCGCGGTTGAGCAGCTTGTTGAAGCGGATCTCGAGTCGGAGCGCTTCGAAGAGGGCGCGGGCGAGGTGTTCGGGTAGGTCCTCGAACCGGAAGGCGAGGACGGGTAGTGCGTCGAGGAGGTCGGGGTTGGGAGTGGCGCGGATCTTGTTCTCGGCCTGAGTGAGCTGCTCATCAAGGCGCTGGCGGTGGGCTCGCAGTTCGGCGCGGCGTTCGTTGATGTCGCGGATGAGGTCCTGATCGGGGTGGTCGACGAGTTCGAGGTTGCGCACGGTGCGCTTAATCCGGGCGTCGGCGTCGGCGATCGCCCGGCGCAGCGCGGCTGCCTGCCCCTGGCGTTCGGCCTGCGCCTCCTCGTCGAGGGTGCGCAGGCCGGCATCGAGGAGATGACGTCGGTAGGCCCCGAAGACATGCTCAGCCAAGAAGGCCGAAATGCGGTCAAGGAGGTGGTCTTCGCGGACGAAGCAGCTCCCGGCACCGCCGTGCTCGTCGGCGGGGTAGCCCTTGGCCGGGGCGCAGACGTAGTAGGCGTGACCGCGGCGGGTCTTGCCGAACATGCGTCGCCCGCACAGGTCGCAGAACAGGTAGGTGCGCAGCAAGTAGGACCGCTTCGTCGCGGGGTGGCGGGTGTTCGCGCCGGGCCCGCTACGGGAGCCGAAGCGGTGCGCGCTGATCTCCTGGGCGGCGAGGTAGATCTCGACGCTCACGAGATGCTCGTGCACGGGTTTCGGGGACCAGATCCACTCGGCGGGCGGGTTGGTGCTGTTGCCGCGGGTCTTGCGGGCGTGCCGGTTCCACACCATGTACCCGGTGTGCTTCGGGTTGGTCAGCACGTCGCGGACGTTGGAGGCGGTCCAGCGCCCGACCGCGCGAGCGGGGTCGACCGGGGTGGGCGGCGGATTCGCAGCCGGGTCGGTGTTGAGCCGGTCGGCGATCGCCTGATACCCGAGGCGTTCCTCGACCCGCCACGCGAAGATCCGCTGCACTACTGGGGCCTGCGCCGGGTCGGGCTCCAGGAAGGTCTTCTTCTGCCCCTTGGCCCGCTTCGCTGGTACTGGGTGGGGGATCTTGCGGGCCTGGTAGCCGTAGCAGGGTTTGCCGATGTTGAAGCCTTCTTCGGTGTGCACGGCGAACCCGTCCCAGGACTTCTCCAGCATCTCCACGACGTAGAACTCGGAGATGCCCTGCTTGACCCGGCGCGTGAGCAGCGCGGTGGCGGTCTTGGCCTTGCGGCCACCGGTCGGGGCGAGCTGGAAGGGTTCGTCGGCGGCGAGCAGCCGAACCCCGGCGCGGTCGAGGCGGTTCTCGATGTCGGTAGCGATGTAGGTGCGTCGGGCGATCCGGTCGATGGACTCGCAGATGACGTAGTCGAAGCGGCGGTCGGGTCGCTCGGCTTCAGCAAGCAGGTCGGCCAGGCCGCCGTCGCGGTGGATCGGGATGTTGAACAACTCGTGCGCGGTGCTGCGGCCGCGAGCGGCGAGATCCTTTCGGCCGGACTCGATGTCGTAGAAGTGCGCGACGATCAACGCGTCCTCGGGCAGCACGAGCTGGCAGGCGCGCAGCTGTCGGGGCAGCGACAGCGTGGGGTCCTGCTGGTCGTAGGTAGATGTGCGGCCCGCCCACGCCACCCGCAGCACCGCCGCGGCCGGCCCGCACTCGCCGGCCTCCGGCGTGGTCGGGGTGCGGCGGTAGGGGCTGCGGGTTTGGCCTACGCCGCCCGCTGCTGCCCAGTCGGCGAGTTGTCGTGGGCCAGCCATTGGGTCACCTCCCACAGCACACGCACCTGACGCCGAGCCAGCTGCTCGCCCTCGGCGCCGTGCAGCACCTGGATGTCGACGTCCAGCTCCGGTGGCTCGGCGTCAGTGAACCGCTCGCGGCGAAGGAGTCTGGGGCCTGCATCCGTAGGGGAACGTCGAGGCATGTCTCTCCCAGCAGATGGCATTCTTGGATACCCGGATGGATGGGCGCAGGACGCCCGTCGGCCTGTCCGAACAGCAGAAGGAATAGCACCGCGACGACGAGCACGAGCACGACGAGCACCAGCAACGCCCACAGCCACTGCGGGCGTCGAGTACGTGGCGGGCTCGGATGACGCTGTGGTTGCGCGGTCTGCGGCGGCCAGGTCCGGCCGGTGTGGGGCTGGCACCGCCGCCGTCGGCGACGGTGGTGGCGACCGCCGCCAGATGGGCTTGAATGAGGCATAGCCGGACTCCTGCGTAATCAGGTGTTCGGTCAGGGCTCGGGTGGGCGTTGGAGCGCCGACCCGAGCCCGTCCAGTCGAGGTGGGGTGGGCCCCGCGGCGAGCGCGGCGGGGCGGCAGGTTCGCTGGCCGGTCGTCACCTCGCTGTTGGTCGGGGGTCGGAAGCCGCCGGGATCAGCGGGCGCACGTACGGGTCCATGAGCGCTTGAATCGGGCCGAAGGGCCAGTGCCGTGGCGGCACCCGCGACGGCAGGGTTAGCTGCGGCGGGTCCGGCGTCGGCGCCGGAGTTATGCCTCTACGCCGCAGCGCTGAGCATCGACGGGGGCGACGTCGCGTTCCGGTCAGCGGGCACGCCGACGGTGGGTGGGGTGCGGAAGATCAAGACGTCCTCGTGCGCGATGAGGTGCAGCGGTAGGCCGGCGTCGCGTTGCTTGCGGATGAAGTCACGCTGGAAGAACGAGCCGCGGGCGACGAGGCCGTCGTCGGCGACACGGCCGAGCAGGGCGACGCAGCGCTCCACAGGAACCAGGCCGGCGCGGGTGCCGCAGGCGAGGATCTGGGAGGGCAGGTCAATCAGCTCCGCGTGCTCGCGCCACGGCCGGACGGTGATCGCGACGTGCGCGCCCGGCCGCAGGACCTCGACGAGGGCGGCGAGGATGCGCTGGAACCCGGCCAGGAGACGGTGGTGGCCGATGTTGGCGAGGTTCCCGCGGTCGAGCAGGCTGCCGTAGAGGTGGTGGTACTTCTGCACTCCGCCGCCGGGGATGACCGACACCTGGCCGTGGGTGGAGGGCCCGTAGGGCGGGGAGGTGACCACGAGCGCGGCCTTCCCGACGAGGTCGGGTGGGAGCAGCGTGGTCAGCTGGCGGGCGTCGCCGTGGAGCACCTGGGAGCCGTCGAGGACGGCCGGGTCGACGTCGTGGTCGCGGGCGAGGTCGAGGTTGGCGCGGGCGACGTCGACCCAGTGCGGCTCGTACTCGACCCCGACGGCGCGGCGGCCGAGGTGGACGGCCTCGACGAGGGTGGTGCCGATCCCGCACATCGGGTCCAGGACGAGGTCCCTGGGGCGGGTGTAGTGGGCGATGGCGTGGGCGGCGACAGCGGGCAGCATCTTCGCCGGGTGCGCGGTCGAGCCCGGGACGTAGCGGTCGCGGCGCTGGCTGGCAGGGGGCTGCTGCGCGGTGGTCCACACCGACAGCGGCAGGTCCTCGATGCCGGGGCCGGTCTCGACTGGGAGCGGTTCGGGGTGGGACGTGTCGGGCATCGCGGTGCCTTTCGGGTCGGCGGGCGTGGGCTGTTGGTCGGGCGTGGGGGTCACGGCCGTGGTGAGCGGGCCGTGGCGGGGCGGGCACCGTCGTCGTGGGGCTGAGCGAAGACCAGGACGTCGCTGTGCACACGCAGGTGCGCCTCGGGCGTCCGGCCGTCCGCCCGGTGGGCGGGATGCGGGCGCAGGTGCGCGGGTGGGAGATGCACGGCGATGACGTGCTGCAGGTAGAGTGAGGTCGGCGTTCTGCCCGGCGGTCACCATCGGGCCGGTCGGGTCGACGAGGACGCCGTCACTGCGGTCACAGTGGGTGAGCACGGCGAGGACGCCGCCGAGGCGGAGCGCTCGGGCGGCATGCCGGGCGACGGTGTCGGTGTGCTCGGCGGGGTCGAGCCGTGCGGGCATGACGGTGATCAGCAGATCGACCCTGCCGTCAGCCTCATCGGCCCGGAGCTGGACAGCGTTGTCGTTCCGTCCGGCGGCTGCGGGGAGGTCGCCGAGGTGCGGTCGGCGGCCGAGTTCGGCAACCGCGGCGACGGCGCCGGAGGGCACCTCCACTGCGAGTCCGTCACGCGCCGCGGCGGGCCAGGGCAGGAGCAGGACGGTGGCGCCGGGTTCGGTGAACGAGGTGACGGCGCGCGCCAGCACGGGCAGCGGCCAGACCGCGCCCGCAAGCTCGATGTCCGGCGCCCAGCTCGGCCTCGACCGGCGAGCAGGGTCCGTCACGACGTCTTGGCCTGGGGCGGCTTCGTGCCGGGTCGGCGTGAACCAGACGGTGGACGGGGTCGGCTGGTTGCCGCGCCGAATGTCGCGGCGTCCGGAGTTCGCCGGGCTGCGCCGCGTGCGGGTCGGCGCGGTCGGATACGGGCGGAAGTCCATGACCGCTCGGCCTCGGCGGGCCGGGTTCGTGATGGGGGCGGCGGGGTTCTGCCCGTCGCCGGCCGGGTGATCGTCGGACTGCACAGGGGCGCTCCTGGGGAGACCTTGGGGTGGGTCCGCAAGATTTCGAGCAGGATTTGGCCGTTGGAGAACTGCTCCAGGTCGTAGAGGCACAGGACTACCTGCGGTTAGCGGGGCAGGAAGTCGTTCAGCCTGGCCTCGTAGGCGAGCAGGTGCTCGACGCCGGGCAGGTCCACGCAGTGCCCACGTCATCTCGCCGACAGCACGGACGAAGCCGAAGCCGTCGCGGCGCACCGCGCCCCCGACCGCATCTTCCCAGAAATCGAGCATCCGGTCGGTGGCGAAGTAGCCCCCGGCCAGGTAGGTCGACTCGAAGGACATCGGCTCCAGCTGGCCGGAGGCCAGCGAGACGTCCACGTCGAACTCGGCGGCCAGCGCGCAGACCGTCTGGTTGGCGCCGGGATCGTCGGTGACGCAGATGCACTTGTCGCCTGTCAGCAGCCCCTTCCGCAGGAAAGGCACCAGCAGCTCGTCGCGCTGGGCGGCGCCTTGGTAGAAGGCGCAGATGTGGTCGCCGGATGTCAGCGTCACACCCGGTAGGCCCATGGCCATCGACGTCGTCGTCATCTGGGACCTCCCGCCTGGGGTCGGAACACATCTAGTCCGAACACAAGGCCCCGGTGCGGGTCCTCCTCCACCACCCCGACAGTCGGGGTGGCGCGCAGATCGGTGAGCACGCCGAGCACGCGGCGCTCGATCTTGATGACCTTGTCGTCGTAGTTGCCGAACCCGGCCGCCCGGTCCTTGCGGGCGACCGAATAGGCGACGGCGGTGGTGAGCTCGTGCACCTACTCCGCCGTGTATTCGTTCACGACGGCCTGCGCGGGGCGCGGGCCCGTTCGACGACGGCGGCGACCTGTGCTGCGATGTCGGTGACGGTGTCGATGGTGGCGGCGGTGTCGGTCATGTGTTCTTCCTGCCTGCAGCTTGGCCCGCCACGATGGCGGCGGCGGAGGCCAGCGCGCGCAGCTTGCTGGCCGAGATCTCGTGGTCGGGAGCGGGATGTCTCCGGGTTCGACTCGAGTGGGGCGCTCCTCGTTCAGTGCATCGGGATCGAACACGCCGGGTGACCGACGATCAGGACGCTACGCAATCCGGTCGGCCACCCTCCTCAGAGGATCCGACGAGGGTGGCCGGTGCGACTGCTTGGCCTGGCCTGATGTCCGCTAGGAATGAATCTCCGTCAGAACAGGGCCGGCCGCTTCGACTTCCTCCCAATTCACGTACTGGCTGGCCCAGAGCCAGCGACTGCAAAGCCTTACTGCGCGGTGACGCCCCCATCGGCGGTGACGACCGTCCCGGTCATGAACGATGAGTCGTCGCAGGCGAGGAACAGAGCGACCCGGGCGATTTCCTCGGGGGTGCCGAGCCTGCCGAGGGGATGCTTGTTGATGGTCGCGGCGACCCCGGCCGAGCGATCACCCTTCCCCCTGGCTTCCATGAGCGGTTCCAGCATGGGCGTGTAGACCGCACCGGGGCAGATCACGTTGACCCGAATCCCCTGCGGGGCGAAGTCGATCGCCATGGCTCGAGTCAGGGCGATGACGGCGCCTTTCGAGGCGCTGTAGGCCGAGTAGTTTGGAACCCCGACCAAGCCGCAGATCGACGCCGTGTTGACGATGGCGCACCCGTCGTCGGTCATGTGGGGGATCACGGCCTGGGACACCAGGAAGGTTCCCCGCGCGTTCACCGAGAAACAGCGGTCCCAGTCCTCCAGCGAACTGGTCACGACGGAGCCGAAGGCGTCGGCGCCCGCGTTGTTAAACAGCACGTCGATCTTGCCGAACTCGGCGACCACGTCCGCCACACCAGCCTGCACCTGGTCCGGGGAAGAGATGTCGACCGCTGCACCCATCGCGCGCCCGCCGGCGGCCTGCAGCTGCTCGACCGCTTCCTTGACGCGGATCGGGTCCCGGTCCAACACCGCGACGGCGCTGCCCTCGGCGACGAACAGATGCGCCGCCGCGAGGCCGATTCCCGATCCGGCTCCCGTGATGACCGCGCCCCGGCCACTTAGCTTGCTTCCCACGATCCTTCTCCCTCCTGGGAAGAGTCTTTTACACGATCGAGCCGATGTCGCTTGCCCAACTAGCGAACATCGGCCAGTGAGGCTCCGCCTCGGACCGCCGAGGTTGTGGTCGGGTTGGCGGGTGACGTCGCGGCTGGTTGGGGCCAGGCTGGTGGGTTGAGTTGACGCCGCCCGGAGGTGCGCCGTGGCGACCCGTGTGGTGACTGTGACCGACATCCTGGGTGGGCACGTCGGTTTGGATCTGGAGTGCTTCGACCGGATCTATCTCAACGGGTGGGT
>WHTH01000084.1 GCA_009377865.1 Pseudonocardiaceae bacterium | reverse complement strand
TCCTTCTTCTGGTAGGTCTTGCTCACAGCGGTCCCCTTCCTTCTTCGGTGTACTTGGCGGTTCACCAGAGGACCTACCACTCGGCAGGCCTCAGGCGGGGGACCGCCACCTTCAAGTTCTACGACCGCCGGGACAACCCCGTTGAATGTCCTCGCTGAGAGAGAGCAGTTCGCCCATGCGATGAAGAACGGCGAGTGGCTCTTCCATACCCTGCTGGGTCGCCTCGCCGTGAACCTCTACGCCGAACGCTACGACGCCGCAGCTGATGCAGAGACCGACATGTTGGAATACATACAGGATGCACGGCCTTCTACAGACCAATCGCTCGCCGTGTCGATATGCCGTGGTCAGCTCGCCTGGGCTCTCGGGAACGTGACAGACGCCAAACAGCACGTCGACCACGCCTTACAGTTCATCGATGACTCTACGATCGCCCATCGAGTCTCCACGCTATACGGCCTGGCGGCCCGAGTCGCTTATGCGCAAGGGGATCTGAAGGCGAGCACGAACTACCAGGGTGCAGCACTCAAGCACGCAATGGACACCTGGCCAACCACGTCTGCCCACACAATCGACGAGACGATCAGCTACTGCAGCCATCGGATGGAACTGAACGAGCTGGCCGGCGTTGAAGAGTTGCTACAGGACGCGCTGGAACGAACGCTCGGCAGCAGCGGCGCCGGATCTGCAAGGCATGGGCAAGTCCTCGCAGCACTTGGCCGGTACGCCACATGCTGTGGGGACTCAACGAGGGCACGCACCCTTCTCGAGGAAGCGGATCAGGTGCTGTCCCCACTTGGAAGTACTGGCACACTCGCCGACGTGAACTATCACCTTGCCCAAGCGTACGTCTTCCTCGGACTTCACGAGAGTGCATTAAGTCGTGCACATAGGGCCGTTAAAATCGACACCGAGGTCTACGGAGATGACAGCACTGAGGTAGCCAAGGACCTACACAATCTCGCGGAGGTCCAAGCAGCAACGGGACGACCGAAGACGGCGAGCCAGACGATCCGTCGCGCCGTAGAGATCTTTGAAGCCCACCCGGAATATCCAGGCCATTGGCAGGAGCTTGCGAGGCGGTTTCAGCGGCAGATCCGCAACGTGTATTGATCCCGCGAGGGCCATCCGCGGACGGTACCCACCCAACTATCTCGCCTACCGTCGGAGGCTTCAGGCTCACGTACGTGCCGCCTTGGCTCTTGCCATGGCGGTCTTCCGGGACAGGTGTATGCGGACGAGTTGTTCGGTGGCGGGGGTGGGATCGACGTCGAGTTCGCTGAGGCGGGTCTGCAGGTGTTTGTAGAGACCGCGGATGGCGTCGGTGCGTCCGAGTTGGTCGAGCAGTCGGATGGCGCGCTGGTAGAGGTCTTCGTTGTACGGGTCGAGGCTGATTGCGCGGTCGAGAACGGCAACGGCTTGTTCAGGGTTGTCATGGTTCTCGTGGCGTGTGGCGAGTCGGATGCAGGCGTCGACGGCGGCGCGGTGCAGGTTCTCTCGAATGGGTTCGGCCCATTCGTAGGTGTAGCCGTCGATGAACTCGCCTTGGAAGGTGTCGACGGCGTCGGTGAGGGCTTGCACGGTTTCGGTGTCGCTGGTCGCTGCGTGGGCACGTTTGATGTGGTGGGTGAAGCGCCAGAGGTCGACGTCGATGAGTTGGGGGTTGAGGCGATACCGGCCCCCGGCGTGGACCACGAAATCTGCGTCGTGCAGGGCGGTGGCGTCGCGGAGGACTTTGCGGATGTTCGCGGTCACGGTGTGGAACTGGACGGCGGCGGGGTCGGGATCGGTGTCGCGCCAGATGTCGGCGAGGGTGTGGTGGAGGGGGACGCCGTCGTCGTGGCTGGCGAGGTAGGCGAGCAGTTCTCGGGACAGGTTGCGGAGTCCGGTCGGGATCTCGGTGGGGCCGGCGTAGACGCGGATGGGGCCGAGTACGGCGAGACCGACCGGGGGCTGGTGCGGCGGTGGCTCCGAGCTGTCCGTCTCTGGTGCGGGAAGGTCTTTGTCGTCGGATTGCTCGTCGTTGCTGCCGTCGGGCAACTCGTCCGTTACAGCAGTCTCGGTCTGGGTGGGTTCGTTGCCATTGGCGGCTGCGAGGACGCCGAGCAGGTCGGCGGCATCGGTGGCGGTGAGGTGGAAGAACTGGCTGTGGTCGAGCGTCTTGGCGCCTGAGCCGCTGGTGTCGGTGACCTGCCCGTCGCCGTCGAGATGGCAGCTGGTGCCTGTGGGCCATGGGCCCAGGATGACGGCGCCGACGTGGTAGGCGCGGCCTAGGGTGAGGGCCGCGTGCAGTCGTGGCGTGTGCTGTTCCGACGCCTGGGTTATGAGGATGAGCGGTGGCAGAGGTTCCTCGTCGGGATGGTTCTTGCGGAAGGTGTCAAGATCGGTGTCGTCGTAGCGGTCGAGAAGACGGGTGCGGTGGATGACCTCGGTCTCCAGGTGATGCAACGCATCCGGCAACGTCGCGGTAATGGTCACGGATGGCGGGACGGGGACGGGGGTGGTGCCGTCTGTGGTGTCGAGGAGGTAGCGCAGGTCGGGTTGGGGGATCACCACTTCGATCGTTTCCTGGTTGCCGCTGGCTACCGAGGCGGTCAGCAGAGCGCGGACCGCATCGTCTGCGCCGGGGCCATCCACTCCGAGGCCACCGAGGGTGTGAAGGGCGACACGGACTTCTTGTCCGTCGCGGGCAGCGATAGGCGTCGCGTCGGTGGCACGCGGTACGGCAGGAGCGGCGGCCGCGGACGTGCTCTCGTCGTCACTGTGATGCTGGTCGTTCACTTGACTGAGATAGGTGCGACGTAGCCGCCGTGCCGTTGGACTCATCTCGGGACCGGTTGGTGCGGTGATCGGGTCAATGCCAGCCCGGTAGCGGCGGCGACGATGCAGGCGCACCAACGTGACCGCCGCGCCGATCGCGACGGCGAACGTGACGCCGACGAATGCGCCCGACGGCAAGGTGATCATGCGAGACTCTGGGCTTCGCGAATCTGTGCTGGATGGGCTGGACGAGACGCTCGGGGAGTTGCTCGGTGGGGTCGCTGTGGCTGTGGACTCTTGGGTAGGTGATGAGCTTGTCTGGCTGGGACGTGGTGTCTGCGGTGGTGTGGCCCGGTCTTGTGCGGGCGGTTTCGCCGGTCGTGTCGACGGCGGCTTGCGCTGATCACCGCTCGTCGCGTCGGCGGGCAACCGCAGCCGCCAGCCGGGTTGGATCAGGTCCGCGTCCCGTAGCCGTGTTCCGTCGGATTGGGTGTGGTCCTTGTTCAGTTCGTAGATGTCTCTCCACCGCAGGCCGTCGCCGAGGTGGCGCTCTGCGAGTCCCCACAGCGAGTCTCCGCGCTGCACGATGATGTATCGGTCACCGTCGGGGGCCTTGTCGGTGTCGACGGTCGCGTTGGTGTCGGTGACGGTGGACGCTGGGGTGCGGTGCGACGCCACGCCGCGACCATGCATATCCGTGGTCGGCGTGGTGCCATCGCTTGTCGCGGGGCCGGCGGCCGCGGCGACGGCGATCGTGGGTACCGGCTCGTGTGCTGCATGTGAGGTGTGCGGCGTCTTGGCCGTCAGCGACGGGATCGCGACCGTGGTCAGCATCACCCATGCGATCAACGTGCGAGCGAGGAGCTGTTGTGGCCGGGAGAACCAGCGGGTCTTCGGGAAGGCCGCGCCACGCGCGGCGGTGACCGCCTCGACGATCACGTGCCACAGCAGGTGCGCCCAGATCAGCCAGACGAGGCAGGCGAGGAGTTGCAGCACAGCTGTGTCGGTCCACGGCTGGGTCAGTGAGAGACGCGGTACGGGGTTGCCGATCAGCGCTATCAGCGCAGTGGGCACTCCGACCAGCAACACCGCCAGACCGATGAGGCCGGTGAGTGCTTTTGTGGCAGCAAGGACGCGAGACGTTGTCATGGCAGCTCCTTGGTGATGCCTCCGATGCTGCGGGCGCGGGCGTGGCCGGTGACCGTGCTGTCGTCGACGCCGACCGCGCTGAGGACGGGCAGGTGCTGGGTGATCGTGGTGGTCACGGTGACGGTGTCGTCGGTGACCGTGATGGTGCCGGTCACGCCTGCGGAGTGGAGGTAGTCCTGGGCTGCGGCCTGCGCCTGTACCGGGTCGAGCTGGCCAACCACGCCGTTGCGGAGGGCGGTGTCGCTGAGGCTGTCGGCTCCGGCGCGGGCGGCTTCCTCGGCGATGTTCTGCGCGCGCTCGTTCGCTGTCATCACCTTGCCCCCGTCGCTGACCAGGCCAGCGACGAGTATCAGTGTGGGGACGATGATGACCAGCCAGACGCTGACCGACCCGCTCTCACTGGCGAAGTGACGGGCGGTCATGGCCGGCTCCGGTGTCGTTCGATCGGTGACCGGGCGGTCGCGGTCAGCCTCCGCTGACCGGGCACACCGGGTAGGGCCATGTCGCGGAGCCGCACCGTGCACACCACGGTGACGGCAATGCTCCCGCCGGGGTGGGCATGGCGGAGACTCGTGGACGTGGTCATCGTGGTGCACGACACTCCGCGACTGCCCAAACTTTCTTCGGCAGCGTCGGCGGCGGCCGTCGCGGGGTTGGCCAGGTCCAAGACGGCGGCGCGGGCGGCGTCGGCGGCCGCGGCGGTGATCTGGTTGTCCGCGTACGCGACCCTCCCGACACCGAGGATGAGCATCACGACCAGCAGGAGCACCGGTGCCGCGATGACGAGTTCGACTGCCATGCTGCCGCGTTCGGCGCCTGCCGCATGTCGTTGCGTCCGCAGCGACCGGCAGCGGATCCGGTGGCATGTCATGGGCGTGCCCGCGTGGGGGTGAACCGCTCGACGGGAGCGGTGGACGTCTCGCGCAGGGTGGTGCCCGGCCACGGCAGCACACCACGCACCGTCGCGGTCACCATGACGTCAGCACGGGTCGCCGACCGGAACGCGTGAACATCGTCGACCGTCACCAGGCGATCGCCGAGTTGGCGCAGGTATCGACGTGTGCGGGCTTCACCATCAGCGGCGGTGCCGTCGTACTGCGCGGTCGCGTGGACACCTTCACGCGCCGACGTGCGGACGACCTGCTTGGCGTGCAGGTAGAGCCCGGCTTGGACCGCGATGAGGACGAGGAGCAGCAACAGCGAGTATAGCACCACCATCTCGACGCTGCTGTTTCCCCGTTCCAGCTCCTTGTCGAGCCACGTCATCTCAGAAGTCCCACCCCTTGGCTTTCGCGAGGATCTTGCTCTTGAGAAGTGCGGCGACACCCAATGCGATCGTTGCTGCCGCGCCGACGGCGATGAGCCAGCTGACCGCGCCTTCGCCAGCTTCCCCGCGGCGTCGAACCTCGGTAAGCCGGTCCTCGACCATGCCCGTGGCGGTGATCGCCCACCGCATCACTGTGGTCGTTAGCTGCAGCATGTGTCCCCCTTCTCGTTAGATCTGTAGGACTGCCCAGGACGCCGGGAACAGTAGGGCCAGGATGAGCGCACCGACGAACAGGAAGTTCACGGCCACCATCACCGACTGTTTCTCGCCGGCGTGTCCCTCGTCGTCGCTGATGCGTTTCGCCAGCACCGATTCCGCCCGTGCCGCCAGCGACTCCTTCACCTTGGCGCCGTCGGCGGCGACCAGCGTCAGCGCGCCGGCGAACTCCTCCAGCTCGGTCACCCCGATGCGTCGCCCGAGCTCGCCGAGGGTGTGCCACGGCGTCGTGGACGCGTGCTGGGCACGGGCCACGGCGTCGCCGAGCGTCTGGAATGCCCAGTGGCCGCAGCGGCGCGCGACCGTGGCGAGGGACTGCGAGACCGCGCGACCGCCGGCCATGTTGATGGCGACCAGGTTGTAGTACTCGGCCAGTGCGTAGAGGAACTCGCGGCGTCGTGCCCGCGCGTCCCGGCGAAGCTGCAGGTCGGGAACCAGGAACCCGACCGCGGCCAGCAGCACCGCGGCCACGGTCGGGGCAGGCCACGACACAGACAAGCCCGCCACCCACAGCAGCGCCCCGAACACCGCCGGCGTGATCAAGCCGACGGCCGCCGACACCAGCTTCGCCGCCAGATGCGCCTCCAACGAGCGGTCGAGGATCGCCAGATCGGCGCGGTTGGACGACAGATCCCAGCCTCGCGTGCTCGCCTGCCGGCGCGTCCACGCGCCCAGCCGCCACCGCCACGTCGCTCCTGCCGGCTGCGGCTGCGGCGTCGCCTCGGCGCGTCGAGCCGCGTCGTAGCGGCCGACCGCTACCGCGAGGTCGGTGCGTCGGGGCGCGACCGCCGCGACGAGGAGGAACACGCCAAAGCCGGTCAACGCGCCGAAAAAGAGCATCGCTGTCATCGTCGTTGCCCTCTGCTCACCAGAAGCCGTGGTTCGGGGGAGGTCCGGGCAAGTCGCCGCAGCCAGGTGAATCCGATCCCGATCATCGCGACCACGACGAGCAGCACGACCTGGCCGACCGGTGTGTCATACGGGCGCAGGAAGTCCCGGCTGAACACGAGCAGGAACGTCATAAACCCCGCGGTGCACCCGATGATGAGCTTCGTGTCGCGTTGAATCGGGCGCATCCGCGCTTCGATGCGACGCCGCCCCTCCACCTTGGCTCGCGCGTAGCGGGCGAGGTAGCTCAGTTTCTCCGCCAGCTGTGGTCCCCGGACCTGCGCGGATTCCACCAGCGCGGCCACCACCAGATCACCGACCGGATCGGCCAACTCGTCGGCGAACTCGACCAGCGCGGCATCCAGCGGTACCTGGGCACGGACCCGGCCGAGCATGCGGTCGATCGGGCCGGCCAGCTCCGCAGGCGCGGTATGCGCGGTGGCGCTGATGACCTGTTCCAGGCCGTACGCGCCGGACATGGTGTCGCGCAGACTCTCTGTCCAGGTAGCCAGCGCCTCGATCCTGTTCGTCCGTGCCCGCTCGACCACACGACCACCGAACAGCCACGGCGCCGCCACCGTGAACACACCGGCGGCCACACCAGCGATCGGCCACCGCGTCACCACCGTCACCATCACGGCAACGCCGACACCCGCGAGCAGCAGCGTCCGAGTCCGTCGCTGCCGCGCCAGCCGCATCAAGCGCGTTATCCGAGTCGCCGGTCGAGCAGGCCGCGGCGGCGTGCCGCGCACCGCCAGCACCAACAACAGCACGCCGCCAACCACGGCCGCCGCCGAAGCCGCCGCTGCGAAGGTGCTCAGCCCGCCGGTCATGGCCGCCACTCCTGGTCGGTGTAGCCGACCGCGCGCAACTCTGGCATGCAGATGATCTGCGTCGCCAGGTCACGAGCCGCGACACCGTCCTCGCCGGGCTGCCAGATCTCGTTGGTCGCCACGCCTTGGGGTGTCGCCGGGTCGTAGTGTGCGACCTCGAGCACCCGGTCGACGAACCGCCGCCCGTCGCCATCGGCACGGTCCTGTGACGACGATCGACGCAGGAACACGATGAAGTCCACTGCCTTCGCGATCCGCCGCTCGGTCAACTGTGGGTCCTGTTCCGCGTACATCACCATCCGGTCGATGACGTCCCACGCATAGCGGGCGTGGATCGTCGACAGGCTGCCTTCGTTGCCCTGGCTCATCGCCTGCAGCATGGCGACGATCTCCCGTCCCAGTACCTCACCGACGATGACCCGGTCAGCGTCCATCCGCAGCGTTCGGCGTACCAGGTCGGTCATCGTCACGGCACCGACACCTTCGACGTTTGGCAGCCGCGCCTCGAACTCCACGACGTTGGGGTGGAGATCTCGCAGCCCGCGGATGCCGAGCTCGAGCGCGTTCTCGATCGTGACCAGCCGTTCGGCAGGGTCGATCGCGTTGATCAACGCACGCAGCAACGTGGTCTTACCTGCACCGGTCTTCCCCCCGATGACGACGTTCTTCCGCGCCCGCACCACTGCGGCCAAGAACTCCGCGAGCTCCGGCGCCAAGGTGCCGTTACCCACCAGATCCTCGAGTGTGACCTTCACCAAGCGGTGCCGGCGAATGTTGACGATCGGGCGGGCGCTGACGCCCATCACCGCCGACACCCGCGCACCGTCCTTCAACCGGACATCGAGCTGCCAGTTGGTGGGGTCCCAATGCCGCGGATTCAGGCCGTGGTAGGTCGCCAGTCGGCGAACGGTCTCGATCAGTTCCTCGTCGGTCTCCGCGACCGGCGCAGCGGGGACGCGGCGGCCATCCGGGTAGCGGACGAACACCTCGTCGCAGCCGTTGATCTCGATCCCTTCCAGCTGCTGGTCATCCAACAACGCCTGGAGGCGGCCACCGCGGAACATCGACGCGAACACGTCGGTGACCAGCCGTTGTTCCTGCGCGACCGTGGGCTGGGGCATACCCCGCTCGGCCATCTCGGTGATCGTCTCTTGCGCCGCCGCGACGATGACCCCATGCGCCTGCTGCTCAAGGTCCTCCGATGTCAGCTCGGGTTTGCCTTCGACGCGACGTTGCTTCCGGACGGCGTCCAGTTGTTGCAGCACCGGCTTGACCAGTGCCGCCACCAACTCCCAATGCCCAGGAATCAACTCTTCCCCACCAGTTGCCCCGACAATATCGACCGCACCGTCATCCACCGCTTGCCGACGATGGCCAAGGCGGAACATCGCCGCGAAGACGTCGCCAGCGAGCCTCTCCTGCTGGGCCGGCGTCGGCTGTGTCGTCTGATGCCGCACCAGCTCCATGACCTTGTCTCGTACCGCGGCGGCCATCAGGCCGCGGGCATGTTGCTCTTCCACGGTGCGCGACCAGGTGGCCATGCGAGCGGCGCGGTGGTGGCGGCGAACCGCGGCCAGCTCGTCACTCACCCGGTCTGCGAGCTGCGTGACCAGCTCCGCATATGCCTCGTTCGCAGCGTTCATCGCCTACCCCGTCGCCTTGTGCTCTCGGACCTGGCCGCGTCCAGGCGGAGCAATCCCAGCCGTGGTCGGCATCGTCGAATCGGCGACATCCACCGCCGCTGGTTGCGGTAGCAACGCCAAGATCGCTTCGGCAACCGGCAGAGCCGAACGTGTCAGCCGGTCGTTACGGCTCATCGCTTTCGTGGCCATCCGGTGTACCGACCCGGTGTCGGTCGCGATCGCTCCGAGGACGGACACCTGCGGCAGGCTCGCCAACACCGTCCGCATGGCCGCGACATGTCGATCGGCATCTCGGTGCCTGGTCACCATCAGTACGCCAATTCGTGGCCGCCCGCGGCGCTGCTCGAACTCGCCCTGCAGCGCGGCCAACCGGTGCCGCGCGTGTACCAGGCCCTCGGCGCTCGGCGGGACGACCAACACCAAGACATCCGCAGCCGACGCGACCGGCGTCAGCGGTGAATCCGGCAGGAACCGGCCCAGGTCGGCGAACACATCCACCGGCGAGGTCACCAAGCCCTCCGCGATCCTCGGCCACCACTCGCGCAGCGCCGGTGCCTTCTCCACGCTGTCGAACCCGAACAGCACCGGCACACCGGCGGCCGTCGGCTGCGCGAATCCACGCACGTCTTGCCTGCCGGCTCGACTGCGGGCCTGATAGAACACCAGGCTCGGGCTCGCAGGCGGCAGCGACCCGTCCGGGAGCCGAAGGCGATGCTGCAGGTCACCGCCGGAGACATCGAGCTCGGCGACGCACGCCGGCCGGGGCCAGGCCTGCGCGAGTACCACGCAGGTCGTCGACACCCCAGGCGACCCGCTCACCGAACACACGACGACGAGGCTCACGGGTTCTCCCGCGCCTTGGCATTCACCCGAATCAACGCCACCTGCCCACTGGCGCCGTACGACGACAACCGCGCCGCATCGCGCTCGGCCACAAGCAACGTCACCGTGGTCGCACCCGACGCCGTCGCGCGTCCCGTCGCGAACACCGCCGCCCGCGTCGCCAACACCGTCGGCTCGTCCGATCCCGTCACCGGCTGCGGTACCTGCCCCGCGTCACCGGCAGCGGCCACGACGGCATTGACCACATCGCCGGGCTGGAGACCCTCCGCGGGCATTTGGCCCGGCTGCACGGTGACACCCACCAGCGCGTCACCCGGCTTTGGTGTTTCCGTTGACGTCAGCAAGTCCGCAACGAGAACCTGCCCCCGCACCAGATTCGTCGCGGCCCGCTTACCCACCACCTGGTTCCGTTTCGTCGCCGGCAGCGCGTCCGGCAACCCGGCGACACCGCTCTCGCCCAGATCCGCCGTAGTCACCTTGTGTCCCGCGGGCACCGGTCGCTGGACCACCAAGACCTGCGTCTTCGCCGCCCCATGGACATACAGATAACCGCCGCCAAGCGCGCCGACAACGATCAGCAGAACGGCCACCACACCCAGTACTGGTCGACGCTGCCGTGTCGGTAACGGCCTACCCGAACGCGGCGGTCCCGTACCCGGCGACAAGTGCGTTCCATCCGGTACCCGTGTCGATGTCGTCGTCATCACGCTCCCCCGAGCTAGCCATCCACAACCGCCTGCCGCTCACCGACCCGCAACAGCTCAGACCCCGACGTCGTCCGCGTCGACGACGCACTGGTCTCATCACAGCGTCCCGAACACACCCACGAGACGGTCCACACCGTCGTCGCCGAGATCGTGTACCGCTCGTTCGGCTGGCCCGCACTCGTCGTCCGGTACTCGTACGAGCAATACGTCCGCAACGACTCGTCCATCGACCCCCGCGGCCAAACCCGCCCCGGGCCCTTACATACGGTCGAACCCTGCGAGCCGTCCGCCAACCGTTCACCCATCCGCCACACCACACGCGACGGCCGCGCCGTCACATCCACCCTCACGCCGCGCACCGACGCCGACGACCGCACCGTCCGCCACGAACCCGACGTCACCCACAGCCAGGTCTCGACACCCACCCACGTCGGATCATCCGGAGCGTGGCGAAGTACCGGCCGAGGCAACGCCAGATCGCTCATCGCCTGCTCCGCGACATTTCGCGCCGGCGGAGCAGGCCGCGGCGGCGCGAAGTCACCATCGCCTCGTGTTTCCGTTTCGGCGTCGCGCGGCGGGTTAACCTCTCGACAAGGCAAGGGAACAAGCTCCGCCTCACCGTTCCTAGTTGCCCCTTCCTGCGCGCAACGCTTCCGGACGGGATCAGTCGGATCGCCAAAACCGCCGTCGTCTGCATGAGCAGCCGGCTGGACGAACACAGAGGAACCAAGGAGTAGCGTGACGAGCACGGCAAGCCTGGCCAATCGACGGTGAGCTGCCGTCCGCATGTCCGCTACCACATTCATGGCCTGGCCTTGCGAGTACGTTCGGCCGCTTTCTTGGCAAGCGGGACCACGATCGCAAGCACACCTTGGCTTGACTCAGCGTCCGCGTACGTCGCGTTGTACAGATCACCACGCACCTGAACAACCTTGTACCTGTGCAGCATCCGGCCGCGGTCACCAGTGAACTCGTAGCGCTGACACACCGCGCCATCCAGCAATTCAGCAGGACAACCAACGTTACGCAGGTTCGTGAAGCCGTTCTTTCGCTGTCGCTCCTCCGAGCAACTCTTCGAAAGCTGCCGTACGTGCTCGATAGACCGCTGCGCCGTCACCGCCGCGTCGTAGGCGACAACCTCGTTGCTCGCGGTCTCGTTGGTCTGCGTCCCCTGGTAGATCTGGACGCGGGCGACCCGCTTGGACTCAGTCGCCTCATCAGGACCACACAGCGTGTTCGTGCCCGACTTCGTCCCCCGATCGGTCTTCGACTTTGCCCGGTACAGTCGAGGGAACGCCGAATCCGGCAGAACCACGTCGTTCACGGTGTCCTCCGGCGACGTCGGACGCGTCACCGGGCTCGACGAAGAGGCGGGCGGCGAAGCCTCATCCGCTTTCCCACCACCGGAACAACCCGCGAGTACAGCCGCGGCGATGGCCAGGACGACCACGTGACGTACCGATCCGCCCCGGATCGACCCCCGACACATAGTCACGACTCCTGTTCGAACTGTGACCGGCTAACTACTAGAACCGACGCTGCGCACCGAGAGGATGTCCCGAGTTCCGTTGAACTTCGGTGGCGGCCCCGAGGTGATCGTTAGGCCACCTGCTCGTGTTCAGCATCGCATGGGGTACTGACAGTCTCGGTGAACTGGGCGTTGAGCGTGTCGCGGAGCTGGCGGAGG
>WHTH01000062.1 GCA_009377865.1 Pseudonocardiaceae bacterium | reverse complement strand
TACGTGTCCGCTCCTACCTCGCCAGCGCGCGCGGCCACGGCATCCGTGCCATCGACGCCATCCACGCTGCCCTCACCGGCAACCCCTGGCTCCCCGTCACAGCCTGACCGCCCCAACGCAGTCCCCCCGTGAATGGACACGTGACCATGTGTTCTGTGTGCCGTCTGAGGGGTACGCAGTCGTGCCGCCTCAGCTTCCGGGGCCCTCGAGTCGGGGGAATAGCTGTTGCGGCGTGGAGAGTTGGTCACCACCAGATCCGAGTTGGGCAGTCACCCGCTTGGCGGCCTCTGGCAGGAATGGGGTCAGTTCATCGGCGACTGTGCGTGTGGTGTGGATGAGCAGCGCCAACGTGTCGCTGAGCTTGCGGCCCGCCTCGGTGTCGCCGTTCTTCTCGGCCTTCGCCAGGTTCCAGGGCTCGGCCTCGACAACGTAGCGGTTGGCCTCTTCCACGATCTTCCACACAGCGGCTGTGGCCTGCCGGAAGTCGAAGCGCTCCATTGCGGCATCGACGGTTGCCGGGGCAGAGGCGATCGTGTCGGTCAGCAACCGACCGGGCAGGGGATCAGGCAGTGCCGGGATCATGCCGTCCCGGTATTTGTGGATCATGATCACGGTCCGGTTGACCAGGTTGCCCAGCCCGTTCGCCAGATCCTCGTTGTAGCGGCTGACCAGGCGGTCAATGGTGAAGTCGGCATCGCCGACCCGCGGCACCTCACGGACGAGCCACCAGCGGAGCGCATCAGTCCCGTATTGGTTGACGATCGCCACGGGATCGATCGCGTTGCCGAGGCTCTTGCCCAACTTCTGGCCCTCGACCGTGAGGTAGTCGTGGACGAAGATCGTCGTCGGAAGCGGCTGACCGGCACTCATCAGCATCGCCGGCCAATAGACCGCGTGGAACCGGACGATCCCCTTGCCGATGACGTGGGTCCGTTCGTCGGAGTCCGTCCACCAGTGGCGGTAGTTCTCACCGTCGGTGCCGTAGTCGAGCGCGGTGATGTAGTTGCCCAGCGCGTCCCACCAGACGTAGATCACCTGGTCGGGATCGCCGGGAACCTCGATCCCCCAGCCGCGCGCCCGGTCTGTGGAACGGGAGATCGAAAAGTCTTGCAAGCCTGTGTTGATGAACCCGAGCACTTCGTTGCGGCGGCTCTCCGGCTCGATCCGCAGCTCGCCGGACCCGATGAGCTCGCGTAACCGGTCTTCGTAGCGGGATAGCTTGAAGAACCAGTTTTCTTCGCTGATCAACTGCGGTGCGGTCAAGTGTTCCGGGCACAGCCCGTCCACCAGTTCGCTGTCGTTGTAGAACTGCTCGCAGCCGATGCAGTACAACCCCTCGAAGTCTTTCCGGTACAGATCGCCGGACTCGTCGGTGGCCCGCCAGAGCCGATCGACGCCGACCTTGTGGCGAGGGTCGGCGCTGGTACAGATGAAGTCGTCGAAGCTGATCTGGAGTGGATCACGCAGATCGTGGAACGCCGCAGCGTTGCGATCGACCAGCTCACTCGTCGACACGCCTTCGGCCTCGGCCGCGATGGCGTTCTTCAACGAGTTGTCGTCGGTGCCGCTCAGGAAGCGCACGTCGTGCCCGCGGTGCCGCCAGTGACGCGCTATCACGTCGGTCTCCACCAGTTCCATCGCGAAGCCGAGGTGTGGCTTGGAGTTCACGTACGGAATGGCAGTCGTGATGTAACGGCGCGACATCGAGCCTCTCCAGCTAAAGGGGTGGTGAGGCACAGGCTATCGGGTCGAGTGCATCGGGAACGGCGCCACCCCCGGTGTCGGCAGCCGTCATCCCCGATGGGTCACGCCATCGTGGCCAGGCGCTCGACCGTTGCGTCCACCGTGTCATCGCCCGGAGGTGTCAACGGCAGGACGCGCGTCGTGACCTTGGAGTACAGGTGGTTGCCATCCAGCTGCTGTTCCACCGATTCGACTCGGAGGAGCTGGTAGTAGGGGATCTCTACAGCCTGCTCGGGGAGGTAGTGCGGGTAGTTGGTCGAGCCATAGATGGTCGACCCGTCCTCCAGTTCGGCGGTGAACCGCGTCATGACGACGACCAGGTTCGGACCAGCCTGCATCATCACTCCGTCGAACGCCGGGATGTGCTTGATCCCGTTGACCCCGCGCCGCAGGTGCGAGAACCCTCCCTCGATCCGTGAGTGGTCGAACGGCTCGTTGGTCCGGAAGTCCGTCAGCGACGTAGCCTCAACGTGGGCCATCAGCTCACCGTCGGCGTTGCGCATCACGCTGTCGCGGCGATTGCCCGGCAGGTGTCCACCGATCGAAAGCACCCCGTCGGAGGCCCGGTACATGCCAACCGTGCCGGTGGTCTCCTGCGCCGCCATGACAAGCGCACGGTCACAGCACATCAACACGATCGTGCGTGGGTCCCACCCCTGTGCCATCCGCTCGAAGCGCACATCCATCTCGCTGACACCGGTCGCTGGGTTGATCTGCCCTGCCCCGTGCCCCAGCACATGCCGCCCGTTTACATGCCCCTCGATCCGGTAGTCGTGTCTCATTAGTCTTCAACTCCCAGTGGTCAGCGATTTCCGTGACCAATCGAACGTATCAGCGAACAGGAGCAGCGTCACGAGACTACTGGAGTGATAGCCAAGGTCCGAACCGACTACGGGGCGCGAGCGGTCCCGCGCGACCGGTGGGGTCCAGCTCGGGAAGCCGGGATGGGAACGCTTCGGCTGCAGCGCCACCCGAGATACCCAGTGGACGTGGTTCGACGAGCCCGGAAACCCGATCGGATACGCCACGGCATCCACAATGCACTGCCAGATTCCGACCGGTGCCTCGCTCTCGCTGGTCGTCGGGAACCTACGCAGGAGTCGCGGCCGGGTCAGGGCCGACGCCCGAGCAGGGCGAGCAGGCGGGTCTGGGCGTCGGCATCCTCGGCCACCGGTACCGGCGGGTCAAACAGGCCGGTCCCGGCGAGCTGGTCGGCGTGGCGTTCCACCGACTCGTGGACCGCGACGACCAGGTCCCCGTCGAGTCGCTCGTCGGCGCCGATGCCGCGGGCCAGATCCCAGGCGTGCACCGCCAGGTCCATGGTCATCTCCTGGCAGTAGCCCTCAGCGGGACGGCGTCCGTAGGACAGCTCGACCGGCCGGTGCAGCGCGCCCGGGGCGGCGAACGCCTCCCGCGCCGCAGCGGACGCGCGTGACCAGGCTGCCACCGGATCGTCGCCGAGCTGGTCGCCGTCGAAGCTGTCGCCGACGTCCTCCACGGTCGCCCCGTCGAGCAGCAGCGGCACCCACAGCTGCTCGGTGACGAGGTGATCCACCAGCGTGCGCACGTCCCAGTCCGAACACGGCGTCGGCACGTGCCACTGGTCGGAGCGCACCGCGCGGACCCGGCGGTCGAACTCCTCGAGCGCGGTGGCGTGCAGGCTCAGCGCATCCGTCATAGCGCCATGGTCCACCCTCGTGACGGATGGGCGCACCGGCAGCCCGATGCTCAGCCCAGCAGTGGCAGCCAACCGGACACATCGGCGCGGGTGCCGGAGGCGGTGAGGCGACCCTGTTCGACCGCCTGCGACCAGCTCAACCGGCCCGTTGCCAGCTCGAGCCAGGTGCGCGGGTCGGTTTCCACCACGTTGGACGGGGTGCCGCGGGTGTGCCTAGGTCCCGCCACGCATTGCACCGCCGCGAACGGCGCCACCCGCACTTCGACGGTGTGACCGGGCGCGACCTGCTCCAGGGTGCGCAGGCTCAGCCGCACCGCCTCGGCGAGTTCGGCGCGCGCCGGCTCGCCGGCGGACCCGTCCAGCCATCCACCGACGGCGGCGACAGCGTCGCTCAGCTGTTGCGGGTCGACCCGACGACGGGCTGGCACGCCGGCAGCCTACGGCTGGCCCGCCCGGATGCAGTCCCATAGCCTCGGCCGCATGACCGGGCCGGGACGGATCGAGGACTACGCCCTGCTGTCGGACCTGCGCACCGCGGCGCTGGTGGGCCGTGACGGGTCGGTGGACTGGATGTGCCTGCCCCGCTTCGACGCGCCGTCGTGCTTCGCCCGGCTGCTGGGCGATGACGATGACGGGCACTGGCAGATAGCCCCGGCAGGCGAGATCACCGCGACGCGCCGCCGTTACCGTGACGACTCGCTGGTGCTCGAGACCGAGTTCGACACGCCGGACGGGACGGTACGCCTGGTCGACGCGATGCCGGTGCAGTCGGGTTCCGACCGGCCCTGCCTGCTACGCAGCGTCGAGGGCGTCTCCGGCGAGGTCGATGTGGTGCTGCGTTGGGTGGTCCGGCTGGCCTACGCCCACGCGGTGCCCTGGGTGCGCAGGCTCGACGGGGCGATCCTGGCCGTGGCCGGACCCTCCGGTGTGGCGCTGCGCGGCGACGTGCTCCCCGACCGGGTGCCCGGGCGGCGGGCGCACGAAGCGCGAATCACCGTCGGTGAAGGTGACCGGCTGTCGTGGGTGATGCAGTGGACCGGCGCCGATGACGCGCCGACGCCCCCGCTCGACGCGGCCGCCGAACTGCGCACGACCGAGGAGTACTGGCGGGCGTGGGCATCACGGCTGACCTACACCGGCCCGCACGCCGACGTGGTGCGGCGCTCACTGACCGCACTCAAGGGGCTGACCTACGCCCCGACCGGGGGCATCGTCGCCGCGCCGACCACGTCGCTGCCCGAGACGCTCGGCGGCAGCCGCAACTGGGACTACCGCTACTGCTGGCTGCGCGACGCCACGTTCACCCTGCTGGCGCTCGACAACTTCGGCTGCCGGTCGGAGGCGGAGGCGTGGCGACAATGGCTGGTGCGCGCGGTGGCCGGTGACCCCGCCGACGTGCAGATCATGTACGGCATCGGCGGCGAGCGGCACCTGGTCGAGTGGGAGCTCGACTGGCTGCCCGGCTATGAGGGTGCGACCCCGGTGCGGGTCGGCAACGGCGCGTACCGGCAGCTGCAGCTCGACGTCTACGGCGAGGTGATGGACGCGCTGCACCTGGCACGGGAGCGCGGGCTGGAGCCGAGTGATGAGGCGTGGGCGCTGCAGCGCGGTCTGATGGCGCACCTGGAGCGGGTCTGGCAGCAACCGGACAAGGGGCTGTGGGAGGTGCGCGGACCGGACCGGCACTTCACCCACTCGCGGGTGATGGTGTGGGTCGCCTTCGACCGGGCGGTGCGCGCAGCGCGCGAGTACGGGCTGCCGGGGCCGGTCGAGCGCTGGGAGAAGTTGCGCGACGCGGTGCACGCGGAGGTGCTGGCGAAGGGGTACAACGCCGAGGTCGGGGCGTTCACCCAGTTCTACGGCGGCACCGAGCTCGACGCCTCGACGTTGCTCATCCCGGCGGTGGGCTTCCTGCCCGGTGACGATCCCCGGGTACTGTCCACACTGGACGTTGTCGGCCAACAGCTGCGCCACGGCGATCTCGTGGAGCGCTACTCCACCCATGACGGGACATCGCACGTGGACGGGCTGGTCGGCCGCGAGGGCGCCTTCCTGGTCTGCTCGTTCTGGTACGTCGACGCGCTGACGCTGGCCGGGCGCCGCGAGGAGGCCGAGGCGGCGTTCGGCCGGCTCACGCAGCTGGTCAACGACGTCGGCCTGCTGGCCGAGGAGTACGACCCGGTGTCACGCCGGTTCACCGGCAACTTCCCGCAGGCGTTCTCCCACCTCGGGCTGGCCAACAGCGCGGCGCTGCTGTGGGGCGACGGGGCCCGCCACCACCGGCACCGCGAGCCGCGGCGATGAGGGCGGCGACGGTGGTGCCGGGCGCGCCCTAGCGCGCCGGGGTCTCCGAACGTCCCGAGCCGGAGCCCGACGACGGGGAACTGCTCGTCGAGGGCCTGCTCGCCGGGGTGTGCGGCACCGACCGCGAGGTGTCCCACGGCGGGCACGGCGCGCTGCCGCCCGGTGCATCGGACATGGTCGCCTTCCATGAGTCGCTGGGCCGGGTGCTGGCGGTCCCGGCGGGCAGCGGGTTCGCCGCGGGCGACCTCGTCGTCGGCGTCGTGCGCCGCCCGGATCCGGTGCCGTGCGCCCCGTGCGCCGGGGGCGAGTGGGACTACTGCCGCAACGGCCGCTACACCGAGCGCGGCATCAAGGAGCTCGACGGCTACGGCGCGCAACGGTGGACGGTGCCCGCCGGCTTCGCGGTGCGGGTGGACCCGGCACTCGGCGAGCTCGGGGTGCTCACCGAGCCGGCGTCGGTTGTCGCCAAGGCGTGGGAGCAGGTCGACCGGATCTCAGCCCGGTCGGTGTCGCGGGGCTGCGTCACGCTAGTCACCGGTGCGGGTCCGATCGGGCTGCTCGCGGCGCTGCTGTCGGCGCAGCGCGGGCTGGAGACCCACGTGCTGGACCAGGTCACCTCCGGCCCCAAGCCCGCCCTGGTGCGCTCGCTGGGCGCGAGCTACCACAGCTCGTTGCCCGCCGACCTCGCACCTGATGTGGTCATCGAGGCCACCGGCGCCGCGCAACTCGTGTTCGAGGTGTTGTCGAGCACCGGGCCGAACGCCGTCACCGTGCTCACCGGCCTGTCCGGCTCGCGGCGCACCGTATCGCTGGCGGCGGGCGCCATCAACGACGAGCTGGTGCTCGACAACGACGTGGTGGTCGGCAGCGTCAACGCCAACCTGCGGCACTACCGCGCTGCCGCCGACGGGCTGGCAGCGGCCGACCCCGACTGGCTACGCGGGTTGCTGACCCGGCGGGTCCCACTGGCGCGCTGGACCGACGCGCTGTCCCCGGCAGACGGCGACGTGAAGGTCATCGTCGACTTGCAGCCGTGACGGAAGTGTCGGCGCCCTCTTCTCTACTCCCGCCACGGCGTAGGGCGCCGGCGGCGGTCGTGCGCACGAGGACCCGGCAGACGATGGGGGCAGGACACTGAGAACAGCTCGGCGAGGTCGGCGATCGTGTAGTCGCCAGTGGCGTGCATCCGACGGGATCGTGCCGGTCAGTCCACAGTCGAGGTAGACGCGCTCCGGTCGACGCCGAGCTCGAGCAGGACCCCACGTCCGATCCCTTCCGAGACGCCCGGTGTCAGCCAGGGCAGTCGACCGCGACTTCAAGGGCTCCGCAGATCTCCCGCATACGGGCGTTGGCCAACCTGCCCAGGCGGCTGACGAGTACTGCGACCGAGACACTCTCGACCGAGTCCAAGTTGACCGCCGAGCGCCGAGGGATCGGATCGTCACCGGGCTCGAGGACGACCTCGCTGGCAAGCCCTCGGATCGTCGTCGTGCACGGCGCGACGAGTGCCCGTCGAAGCCGCGGGATCGCCGCGTCACGCGACAGCACGACGACCGGGCGCCGACCGATCTCGACCAGCTCGCACCACCACACCTCCCCGCGGGCCGGCAGCGAACTCACGAGGCAGCCGCAGCCTGTCGAAACGACGCCAGGTCGCCCCACTCGTCCGGCTCGTCGGCCGGGTGCTCGTCGTAGGCGGCGTAGCTCGCGTCCACCTCAGCGGAGCGGTGACGAACGAGCAACGCTCCGAGCGCCTCGTCAATAAGGGCGGCGTCGGTGACCCCCGAGCGCACGCTTCGGGCGTTGTCGAGAAGCTCCCCGTCCACGGTCGTGCTCAATCGTGTTCGACTCATGCCACAAGTATGCCATACGATGGGCGAGGAGGTGTCTCAGCCAGGGATCCCGTGCGGCACACGATCTCCCGGGACGGCGAGGTCGTCGTCTCGCGCTTCGCTCGCCGTTCGTCTTGCGGGACGCAGGAGGCCGCGGTCCCTCACACCCTCGTGCGGGACCCGTGGTAGGTCGGGAGGCCCACTGCAGCGCGCCGACCGGACGTCCTGTGACCTGTGCGCAGACGCGGGCCTGAGCGGCGCCCACCTCCTGGAGTCATGCCTCCTCCTGGGCTCGTCGCGCGTTTCGCGGTGATCGCCTCGTAGACGGGGGTTCACCCGCGGTGAGGGCCTGGGCGAAGGCCTCGATGGTGGCGTCCGCCTCGTCCTTGATCGTTTGCCGTGAGGTTGCCAACGGCTCGGGCCGGTCGTACGGTTTATTCAACCGTACGGTTGAACAAGGAGGCCACGGTGACCGAGGACCAGCTCTCGCGGGTGTTCCTCGCTCTCGCCGACCCGACGCGACGCGACATCGTGGCGCGGCTGACGGTCGAGGACGCGACGGTGAACGAGCTCGCCGAGCCCTACGACGTGACCGTCCAGGCCGTGTCGAAGCACCTGAAGGTCCTGGAGGGCGCCGGGATCGTCAGCCGGACGCGTGCGGCGCAGCGCCGTCCCGTGCACCTCGAGGCCGAGGTATTCGACCTGATGACCAAGTGGATCGAGCGCTACCGGCGTGCGGCCGAAGAGCGCTACCGGCGGCTGGACGCCGTGCTGGCCGCCATGGAGGAGACGACCGACAGCACCCCACACAGCGAAGGCGAGGAAGCATCATGACCACCACCACCCACCCGGAGACCCGGGTGACCGCGAACCCGGACCTGCCGACCATCGAGATCGTGCGGGAGTTCGAGGCTCCCGTCGACGCGGTTTTCCGCGCCCACACCGACCCCGAGCTAGTGAAGAAATGGCTCGGCCCGCGCAGGCTGACGATGCGGATCGACCGGTACGACGCCCGCACGGGCGGCGCGTACCGGTACGTCCACACCGACCAGGATGGCACCGACTACGGCTTTTACGGCGCCTTCCACGAGGTGCGGCCCAACGAGCGCATCGTGCAGACGTTCACCTACGAAGACGTCCCGGACGGCGTGAGCCTGGAGACCGCGACGTTCGAGGACCTCGGTGGACGGACCCGGTTGAGCATCCTGTCGGTCCTCGACTCGTTCGAGTCCCGGGACGCGATGGTCGCGAGCGGCATGGAGTCCGGCGTCAACGAGGGGTACGAGCAGCTCGACGACCTGCTGGCCGCCGGCTGACCATCTCGCCTCGTACGTCGAGCAACGTAGGTCAATGTCGATCAGGGTCGGACGCGATGCGGCCCGAAGGCGGCGATGACCTCTACACCGCCATGAACGTGATCGACGGCGCGTTTCCCCCGGTAGCCATCGGGACCCTCGTCACGGGTGTGCTGCTGTCGTTGGGCACCAAGTGGGGGCTGCTACGGCACTACTGGGTGGCGACGAAGCTCGTGCTGGCGTTGGCGGTGATCGTGACCGCAGTGGGCTTCAGCGACCGCCTCGTGCAACAGTCTCTGCCGTCCCCGGCCGGCGGCCCCACGGACGGCGGCGCAGTCCTGTGTGTCGTGCCGCTGCCGACGACCCTTCTGCTGTTGTTGTCGGTGGCCCACCTGCTCATGCTCGCCGTCGCGACGGTCGTGTCCGTGTACAAGCCCTGGGGCAAGACGCGGTGGGGCCGGCCGAGTAGCGCCCGTGGGCGATGATCCGGTTCGCCACGCCCGGCCGGTCAGCTTCTGCGCAGCACCTCGACGCTCGCCTTGATCCCCGGCGTTGCCGCCATCCGCGCATCGAACGTCACCAGCGGGATGTCGAGCTGCTCCGCCAGCGCGAGATACAGGCCGTCGGTGAAGCTGACGTTGTGGCGCAGTTCCCACGCTCGGGGAATCAGCGTGCGGTGCTCGAACCGGAGGATCTCCAACGCCGGAAGGTAGGCGATGGCCCCGTCTGCGAGCACAGCATCGAGGTGCCCACTCATCCACTTGCGGCGGATGACCGAGCCCACCTCGGCATCCAACAGAGCAGGTGCCACGAGGCGCTCGTCGGACAGCCGGTCCGTTGCGACACCGACGCCGGTCAGCGCATCGACCAGCGCCGAGGCATCGACGACGATCACCCGTGCCGGTCCCGCTCCGCCCGGATATCCTCGACGATCTCCGCTGCCGCGAGCCGCGTGCCCGGCAGTTCCCGGAGCATTGCGAAGATCTCCGCATTGCGACTGATCCGGCTGCGCTGCTCCAGTTCCCGCAACGCGAAGCGACTCAGCGACATGCCGGCTGCGGCGGCCTGCTCGGTGAGAGCGGCGTGCACGTCATCGGGGACATCCCGGATCTGGATCACCTTCGCCATGCACCCAGATTACACCCAAACCGCACCCACTCAGGTCCGCAACCTCATCGGAACCACGTAGGTCGCTGGTCATGCGCCCGGTCGCGGGCCCCCGAACAGCGCGGGAAGGGTGCCCTCCCAGGCGGCACGCAACTCATCGAGACGCAGCGGCGCGAGACCCTCGATCGTCAGCTCGGGGTCAGGGTCCACGGTCCCGATCCGTACCGACGGCAAGTCACGTTCCTCGCAGCACGCCACGAACCGGTCCTCGGCGGCGGGCGCGACGGTGACAAGCGCTCGTCCCGCCGACTCGGAGAACATCGCGACGAACGGGTCGAGCCCATCGGGCAGCGCGATGCGGGCACCTGCCCCACCGATCAGGCATGACTCGACGAGAGCCTGCGCCAGCCCACCGTCGGACAGGTCGTGCGCACCGCTGACCGTCCCCGCCAAGGACCCGGCGGCGAGCGCCCCGGCCAGCGCCTGCTCGCGGCCGAGGTCGACGGCGGGCGGGCGGCCGCCGAGGTGGCCGTGCACCTCGTGCGCCCACTCGCTGCCGCCGAACTCGTCGCCGGTCTCGCCGAGCAGGTAGATGGCGTCGCCGGCGGCGGTGAAGCCGGGCCGGATGCGACGGCGTACGTCGTCGATGACGCCGAGCACCCCGACTACCGGGGTGGGCAGGATCGCGGTGTCGCCGGTGGAGTTGTAGAAGCTGACGTTGCCGCCGGTGACCGGGATGCCCAGCTGCGCGCACCCGTCGGCAAGCCCCCGCACCGCCTGCGAGAACTGCCACATCACGCCGGGGTCGGTGGGTGCACCGAAGTTGAGGCAGTCGGTGACGGCCACCGGGGTGGCCCCGGAGACGGCGACGTTGCGGTAGGCCTCGGCCAGCGCGAGCTGTGCGCCGGTATAGGGATCGAGGGCGCAGAACCGCGCGTTGCAGTCGGTGGCGACGGCGATGCCCCGGTGGGTGCGCTCGTCGATGCGCACCATGCCGGCATCGGCGGGCTGCGCGAGCACGGTGTCACCGCGGACGTAGCGGTCGTACTGGTCGGTCACCCAGGCCCGCGAGCACAGGTTCGGGCTGGCCGCCATCCGCAGCACGGTGTCCCGGATGGCGTCCGGTGTGGCCGGTCGGGCCAGGCCCTCCGGAGTGGACTCCTGTAGTGCATCCTGTGTGGACGGCCGCTGCACCGGGCGCTGATAGACCGGGCCCTCGTGCGCGACGGTCCGGGGCGGGACGTCGACCACGGTGTCGCCGTGCCAGCTGATCACCAGCCGCTCGCCCTCGGTGACCTCACCGATGACGGTCGCGGTGACGTCCCACTTGCGGCACACGGCCATGAAGTCGCCCACATCGGACGGCGTGACGACGGCACACATCCGCTCCTGCGACTCGCTGGACAGGATCTCCGCCGGGGTCATCCCCGCCGCCCGCAGCGGAACCGCCTCGAGCGTGACGTGCATGCCGCCGTCACCGGCGCTGGCCAGCTCCGAGGTCGCACACGACAGTCCGGCGCCGCCGAGATCCTGGATGCCCACCACCAAGCCCGCGTTGAACAGTTCGAGGCAGCACTCGATGAGCACCTTCTCGGTGAACGGGTCGCCGACCTGCACGGACGGCAGCTTCTTGCGCCCGGTCTCGCCGCTGAAGCTCTCGCTGGCCAGCACGGACACGCCGCCGATGCCGTCGAGGCCGGTGCTCGCCCCGAAGAGGACGATTTTGTTGCCCGCGCCGGAGGCGTGCGCGAGGTGCAGGTCCTCGGCGCGCAACGCGCCGACGCACAGCGCGTTGACCAGTGGGTTTCCGGCGTAGGACGGGTCGAAGACGACCTCACCACCGATGTTGGGCAGGCCGAGGCAGTTGCCGTAGCCGCCGATGCCCGAGACCACCCCCGGCAACACCCGCTGGGTGTCGATCGCCTCGGCAGGGCCGAACCGCAGCGGATCGCCGACGGCCACCGGACGGGCGCCCATCGCCATGATGTCGCGCACGATGCCGCCCACGCCGGTCGCCGCGCCCTGATGCGGCTCGACATAGGAGGGGTGGTTGTGCGACTCGAGCTTGAAGGTCACCGCCCAGCCGTCACCGACGTCGACCACACCGGCGTTCTCCCCGATCCCGGCGAGCATCGTCTCGCGCATCGCCGGCGTGGTGGTCTCCCCGAAGTAGCGCAGGTGCACCTTCGAGGACTTGTAGGAGCAGTGCTCGCTCCACATCACCGAGTACATCGCCAGCTCGGCCTCGGTGGGTCTGCGGCCGAGGATGTCGCGGATTCGGGCGTACTCGTCGTCCGCGAGCCCGAGCTCGCGGTAGGGCTGCGGGTGGTCGGGGCTCGATGCGGCGCGGGTGACGGTGTCGAGCGCGTCGGTGGTGGTCACCGGCGGGCCTCCCGAGCGGTCGGTGGACTGTGGGGCCGAGCCTAACGACCGCCCGACAACCCGACCCGGTCGCCGTGAGGGCAGCGCGATCGGCTACGCCATCGCCCGGCGCCTGCTCGATCACGGAGATCGGTGCTGCACTGGGTCGCCACCTCGCCGTTGGAGGTGGCTCCCGAGTCCGGTGGGCACGGCCCGCTACGGTCGCGAGTCATGAGCCGCCCGACGGACCGACCCAGCTACCTGCGCTTCCCGCACCTGTGCGGGGACACCTTGGTCCTGGTCGCCGAGGACGACGTCTGGACCGCGCCGTGCTCCGGTGGGCGCGCCTACCGGCTTACGGCCGACGGGGTCCCGGCGGCACATCCGCGGCTGTCCGCAGATGGCACGCGGGTGGCGTGGACGTCGTGGCGGGAGGGTGCCCCGGAGATCTTCGTCGCCGACGCCGACGGCGGCGCGGCGCGGCGGCTCACCTGGTGGGGCGACCTGCGCACGCGCAGCCTCGGCTGGTCGTCTCCCCACGGCGCCGACGACCCGGGCGGCACCGGCGGTCCGGGCGACACCGTCCTCGCCGTCAGCGCGACCGGCCAGGCCTCGGCCCGGCGGACCTGGGCGTACGCGGTCCCGACGAGCGGAAGCGCGCCGCAGCGGTTGCCCTACGGCCCGGTCTCCGACCTGGCCACGGGCACCGGGGGCGCGACGCTGCTGCTGTCCAGCAAGGTGTCCGAGGAGATGGCTTGGTGGAAGCGCTACCGCGGTGGCGCGGGTGGCCACCTGTGGTTCGACCCAGCGGGGTCGAACGAGTTCACGCGGCTGCTCGCCGGGCTCGACGGCCAGCTGGGCTCACCGATGCTCGTCGGTGACCGGATCGCCTTCCTCTCCGACCACGAGGGCTGGGGCAACCTCTACTCGGTCGACCGGACCGGCGGTGACCTACGCCGCCACACCGACCACGGCGCGTCCGGCGAGCCGGGATTCTACGTCCGGCACGCGAGCACCGACGGTGACCGCGTCGTCTACGAGTCGGCGGGCGAGCTGTGGCTCGTGGAGTCGCTGCAGGCCCGGTCCCGGCCCCGGCGCCTCGATGTGCGGCTGGGCGGTCCGCGCACCGACCGCGAGCCGTACCGGGTGACGACCTCGCACTGGCTGTCCACTGCCGCGCCCGACCGGACCGGGCGCACGAGCGTCGTGACCGTGCGCGGCACGGTCCATCGACTCACCCACCGCGACGGCCCCGCGCGCACCCTGTTCGCCCGGCCCGGGTCGCGGGCCCGGTTGGCGCGGCCCCTGGGAGACCAGTCGGCGGTCTGGGTCGATGATGCCGAGGGCGAGGACGCCGTCCGCGTAGCGCCGCTGGATCTGCACGCCGAGGGCGCCGACGAGCCGCGGCGGTACGGCACCGGGGAGATCGGCCGGGTGCTCGAGCTCGCGGCGGCGCCGGACGGGAAGGCGGTGGCCATGGCCACGCACGACGGGCGGCTGCTGCTGCTCGACCTGTCGGACCCGGTGGCCAGGCCCGGGCGGCTGCGGGAGCTCGCCCGCGGCGCCGACGGGGAGGTCTGTGACCTGGCCTGGTCGCCGGACAGTGCGTGGCTGGCCTACGCGGATCCCGTCGAGGCCGGTACCACCCGGATCATGCTGGCCCGCATCGCCGACGACACGCTGGTCGCGGTCACTGAGCCCCGGTTCGCCGACACCGATCCGGTGTTCACCACCGACGGCAAGTACCTGGCGTTCCTCTCGCGGCGCAGCTTCGACCCGATCTACGACGAGCACTCCTTCGATCTGACGTTCCCAGCGGCGTGGCGCCCGTTTCTGGTCCCGCTGGTCGCACGCACCCCGTCGCCGTTCGGCGCCGGTCCGGACGGGCGGCCAGCCACGTCGGACGAGGAGGGCGCCGACGACCCGCCGGCCGCCGGTGCCGACGGCGACGGCGCGGTGGCCGAGGTCGGCACCGCCACAGCGGAGGCGGGCAAGAAGGACAAGGCGAAGGACACCCCACCTCAGGTGCTCGTGGACGTCGATCAACTGACGTCACGCGTGGTACCCGTCCCGGTAGCCGAGGGGCGCTACCGCTGGCTGGGCGTGGGCAAGGACTGCCTGCTCTGGCTGCGCGTGCCGGTCTCCGGGGTGCTCGGCGACGGCCGGGCGGCCGGCGAGGACAAACCCCAGCGACCGGTGCTGGAACGCTACGACCTCGCCAAGCGCAAGCTCGACATCATCGCGGATCCGGTGAGCGGCTACCGGGTCAGCGGCGACGGGGCGCGGATCGTGGTCCGCGACGAGGGCGTGCTGCGGGTGCTGCGGACCGACCGCTCCGGGTCGGCGGCTCCGGCCGAGGGTGACGCGGACGAGTTCGAGATCGACACCGGGCGCATCGTCGTCACGGTGGACCCGACCGCACAGTGGCGGCAGATGTTCGACGAGGCTGGTCGGCTGATGCGCGACCACTTCTGGGTCGCCGACATGGCCGGGGTCGACTGGGCCGCGGAGCTGGACCGCTACCGGCCCCTCGTCGAGGCCGTGGGTAGCCACGACGATCTCGTCGACGTGCTCTGGGAGCTGCAGGGCGAGCTCGGCACCTCGCACGCCTACGTCGCCGGCCGGGGCGGCGGTGGGGATTGGACGGGCCGTCCCGGCCAACTCGGCGCCGACCTCGAGCGGGACCCGGACGGCAGCTGGCGGGTGGCCCGCGTGCTGCCGCCGGAGACCTCCGCCCCGGCCGCCCGCAGCCCGCTGGCCGACCCCGGGGTCGACGTGCGGGCCGGGGACGTGCTGCTAGAGGTCGGCGGTACGCCGGTCGATCCGGAACTCGGGCCCGCCCCGCTGCTGGTGAACACCGCCGACCGGCTCGTCGAGCTGACCGTGCGCTCCGGTGCGGGCCGCGACGGCGCCGGTGAGGTGCGCCGGGTGGTGGTGCGGCCGCTGCGCACCGAGTTCGCCTTGCGGTACCAGGACTGGGTGGCCGGGCGGCGCGCGTTCGCCGCCGACCGCTCCGAGGGCCGGCTGGGGTACCTGCACCTGCCGGACATGATGGCGCCCGGGTGGGCGCAGCTGCACCGGGACCTGTCCCGGGAGACCGCCCGCGACGGCCTGATCGTGGACGTGCGCGGCAACGGGGGCGGACACACCTCGCAGCTGGTGGTCGAGAAGCTGGCGCGCAGGGTCATCGGCTGGGACGTGATCCGGCACGGCCAGCCGGTCACTTACCCGGCCGACGCGCCGCGGGGGCCGGTCGTGGCCGTCGCCGACGAGCTCGCCGGCTCGGACGGGGACATCGTCACCGCCGCGATCAAGCGGCTGGGCATCGGGCCGGTGGTGGGGGTGCGCACCTGGGGCGGGGTGATCGGGATCGACGGCCGGTACTCGCTGGTCGACGGGACCCGGGTGACGCAGCCGCGGTATGCGTTCTGGTTCGACGACGCCGGGTGGGGGGTGGAGAACCACGGCGTTGACCCGGACGTTGAGGTCGAGATGACCCCGCAGGACTGGGCGGCCGGGCAGGACCCGCAGTTGGAACGTGCCGTCGACCTGGCGCTGGAGGCGCTGGCCGAGCGTCCGCCGGCCCACCCGCCGGATCCCGCGACCCGCCCGGCACGCAACCGTCCGGAACTCCCGCCCCGCCCCTGACCCGGGCCCCGGACGGCCGGGACAGTTCAGATCCGGCTGAGCGGCTCCGCGTAGGCGAAGGTGCCCGTGACTGGCCGATGCGCCGACAGCGCGCGGACCTGGAAGTAGGTCCCCCAGCTGGGATCCGGCGGGGCGATGCCGTAGTCCGAGGACACCCGAAAGGCGTACCGCTCTTAGTAGCCGGGCTCGCCTAGTAGCGCAACCAGCGGCTCACCGAGCGCGTCGGCCGCGCCGAGCACCGGGCTGCAATCGACGCTGCCTCGGGTGCAGACCACATGCCCGACCACCTCGCCTGCCGGATCGACAGCGACCAAGGAGAGTGCGGGCAGCCATCCGTCGTCGGAACGAAGCTCATCGAGCAACGTCACCTCGACCGGGACTTGATCCGGGGCTTCGGGGCGAGCGAACGCCGCAGCAACGGCTTGTAGGAGCTCGACGACCTGAGCGGGGTCTGTCAGTACTGTGAGGTGGTTTTCGTCGAGCCGGTAGACAGGCCAGCCAGCCTTCTCGGCGTCCTCCGCGAAGGAATCGTAGGCGCTGCTGAGCCGTATGTAGCAACGCGCCGTTGCGCCGAGCACCGTCCGACCTGCAGAACCTCACCCGCTTGAGATCACGTCGCGGTGAAAGCCTCAGGCTGACTGACGAGCGCGTCGAGCGCGGAGCCGAACACGTGCAGACCGTCCTCGCTGGGGCCGGTGAGCCGGTCGACCGCGTGCTCAGGGTGCGGCATCAGACCCACCACCCGACCGTCGGCCGAGGCGATGCCTGCGATGTCGTTGGCCGCGCCGTTCGGGTTGCCCCCGAGGAAGCGAAACACCACCCGGCCGTCGTCCTCGAGCTGCGCCAGCGTGGCGGAATCCGCGACGTAGCGGCCCTCACCTGACTTCAGTGGCACCAGGATCTCGGCGTCCGGCTCGAACCGGGTCGTCCACGCCGTCGCGACGTTGTCCACCCGCAGCCACTGGTCGCGGCATACGAAATGCAGCCCGGCATTGCGCACGAGCGCGCCGGGCAACAGCCCCGCCTCGCACAGGATCTGGAAGCCGTTGCAGATGCCCAGCACCGGCATCCCGCGGTGCGCGGCCTCGATCACCGAGCGCAGCACCGGCTGGTGCGAGGCGATCGCCCCGGCGCGCAGGTAGTCGCCATAGGAGAATCCTCCCGGCACGATCACCGCATCGACACCGAGCAGGTCGTCGTCGGCGTGCCAGAGCCCGACCGGATCCGCGCCGGCGTACCGCACCGCGCGGGCGGCGTCGACGTCGTCGAGACTGCCGGGAAAAGTGATGACACCGATCCTCCCTGAAGATGCAGATGTCACAGTCGGCGCACCGTCCAGTCCTCGATCACCGGGTTCGCCAGCAACTCGCCCGCGATCCGATGCAGCGCGCCGTCGTCGACGGCGTCGTCGATGTCGAGTTCGAAGTGCTTGCCCTGGCGCACTTCGCGCACCCCGTCGAAACCCAGCCGGGGCAGCGCGCGGGCGATCGCCTGACCCTGCGGGTCGAGGATCTCTGGTTTCGGAACGACGTCGACGATCACTCGTGGCACGCAGCACAGATTACCTGCAAGCTGCCGCAGCCCGGCGCCGTGACCGCGGGATTCCCGTGCGGGGCGAGCCCGCTCAGGATGGCAGCCTGCTTCGGTCGGCGGGTCACGAGCGGTATCCGCTATTGGTATGCTTGCCGGTATGTCAACAACGACCATCAAGGTCGACCGCGCGGTGCGGGATCGCCTGGCATGCATCGCCCGGGCCCGGGGGACAACGATGGGCGCGCTGCTGGATGTCGAGTCACGCCGACTCGAGACTGCGCAGCGCTGGGCCGAGATCGAGGCCGCCTACGAGCGGATCCAGCGCAGCGACCCGGCTGGCTGGCAGGAGTACCTCGGCGAGCTGGCTGAGGTGACCGCTGGCGAGCCTGATACGACGGCTGCGGAGGAGTGGCCGGAGTACAACCAGTGAGAGTGCAGCGCGGACACGTCTGGGCGGTGGCGCTGGATCCCACAGTGGCCAACGAGCAGCGCGGCACCCGGCCCTGCATCGTGGTCTCCAATGACCGGTTCAACGCATTGCCGATCCGCCAAGCCATCGTCGTACCGTTGACCACCCGCGAACGCGGATTCCCGCACCACATCGTCGTCGCCGACGACGGCGGCCTGAATCGGCAGAGCTGGGCCATGTGCGAGGCGGTCCGCGCGGTATCGACGCAGCGGTTCGGCCGCTTTGTCAGCACCGCCGACGAGGAGACCCTCAGCACGATCACCGAGCAGGTGACGCTCTGGCTGTCTGACAGCGGCTGACCTGCCGAGTTCCGCCTCACCTGCGGCCACGCGAATGCCGCGAGATGTCTGCGCCGCGAACTGGCAGGGTGGAGTCCGTCAGGAGGTGACCCGCAGTGCAGATCATCCATTTCGGACACTCGTGCGTGCTCGTCGAGACCGCCTCGGCGCGGCTGCTGGTCGACCCGGGCAGTTTCGCCAGCGGCTTCGAGGAGCTCACCGAGCTCGACGCCGTCCTCATCACCCACCAGCACCCCGACCATCTCGACCTCGAGCGGTTGCCCGCGCTGCTCGACCGCAACCCGGACGCGGCACTGGTCGTCGACTCCGGGAGCGCGGACCAGCTCGCCGAAAGGGGTCTGGCACACCAGGTGGTCAGCCCGGGTGAGCAGCTGCAACTCGGCGGCGTGGCGGTCGACGTGATCGGTGGCGACCATGCCGTGATCCACCCGGACATCCCGGTGATACCGAACAACGGATACCTGTTCGAGGGGTCCGTGCTGCACCCGGGCGACTCGTTCACTGTTCCGCCGGACCCGGTCGACGCACTGCTGCTGCCCACCGGCGCCCCGTGGCTCAAGCTGTCCGAGGCGGTGGACTACCTGCGGGCGGTCGCCCCGCCGCTGGCCGTGCCGATCCACCAGGCCGTGCTCGCGATTCCGGAGATGTACTACAACCATTTCCGGCGGCTGGCGCCGTCTGGCACCCAGCTCGAGGTGGCGACACCCGGCGAACCGCTGGCGCTGTGACCGGTTACACGGCCACCGGCGCCTGGCGCACCACGTCGGCGTAGGTCTGCGGCTGGGCTCCGTGGTGCAGCGCCAGGTCCACCGCGTCGAGCAGGGTCGCACGGCGACCGGGGCGCGCCAGGTCGGCGGCATCGACGGCCAGCCGCACCATGCCGCCGCGGCGGGCAGTGCGGGCAGCCCCGAGCACCAGGGCTCGGCACCACCACGGCTCGGCTTGCTCACCCAAGTTACCGAAGCCCATCACCCTGCCCCAGTGCACCGCGCCGGAACGCAGATCACGCACCGCCGTGGCGTCGGCACAGACCGCGAAACCCCGAATCGTCAGGGCACGCAGCGTGCCCAACGAGGCCAGCCACCGTGGCGGCGCGAAGGCGTCGGTGGCCAACCCGAGCCGCTCGAGCAGCGTCGCTCCGGCAAGCAGCCGCAGGCCCGCTTCGTGGGCGGGCAACGCGGCGAACTCGGCCCGGCGGCCGATTCTGACCACCGTCCGCGAGCCCCACGGACCGATCGGGTCCGCGGTGTGGTCGTAGCCGTGTAGCAGCACCGCGTCACCGGCGCGGCGCCGGTGACGCAGCCACTCGACCGGACCGGGGGTACGGGGCACGACGAGCAGTGAGAGGGGGACGTTACGGGCGTCGAGCTCGCCGCCCAGGGTGGTGGCGGCGTCCAACGTCGACGGGCGGATACCGGACAGCGAGACGATCAGTCGTGCGGTCACACTCCTATGGCACCGCACCGAGGTGACGGCGGGGTGACACGACAGTGACCGTGCTACACCGGTACTCCGAACACTGGCTACGGCGCCCAGTCGGCGAACGAACGCCCCGAGATGCGCTCGTAGGCGGCTACGTAGCGATCCCGCGTTGCGGCGATCACCTCGTCGGGCAGCGGGGGTGGCAGCGCCTCGCCGTAGCGGTCCCAGCCCGACTCCGGCGAGGTCAGCCACTCGCGGACATACTGCTTGTCGAAAGCGGGCTGCACCGTCCCGGGCGCGTATCCCTCGGCGGGCCAGTAGCGGGAGGAGTCGGGGGTCAGCACCTCGTCGGCGAGCACCAGCTCACCCTGCCCGGCCCCACCCTGCACTTCGACGCCGAACTCGAACTTGGTGTCCGCCAGGATCAGCCCCCGACCGGCGGCGTGCTCGGCGGCGCGCGCGTAGATGTGCAGCGTCGCGTCCCGCAGCTGCCCGGCCCGGCGCTGCCCGACCGTGCCCGCCACCTGCTCGAAGCTGACGTTCTCGTCGTGGTCACCGCGCTCGGCCTTGGTTGCCGGG
>WHTH01000052.1 GCA_009377865.1 Pseudonocardiaceae bacterium | reverse complement strand
CTGCCCGTAGTCGCGTTCGTTCTCCTCCCGGTAGAGGTAGTAGGCCTCGTCGATGAACAGCACGCCGCCCATCGCACGCTTGAGGACCTCATGGGTCTTGGGCGCGGTGTGGCCGACGTACTGGCCCACCAGATCCTCCCGCGTGACGGCGACCAGGTTGTCGCGGCGCAGATAGCCGAGCCGGTAGAGCAGCTCGGCCATCCGCACCCCCACCGACGTCTTGCCCGTCCCGGGGCTGCCGGTGAAGCACATGTGCAGGTTCGGCCGCGAGGTCATCAGCCCGAACCGTTTCCGCGACCGGTCGACGAGCAGCAGCGCGGCGATCTCGCGGATCCGGGTCTTGACCGGCGTCAGGCCGATCAGCTCCTCGTCCAGCGCGTCGAAGACCTTGTGGATGCCGGAGTCGGCCCACTGCGTCCCCAGGTCGACAGTGGCATCGGGCGGTAGCCGCTCTTCCGCTACCGCCCTGTTGCCATCCGGGTCGGGCTCTTGCTGATCCACCGCGGCGGACTGCCGCATGCCGAAGCCACGCCGGGCACTGTCCTCCGAACTCATGACCGCTCGGAGTAACGCTCGCCCTCCGGCCGGTCGAGGGCATACGGGTGCAGCTTGTAGCGGATCCGCCGGTCGTTGACCTCCTCGCGATCCAGCCGGAAGCCGGGCTCCTCAGCGGGACGCTGCACGATGAACGACAGCGCGACGGTCTGCCTGCCGTAGGTGGCGTCGTAGGCGTTGAGCCGGATGTAGCGCTCCGGGTAGGCCTTGCGGCAGGCGTTGACCTCCTCGAGCACCCCGGCCGCGTCCTCGAGGTCGAACAACGGCAGACCCCACATGTCCCAGTAGGTGTTGCGGGGATGCGGGTCGTCGGTGAACTCCACCGAGCAGGGCCAGTTGTTGTCGAGCGCGTACTGGATCTGCGCGGTGATCTCGGCGTCGGTGAGATCGGGCAGGAAGGAGAAGGTCCCCTGGGTGATGCGCATCGTCTCGTCTCCTCGTCAGGTCGCCGTCGGGGTCTCGACCACGTCGGGCGTGTCGGTCGACTCGTAGTTGAAGGTGATCTCACCCCAGGTGGACAGCGCGATCTCGAGCTCACGGCTGTGCTTGGCCGCGGCGCGGAGGATGTCCCAGCCCTCGGCACGGTAGTCGCGACCCTCGTTGCGGGCCTTGATCATCGCCTCGAGCGCGACCCGGTTGGCGGTGGCGCCCGCGGCGATACCCATCGGGTGACCGATCGTGCCGCCGCCGAACTGCAGGACCACGTCCTCGCCGAGGTAGTGCAGCAGGTCGTGCATCTGGCCGGCGTGGATGCCGCCGGAAGCCACCGGCATCATCCCCGGCATGGAGCCCCAGTCCTGGTCGAAATAGATGCCCTTGGCGGGGTCGACGCTCTGCTTGATGAGACGACAGGTGTCGTAGTACCCGGCGACCGCTCCCGGGTCACCCTCCAGCTTACCGACCACGGTTCCGGCGTGGATATGGTCGACGCCGGCCAGCCGCATCCATTTCGCGATGACCCGGAAGTTCACGCCGTGGTTCTTCTGCCGGGTGTAGGTGGCATGCCCGGCGCGGTGCAGGTGCAGGATCATGCCGTTGGCCCGTGCCCACTTCGCCATCGACTGGATGGCGGTGTAGCCGATGGTCAGGTCGATCATGATGATGACGCTGCCCAGATCCTTGGCGAACTGGGCGCGCTCGTACATGTCCTCCATCGTCGCCGCGGTGACGTTGAGGTAGTGGCCCTTGACCTCACCGGTGGTGGCCTGCGCCCGGTTGACCCCCTCCATGGCGTGGATGTAGCGGTCGCGCCAGCGCATGAACGGCTGCGAGTTGATGTTCTCGTCATCCTTGGTGAAGTCCAGCCCCCCGCGCAGCGCTTCGTAGACCACCCGGCCGTAGTTACGGGCCGACAGCCCCAGCTTGGGCTTGGTGGTGGCGCCCAGGATCGGGCGGCCGAACTTGTCCAGGTACTCGCGCTCCATCACGATCCCGTGCGCAGGACCCTGGAAGGTCTTGACGTAGTGCAGCGGGATCCGCATGTCCTCCAGTCGCAGCGCCTTGAGCGCCTTGAACCCGAAGACGTTGCCGATGATCGACGAGGTGAGGTTGGCGATCGACCCCTCCTCGAACAGGTCGATGGAGTAGGCGATGTAGGCGATGTACTGCTCCTCGTTGCCCGGCACCCGGTCCACCCGGTAGCACTTCGCCTGGTAGGTGGGGTAGTCGGTGAGCCGGTCGGTCCACACCACCGTCCAGGTGGCGGTCGACGACTCCCCGGCCACTGCGGCGCCGGCCTCCTCCGGTGGCACCCCGGGTTGCGGGGTGATGCGGAAGGCACACAGCACGTCCGACGGGGGTGGCTCGTAGTCGGGCTCGTAGTAGCCCATCTCGGCATAGGGCATCACTCCGGCTGCCCAGCGGTCCGATCGCTTCGACGATCCGTTCTCGTTCTCGCTCACAGCGTCTCCTCTCCTGACAGATTTGAGGGTGGCATGTAACACTTGGACTGTCTATCAAGACTTGACAGTGCACCATTCACTATTCACATCAGAGATGTGCCGTGACCCAGTCCCGCTGGCGCGCCCTGGTCGCGCTCGCCGACACCGGTTCGGTCCGGGCCGCCGCCACGCGGCTGACCGTCACCGAATCGGCCGTCTCTGCTGCCGTCTCGGCCCTGGCTCGCGAGCTGAGAGTACCGCTGGTGGAACCGGCCGGTCGAGGCCTGCGACTCACGCCTTCGGGCGCGGTGTATGCCCGCTATGCGCGGCGGGTCCTCGGGCTGCTCGCCGAGGCGGCGGCAGCCGCGGCCGGGGAGTTGGACCCCGAGCGGGGACGGTTGCGGCTCGCGGCGGTCACCACCGCCGGCGAGCACGTGCTGCCGAGCCTGCTGGCGGCATTCCGGCGGCAGAACCCGCAGGTCGACCTCGCACTCGAGGTGGCGCCCAGCGCGGAGGTGTGGGACCTGCTCGCCGCGCATGAAGCTGACCTGGTCATCGCGGGTCGGCCCCCGGCAGAGGTCGAGGCGCGGGTGCTGGCCACCATGGACAACGAGCTCGTCGCCGCTGCCGAGCACGAGGTCGCGCGCAGCTTCGACTGGGCGACGACGCCGTGGCTGATGCGCGAGCACGGGTCGGGGACCCGGACCACGCTCGAGACCTACCTGCAGGCCCGCGAGGTCGCCCCGCCCCGGCTGGTACTCGGCTCCAACGGCGCGGTGATCGCCGGTGCCGTCGCAGGCCTGGGCGCGACCCTCGTCTCGCGGGACGGCATCGCCGACCTGCTCGCGGCGGGCCGGCTGGTCGTGCTGGACGTCCCCGCGACACCGTTGTCGCGCCCGTGGCACGCGGTCACCGGTAGCCATCCCTCGGCGACGACGAGGCTGTTCGTGCATCACCTGGTCGCCGCGGGATGGATCCCCTCCGGGTTCCCCCCGGCAGGGGACGCCACTGCGGTGCCGGCCACCTAACGTCACTCGGAACAGCTGGGAGGTCGGCATGGCGGATGCGCAGATCAGGATCGTGCCCTCGGTCCTCCCGGCCGATTTCGCCCGGCTGGGCGATGAGTGCCAGGCGCTGGAGAAGGCGGGTGTCGACCGCATCCAGTGGGACGTGATGGACGGGAACTTCGTCCCCAACATCACAATGGGCCCGGACATCGTCGCGGCCTGCCGGCCGCTGGTAGGGCTCGGGTTCGAGGCGCACCTGATGGTGAGCGACCCGGACCCGATGCTCGGCCGCTGGGTCGAGGCCGGCTGCGAGCTGGTGATCGTGCACGCGGAAGCTTGCCGGCACCTGCACCGGACACTGAGCGTGATCCGCGACTCGGGGGCCCGAGCAGGCGTGGCGCTGAACCCGGCCACCCCGCTGACCGCGGTCGAGCACGTGCTCGACCTCGTCGACCTGCTGCTCGTCATGACCGTCAATCCCGGGTTCGGCGGCCAGCATTACCTGGCGAGCATGGAACCGAAGCTGGTCGCGGCGCGAGCGATGCTCGATCGTCACGCCCCGGCAGCCGAGCTGGAGGTCGACGGTGGCATCGGGCCGGCCACGATCGGCGCCGCGGCCGCAGCCGGGGCGCGGACCTTCTGCGCGGGCAGCTCACTGTTCGCCGATCGCGACGACCTCGCAGGCACCGTGGCGCGGCTGCGCTCCCGGGCCCGGGAAGCGTTGCGATGACGCCGGCCACCGATCCGGGCACGAGCCGGGCCGGAAGGGGATGAGTCATGCCGGACAAGGAGTTGCGCATGCGCCGCGCCGGAGCGGTCTCCCCGCGCACGGTGATGCTGGCGATCGCAGGCGACAGTGCCGCAGGCAAGACGACGCTGACGCGGGGCCTGGTCGAAGCGCTCGGCGAGGACCGGATCACGTCGCTGTGCGTTGACGACTACCACCGCTACGACCGGCAGGAACGCAAGGGCATGCCGTTCACGGCGCTGCATCCCGACTGCAACTATGTGGAGATCATGGAGCAGCACCTGCAGCTGCTCGCCATGGGGTCACCCATCCTCAAGCCCGTCTACGATCACTCGACGGGCGAGCTGACCCGCCCCGAGCTCGTGGAGCCCACCGAGTTCGTCATCGTGGAGGGCCTGCTGCCGCTGCACAGCAAGCTGTCTCGAGCCTGCTTCGACATCACGGTCTACCTTGACCCGCCGGAGGAGATCCGGCGGGAGTGGAAGGTCAACAGGGACACGGCCAAGCGCGGCTACGGCAGCGACCAGGTGCTCGCCGAGCTCGACAAACGCGAGCCCGAGTCGGCGGAGTTCATCCGGCCGCAGAAGTCCTTCGCCGACGTCGTGGTCCGCTTCGGGCCGATCGAGGTCCGACAGGACCCGCCCGACACGCCGCTGTCCGCCGAGCTGCTACTGCGGCCCACCATCCGCCATCCCGACCTGACCGGGGTGTTCTCCGACGTCGATCGCAACGCCATGCACCTCAAGCTGCTGCGCGACGAGGACGGGCGGCCGGTGGATGCGCTGCACGTGCACGGGCACGCCCCGCGCGAGGAGAGCCACACGGTGGAGAAGGCGATCTGGTCCGAGCTCGGGACGGAGACCGAGCTGCCCGGCTCACTGGGCCAACTCGGCGAGGGCACCCGCAGCGAACCCCTCGCGATCACCCAGCTGCTGCTGCTCTACCACCTGCTGGAAGCCAGCAGCTGACGAGTCGGAGTCCGATGAGTCACGCTGACGCGGTGAACACCCTCGAAGCCTGGACCGCTCGCGCCTGCCAAGCGCTCGACCTCGACCCCGAGATGCTCGATCGGGACCTCGTCCTCGACATGACCCGCGATGTCGCGCACGGCGTGGCCCGCCCGGCCGCGCCGCTGACCGCCTTCCTGGTGGGCCTGGCTGCCGGTCGTGACGGCGGTGACGCCGAGGCGGTACGAGCCGCGTGCGACACAGTGCAGCAGCTGACCGAGCAGTGGACGGTCCGATGAGGATCGGGGTTTCCGGCAAGGGCGGGGTGGGCAAGACCACGGTCTGTGCGGTGCTGTCCCGCACCCTGCGGGGGCACCAGGTGATTGCGATCGACTGCGACTCGGACCCCAATCTGGCTACAACCATCGGAATCGGCGAGGACGGCAGCGCACGGCTGCGTCCGATCCTCGATCAGTCCGGCCCGGCCCGGCATCTCCCGGACGGTTTCTCACCGGATCGGCTACTACGCGAGTACGGCCACTGCTGACCCGACGGTGTCACCGTCGTGCTGGCGGCGCGGGCTGAGAAGGCCGGTTCAGGTTGAACGGGAAGTTCCCACGTCACGGTTCGTGACTTCATCGAGCAAGTCGACAACGACAGCGCAGCCGGCTGCACGCTGGTGGCCGACATGGAGGCGGGTCTGGAGCATCTGTCGTGGGCCGGTGGCACGCTACGCCACGTCGACCTGCTCCTCATCGTCGTCCAGCCGACGGCGAAGGTGCTGTTGACGGCGGCGCGCACCCACGACCTCGCCGTCGATCTCGGCATCCCCGACATCGCCTTCGTGGCCACCCGAGCGGGACCGGACGATCTGAGGCGGTTGACGGCGTTTGCTGTAGAGCGCGGCGGCGAGCTGCTCGCCGTGGTCCCCGACGACGAGGCCGTCCGCGAGGCTGACCGGCTGGCCCGCTGCGTGCTCGACACCGCCCCCGACTCCGCCTGCGCCAGAGCCGTCGAGCAGCTCGCCGACCAACTGGAAATCCGCCGCACCCATCGGGGCAGCTGAACCGGACCGCCGCACCGGCAGCTGTGGCTGGTCCGGATTCGCGGGCGCGCGCCACAGTCAACGGCGCTCGGCTGCTCCGTTTGTGTAGCACCGATGGGAGTAGCCACAAGACCCGATGCGGCAGCCAATAGGCTCGCAGCAGTGACAGGATCAACGCGACAGGCGACACGCGATCAGGGTGGGAGCGGGGGACGGCGCTCATGGATCGGCGGGCACAGGTGACCACGCCGTGGGGAAGGCCGGCGCCTTCGGCGCTGGTTCGCGAGCCAACTGCCGGTCGGCAAGCGACATCGCCGCCCTACTGTGACGACTTGCCTGCAGCCGTTCATACGGTGCTGACCGGGATCGCCGTAGGCGATCATGTGCCCTCCGCAGCTTTCGCTGACGCCTTCCAGACCAGCGTCGAACTGTCAGGGCCGACGCGGGACGTGGTGCTGGGTTCGCTGATGATGGCGGTGATGGCGCGCGGTCCGGTAGCCGAGGATGTGGAGGCGTTGCTGCGGACGGCCTTGGCCGTGGACGTCCGGGAGCCCGCCGAGGTGATCCGTGGTGGTGACCGTCCGGTGCTGATGCTGGCGGGCAGCGGCAAGAAGGGGTTGAGGACGCTGAACGTGTCCACCCCGGCCGCGCTGGTGGCCGCCGCGGCAGGAGCGCGGGTGATCAAGGTGGGCTCGGCTGCCACGTCCTCAGCACTCGGGTCTCGCGATCTGGTGTGCGCCCTCGGGCTACGCGAACATCGGACAGCTGCGGGCGTGCGCGCCGACCTGGCCGCGCCCGGATTCGCGTTCATGGCGGTCGAGCCGGAGATCCCGGTTCTGGACCGGCTCTATGGCGGGCGGTTTCACGCGCCGAATCCCTTCAGCTTCGGGCTGGCTCCGCTGGCGAGCCCAGTGCGGGGCGACATCGCCGTGTTCGGCCTGTCGCATCCGCGTGTGGAGGTGGCCGCGCAGATCTTGCGCCGCTTCGGTCTGGACCACGTGGACGTGCTGGGCACTCACCTGCCCAGTGGGCGCTACATGGACGAAATCGGGTTTTCCGGCGAGCTGCGCTGGTGCCGGGTACGCGACGGCGAGGTCGGTGCGGTCGTGGTCCAGGCGGCCGAGGACGTGGTGGACGCCGCACTGCCCGACGAGCTGCCGACGCCACACGGCGCGGCGGAGGCGGTTGAGCGGACCGGCGAGCTGCTGGCTGGGCGCGGCCTGGACTGCCACCGTGTCCTCGTCGCCCTGAACGCCGCGCACCTGCTCGTGCTCAGCGGCCTCGCTCGGTCTCTGGCCGAAGGCACCGAGCTGGCCGAGGACATCTTGCGCAGCGGCGCGGCATTGACGGGCATCCCCACCGCCCGCGACGGGAGCGCGTGAACGTATGGACCTCGAGCCCAACCTGCACTACCTGACGCGCAAGTATGTCCAGCGGGTGTCGCCCGAGTACTTCGTGGACGAAGACGACTCGGGGATCACCTGGCAGCCCGACGTGTACCCGGAGACGCTGGCACTGGCTCGAAAGCACGACCGGACCGTTGTCGTCGACCTGGGCAGCGGGCGCGCAAGCAAGCTGGTCGACCTGGTCGACGACAACCCTGCCGTCGGCTTCATCGGCGTGGACTTCGGTGCGAACATCGACTGGTGCCGTGAAAATGTGCCGATCGGGCAGTGGCTGGACACGGACCTGGAGACGGCGACGACGCTGCCGCTGACGGCCGAGGTGATCGGCCAGTCGGTGGTGGTGTGCTCGGACGTACTGGAGCACCTGGTCGACCCGCGACCGGCGATGCGGCTGATCTCCTGGCTGCTCGACGGGGGCGCGGCCTGCGCGGTGCTGTCCACCCCTGCGCGGGACGAGCGCGCCGGGGCCGAGCACCTGGGGCCGCCGTTCAACCCGTCACACGTGCGGGAGTGGACGCAGGGTGAGTTCCGGGCGTTCGTGGCCAGCTTCCCGGTGGCGATCGAGCGGTGCGAGTTGACCCGCAGCGACGATGGCGGGGGCGGGCTCACCACCCAGCTCGTCGTTGTCACCTCAGCCGGGGAACGACGGTGACGGCGATCCGCGTTGCCCATGTCCCCGGCCGGACCCCGTACGCGCGCAAGCTGCGCAGCGACGGCATCCAGATTCTCAACGAGACCGTCGTGGATGGGATCGCTGTGCCGCGTGACCCCACGTTTGCCTGGCTGCTGGGGCATCGGCCGTGGGACTGGCTGGACGTGGTGCATCTGCATCATCCGGACTTCGAGCCGATCGCGCGCCTGTGCACGGTGCTCGCAGAGTGCCGCCGCGCCGGTAAGCGGGTGGTGTTCGCCGCCCACGACACGAGCTCGGTGTTCGGTGATCGGGCCAGCCATCACCGCAGACTCAAGGTGCTCGCCGAGTATGACGTGCCTTTCGCCTGCCTTACGCCCGCCGCCGCAGCCGACATCCGGTGGCGGTTCGGTGCCCGCGCGGCGCTCATCCCGCATGGTTACGTGGCCCCACCTGGAACGCCGACTCGGCCGGTGCCGCGCGAACCGGGCCCGCAGAGTACGTGGTCGACGCCGAGGGGCAGGCCTTCGCGGAGGGCGAGCATCCGGGTGGTTCCACCAGCACGCTCGTGGTGCGCACCGGGGCCGCCAGGGACCTGCGGCCGGTGACCAACGAGTTGTTCTTCCACGTGCTGGCCGACCTCGGCCATGGCGTCCGGGTCCCGGAGCCGCTGACCCACTACCGGGTGCACGAGGCGAGCATGACTGACCGCCGCACGCCCGGCGTGTTCGCCGACTACATGGCCGAGGTCTGCGACAACGTGGCCGCCCGACTCGATCAGCTCCGTACCAATCCACCGTCTTGGGCGAGGTCAGCCCAACTAACCGACCTGGCCACGACATACCGGAACCGGGCCACCAGACACCGCGACGACGCCCGCTGCAAGCGAGATCAGGCGGCACCCGACACCGCCCAGGAGGGACGCCTGAAATGAGCGCCGTGCTGTTCTCCGAGTCCTACTACCGGCAGGTGCTCGCCGAGTTCGGCTACACGCCCTTCGACCTGCAACGGTTCGACTTCACCCTGGCCGGGCTGGACTCCGACACCCTCAACGCCCGCTACCTGTGCCATCATCACGGCGAGCAGTACCTGCGTGCGGCGCCGCAGCGGCGGATCATCACCACCGGCTTCGGCATGTCCAGCGTGCCGCACCTGGCCACCGTCTCGCACATCCTCAAGATGATCGAACTGCAGCGTGGCGGCGAGCACTGCCAGATCGTGCTCGGCGACCTCGACGCCTACAACGGCAAAGCCAAGCCCTACACCGAGGTGCGCGAGCTGGCCGAGCGGTTCCGGGAGTACAGCCTGCGGCTGGGCTTCGATACCGAGGCAGGGATCGTGCGCTCCCAGGAAGGGGACCTACCCGCGCTGGAGGCGATGTACCTGCTGGGCCGCTATGTGGAGCAGGCCGACTTCGACGCCGCGGAGGAAGACAACCACGGCTACTACGTCGACCGCGGCCTCGTGGACCCGACCATGACCTTCCGCCGCTCCTTGTCCCTGTCGCTGATGGCAGCCGACTTCCTGGCCCTGGGCCAGCACCACGATGCGGTGCTGGTCATGCTCGGCGTGGACGAGCACAGGTATGTCCGCTTCGCCCAGCAGGTGCGCACACGGATGGACGAGCACGTACCGCTACGGTCCGACTTCGCGCTGACCGCCGCCTACACCCGCATGGTCCGAGGTTTCGGCAGCCACCCCAAGTTCAGCAAGAGCATCTCTGGCTCGGCCCTGGACATGACCACACCGCCGCAGGATGTGCACCGCCTGCTCGCCGCCGAGCCGCCCCTCCCCGAGGCGTCGGCCACCTACCAGCTCATGTGCCAGGTGACCCGCTACGAGGCCGACGCCCTGCTGGACTTGCACGCACACTGCCTGCACGCCAGTCCGCCCTGGCAGCGGGCGGTGGCCGAGTTCGCCGACTACGTGATCGAGCTCATCAGCCTCTGGCCCCGTTGACCAGGAGGAATCGGCTGGCGACGGACCGATACGATGAAGCGGCCAGCCACTTTCCCTGGAGAGGGCCCGATGACCCGACTGAGCCTGTCCGTCGACCGCGCCACAGCCCTGGGCGACGCGGCGGACATCGCCATTGCTGACCGCCCCGGCGGGCGAGATCTTCGCCATGACGACCGAGTACATCAGCTCGGCCAGCGACAGTCCCTGACCAGCCTCCAGCCGCTTGCGGAAGTTGGACCTGGCGCTACGCCTCGTCCACGATGGGGGCACCGTCATCGTCCAGAATGCCTACCATCCCGGCGTCCGCCTCCCGACACCGCTGCGCGACCTGTTCCGCCGCTCCATCCGCCTGATCGGCTCGTTCTCCTACTGTCGCCGCGACCCCGGCGACTTCGCCCTCGGAAGATCAGTGCCGAGTCGGAAGCCCGCGCGGTCAGGCTCCGGTTGGGGGGTACCGCTACCCGCAGATCGCCCGTCGTCTCAACGTCGCCGTGGGGACCGCCGAACGGAAATGAAACGGTCCCTGGCCCAGGGCACCGGGGAGACGGTCCGGGATGCCCTGACACTCGATCTCGCGCGGCTGGACGATCCGTAGGCCGGGGGTTTCGTCATGCCGAGACCAGCTCCCGGGACAGATCACGGGCCGTCGAGTCCGATTGCCGTGCGAGTTCGGTGGCCATCCGGTGGATTGCGGCATCCGCATCGGTGGATCGCAGATCCCCGGCCAGCGCGGCGGCATGTTGAGCGACCTGCACCCCGGTCGCTACATCCCCGGCCCGTAGGTGCGCTATGGCCATCGGTGCGGTCTCCTGTACGGCTACCCGGGTACCGTGCCGATTCGGCAGCGACCGCTCGAAGGCTGCTACGGCGGCATCGTGATCTCCTAGCGCGAGACTGACGTGTCCCACCATCCCGATGGCGTCGGGAGCGTCGGTCCCCTCAGCGTCCCGGAGCCGACTGAGCGCGGCCATGGCGGCATCGGGTGACAGCGGCGCGTATGACTCCGCCAGCAGTCCCCATCGGGTCGCGTCCGGCCTGCTCCGGGTGGAGAGCAGTTCGAACAGCTTGGCTGCCTGCTTGTGATTGCCCGCTTCCCGTTCCACACGTCCGGCCATGTCGATACAGTTGATCACTGTGGTTTTGTCCCCGGCCTCGCGTGCGAGATCGAGTGCGGTAGCTAGGTGTTGCCAGAAAGCATGACGTTGGCCAGCGTCGTGCAATATCCACCCGGCGGACCAGATGAGTCCCGCCCCGGCCACCTGTAGGTCACGGTTCGGCGGACTGACTCGCAGTGACCCGATGACCTGCTGCGCGACTCCTTGCGCCGCCCCGGCGACCGATGCGCCGCCGTGTTGGTATTCCATATCGCGCAACCGCACCGTCATCGCCCGTATCCACGGCACATCTACCTTGCCGAGCTGCCCGGGGGGTCCGGTGAGCAGTGGCAGGCCCCCGGCCTCGCCCAGCACCGTCGAGCCGAGCAGTGCGCTACTGGCCAGTCCTAGGAAGCGTCTGCGGATCATCTCGTCATCCATCACCGGGTGCCCTGGGCCGTCAGCGTAGCTGTCAGTACTCGCCAGTCCCATTGTGCCGCGCCCGACGCCGAGGCCGTCGCAGATCCTGACCAGCAGGTCATACCCCCGCACGCGGCGACCCTTGAGTATCTCCGAGACCTCGGATTGAGACTGCCCGGTGGCATGAGCGATGGTGCGTTGACTCACGCCGCGCTGCTTGAGCAGCCGGTAGACGGTGCCGATGTCGCGGGAGGCCAGGGCACGGCGACTCTCAGGGGTGTCGAGCACCGGGTGAAGCATCCGATCTCGCCTCCCGTGGCTACCATCTTGGCTGCCTTTGGCCTAGTCGATCTCTTTATCTGCATCCATAGTGGACGGTAGAGCTAGCCATTTTCAGTTGTGCCGCAACGATTTTGAGTCAGTGGAGCTGAGGGGAATCGAACCCCTGACCTTCTCGATGCGAACGAGACGCGCTACCAACTGCGCTACAGCCCCTCGCGATACGGCGACCAGCCTAGCAGCCGGCACACCGATCACTCGCCCACCGCCCGGCGGTGCGGGGGCTGGAAGCTCGGGTCCAGTTCGTCGAACGCCGGATCCTCGTCATCGAGGTCGACAGCCACCGCTCGCGGGTGCACCACCGCTGGCGGCACCGTCCGCACCACGGGCTCATCGGCCGGCGGCGGCACCTCGTCCCGGCATTCGGCCTCGTCGCGTTGCCTCGCCTCGTCCCCGAGGTCCTCCTCGTGCTGAACCCGCTCGGCCGGGCGGCGTGGGGCTCCCAACCGCGCGGCGCGACGGTGGCGCACCTCCTCCTCGATGCGCACCTGCCGGCGGAGATAGCCCAGGTAGCCGACGAGTGAGATGTCGAACACGGCCTGCGCCCACCAGTAGGTGCTGCTCACGGCGAGTGCGAGCAGCAGGGTGGACACCGCGGCGAGGATCAGCCCCACGACGACCCGCTGGCGGAAGGCGTATCTGGCATGGGCCGCCAGCGCGGCGGCCTCCGGGTCGTACCCGCCACGGCCTGGGCGAAAGCGGCGCTCGTCGGCGTCCGGATCCGTTACCGGTGGCGGCTCCGGGTGGGCCATCCGTTCGGTCATCAGTACCTCCTCACTGTGGTGGCTGAGCTCCGGGCGGCGAAGCACCCGGGACGCCAGGGCGGAATCGGCGGTCCGGACGACCTCCTGCCGCCGCTTCGCGATCATCGGAACGAGCACGACGAGCCACGCAGCCGCCAGCGCCGCGAAGATCAGCGAGCTGGGCATGTCCCGTCACCTACCCGACGCCGTGATCACGAGCTTTGCCACCACCGCTGGTCACGCTAACCACAGCCGTCACTCCCGTTGCGGAGGCGCGCCGTTCAGGGGTGATGGGCGAGGCCGTCACGCTGCAATCGGGCGACCAGCCCGTGACCGGCCTCCTCGCGGGTGATCGCCAGCAGACGGTGGTCGCGCCAGCTGCCCGCCACCTCGAGGTAGCTGAGCAGCAGGCCTTCGTCGCGGAACCCGAGCTTGTAGAGCACCCGCAGGCTCGCGAGATTGTCGGGCTGCACGGTTGCCTCGATCCGGTGCAACCCCACCGGCCCGAATGCATGGTCGACGGCCAGCGCGACCGCCCCGGTCGCCACACCGCCGCCTGCGAGCTCGGAGTCGACCCAGTAGCCCACCCACGCCGAACGCAGCGCGCCCCGCACGACGTTTCCAAGCGTGAGCTGGCCCGCGAAGCTGTCGTCGACGAGGATCGTGAACGGCAGGGTGCACCCCCGGCGGGCCATCGCGCGCAGCCCACCGCTCTGTACCGGCCAGGAGGTGGGGGCGTGCCGCTCGTTCCATCGACCCGGGACGTCGGGCTCCCAGCGGCGCAGGTAGTTCTCGTCACGCAGCCGCACCCGGCTCCACGCCATCGCGTCGCGCCAGCGGACCGGGCGTAGCGAGATCGTCCCGGCGCGGACCCCGAGCGGGCCGAGCCGGGCGGGCCAACCGGGATGGCGGCCCCGCGGTGCCCCGACGCCGGAGCCGACCACGACGGGATCAGCCCCGTTGCGCGAGGAAACTGACCGCCACCTCGGCACCGGTGGCCACCTCTGTGACGTCGGCGTCGACGAGGATCAGGCAGTTCGCCTCCGCCAGCGAGGACAGCAGGTGCGCACCGGCGATTCCCAGCGGCTGCACCAGGTACTCGTCGGACGCGGGATCGCGCAGCAGCTGGCCGCGCAGGAAACCGCGACGGCCCGCGGTCGAGGTCACCGAGGCGAGCAGTTTGGCGGTGATGATGCGGCGGTGCGGGTTGCGCTTGCCCAGCGCGAGCCGGATCAGCGGGCGGACGAGCACCTCGAAGGCGACCAGCGCGCTGATCGGGTTCCCGGGCAGCAGGAACGTGGGCACCGAGTCGGGCCCGAGCCGGCCGAAGCCCTGCACGGACCCAGGGTGCATCGCCACCCTGCCCACCTGCAACGGGCCGAGGTCGGACAGCGCCGCGCTGACCTCGTCCCCGGTCGCACCACCCGCTGCGCCAGCGATCACCACGATCTCGGCGAGCAGCAGCCGCCCCTCCACGATCTCGCGCAGCCGGGCGGAGTCGGGCTCCACGATGCCGACCCGGTGCACGTCGGCGCCCGCGTCGCGGGCCGCGGCAGCAAGCGCGTAGGAGTTGACGTCGTAGACCTGTCCGGTCGCGGGATTGCGGTCGACGTCGACCAGCTCGTCCCCCACCGAGACCACCGACACCCGCGGCCGGGGGTGTACCAGGACCTTGGCCCGCCCGACGGCGGCGAGCAGGCCCACCTGCGCGGCACCGATCACCGCGCCGGAACGCACCGCCACGTCGCCGGTCTGCACGTCCTCGCCGGTGCGCCGTACCCAGGCCTTGGACGGGACCGCTGCGGTGACGGTGATCCGCGCGGCATGGGCGGTGCCGGCAGCACCCTCTTCGGTGTGGTCGAGCGGGACGACGGCGTCGGCCAGGGTGGGCAACGCCGCACCGGTGGCAACCCGGACCGCCTGCCCGGGTTGCAGCCGCAGCGGCTGCCGCGATCCCGCGGCGATCTCGCCGACCACCGGCAGGGTGGCCGGCACCTCCTGCACGTCGACGCTGCGCACCGCGAAGCCGTCCACGGCGGCCTGGTCGAATCCGGGCAGCGAGTGCTCGGCGACGACCTCCTCGGCGCACAGCATCCCCTGCGCTTCGGAGATCGCCACCCGCACCGGCGCCGGCGCCACCGCGGCATCCAGCACCGTGCCGAGCTGCTCATCCAGCGACTTCACGGCGTTTCCTGCTCCAACCTGTCACGCAGCCACCCACGCAGACCTGGGCCATGATCTGGATCAACGAGCGCGAAGTCCACTGCGGCACGCAGGAAGTCGCCCGGATTTCCCAGGTCGTGGCGTCCGCCACGATGCACGAGCACGTGGACCGGATGGTGTTCTGCGATGAGCAGCGCCACCGCGTCGGTCAGCTGCAGCTCGCCGCCCGCGCCCGGTTCGATCCGGTGCAGCGCGTCGAACACCGCCCGGTCGAGCAGGTAGCGGCCGGCCGCGGCCAGCGTCGACGGCGCTTGCTGCGGTGTTGGCTTCTCGACCATCCCGCGCACCCGCGCGACGTCCGGGTCGTCGGTCGACTCGACGTCGAAGACGCCGTAGGCGCCGACCTGCTCGCGGGGGACGTCGAAGGCGCACAGCACGCTGCCACCGAACTCGTCGCGCACCTTCGCCATCCGCGACAGCACGCCGGTGGGCAGTACGAGATCGTCGGGCAGCAGCACGGCGACCGCGGCGTCGGCGCCGTCGAGGTTGGGCTCGGCGCAGCCGACCGCATGACCGAGGCCCAGCGCCCGGTCCTGGATGGCGACCTCGGCGGCGATCAGCTCGGGTGCGCGGCGGATCTTGGCCAGCTCGGCGTCCTTGCCCCGCTCGCGCAGCGTCGCCTCCAGCTCCGGGGCCGGCCGGAAGTGCTCGACCACCGACTGCTTGTCCGGCGAGGTGACGATGACGAGCCGCTGCGCGCCGGCCTCGGCGGCCTCCGCCGCCACCAGCTCGATGGCGGGTGTGTCGACGACGGGCAGCAGCTCCTTGGGCACGATCTTCGTCGCCGGCAGGAACCGGGTGCCCAGCCCGGCGGCCGGCACGACGGCGGTGCGGAACGTCGAGCTCATGACAGCGGAGCCTATCGGCGGGGCTACCGTCGAGCTCCGTGACCACACCCGACAGCGGCGCTGCCGACCTCGACGCCGCCAAGGCCGAGCTGCGCCGCCGGATCGTCACCGCCCGCCGCGCGCTGGCCGGGGACCGCCGGGAGGCCGAGGCCGCCGCACTCGCCGTCGCCGTCGCCGCACTCGCCGCCGCTGGTGAGACCGTCTGCGCCTACTGGCCGGTGGGCACCGAACCCGGCTCCCCCGCGATGATCGACGGGCTGCTCGCACGCGGCGTCCGGGTGCTGCTGCCGGTGGTGTCGGGCGAGGGCACGCTCGACTGGGCCGAGCATGCCGGCGAGCTGCGCGCCGGACCGTTCGGTCTACTCGAACCGGCCGGCGCTGCGCTGGGCGCAGCCGCGATCACGGAGGCCGGGCTGGTGCTGGTGCCGGCGCTGGCCGTCGGCCGTGACGGACTGCGGCTCGGTCGTGGCGGTGGGTACTACGACCGCAGCCTCCCGCTGGCCCGTCCCGGCGTCCCGCTCGTCGCTGTGGTTCGCGACGAGGAACTGCTCGAGACCGTGCCCGCCGCGCCGCACGACATGCGGGTGACGGCGGCGCTGACCCCGGGCGCCGGGCTGGTTCCGTTGACGTGAAGGGCACCGTCACTGCATTTCGGCGCACGCAATCGCCGTGAAGGGCACCGTCACTGCCTCCGGCGCCGCGTAGGTGCCCTTCACGGCGGGTCCCGTTGACGTGACCTCGGTCCCGGCGTTTGCGTGACAGGTCAGTTGTGGCGCATCATTGGTTAGCACTCGGGTGGCTCGAGTGCCAGTTGGCTGGCCAGGAGGGCGAGACGTGCCGACCTACTCCTACGCGTGCACCGCGTGCGAGCATCACTTCGACACCGTGCAGACGTTCACCGACTCGTCGCTGACCGAGTGCCCAGAGTGCACCGGCAGGCTGCGTAAGTTGTACTCGAACGTCGGGATCGTGTTCAAGGGCAGCGGGTTCTACCGCAACGACAGCCGCGCGGGCGGGCCGGGAGAGCGGGCCGAGTCGTCGTCCGAGTCCGGCTCGGAGGCGGAGTCCGGCTCGGATTCGAAGGCGGAGCCCAGCTCGAAGCCGGAGCCCTCGACGGCGGAGTCGGGCTCGAGATCCGAGTCCGACTCGAAATCCGGCTCGCGGGCGGAGTCGAAGTCCGGGGCGAAGTCGAAGTCCGGTTCGGAGTCGAAGTCCGGGGCGAAGTCGGAGTCCGGGTCAAAGACGGAGTCCGGGTCAACATCCGGCAGTGGCACGAACTCCGGATCGAGCGGCACCACCGCTGCCTGACGTCGCAACGTTGCGTCGCGCGCCAACTGTGGGCTCGCGCACGTTGTTTCGCGCGCGGCAGCACGAGAATGCGCGCGCCGTGCCCGAACTCGAGACGCAGCCGAGCCTGCCAGTTGTCCACAACCATCCGATTGTCCACAGCCGCAGGGCGCACGAGAAGCGCCGCAGCACCTTCGCGCCCTAGCGTCGACCCCTCACTGAGCGGGAGGGGAATCGACGATGACACGACGACGGCGGCTGGCAGGTCCACGCACACTGGCGCCGCTGCTGCATGAGCGGGTGGCGACAGCATGGAACGGCAGCGGCTGGGCCCGCGCACTGCTGTTACGGCGGATCGCCGCGGGGCTGCTGGTCGGGCTCGCGGCGGTGCTCGCGCTGAGCCCGCAGGCCGGCTCGGAGACCCGTACGGAGGTGGTGGTCGCCGTCCGCGATCTCGCACCGGGCGCGGTGCTCGATGCCACGGCGGTGACACTGCGGACGCTGCCGCAGGACGCGATCCCCGACGGGGCGAGGCGCTCGGTTGACGGCGTGGTGGGACGGTTGCTCGCCGCGCCGCTGCGGCGCGGCGAGCCGATCACCGACGTCCGGCTCGCCGGCGCAGAGCTCGCCCGCAGCGCCACCGGCGACCATGACGCGGTGGGTGTCCCGCTGCGATTGTCCGATCCGGACGTCGCTGCACTGCTGCATCCCGGCGCGACGGTGGACGTCGTGACACTCGGCGAACGCCAGCAGCAGCCGCTGGTGCTGGCCACCGGCGCCACTGTGCTCGCAGTGCTCGATACCGCGACATCGGCGATGGACGAGGGCGGACTGGTGCTGGTAGCGCTGTCACCGCAGGCGGCGACGCGCGTGGCCGGAGCCTCGCTTTCGCAACCGGTCACCGTTACCGTCCGGTGACCGCAGCGGGCGGGCATACGCCCCGGTAGGGAGAGACGGCACATGTTCAGAGGCTTCCGCGATTTCATCCTGCGCGGAAACATCATCGATCTGGCGGTCGCTGTGGTCATCGGCACCGCGTTCACTGCACTTGTCAGCCAGTTCACCGCGTCGTTCATCACGCCACTGATCGCTGTCTTCACCGGCGGTGATGTCGGCGGACAGTTCACCGTCAACGGCCAGCAGTTCACCTACGGCGCATTTGTCGGCGCGGTCGTCACCTTCATCATCACGGCTGCCGTCGTCTACTACCTCGTCGTGGTGCCGATGAACAAGATCATGGCACGGTACAAGAAGCCCGCCGAGCAGGAGCTCGCCGAGCCCACCGAGGCGGAGTTGCTCATGGAGATCCGCGACCTGCTGCGTGCCCAGCAGCGCGGCTGATGGGATCACACCGGGCGGTCGTAATGCGGTGGTCGGTTCTCCCGGTACCACTCGTCATGCTCGGCGTCGCGGTCGGCCGGTTCCCCGGGCTGCTCGTCACTGGTGGTGTCCGGCAGCATCTCACCGAAGACCAGGCGTAACCGCTCCGTGCGCCGTCTCGTCTCATCGCTCACCCGACCAGTCTCCCCCGACCGGGGAAGCTCATACCGCTTCCTGTTGCTCGGTCTGGGTGCCACGATGGGTTCTCACTGTCGCAGCGGAAGGGCGGAGCACCCGATGAGCATGGTGGACAAGATGACGCAGGCCCTGGACAAGGCCGGCCCGATCGTGGATCAGGCGATGGAGAAGGCGACTCCGTTCGTGGATCAGGCGAAGGAGAAGGTTGCCCCGTACGCGCAGCAGGCAATGGAGGCGGCCGCCCCGTACGCAGACCAGGCCCTGGACAAGGTCGGCGTGCTCGCCGACAAGGCCGCGCCGTATGTTGCGCAGGCCATCGACAAGGCGACCCCATATGCTGAACAGGCCCTCGACTTCGCGGTGCAGAACCTGGATGCCGCCGCCTCCGGTGTGGACCGGGCAACCGGTGGCCGATTCCGGGGACAGATCGACACCGTCAGCGCCGTGGTCGTAGACGTGCTCGACCCGGAGAAGACCAGGAGGGCCTGACACCCTTGGTGCGGGGCCTGGCGCACCCCAGTCGCAGGCCCGTGCCGCGAGCGCTGTGCTCAGTCGAGCCCGGACAGTTCCCCGATCACATGCCCGACCAGCGGCGTCAACGTCGCCATGCCGTCGCGTACCGCGGCGCGCGACGGTGCCAGGTTGACCACCAGCGTGCTGCCCGAGATACCGACGAGCCCACGTGACAGCCCGGCGTCCACCGCACCGGCGGCGAGCCCGGAAGCGCGGATCGCTTCGGCCATTCCCGGCACCGGCCGGTCGAGCACGCCACCCGTGGCGTCCGGTGTGACATCGCGCGGTGACACCCCGGTACCGCCGACGGTGACCACGAGATCCACGCCGCCGATCACCGCCGTGTTCAGCGCGTTGCGGATGTCGACCGACTCCCCCGCGACGACCACGGAACCGTCCACGACGAACCCGGCCTCCTCGAGCAGTTCGGTGACCAGCGGACCCATGCTGTCCTCATGCTCACCGTGTGCCGCCCGGTCGTCGACGATGACCACCAGTGCTCGGCCGAGCCGCTTCGCGCTGCGTTCCATGGTCGATCACCGTAGTGGGCCCCCGACATCTCGGGAACCGCCCGCACCGGGCGCCTCCAATCACCCGTCGGCGCCCGGGCAAGGGGCCGAGGGCGGAGAGCATCACGCCCCGGGCGGCGACCGGGTCCACGGTGGACCTACGGTTCGCGGTGTGGAAACGGTCGACGTGGTCCTGCCCTGCCTGGACGAGGCGGCAGCGCTGCCTGCGGTGCTTGCCGCACTACCCGCCGGGTACCGCGCCATCGTGGTCGACAACGGCTCGCGGGACGGGTCACCGGACGTGGCCCGCAGCTGCGGGGCGACCGTGGTGTGCGAGTCACGCCGCGGCTACGGTGCCGCCGTCCACACCGGACTCGAGACAGCCACGGCCGAGTTCGTATGCACGCTCGACGCGGACGGCTCGATGGATCCCGCAATGCTGCCGCAGCTCCTCCAGCCGGTGCGCGACGGGCGGGCCGACCTCGTGGTGGGCAAGCGGATCCCTGCGGGACACAGCTGGCCGTGGCATGCCAGGGCCGGCAACGCCGTGATCGCCGTACTACTGCGACGGCGCGGCGTGCCGGTGCACGACATCGGCGCCGTCCGGGCCGCCCGGCGGTCCGACCTGCTCGGCCTGGGGATCACCGACCGGGCTTTCGGCTACCCACTCGAGCTGCTGCTGCGGGCAGGCGAGGCCGGCTGGCGGATCCACGAGTTGCCGGTGGACTACCGGCCGCGCGCGGCCGGAACCCGCTCGAAGGTCTCCGGTTCGGTGCGCGGAACGCTGCGCGCGGTGCGGGACATGGCTGCCGCGCTGCGGTGACGGCGGTCAGCCCTCCGGCGAATCGGGCTGGCTGCCGAGCGTGACCTGGACGGTCCGGGTGTCGCCACCAGCACCCCGCACCTCGAGCTCGACCTGCGATCTGGGCGGGTAGGAGCGGATCGTGGCGACGAGGCCGTTACCGCTCTCGATGACCCGGTCATCGACCCGCGTGATCACAGAACCCGGCTGGATCCCCGCTTCGGCGGCCGCGGAGCCTGACGTGACCTCCTGCACCGGGGCGCCGCCGGCGTCCGGCAGATTGACGGGGACTGTCACCCCGAGCAGGGCCTGATTGGCGACACCGTCGGCGATGAGTTCCTGCGCGACTCGTTCAGCTTGGTCGATCGGGATGGCGAAGCCGAGACCGATCGAGCCACCGGTACGTCCGGCGGACGCGATCGCCGAGTTGATCCCGATGACGCGACCCTGCATGTCGACGAGCGGCCCGCCCGAGTTGCCCGGGTTGATGGGCGCATCGGTCTGGATCGCGTTGAGCACGGTGTCCTGGCCGGTCTCCGGTCCGCCGGCGCTGACCGGGCGGTCCAACGAGCTGACGATGCCGGACGTGACGGTGCCCGACAGTCCCAACGGTGAGCCGATCGCCAGCACCTCCTGACCCACGACGACGTTTCTGGAGCTGCCCAGCTCCGCGGGGACCAGGTCGTTCATGCCCTGCGCACGCACCACCGCGAGGTCGAAGCTGGGGGCGCGGCCCACGATCGAGACCGGTATCTCGCGGCCGTTCTGGAAGTCGGCGGTGATCTCGCCCCCGCCCGCTGCCGGGGCGACGACATGGTTGTTGGTCAGCAACAGCCCGTCGGCGCTGAGCGCGACCGCGCTGCCCTCACCTTCCGCCTGTCCGCCGTCGACCCGCAGCTGTGCCACGGAGGGCAGTACCTCCTGTGCCACCCGCGCCGGGGAACCGGCCGGCAAGTCGACCGGCTGCTCGTTGCCGGACTGCTCCTGGCCGAGCGAGGTGTCCGTACTGCCGCCACCGTCGGCGAGGTTGTAGCCGACGGCGCCACCGATCGCGCCCCCGAGGGCGCCGATGAGCAACGCCAGCACGCCGGCGAGCACGCTCATTCGGCCACGACGGGGTGCAGGCGTCCGGGCCTGGCCTTCCTGGTTGGGTGGACCGCCACCCGCACCAGGACCGTAGTACGGGTCCTGGCCTTGGGGACGATCGGGACGTGGCCATCGTGGCGTGTCGTCGGTCATGGCTCCAGCCTCGCGCGTCTTCCTGAGATGTGCATGAGATCCGGCTTGGTCCGCGCTGTGGATCATCCCACCGCACGCCGGCCGGGCAGCCGCAGGGTGAGCAGCGCACCGCCCCCGGGACTCCGTCCGGCCTGGACGCTGCCGCCGTGGCGAGCTGCGGCGTGCGCGACGATCGCCAGCCCCAGTCCGGAACCGGGCAGCGTCCGGGCCGTACTGGACCGGTAGAAGCGCTCGAAGACGTAGGGCAGGTCGCTGTCGGCGATGCCCGTTCCGGTATCGGAGACGTGCAGCGCCGCGGTGCCCCGGCCGGTGGGCGTCAGGCGCACGGTCACGGTGCCCCCTGCGGGGCTCCATTTGGCTGCATTGTCGAGCAGGTTGAGCACGGCGCGCTCCAGCGCGTTCGCGTCGCCCGAGAGCTCCCATGGCGCCAAGTCGACATCGAACAGGATGTCCGTGGCGCGGCGCTGCGCCCGGGCCACGGCGCGCTGGACGATCTCGACCAGATCGAGCGTTTCGTGCCCGGCCTGCGGCGCGTCCTCCCGTGCCAGCTCCACGAGATCATCCACGAGCGTCGACAGCTCCTCGACCTGGGCACGGACGTCATCGTAGATCTCGTGCCGGTCCTGCTCCGACAGTGTCGGCGCGTCGGGTCGGTCGGAGGCGAGCAGCAACTCGAGGTTGGTACGCAGCGAGGTCAGCGGCGTGCGCAGCTCGTGGCCGGCGTCGGCCACCAGTCTCCGCTGCCGCTCCTGCGACTCGGCGACGGCGGAGAGCATGCTGTTGAAGCTGTGCGACAGCCGCGCCAGTTCGTCGTCGCCGGAGACCGGTATCGGCTGCAGGTCGCCGGTCGTGGCGACGCGCTCGGTGGCCTGCGTCAGCCGCCGTACCGGGCGTAGCCCGGCCTGCGCGACTGCGGTTCCCGCGACCGCGGCCAGCAGCACGCCGGCCCCGCCGACCAGGGCGAACACCGCCCCGAGTCGGGCCAGCGTCGCGCGTGCGGTGTCCAGCGGCTGGGCGACGACCAGCGCGGTGCCGGAACCTGCCGGAACGGCAGCGATGCGCAGGTCGTGGCGCTGGTCGGTGCGTAGCGACCATCGTTCCGCACCGCGGGCCACGGCCAGCTCGTCAGCGCCGAGCCGCAGCTCGCCACCGACGACGCCGCGACCGGTGCTGCCGTCGAGCAAGCCGACCCGGATGTCCGCGGCCCCGAAGATCGCATCCGGGATGTCGCTGAGTTGCTCGACGCTGGCCAGCGCATTGCGCAGCGAGTCGGCCTGCTGCAGCAGGTTGGTGTCGAGCTGCTCGTAGAGGCTGCTGCGGACCGTCAGGTACCCCGCCAGCGAGACGAGCGCGACGGCGCTGCCCACGCAGATCGCCGCGAGCGCAGCAACCCTGGTGCGCAGCGACATGGTGCGCAGCCTCACAGGTTGTCCTCCCGCAGCGCGTACCCGACGCCTCGGACGGTATGGATTAGCCGCGGCTCGCCGTCCGCCTCGGTCTTGCGGCGCAAATAGCCCACGTAGACCTCCAGCGCATTGCCGGTGGTCGGGAAGTCGTAGCCCCAGACGTCCTCGAGGATGCGGCTGCGGGTCAGCACCTGACGGGGGTGGCACAGGAACAGCTCGAGCAAAGTGAACTCGGTGCGCGTCAGGCTGATCTGGCGGCTGCCGCGGGTGACCTCGCGGGTGCCGGGGTCCAGTGACAGGTCGGCGAACCGCAACGGCACCGCGGCACCCGCGTCCTCGAGACTCGACCGGCGCAGCAGCGCACGCAACCGGGCGAGGAGTTCCTCGAGCGCGAACGGCTTGGGCAGGTAGTCGTCGGCACCGGCATCGAGGCCCGCGACCCGGTCGGAGACTGCGTCGCGGGCGGTCAGCACCAGGATCGGCAGGTCGTCGCCGGTGCTGCGCAGCCTGCGGCACACCTCCAGGCCGTCCACCCGCGGCATCATCACGTCGAGCACCAGCGCGTCCGGGCGCTGCGAACCCAGTGGCTCCCGGCCAAGTGACTCGCGGCCCAGCGCGTCGAGTGCCTGCTGCCCGTCGGCGGCGAGTTCGACGGTGTATCCGTTGAACTGCAGCGACCGGCGCAGCGATTCGCGGACCGCGCGGTCGTCGTCGACGACGAGGATGCGCATGTCGCCAGTCTGGACCGTGGCCCTGAGAGGCGACTGAGAGGTCATGCCGGGGCCTTCCAGCGCCGCGACAAACCCAACCGGACCGCGTTTCGGATCCGAAACGCGCTTCACACCCCCGACTTGACCGCGTTGTGGATCCGAAACGGGGCTCAGCACACCACCGGACCCGGTGGGTCGGCCCATGTCGATCGCGCGCACGCGCTACTCGGTGGCACGCTGGCGGTGACGGGTTCGCCAGCAGCACCGGCAAGTGCAGCCCGCCACAGCCGTTGCGGCTCGCGGGACCGCTATGATCGCACCCGTCGCGCCCTCGTAGCTCAGGGGATAGAGCATCGGTTTCCTAAACCGTGTGTCGCAGGTTCGAATCCTGCCGGGGGCACCAGGTCAAAGCCTTACAAGTTGATCAGTACCAGTATCCGTGGTGCGGCGTGTGGTGCGAAGTGGTACATTGGAGGCATGACTCGCACCACAACGGGGCGTCGGAAGCGACAGCGCGGCGAGGTCGAGGAGCTGCCGAGCGGCGCGCTGCGGGTCAAGGTCTATGCCGGTGACGATCCACTGACCGGCCGGCGGCACTACCTCCGGGAGACGGTGCCAGCGGGTCCCACAGCAGCACGCGACGCCGAGCACGTACGCGCCCGGCTGCTGAGCCAGGTGGACGAGGGCCGCAATCCGAGGACCAAGGCCACGGTCAACAGCTCATGGACCGTTACCTCGAGTTGCTGAACGTCGAGGTCACGACGCGCAAGAGCTACGAGGGATACATCCGTAAGCACATCCGTCCGCTGCTCGGTAAGCTGCCGGTCGCGCGGCTGGATGGCGAGACGCTCGACTCGTTCTACCACGTGCTACGGACCTGCCGTGGGCACTGCGGCGGCCGGAAGTACGTCGAGCATCGGACCGCCGAAGAGCATGAATGTGACGAGCGCTGCAAGCGGCACGACTGCAAGCCGCTGTCCAACTCGGCAATCCGGCAGATTCACTGGTGCCTCAGCGGTGCTCTCAAGCGCGCGATCCGCTGGCGCTGGATCTCAGTCAACCCGCTCGACCAGGCCGAACCACCCAGCACAACCAAGGCCGACCCGCACCCGCCGACACCCGAGCAAGCCGCCGCGATCGTGAACGAAACCTTCCGCGACCTGCCGTGGGGAGTGCTCGTGTGGATGGCGATGGTGACCGGCGCCCGGCGCGGCGAGCTGTGCGCGATGCGATGGGACCTGCTCGACCTGGACAACGCGATCCTGTCCATCCGTACGAGCATCGGCCAGGAT
>WHTH01000067.1 GCA_009377865.1 Pseudonocardiaceae bacterium | reverse complement strand
CGCGACATCTCCTCCAGCTCGGCCACCGGAAGATCAAACCGCACACCAGTCGATCACCGCGTGATCGACACGCCCTGTCGCCGACCGCTGGACCAGCACGCCAACCCGATGCGTGTCAGCCCACGGGCTGAATGTTTACCGGCGAGGCCGTCGCCCACGAATACGCGAGCCGAAAGCTGTCCGGTCAGGACGATGGTGAGTTCAGGGCTGTTATCGGCAGCCCGGTCGATTCGAGTCGGCGACCCACCAATCTGGCGATCAGCGCGCTCACCATCCGGCATGACCGCAGCAGCGGCGATGCGCGCGTGCTGCTGCACTGGCGCGACCCCGCGAAGGTCGGTCACGCCGGCGGGCTGTACCAGGTGATCCCGGTCGGGATCTTCCAGCCCGCCAGCGACCACTCGTGGAACGAGCAGAACGACTTTTCGCTGTGGCGGTGCCTGCTGCGCGAGTTCGCCGAGGAGCTGCTCGGCCAGGCCGAGCCCGACGCCACGCACGGCCCCATCGACTATGCCACCTGGCCGTTCGCGGTACGGCTGGATGCCGAGCGGCGCGCCGGAACTATCCGCGCCTACTGCCTCGGCATCCGAGTCGATCCGTTGACGCTGGCCACCGACCTGATCAGCGTCGTGGTTATCGACGCGCCGGTATTCGACGAGATATTCGGCGGGCTTGTCGAAGCGAATGCCGAGGGGATTCTTCCGGCCTCCGGTTCTGACGGCGCTCCTGGTGCGCCTTTCGTGGAATCCGAAGTCGAGCGGCTAACACGGCGCTCGCCCATGCAAGCCGCGGGAGCCGCCGCGATCGCATCCGCCTGGATGCATCGCAGCAAGCTGCTCGCGCAGTAACGGCACAACGGGGCGTTGTACAACGCTCCGTTGTTAGTCCTCACCACCCTCACCCGCCGATTCTGAGCGGCATGAGGACCACACAACGCAAGCACGAAATTGCGAGGCCGGACGCTCCGACAGCCGCCGAGGCGCCCCGCTTTTACAGCGTCGCTCAGGCCGCGCGGATGTTCGGCATGTCGCCCATGACGCTGTACCGGGCGATCGCCGCCGGGGAGTTCCCGGCGGTGCGGATCCGCGGCCGGCTGATCGTACCGGCCAAGGCGATCGAGGCCATGGCCGATACCGCCGTCGCCGACCAGACCCTCATCGACGCCGCCAGCTGGGTGCCGCGCGAGGTGGTGCCGCGATGAGTGCGACCTCGACTCCCGTCCGCGTGCGTATCGACGCTGCCTTGGAGCAGGTGCAGCGGCACCGCGAGCGCGCCCTGACCGAGACGGCCGGTCCGCGGCGCGCTGCACTCATCGCCGAGCTCTACGAGCGGGAGGCCCGCTTGTGGTCGGCGCTGTTCTCACACACCCGGATCCGCGTGCACTGGCGAGCCGCCCTGGCCGCGGAGGCCTACGCCCGGCAGCGCGCCCGGTCATGGCGACGAGCCGCCGAGGCAGCGACCCCGCTCGACTTCACCGACGGCGAGATCGACGAGTGGGCAGACCGTTTCCACACAGAGCTTCGGGGCGGCGTGGCATGAGGCGCGGACACCAGAGAAGAAGCTGGCTGCCCAGGATGGCCCTGACCGGGCTCGTGGCCGGCCTCCTGGGATGGCTGATGCACCGCATGCCGCCGGAGACCCCAGCGCGCATCTACTGGCCCTGGCTGGCCATCGCCGGTGGTGCGCTGCTGCTCGGCAGCGCGGTGGTGGGATGGAACCGGTACATCGCCTCGTCGGGGCTGGTTGGTCGGTGGTCGCGCCGCTCCCGACGCAACCAGGGTGTCGCCAGCGCGTGGGCGATCCTGCGCGTCGCCTCCCGCTGGGCGGTGCGGCGCAAGGCCGCCGTGCTGCGCCCCAGCCTGGGAGACGCGCACTGGTGGTGCCGGCTGCTAATGCCGACGCGGGAGCTGGCCACGCCGCTGGCGCGGGTGGGGTTGCTGCGGGTGTGGTCGCCGATCGAGGACGTGACGCTGCGCATCGGCGGGCCGCGGGTAGGCAAGACCGGCGAGCTCGCCTGCCGGATCCTCGACGCCCCGGGCGCGGTGATCGCCACCAGCACCCGCACCGACCTGATCAGCCTCACCCGCGCCTGCCGGGAGCGGCTCGGCCCGGTGGGCGTGTTCAACCCCAGTGGGGTCGGTGACCTGGAGTCGACCATCACGTTCGACCCGCTGTCGGGCTGCGAGCATCCCGTGACCGCGACCGCCCGTGCAGCAGATTTGCTGTCGGGGGTGTCGTCGCCGGGCCGCGACGGCGAGCGGGAGTACTGGGCCGGGCAGGCCCGCCGCGCGCTGGCGTCGCTGCTGCACGCGGCCGCGCTGGGCGACGCGTCGATGCGCGACGTGCAGGCCTGGGTGGCCGACCCCGATACCGCCGCGGTGGAGGTGCAGCGGTTCCTGCGCCGGTCGCCGGAGCCGGCCTTCGAGTCGGATGCGCTGCAGTTCCTGTCGACCAACGAGCGGACCCGCTCGTCGATCTGCGCCAGCATCATGCCCGCCCTCGGCTGGCTGATGGACTCCACGGCCGCGGCGGCGGCCGACAAGGGCGACTTCGACGTCGAGCAGCTCCTCGAGAACCGCGGCACGGTGTTCATGCTCGGCGCTGAGGACACCCAGACCGCCCCGCTGGTCACCGCGCTGACCGGCCACATCGCCCGCCAGGCCCGCCGGCTGGCCAGCCAGCAGCCGGGCGGGCGGCTGGACCCGCCGCTCACGTTGGCGCTGGACGAGGCGGCGCTGATCTGCCCCATCCCGCTCGACAGCTGGACGGCCGACATGGGCGGGCGCGGGGTGACCATCCACATCGCCGCCCAGTCGCGGGCGCAGCTGCGGCAACGCTGGGGCGACACCGGCGCCGCGGCGATCCTCAACAACGCGGCCACGCTGCTGGTCTACGGCGGCACCCGCGACGTCGACGACCTCAACGCCTACTCCGCGCTGACCGGCGAGCGCGACGAGGAGGTCCCGTCATGGGACCCGCACGGCGACTTGCACACCACCAGCATCCGCCGCGTGCCGGTGCTGTCGGCCGCGCAGATCGCCCAACTGCCCGCTCGGCACGTGGTCATCATCCGCCGCGGCATGCCCCCCGCGATCGGGCGGGTCCGCATGGCCTGGACCCGCTCCGACGTCAAGGCCGCGGCCCGCGCCACGTCGCGGGCCGCGCGCGCCGAGCGCTTCGAGCTCGCCCGCGAGCGCGCCGCCTGGTGGGTCACCGCCGCCGCCGACGAGCTCGCCGCCACCCAGCCCAGGCTGGCCCCGCTGGCGGCCCGGATCCACACCGCGGCGCAGTTGTCCCGGCCGGTGCGGTTCGTGATCGCCGAGCGTGGCAGCCAGCCCAAGCGGGGGCGGTGACCCCATGGCCCGCGAGCGGATCTCGAGGCGCCCGTATGTGTGGCAGACGGTGCCCTGGTCCGACGGCCAGATCCTGACCCGCGGCAGCGTCGACGGGCTGCCCGCGCTGACCTGGGGTCGCGCCGACCGCGAGGCGCTGGCCACCGCCCGGCAGCTGCGCGAGCTCGGGCTGCGGCCTGCCGGGGCTGACCCGGTGGCGGTGCTGGTGTTCGGTCACCGCCGCGAAGGCCGCCGCCCAGTCGAGTACGCCAGCCTGTACCGGATCGACGAGGCGGCGCCCAAGCGCACCGCCACCCCCGCGCAGCGGGAGGCGATCGAGCGGGCGCTGGGCGCGCGGCGCACCTGCCAGCGCTGCGGCCAGCAGCAGGACTACTACCTGTCGACCCGGTCGCGGATGTGTGGCCCCTGCTCGGAGGCCACCGGCGTCTGGGACGACCAGGCCGCGGCCGTCGACGACGACTGGCGCGCCGAGCACGACGCCGCCATACGCGCCGAGGACCCCTACCGGCCCATCACCGAAACTGACCTGGCCGGCCCCGAGCTCGACCTGGTCGAGCCGCCCGAGCCCGACGTGGGCGACGCGGACGAGGCCGACGTGGTGGCCCTTCCGCCCCAGCGGTCAGCCGAGCCCCGCCCGGCACCGACGCCGGACATCGACCGCGCTGCCATCGAGGACGACTCGACCCCGGCGGCCGACGACGCCGCGCAGGCCACCCAGCACACCCAGCGCGCCTTGACGCGGATCGCCCAGCACCGGGCCGCCGACGCCCGAGCCGGCGACGAGACCCGCGCAGAGCGGCTTGCCCGCTGGCACGCCCACGACCACGCCGCCGAGCGCCCCGCCCACGCGGACGCGCCCGAGCTCGCCGCCGCCGGACCGCGGCAGGAGGTCGCGCTGTGACCGGCGACCAGCACCCGCCCTATGCCAGCGCTACCGCCCTGGCCGGGCTCGCGCACGAGGTCGAGGCGCTGCGCCGCGCCGTCGATCCGCTGCGGCAGCTGCCGGGCCGGGTCGACGAGCTCGCCAAGCTGCTGGCCCGGGTCGCCGACGAGCTCGCCGACCACACCGCCCGCTCCGGGCCGCCCACCGCCCCGTCGTGGCTGATGCTGCCCGTCGACCCGGATACCGCCCGCCAGGTGCTGGCCGAGCTGACCGCCTGGATGGGCGCGGTGTACCTGCGCTACCCGGACGCGGCCGCGTCGCTGCCCGACTGCTGGCTATGGCACCCCGACGTGGTCGAGGAGCTGCTGTGGCTGATGCACGCCTGGTGCGCGGCGTACCAGGGCCCGGCCGCCTCCGTATCCCTGGTGGGGGACTGGCACGACCGCTACCGCCCCGGCGTCGTGCGCCGCATCAAGACCACGGCCGGCACCTGCTCCCTGGAGAACCACCCGCGTCCCGACCGCGACCACTCGACGGTCCCGGTGGCCGAGGCCGTCGAGCCGATCGCCGGCTGGTGGGCCCGCCACCGCGACCAGCCGCCGCCCGGGCCCACCGATGAGCACTACGCGGCCGCCGCCCGCCTGCAGAGGGGAGGGCTGCGTCGATGACCATCCTCGACCCGGCCAGCACACCAACCGAGGCGGCCACCCATCGCGAGCGCGCGCTGCGTGCCGCGATTTGGGTCCCGGGCCTGCTCGTCGCGACCGGCGCAGCGGTGGCTACCGCCCACGGCCTCTACGAGGTCGCCGTCGCCGCGCGCGTGCCCGCACCCATCGCCTGGCTCTACCCGCTGATCACCGACGGGCTCGCCCTGGTCGCCTACGCCGCCACGACTCGGCTGACCGGCCCTGGCCGTCGCTACGCCTGGGCCGTGGTCGTGCTCGCCGCCAGCCTGTCGGGCCTGGCCCAGGCCAGCTACCTCGCCAGCGGCGTCGCCTCCACACCAGCCGTGCTGCGCTTCGGGGTCGGCGCCTGGCCCGCCGCGCTGGCGGCCGCGATCGTCGCGCACCTGCTGTACCTCCTGCTCGCGGAGCGCGACGCCGACGCCGACGACGTTCAGCGTTCAGCCCCGGCCGAGCGTCCAGCCGTACAACCCGCCCAGGCGTCCGTCCAGCCGCAGCCGGTGAACAGCCCCGCACCGGCCACCGGCGAACACCCGCCCGTACAGCCCGCTGCACAGCCGACCGCCCGCCCCGATGAACGCCCCGAGCGTGCCGCACAACCGCCCGCTGTACGTCCACCGGCCCCAGCGGTCTCGGCGACCGCGCCCGCCAAGGACCGCGCGCGGTCCGCCGCCCGGCGCCACGCCGCCCATCACGGCGCGCTGCCCACCGTCTCGGTCCTCGCCGAGCTCGCCGACGTCGCCCGAGGCACCGCCGCCGCGGCCCTCAAAGACCTGCGGGCCCAGCCCGCCCAGCTGCACGCCGTCGCCTCCCAGCAGCAGGAGAGGACCCAGCCATGAGCCATCGGCCCGCGCCCAGCACCACCAGTCCTCGCCTTCCCGACTCCAGCAGCAGCACCACCACGACTCCCGACGCACGCACCTTCCGACGCAATCTCACCCACGATCACCACAAGATCAAGAGCACTACACACCTATGCATCGCGATCCGCCGGGACCGCCGGCCTTCGGCCGGGCGGGCCGCGCCGAGCGCGTTCGAGATCAACACCGCACCGCTGCTGTTGATCTCGAAAAGGGGTGCGCGGTGCTGACGATCTCTTCAGGGCACTCCGTCGACTACCTGCTCGGCGCCGTGGCCGCCGGGCGGGAGAACTACTACACCGGCGCGGTCGCGGCGGGGGAGCCGCCCGGCCGCTGGTATGGCCGCGGCGCCGAGTCGCTCGGGCTGTCGGGGCTGGTCGACGAGCAGGACATGACCGCGCTGTTCGAGCACTTCCTCGACCCGCGCGACCCCGCTTTCACGGATCCGGACCGGTGGGCCGAGGCGTCCACTCTCGGCCATACCGGACGGCGCTACCTGTCCGAGGAGGAGTTGTACGCCCGAGCGCTTGAACGGGAGCCGGACGCGTCGGCTGAACGGCGCGCTGAACTGCGACTGGACGCTGGCAAGCGGGCCCGTAAGAACGTGGCCTTCCTGGACGTCACGTTCAGCGTGCAGAAGTCGGTGACGGTGCTGCACGCGGCCTTCGAGGCCCAGGAAGTCGCCGCCCGCAAGGCCGGCAACCACGAGGCCGCCGCGGCGTGGGGCGCGATGCGGCAGGCGGTCGAGGACGCGATCTGGGCGGGCAACCGAGCTGCGCTGGACTATCTGGCCGACAAGGCCGGCTACTCCCGCGCTGGACACCACGGCGGCGCCGCCGGGCGCTACATCGACGCCCACGACTGGACCGTCGCGAGCTTCTTTCAGCACGACAACCGCGACCACGACCCGCAGCTGCACATCCACAACACCGTCCTCAACCGTGTCGAGGGCAGCGACGGCGCCTGGCGCACCGTCGACGGCCGGTCGCTGTACCGCCACCGGGGCGCTGCAGCGGCGGTGGGGGAGCGCATTACCGAGGAGCTGCTCGCCCACAGTTTGGGGGTGCTGGCGGCCACCCGGCCGGATGGCAAGGCCCGGGAGCTGCTGGGGATCTCGGCGCAGGTGCGCGACCTGTTCTCGCCGCGCCGCCGGGCGGTCACGAAGCATGCCGCCGAGTTGGTCGCGGCGTTCGAGACCAAGTTCGGTCGCGCCCCGAACGGGCTGGAGCTCGACCGGCTGCAGCGCCAGGCCAACTTCGCCACCCGCAAGGCGAAGTCGCATGGCGGGGAGAGCTACGAGGCGCGGCTGGAGCGCTGGGATGCCCAGCTGCGCGCCGAGGTCGCCGGCGGCCTCGCGGAGGTCGCGCAGGATGTGCTCGATCTCGCGGGCGAGGCGCCGGACGCCCAGGCGTGGTCGCCGGCCGCGGTGATTGAGACCGCGCTGGCCGACATCCAATCCAGGAAGGCCGCCTGGACCGCGCCCGACCTGACCCGGGCGATCAGCGACGCGCTGCCCGACCACCTCGGGATCACCGACGGCGTCGAGGTCGCCGAGCTCGTCGACCAGCTCACCGCAGAAGCCCTCCAGTACGCGGTGCCGCTCGACGCAGCGCGGCCCGGCGACGACGTCCGCCCCGACGACCTTGCGCTGGCCAACGGGGAGTCCGTCTATCAGGCGCCCGGTGCGCGGCTGTACGCGACGCCGGACCATGTCCACACCGAGCGGACCCTGCTGGCCGCCACCGGCGCCCGCGACGCCGCCGCCCTCAGCCCCGAGTCGGCGCGGCGGTTTGTGGAGTCGCTGGCCGAGGCCGGTATCGAGCTCGGCGCCGACCAGGCCGCCGCCGTCCGCGGGGTGCTGACCTCCGGGGCCTGTATCGAGTCGCTGGTCGGCCCGGCCGGCACCGGCAAGTCCTTCGTGGTCGGCGCCCTGACACGAGCGTGGCAGGACCCGACCCGCTGGGACGGCACGCAGCGGCGCGTGGTCGGGCTGGCGTCGAGCCAGATCGCCACCGACGTGCTGGCCGGCGAGGGCCTCGATGCCCGCAACGTCTCCCGCTGGCTGGGCACCCAGCAGCGCCTGGCAGACGGCACTGCCGGTGGCGACGACCACCAGTGGCAACTCCGCGCGGGGGATCTGGTGGTGGTCGATGAGTCGGCGATGGCTGATACCGCCGACCTGGCCGCCGTCCACCAGCACGCCGAGCAGGCGGGGGCGAAGCTGCTGCTGGTCGGCGATCACCGCCAGCTCGCCGCGGTCGGTGCCGGCGGCGGCATGGACCTGCTTGCGACCGCAGGCGCCAGCTACGAGCTCGCCGAGGCCCGCCGGTTCTCGGCCGAGTGGGAACGCGACGCCTCGCTGCGGCTGCGCGACGCCGACGAGACCGTGCTCGGCGAGTACCACAAGCACGGCCGCCTGATCGACGCCGGCGCCATCGAGCAGGCCGAGACTTCCGCCGCCCGGGCGTGGCTGGCCGACACCCTGGCCGGACGCCGCTCCCTGCTGTTGGTCGACACCAACGAGCAGGCCGCCCGGCTGTCCGCCGCGCTGCGCGCCGACCTGGTCCGCCTCGGCAAGGTCACCGAGGCCGGGGTGCCACTCGGGCTGCAGGGCACCTACGCCGGGGTCGGCGACCTCGTCCAAGCGCGCCGCAACGGATGGGACCTTGCCGGCTATGAGGGCAACCGGCGTGGCCCGATCAACCGGGAGACCTACCGCGTCCTCGAAGCCCGCGACGACGGCGCCCTGGTCGTGGCGCCCGTGCTCGGTCAGGGACCGGACGGCGAGATGCACGGCGACCGCATCACGCTGCCCACGAGCTATGTCGGCGAGCACGTGGCGCTGGGCTACGCCTCTACCGTCCACGCCGCCCAAGGGCTCACCGTCGACACCGCCCATGCGGTGATCAGCCCGACCACGGGCCCCGAGGCCCTTTATGTCGGGCTGTCCCGCGGCCGGTACGCCAGCACCGCGCACGTCACCACCCGCGCCGTCCCCGACGACGCCCCACCCGGCGCGGTGGCCGAGGCAGTGCACCGCACCCCGGCAGCCGTGCTCGCCGGCACCCTCGAGACCGCCGATCCGCAACGCTCCGCGCTGGCCACCGCCACCGAATCCGCGGCTGACGCTGAGTCGGTGCGTACACCTGCGGAGCTGCTCGCCGACGCCGCCGAGCTCGCTGCCACCGCCCGCACCGCCGGCTGGCTCGACGCGCTCGCTGACGCGGGCAAGCTGTCGGCCGAGCAGCGCGCCCAGCTCGCCGCCGAGGACGGCGCCCGCACGCTCGGGCGCACCCTGCGCCGCGCCGAGCTCGGCGGCCACGACCCCCGCCAGGTGTTGCTCGCCGCCGTCACCGAACGGCCCCTCGATGACGCCCGGCAGCTGAGCAACGTCGTCCATCACCGCATCACCGGCTCGTGGCCGCTGGACCCCGTCGGCCACTCCTACGTCGAGTGGACGCCGCGGGTCGACGACCCGGCGTGGCGTCGCTACCTCGGCAGCCTCGCCGACGCCGCCGACGCTCGCCGCGACGAGCTCGGCGACCAGGTGGCCGACGAGGAACCGGCGTGGGCGGTCGACGCCTTCGGCGCGCCGCCCGACGACCGCGACCAGCTCGCGGAGTGGAAGAAGCTCGCCGGTGCGGTGGCCGCGCACCGGGAGCTCACCGGCCACGACGATTCGGTCGAGGCGCTGGGCCCGGCTCCCAAGGCCGGGCAGGTCGAGGCTTACGCCTCCTGGCGCGCCGCGTGGCGCGCGCTCGGCCGCCCGGAGGCCGACCGCGACGAGCTAGAACTCTCGGACGGGCAGCTGCGCGTCCGGGTGCGCGCCGCGCAGCGCGAGGCCGCATGGGCGCCCCGCTACGTCAACAACGAGCTCGCCGGCACCCTGCAGGCCGCCGACACCCACCGCCACGCCGCCGAGCTGCGGGCCGCCGAGGCCGAGGCTGCCACTGACGAGCCCGACCGGCAGACCGACCTCGAACAGCAGGCAAGCGAGGCCCGAGCGCTGGCCGACACCCTCGAGCAGCGCGCCACCGAACTACGCGAAGTCGACGAGGCCCGAGGCAAGTGGCTGGCCCACACCGCCGCCACCCGCGCCACCGCCGACCGCGCCACCGCCGAGCTCACCGCCCGCGGCATCGGACGCGACGAGCCCGACGACACCGTCACCGCTGAGGAATGGCTCGCCGCCCACCGCGCCGCCGACGCCGCCGAGGATCACCACCGGGTGATCACCGACGAAGCCGAGCTCGCCGACGTCGACCAGCACCGCGCCGCCGACGAGGAGTCCGCCGCCGAGCACGAGCCCACGGCCGGCACCGACACGGCCGAGCGGATCGAGGAGCCTGCCGAGCCGTCGGACGGGATCGTCGAACCCTTCCCCGACAGGGCAGGGCCGGTCAGCGAGACCGGCGCGCCAGATGTGCGCGACGTCGCGGCCGATGGGCCGGCGCCGGTCGAGGAGGACACCGTCCGCGTGCCGGCCGCGGACGAGACCGCGGACTCGGTGCAGCGCGCACAGCGCGCGCTGGCCGAGATCCGCGCCCGCCACGCGCTCGAGGAGCGCGACGCCGCGGACCAGCGCGCCGAGCAGCTCACCCGCTGGCACGCCGACGACCAGACGACCGAGCACCAGGCCCGCGAGCACGACGCGGTCGCCGCCGGGATCGGAGGCGACGATGATTGACCGGGTCGCCAGTCCTGGCCCCTCAGCCTGCGGCGCGCTCGACAAGCTCCATGGGTGGCGGGCCGCAGCGGCGCCACGCCCACCGCAGCGTCGCGCAGATGCCCTCGATCCAGCCCGGCTGCTCGACCAGCCACCGCGGCCGGGGCCGGCGCAGGTCGAGCTTCTCCGCGGCCAGGTACTCGGCCTCGATCAGCTCCTCGTAGGCCCGAGCGGTCCGCCTCGTGACCGGGGCGTAAGCCGCCGACCAGCGCCCGTTGACCGAACGGAAGGTCGCCGTGGCCAGCCACCGGCACGTCACTGCGACCCCGGCGGCATACCAGTCAGCGGCGCACCGCTGCTCGGCAGCGGCCCAGACCGCGACGAACTCCGCCCGCGGCTGCCGCAGGTTCGTCCGCGGGATCCGGGCGACGTCCGCCTCGGTGATGTCCACGCACGCCAGAGTGACACGCGGCGCCGACGAAACGAAGCGCTCCTGCCAGCCGGACATGCAGGCAGCGGTGAGCTCGTGGGGCCGCTCAAGGCCGCGCGGGCGGAGCGCCTTGATCGAGCCGCCTGCAGCGGCGCGGTCCTGCTGGCCCGGGAGCTTCGCACGGCCGCTCTCAACGTCAAGGGGGTCGGAAACATCACCGACGCCCTCCGGGCCGCTGCGCTCGCCGGTGATCTTTCCACCCTGCTCCCTTGACGTCGAGCCTCGGCGGCCGTGCTCCGGCTCCTTAAGGGCGGCGGGGGACCGCCGCCCGCATCCGCGGGCCAGCAGGACCCCCACCCCTTTTAGCCGAGGAGGCACGTCATGACCGAGCAGCACGAGCTTCCGACCCGACGGTGGTTCGTCGACCCCGAGACGCTGATCTGCCCAGGCTGCAGCGAGAAGGTCCGGCCCGAGCCCCCGGGCTACTGGTTCGTTGCCGACGGGCGCCCGGCGCCGCAGTTTTCCCACCCGGACGGCTCGGCGCTGTGCCGGCACCGAGACGGGACCGTGGCCGACCCCATCGAGGTGATCCCGTGAGCACCGCTACGAGCTTTGCCGAGCAGGCCGCCGCCCGCGAGCTCGCCGCGCTGGTCGACGGTCCCTGGGCTCCCGCGTGGTACTGGCGCGACGAGCTGGAGGCCCAGCAGCACGCCGGGCAGCGGCTGCACGAGCGGTACGGCCAGCCGCTGGGCGATAAGTGCCACTACCGGCCCACCGAGCAGTGGATCGACCGCCCCGCCGAGACGGGCGCGCGCGGCCGCGCTTGGACTTACCAGCTACCCGAGCAGCCGCTCCCGGTCCGGTTCCGGCGGGTGCTGGTGACCGGCTCGCGGGAGTGGACCGACGTCGTGGTGATCCGCGAGGCCCTGGCCGGCGAGTGGGGTGACGGGACGGCCGTGCTGGTGTCCGGGGCGTGCCCGCGCGGGGCCGACCGGATCGCCGAGCAGGTCTGGACCCGCTGGGGCGGTCAGCTCGAGTGCCACCCCGCCGACTGGCACCGGCACGGCCGCGCGGCCGGCTACCGCCGCAATGCGGCGATGGTCGCACTCGGCGCCGATATCTGCCTGGCCTTCATCCGCGACGACTCGCCCGGCGCTAGCCATACCGCGGAGCTGGCCGACGCGGCCGGCATCCCCACCGCCGCTACACCACTACACATCGGAAGGACGCGTGATCTGTCATGGGCAGGTTTCTGACCAGCTACGGCCGCGCTGGCTACGAGCACGAGGGCTATGCCGCCCAAGTCCTCGACGACGGCAGCCTGACCAGCGAGCACAGCAACGAGACCGCCGCCCGGATGATCGGCCAGGTCATCGCCGCCTGCGACTGCGGCTGGGTCGGCACGACCCGCTATCCCACCCGCGAGGAGTGCGACGAGGCCGCCGAGGAGCTCGCCCTCCAGGAGTGGGAGCACAACCACGTCCGTCCCGTCCTCGAGCAGCACCAGCGGGCCCAGACCACCCGCCTGCAACGGCTGCTACGCGAGCTCGCCGACCAGCTGACCACCACGGGCCAGTCCGACCCGCCGCTGGTCGACCGGCTCGACCGCATCCTGCGCGCCCTCGACAAGGCCACCCAGCTCGCCCACCAGCTGCGCGAGCAGGCCGAACACCAGCACCCAACACAGAAGGGATGACCACCATGGCAGGAGAAACCATCATCACCGTCACCGGCATTGTTGACCGCACTAGTCGGGTGAGCGCTTCCGTAGCTGGCCTGGGAGGGCTCGGCCGCACAGCCCATCTGTGGCGAGCTGGCGCCGGGTGCGGGCCGTGCTGAGCCACACGGCGTCATACCAACCCCGACCTTGAACTTGAGGAGCTGACCATGCAGACCACGACTGTCATCAGCGGCCACTTGACCGACTCGCCTGAGTTGCGGTTCACCGGGCAGGGCACGGCGGTGGCGAAGTTGACCATCGCACACAACACCCGCCGTTTCGACGAGAACAGCCGACAGTGGGTGGACGGGAAGACGACCTTTGTTCGCGCCACTGTGTGGGGCCGCTACGGCGAGAACGTCGCAGAGACGCTGACCAAGGGTGCCCACGTCCTGGCCGTGGGCCGCCTCGAGCAGCGGGACTGGGAGACCCCCGACGGGCAGCGTCGTTCCTCCCTGGAGCTGGTGGTCGACGAGATCGGTCCCGCGCTGCGCTTTGCCACCGCTGTGGTGACCAAGGCGGCGCGGGTCGAGACCACCGCGCCCGCAGGCGACGAGCAGGCCTCGGTCTGAGTCGGGCCGACCCCGGGGCTCGGTCGCCCCAACGGTGAGGTGGCCGAACCCTGGGGGAACCACCCTGGGTGAGCGTTACCAGCGGGGTCTGGAAGCCTTCCCGCTCGAGTTCGATGCTGCGGAGACCCGTGATCTTCGCCCGCCGCCTCGCTACGCGGGCACCTGCACACCGCACTCGGGGTGTCCCCGAGCACCTACCGCGCCACATTCCGCGGGCCCTCGGCCACCGCGCGACCTGAGCTGCCAGTGAACCGGTAGACAGTTCCTAGCTAGTAGGGATCGGTTTGCGGGAACGGCGACGAGGTCTGGTACTCCCCCAGGGTCCCAGCGCGGCGGAGCGGGGATGATGGCTTGGTGCCTGCTGCGAAGCCGTCGCCGAAGGTGGCGGTGCCACCGTCTTTGCAGGTGTTGATGGCCGGTCGTTCGGCGCGGCTGGTGTGGGAGAACGAGGTGGGCGGGCTCACCTTCGAGGTAGGCGGCCCTCCTGGGCGCTGCTTTGTGAAGTGGGCGCCCACAACGAGTGGCATCGACCTGCGCGAGGAGGCCGTCCGCCTGGAATGGACGGTGGCCTTTTCCCCAGTGCCCCGGGTCCTCGATCAGGGGACCGACGACGCCGGCTCCTGGATCGTCACCTCGGCACTCCCCGGCGAGAACGCCGTCAGCAAACGGTGGCGGGCGCAGCCGGGGCGGGCCGTCACAGGTATTGGCAGGGGGCTGCGAGCGCTATACGATGCCCTGCCGGTGCGCAGCTGTCCGTTCCGATGGTCGGCGGCGGATAGGGTGGAGGACGCGCAGCGCCGGGCGGTCGCCGGGCGGCTGGACTTTGCCCAGTGGCACGAGGTCCACCGGAGGCTCTCCGTCGAACGAGCTTTGCAGGTCGTAGCCGAGGCCCCGCCGGTCGATCAGCTGGTGGTCTGCCACGGGGACGCGTGTGCGCCCAACACCCTGCTGGGCGAGGACGGCAGATGTTCTGGGCATGTCGACTTCGGCTCGCTGGGCGTCGGCGATCGCTGGGCCGACCTCGCGGTCGCCACCTGGAGCACCGAGTGGAACTACGGACCCGGCTGGGAGGACACGCTGCTGACGGCCTACGGCGTGGACCCCTGAGCTTCCCCCGCTTTGCCGGAGTCCTCGTTACCTGTGGGGGTCGCGCTCGGCGCGATGGTATGCGTCCTCGTACTCGTCGGGGGACAGCCCGCCGAGGCCGGCCTGGATGCGGCGGGGGTTGTACCAGCCGTCGATGTAGCGCAGTAGCGCGTGTTCGGCCTCGGCGCGGGTGGCGAACGTGGTCCCGGGCCAGTACACCAGCTCGACCTTGATCGTGGACCACAGGTTCTCGGCCAGGGCGTTGTCGAAGCTGTCGCCGGTGGACCCGGTCGAGGGCGCCACCCCGGCGTCGACGAGGCGCTGGGTGAACCGCAGCGCGGTGTACTGGGCGCCCTTGTCGCTGTGGTGGATCAGCTGCCCGGCGCGCACGTCACGGGAGCGCAGCGCGTGGTCGAGCGCGGTGAGCACCAGCGCGGTCGTCGCGCGCGGGTCGCTGGCCCAGCCGACGATGCGGTTGGAAAACGCGTCGCGCACGCTGGCCAGCCACAGCACTCCCTCGCCGGTGACCAGCCGCGTCAGGTCCGCGACCCAGAGCCGGTTGGGGGCGGCGACCCGGAAGTCGCGGTCGACCAGGTCCGGCGCGGCGGTGTGCGACGGGTTCTGCCGGGTCGAGCCGTGGCGCCAGCCCCGCCGCAGGTGCGCGCCTGCAGTCCGTGCTCACGCATGACCCGCTCCACCCGCTTGCGCCCGACGCGCACGCCCTGGCGGCGCAGCTCCAGCCACACCCGCGGCGAGCCGTAGGTCGCGGCGAACTCGTTCACGCTGCGCACCTTGCCGATCTGCTCGAGCAGCGCGGCGTCGTCGAGCTCGTGGCGGCTCGGCGACACCCGTCGGGCCCGCCAGTCGTAGTAGGTCGAGGTCGGGATGCCCAGGACCCGCAGTACGAGACCGGCCAGGAAGTCATGGGCGTCGATGAAGCTCATGACCACCTCCGGGTCGGGCCGATCTCGCTGGCGAAATACGCGCTCGCCGCGCGCAAGACCTCGTTGACCCGCCGCAGCTCGGCGTTCTCCCGCGCCAGCCGCCGGTTCTCTTCGAGCATGTCAGTGCTCGGCCGGTCGTCGCGCTCCCCGCGGTCGGCCTCATCCTGGCGGACCCAGTTCCGCAGGGCCTCGGGGTGCACGTTGAGCTGCTCGCCCAGCCGCCGAAACGACGGCCGCGGCCACGACTCCCGATACAGCCGCACCGCGCGCTCGCGCAGCTCATCGGGGTACTTCCTCGGTGCTGCCAACACAGCCTTCCTTCCCGGTCCACAAGATCGAACCAGTCTTCGAAGACTCCGGAGAAGCGGGGGAACCTCAATCGTGGACAACCGCTTGTCGAGGACTCGCACTAAACCGGGGTGGAACGGGTACGTGCGTGCGATCTCGTTGGCCCACCCCGCGCCGGTCATGCCCTCGGGCAAGTCGAGGCCTTGCCCGAATGCCGCATCGGTGGTCTCGGCGTAGCGCTGGGCGACCACGCTGGCCGAACCAGCATCGAGCGGTTCGAACAGCCGGCGGGCGAGAATACGAGGCAGGTCAGCCTCCTCACTGGGCCGCAGCACCAGCTCCTTCCGGGCAAGCAGAGACCGCGTCTCCTCCAGCGCCTCGACAACCTCCGACGACTCCTCCCCGAACGCGTCCTGCGAGCCCGTTGTTGTGATCACCAACGCGGCGCGGGGAAGGCTGTCAACCGCTTGGAACAGCGCCATCAGAAACGCTGTGGTCTGCTTCGCCAGCGTTGAGCCCGCGACAGCGTGACCTTTAGCGGCCGTGTAGTACCGGGCGATCTCATCGATCAGCAGGAGCGTGGGGCGTTCTCCGAAGAGCCGCTTCAACGCGTCGGCCCCGGGAGCGGTCAGAGCCTCGTCGTCGGCTCGGACAAGCTCGTATGCGTCCGCGCCGCCGACCTGCAACGCCAGGTAGCCCCACACCGTCCTCGCGGCGATGCCCGCGATCTCGGGGAAGCTCGTCGCACCAGCCTCGGTACCCACGAACACCCCAACCTGGTCGGGGGCTCGTCCGGCAGCAGGTCTGGGTCCATGAACTCGGCGGCCTGCGTGGGCGCGAGCCGGCCGCGTGCCGCGTGGTAGAGAGCGATCAAGTTGTGGGTCTTACCGCCGCCGAACGAGGTCTCCAACCGCAGCACGCTGGCGCTGGCCGGCTTATTGCCACTGAGCCGCCCCAGCGCCTCGTTCAACAACGTCTTCAGCCCAGATGACGGGTAGGTGCCCTCGAAGAACGTCACCGCGTCGCCGTAGACGTCCGCTGCCTTGCCCGCTGCCACATCCTCCAGACCAGCAGCGAACTGGGACTCCGTCAGCTCCCCCGTCCGCACGTCCATCCGTGGATGCACCACGTCGAACAGTGTGCTCACGTCTGCTCCCTAATCCGTTTGACGCTGGGTCCGCAGCGTGGGGTGACCGGAACACCCGCCACGGTGCCACACGGCACCGACACCGGATACTGTCGCCGTCGAGGCCATGACGTGCTCACTCTGCTGACCCGGGCAGCACGACGTATCTGGCCGCTTCGCGGCGTTTCGACGGAGGTCTTCGGGGCTGAAACTCCTTACGCGGTCAGCGGACGTCGGGAACGGCGAGGGTCGGCCCGCTCAGGGCCGACCTGAACGGGAGATCGTTTAGCGACCCTGTAACTGAGACGGTTACGCTCGGCCGTCACCTGCAAATATGCAGGTCAGGACAGCGCTAGTGCCTCGTCATGCAACGTTGGGTAGGTAACCCTGTTTGCGGATCTTGCTGTTCACGGCGAAGTTGCGTTTGGGTCGGGCGCGCTGGTTGCGCCAGCGGATGTAGTCGGTGATGGCTTGGTTCTGCTCGGTGTGGCTGCGGTGGTCGGTGCCGTTGAGGGTGAAGTAGCGCAGCGCGGCGAATTCGGACTCGATCCAGTTCAGCCAGGATGAGCTTGGCCCCGTAGCACGGACACCTGATGTGAGGTGGCCTCGGCCACCAGGAAGGATGTCTCGGTGCCTGCACCACACCCACCTGAGTTCCGTCAGCGTGCCGTTGAGTTGGCTCGCGCTGGCCACACATCGATCGCAGAGCTGGCCGAGGAGTTGCGTATCAGCGACTCGTG
>WHTH01000063.1 GCA_009377865.1 Pseudonocardiaceae bacterium | reverse complement strand
GACCTTGCGGTGCGCCAACCGCGGCGACCCCGCGATCCGCTTCAGGTCAGCCCGTTGATCGTCGGTCACCGGCAGCGCCGGCGCGGTCATCACTGCCATACCACAAGTATACCTTGTTATTTCGCAGACACACCACTAGCAATCCCTCGGCTCATGCTGCCGCAGGACCCTCCCCTATAGAAGCGACGCCGGTGTGCCTCCGGCCCGCCGGTACCATGGGCACACCACGCGCCACGAACAGTCAAGCAGCGCGGCAGCACACCTATCTGGCTAGTCTGGCGCCGATGGCACGTTGCTTTGAACCGCACTCGCCACCCGGGCTCGGACGCGATGCCGACGCTGTTGATCGTCCACCACAGGCCCTCGCACGCGTTGCAGGCGATGTTCGAGGCCGTGCTGGCTGGAGCGAGCACCGACGAGATCGAGGGGGTCGACGTGGTGCGCCGCCCCGGGCTCGCCGCCACCGAGTCGACGTGCTCGCGGCCGACGAGTACCTGCTCGGCACCCCGGCCAAACCTCGGCTACACGTCGGGGGCGCTGAAGCACTTCCTCGACCATCTACTACCCATGTCTGGACGAGACCGCAAAGCGCCCCTACGGCCTGTACGTGCACAGCAACCAGGCCACCGAGCGAGCCGGCGAGTCGACCACCAAGGGGATGGGCTGGGAGGCGGTCAGTGCTCCGCTGGCAGTTCTCGACGAGCCCACCAAGTCCGACCTGGACACGTGCTGGGAGATCAGCGCAACCCGTGACCGCCAATCTCATCGGCTAGCAGCCCGCCACTACAAGCTCCGCGTGCCGCACCAGGCCGTCGACGAGGTCGGCGCGCTGCGCGCCCGCCGCGAGCTGCGCCAGCAGGTGCTCGGCCGCCAGCGGCGCCAGCAGCGCGTGGGCCAGCACCGAAGCGCGCGCCGCGGGCTCGCCAGCCTCACCCAGCAAGACCGCCAAGTGCTGGTGCCAGAACCGGAAGGCACCGATCCGGAACCGCGCGCCCGGGCTCGCCGTCTCCGACATCCGCACCAGCTCGGGGTTGTCGAAAACGTAGTCGAGGTACCCGCGGGTGAAGGCAGCCGCCCGTGCCACAGGCGGCGCCCCGGGACCCAGCGGCGGCGGGCCGCACAGGATCGCCCGTTGCAGCTGCTGCTCCCGCTCGTCGAGCAGCGCCGCCGCCAGACCCGACTTGTCGCCGAAGCGCCGGAACACCGTGCCCTTCCCGACCCCTGCCTCGGCGGCAACCAGGTCCAGGCTCACCGCATCGACACCCCGCTCGGCGAACAGCGCGGCCGCGGCGTCGAGCACCTTGCGCCGGTTGCGTGCCGCGTCCGCGCGCTCCCGGGGCGGGTGGGGAGGCCCCACGCCCGGCAATCCGAGCGACTCGCTTGACGATACGGACTGCGGTCCGCTACGTTCGACAGACATAAGCGGACTGTAGTCCGATTCGATGGGAGAGTCCACCATGACCACACTGATCAGCCGCGAGGAACTGCAGGCGGCCATCAACACGGGCACCGTGACGGTGATCGACGCGCTGCCCGAGAGCAACTACGTCCAGCAGCACCTGCCCGGGGCGCTCAACCTCGTCGAGGCCGACGTCGCAGAGCGCGCCGCCACCGTGGCCCCCGACCGGGCCGCGCCGATCGTCACCTACTGCTCGAACGCCGCCTGCGGCAACAGCCAGGCGGTGGCGAGCAAGCTCGAGAACCTCGACTACACCGACGTGCGCAAGTACCGCGACGGCATCCAGGACTGGGCCGAGGCCGGGCTGCCGGTCGAGTCGGGATTGCCCGCCGCTCGCTGAGCGTGCACCGCACCTCTCGCGAGCCGCCTCGTGGGCCAGCCCAGTCAGATGGTGCCGAACTGGCGGTCCCCGGCGTCGCCCAGGCCCGGCACGATGAAGCCGGAGTCGTTGAGCCGCTCGTCGACGCTGGCCGTGACGACGCGCACCGGCAGCCCCGACCGCCGCAGCCGCTCGAGGCCCTCCGGGGCGGCCAGCGCGCAGATCGCAGTGACGTCGGTGGCGCCGCGCTCGACGAGCAACCGGATCGTGTACTCCATCGAGCCACCGGTCGCCAGCATCGGATCCAGCACGAACACCGGCCGGCCCGCCAGCGACTCGGGCAGTGACTCCATATACGGCGTGGGCGCCAGCGTCTGCTCGTCGCGCGCGAGCCCGACGAAGCCCATCTGCGCCTCGGGAATCAGTGCGTGCGCCTGGTCGGCCATTCCGAGGCCGGCCCGCAGCACCGGCACGAGCAGTGGCGGATCGGCCAGCCGGCAGCCGGTGGCCCGTGCGACCGGGGTGTGCACCCGCTCGGTGACGACGGGCGCGTCGCGAGTGGCCTCGTAGATGAGCATCAGAGTGAGCTCGCGCAGCGCGGCCCGGAACGTGGCGTTGCCGCTGCGCGCGTCGCGCATCACGGTCAGCCGCGCAGTAGCCAGCGGATGGTCGACCTGCACCACGTCCATGACGGAGCACCATAGCCACCAGCACCAGGCCGGGTGCACCATCACCGGACGCGCGATCAGGAGGTTCCGTGTGACCGAGGTACTCAACAGCCGGGTGCTGCTGCATCCGATGGATCTGGAACAAAGCCGAGCCTTCTACCGGGACGTCCTGGGCTTGGCGATCTATCGGGAGTTCGGCGACGGACCGCAACGCGGGACGGTGTTCTTCCTCGGCGGCGGCCTGCTGGAGCTGTCGGGGCAGGCCGAGCAGCAGGCCGGTGACGCCATCGCGCTGTGGCTGCAGGTCCGCGACGTGGACGCGACCCACGACGAGCTGGCCGGGCGCGGGGTCGAGGTGTTGCGCCCGCCACGCACCGAGCCGTGGGGACTGCGCGAGATGTGGGTCGCCGATCCGGACGGGGTGCGCATCGCCGTCGTGGAGGTGCCCGCCGACCATCCGCTGCGCCACCGCAGCTGATGACCGGCACATAGACTCGTCAGGGTGAGCACGCAGACCCCAGCGCTGCCGGCGTCGCTGGCCGATGCCACCCGCGACGACGCCTCGCTGCGGTGTTTCCTGCGTGGGTTACCGGGCGTCGACGCGGTCGGGCTGGAGGCCACGGCGGCGACGCTTGCCACCCGCAGTGTCAAGCAGGAGTCGAAGCGAAAGGCGATCGACACCGCGATCCGGATGGTCGACCTCACCACGCTGGAGGGCGCCGACACGCCGAGCCGGGTCCGCTCGCTGGCGGCCAAGGCGCGCCACCCCGATCCGGAGCGGCCCGGCGTTCCCGCGGTCGCCGCAGTGTGTGTCTACCCGGACATGGTCGCGCCCGCGGTGGCGGCGCTGTCCGGATCGAGCATCGGCGTCGCCAGCGTGGCCACGGCATTCCCGTCCGGACGGTCGTCGCGGGACGTGAAGCTGGCCGAGGTCGCGCTCGCGGTGACGGCCGGAGCGTCCGAAGTGGACATGGTGATCGACCGTGGGGCGTTCCTGGCCGGCCGCTACGGCGAGGTGTACGAGGAGATCACCCTCGTGAAGCAGGCCTGCCGGGGCAGCCACCTCAAGGTGATCCTGGAGACGGGCGAGCTCGCGGGTTACGACGACGTCCGGCGCGCGTCCTGGCTGGCGCTGCTGGCCGGGGCGAACTTCATCAAGACCTCGACCGGCAAGCTCTCCCCGGCCGCGACGCTTCCGGTCACCCACGTCATGCTGCAGGTGGTGCGGGACTGGCAGCAGCGGACCGGTGTGCAGTGCGGCGTCAAGCCCGCGGGCGGGATCCGCACCACCAAGGACGCGATCCGCTACCTGGTCGCGGTGCACGAGGTCGCCGGGCCGGAGTGGTTGACGCCGCTGCGGTTCCGCTTCGGCGCCTCCGGCCTGCTCAACGACCTGCTCATGCAGCGCCGGGTCCAGCTCGAAGGTCACTACAGCGGCGCCGACTACGTGAGCCAGGACTGAACGCGGATGGACTGGAGCTATGACCCCGCCCCGGAGTCCCGGGAGATCGCCAACCTCAAGCCCAGCTACCAACTGTTCGTCGACGGCCGGTTCACCGACGGCGGCAGCGAGCCCACCAAGTCGGTCGATCCCGCCACCGAAGAGGTCCTCGCCGAGGTGGGCACGGCGTCGGAGTCCGATGTGGACACTGCGGTGCAAGCGGCGCGCCGCGCCTACGACAGGGTGTGGTCACGGATGCCGGGCGCCGAGCGGGCCAAGTACCTGTTCCGGATCGCGCGGATCGTGCAGCAGCGTGCCCGCGAGCTCGCCGTGCTGGAGAGTCTGGACAACGGCAAGCCGATCCGGGAATCGCGCGACGTCGACGTGCCTGCCGCGGCGGCGCAGCTGTTCCACCACGCGGGCTGGGCCGACAAGCTCGGCTACGCCGGCCACGGGCCCGACCCGAGGCCACTGGGCGTGGCCGGTGCGGTGATCGGCTGGAACTTCCCGCTGCTGACGGCGGCGGCAAAGATCGGCCCAGCGCTGGCCTGCGGCAACACGGTGGTGCTCAAGCCGGCCGAGACCACCCCGCTGACGGCGCTGGTGCTCGCCGAGATCTGCCAGCAGGCGCAACTGCCGCCGGGCGTGGTCAACGTACTGCCAGGAGGCGGTGGCGTGGGTGCCGCGCTGGTCGCGCACCCCGGGGTCGACAAGGTCGCTTTCACCGGTTGCACCGAGGTCGGCAAGCAGATCCAGCGCACCCTGGCCGGCACGGGCCGCAGGCTCACCCTCGAGCTGGGCGGCAAGGGTGCGAACATCGCCTTCGACGACGCGCCGATCGACCAGGCCGTCGAGGGCATCGTCAACGGGGCCTTCGTCAATCAGGGCCGTGCCCGCTGTGACCGGCTGCTGGTGCAGGAGTCGATCGCCGACGAGCTGCTCGACCGGCTGCGGGCCCGGGCGGCGGCACTGCGGGTCGGCGATCCGTTGGACCGCAACACCGACGTCGGCGCCATCAACTCCCGCGACCGGCTCGAGCGGATCACCCAGCTCGCCGACGCCGGGGACGCCGAGGGCGCGCAGCGCTGGACGAGCCCCTGCCCGCTACCGCAGCGGGGATTCTTCTTCGCCCCCACGGTGTTCACCGACGTCAGTCCCGCGATGCGGATCGCCCGTGAGGAGATCTTCGGCCCCGTGCTGGCGGTGCTGACCTTCCGCACCCCGGAGGAGGCCGTCGCCAAGGCCAACAACACGCCCTACGGTCTGTCGGCCGGGATCTGGACCGAGAAGGGCTCGCGGAGCCTGTGGGTCGCGCAGCGGTTGCGCGCCGGTGTGGTGTGGGCAAACACCTACAACCGGTTCGACCCCACCGCACCGTTCGGCGGGTACCAGGAGTCTGGCCTGGGCCGCGAGGGCGGCCGCGAGGGGCTGGCTGCCTACCTCGCCGTCGATGACGACGGGGGGCGCCGGTGAGCACGGCGGAGGGGCCGGTGCCCAGCCGGATCGCGGTGCCCAAAACCTACAAGCTCTACCTGGGCGGGGAGTTCGGCAGATCGGAATCTGGGCGGTCCTACCCGGTCACCGACCCCCGCGGCCGGTTCCTTGCCAACGCCGCGCAGGCCTCGCGCAAGGACGCCCGCGACGCCGTCGTCGCGGCGCGTCGCGCCTTCGGACCGTGGTGGGGCGCCACGGCCTACAACCGCGGCCAGGTGCTGCTGCGGGTCGCCGAGGTGATGGAGGGCCGCCGCGAGCAGTTCGCGACCGAACTGGCCGCGGCGGAGGGGTGGGCGTTGCGGCGTGCCCCCGCGATGGTCGACGCGGCAATCGACCGCTGGGTCTGGTACGCCGGGTGGACCGACAAGATCGCCACCGTGTTCGGTGCCGCGAATCCGGTCGCCGGGCCGTACTTCTGCCTGACCATACCGGAGCCGACGGGGGTGGTCGCGGTGCTCGCCCCGCAGACCTCGTCACTGCTCGGCCTGGTCAGCGTGCTCGCCCCGGTGATCGCCGCTGGCAATACCGCCGTCGTGGTGGCCAGCCAGAACCGTCCACTGCCCGCCGTGACGCTGTCGGAGGTGCTGGCGACCTCCGACGTACCGAGCGGGGTGGTCAACGTGCTGACCGGTCGCACCGCCGAACTCGCCCCCTGGCTGGCGGCCCACGACGACGTCAACGCGCTGGACCTGTGCGGCGCACCCGCGGCGATCCGCGCCGACCTCGAGGCGACCGCGGCCGGCACCGTCAAGCGGGTGCGCAGCGCCCCCGCCGCCGAACCGGACTGGACCCGCCCGCCCGACACCGGTCGGCTGCGCAGCTTCGTCGAGGCCAAGACCGTCTGGCACCCGGTGGGGACCTGACCACCGGTCGAACCCGGTGGCGCCGTCGTTAGGCTGCCGCGCATGGCAGCCGACATCCTCCCGATCGAGCTGGGCCTGACCGCAGGCGACCTGGTCACGCTGTGGGCGCCACGGTGGCGCGAGGAAGGCGAGGACTGGGAGGCCTTCCTCGGCGACGACGAGGCCCTCTTCGTGTTTCCCGACGTGGCCGCAATGGCCGCCTTCGTGCGCACCGTGCCCGAGCACGACCTGACCGACCACCCGGCGTGGAGTGTCGTGCCCAGACTCGCCGCCGTGGACCTGGTCCCCGAGCAGATTCAGCACTACGACCTCGTCGGGGTTCCCGAGCTGTTCACCGAGGACCCCGACACCTGGTCGATCGCCGAACTCGCGGAGGTCGTAGCGATGGCACGCTCGCTGGCCGACGTCTGCGGGCTCGACGTGGTGCACGAGGTACTCGACTCCTCACCGGGTTTCGCGATGCTCGACGGCGGCACGTTGCCCTTCGGAGGTCGCGAGGGCAGCCGGCTCTGGGAGGAGATGTCCGGTGTGGTCGCGCAGCGCTGGGACGAGGTCCTCGACGCGGTCGACGGCGTGGTGCGCACTCCGGAGGTCGACTCCGAGGCGGTGGCCGCCGCTGCGACCGAGCTCGCCGAGGTAGCCGCCGACGGTGGCCCGACGGCCCTCGACGATGCGCCGGAAGCGCCCGAACCGGCCGAGGAGCCGCAGGCCGCCGCGGAGCCGCAGGATCCGGTACTGGCCTTCTGGGCCGAGGTGGGCATCGACCCGGTCCGGATCGTCAGCAGCCGCGGCGGGCACTACACGCTGCGCTGCTACCTCGACGACGCGCCGTTGTTCCTCGGTCGCTCCGGCACGATCGACGTGTTCGGCTCCCCCCGCGCGCTGGCCCGTCACCTCGCCGAGGGCACCGACGACCACGACCTGGTCACTGTCGCGACCTGGTCGCAGGTCACCGACCGTGCCAACGCCGGCGAGCTCGAGATCCGGGTGGACGACGCCAACAGCTACGTCCTGGCCGGCCTGGCCGACGACCTCGCCGAGGGCCCGGAAACGGTGGACCCGGTGCAGCTGGACCTCGCCGTCGAGTTGATCACCGACGCCGACGAGTGGGCCGGCAGCGGCGACGTGCCCGCGGCGCTGGTCGCCTCCGAGCCGCTGGGCTGGCTGGTGTCCTTCGTGCTGCGACCCGATCCCACCCGGCTGGCTCCCAGCCCGCCCTTCGACGCCGAGGTCGCCGCCTGGCGCACGCTGGTCACGGGCTTCGAGGACCGGCTGCGGCCGCACTGACCCGGCGTCAGCCGACGAGCGCCACGAAGCCGGGTTTGATCACATCGTCGATCAGCGCCAAGCGCTCGTCGAAGGGCAGGAACGCCGACTTCATCGCGTTGATGGTGAAGCGCTGCAGGTCGCTCCACCCGTAGCCGAACGCGTCGACCAGCTCCGCCATCTCGCTGGACATGGTGCACCCCGACATCAGCCGGTTGTCGGTGTTCACCGTGACCCGGAACCGCAGCTCCGCGAGCAACCCGAACGGGTGCGCGGCGATCGACGGCGCGGCGCCGGTCTGCACGTTCGACGACGGGCACAGCTCGAGCGGGATGCGTTTGTCGCGGACGTAGGCGGCGAGCCTGCCGATCTTGGCCGGCCCCTCGGCGGACACGGCGATGTCGTCGACGATCCGCACCCCGTGGCCGAGCCGGTCCGCGCCGCACCACTGCAGCGCTTCCCATATCGACGGCAACCCGAAGGCCTCCCCGGCGTGGATGGTGAAGTGCGCGTTCTGCTGGCGCACGTACTCGAAGGCGTCGAGATGCCGGGTGGGCGGAAAGCCCGCCTCGGCTCCGGCGATGTCGAAACCGACCACCCCGGAGTCGCGGTAGCGCACCGCGAGCTCGGCGATCTCGCGAGACCGGGCGGCGTGGCGCATCGCCGTCAGCAGGCAGCCGGTGCGGATCGTGCCACCTGCGGCGGCGCTGCCCTCGGCGAAGCCGGCCAGCACCGCCTCGACGACATCCTCCAGGTAGAGGTCGCCCTCGGTGTGTTGCTCCGGGGCGAAGCGCACCTCAGCATAGACGACGCCGTCGTCGGCTAGGTCCTGCGCGCATTCGGCCGCGACGCGGCGCAACGCACCGGGCGTCTGCATCACCGCTACGGTGTGCGCGAACGTCTCCAGGTAGCGCTCCAGCGAGCCGGAATCCGCCGCGGCGCGGAACCACTGGCCGAGTTCGGCTGCGTCATCGCTGGGTAGCGCGGTGTACCCGGCCTGCTCGGCGAGCTCGACCACGGTCGACGGGCGGAGACCGCCGTCGAGGTGGTCGTGCAGCAACACCTTGGGTGCGGTGCGGATCGTCTCGGTGGTCAGCGAAATCGCCACGACAGCACCGTATCCCGAGCGACCCGGCCCGAGTTACTGGTGTGTGAGCGGTTGACTACGCTCCTGTCACCCCTCGGTCCGTTCCCCTCTCCCGCGAAGGCGAAGTCCGTGAGCAACGACAACAACGCCGCCACCCAGTCATTCGATCGGATGCGCAGCATGCTGGTGCGCGCGGCCGAGATCCGCGACAGTGAGCAGCAGCAGGTGTTCGACGCACTGGACGAGATCCACGCCCGGCTGGCCCCGCTGGAGTCGCTGGGCTCGGTCCGCAAGCGCATGTCGGAGCTACCCGATCGCACCGAGGTGGGCGTCCTCGCCGAGCGGTTGGACGAGACGCTGGCCAAGCTCGAGGCGCAGGACGGCGCGATCTCCGGGCTGTCCCGCGCGGTCGAGGCGATCGTCGACCGGCTCGCCAAGCCGTTCGCCGAACTCGGCGGCAAGCTCGACGGAGTGTCCGGGCGGTTCGAGGGGGTGGCCGGTCGGATGGACGGCCTGGAGGATCGCGTCGCGGGCCTGCACAAGCGCATCGACGACCTCGACCACCACCTGGATAAGCAAGACGGCAGGGTCGACGGCCTGCCGAGCTCGGTGCACGGCCCGGTGCGGGAGCGGCTAGAAGCGCTCGAGGCCGCACTCCGGGGCCGGCTCGACGAGACCGACGAGCGCCTCGACGGTGCCCGCGACTCGCTGCAGCGCTCGCTCGGCGAGGCGACCGACGGGCTCGCTACGACGCTGGGCGAGGCCCGGGAGGCCGTCGACTCCGGCCATCAGGCCATGCAGGGCCAGTTCGCCAGCACCCGCGACGAGCTCTCCGGCGCTATCGACGCGCAGACCACCCAGCTCGACGATGCCGAGCGTCTCGAGGCGCTGAACCAGCGGTTGGAGCAGCTGGGCGATCGACTCGAGGGGGTGAGTTCGCGGCTCGACGCGCTGGAGGACGGCGTCGGCTCGCGGATCGGCGAGCTGGCCGGCAGCGTGGACAAGCAACTGGGCGAGATCGGCGGCACGGTCACCGAGCGCCCGGATGCGGACGCGCTGAAGGCGCTGGTGCGCCGGGCCAACGAGGAGTCCGAGCTGCGCCACGCCGGGCAGCTCGACGAGGCGATGGCGACCTTCGCCGAGCTGATCCTGGGCGGCCCGCCGACGCAGCAGCAGGCGCCGCCACCGCCACCACCGCGGCCGGCGCAGCGCCGGACACGCAAGACGAGCAAGGCCCGCGACAGCGAGTCCGGCAGCGACAGCGCCGACGACAGCGAGGGCACCGCAGCCGCCTCCTGACGGTCAGCGCAGCACGTCGAGCACCAGCGGTCCGCGCACCGGCGCGCCGTCATCGATCGGCACCGCGCCGATCAGGACGGCACCGCGCAACGCATCGAGCGCCGCCGGGACGGTGTCCGGGTCGTCGGTGTGCAGCTCGAGCAGCGGTCGCCCGACGACGACGGGCTCGCCGGGCTCGGCCAGGCAGCGCACTCCCGCGGCGGCCGCCACTGCGTCCTCCTTGCGCGCACGTCCGGCGCCGAGCCGCCACGCCGCGAGGCCGACCGCGTAGGCGTCGAACCCGGCCAGCACCCCGTCGCGGTCGGCGCGCACCTCGTGCACGCGCGTGGCGGCAGGCAGTGGCGCATCCGGGTCACCGCCCTGGCCGCGGATCATCCGGCACCACGTCTCGTACGCTGCTCCCGATGCGAGCACCGTCGCCGGGTCGGGACCGTCGATGCCGGCCACCGCGAGCATCTCCCGGGCCAGCACGAGCGTGAGCTCGACCACGTCGGCAGGACCGCCGCCGCGCAGCACGTCCACAGCCTCGGCGACCTCCAGCGCGTTGCCCACGGCTGTGCCGAGCGGTACGGACATGTCGGAGAGCACGGCCGTGACCCGCATCCCCTCCGCGCGCCCGATGGCCAGCAGTGCTTCGGCCAGCTCGCGGGCCTGCTCGGTGGTCTTCATGAACGCACCGGAGCCCACCTTGACGTCGAGCACCAGCCCACTGGCCCCCTCGGCGATCTTCTTGCTCATGATCGAGCTGGCGATCAGCGGGACCGACTCGACGGTGCCGGTGACGTCACGCAGCGCGTAGAGCTTGCGGTCGGCCGGCGCCAGGCCCTCGGTGGGCGCGCACACCACGGCGCCGACGTCGCGCAGCTGGGCGAGGATCTCCGCCGTGCTCAGCCGGGCCCGCCAGCCCGGAATCGACTCCAGCTTGTCGAGGGTGCCGCCGGTGTGTCCCAAGCCCCGCCCGGACAGCTGCGGCACGGCAGCGCCGCAGGTCGCGACCAGCGGCGCGAGCAGCAACGTGATCTTGTCGCCGACCCCGCCGGTGGAGTGCTTGTCCACCGTGGGCCGTCGCAGCGCCGACAGGTCCAGCCGCTCCCCCGAGTCGATCATCGCGCGGGTCCAGGCCGCCGTCTCGGCGGCATCCATGCCGCGCAGCAGAATGGCCATCGCCAGCGCGGACATCTGCTCGTCGGCGACCACGCCGCGGGTGTAGGCGTCGACGACCCAGCCGATCTGCTCGTTGGACAGCCGCCCACCGTCGCGCTTGGTGCGGATCACCTCGATGACGTTCATGCGAGTGCCTCGCTTCGCTCAGGCTGGGGTGAGTGATTTTCGGGGTTACAACCCCGAAAATCACTCACCTGGGCAGGTCGAAGGCATCGGGGAGGACATCGCGCAGCGGGCACACCCCGCGCGGGGTGTCCAGCAGGCACTCGACGCCGCCGAGTTCGACGAGCAGCTGGCGGCAGCGGCCGCAGGGCATCAGCAGCTGCCCGGAGCCGGAGCGGCAGGCGACCGCGACGAAACGACCGCCGCCGGTCAACCGCAGCTGCCCGACCAGGGTGCACTCGGCGCACAATGACAGCCCGTAGGAGGCGTTCTCGACGTTGCATCCGGTCACCATCCGCCCGTCGTCGCACACCGCAGCCGCGCCCACCTGCAACCGCGAGTAGGGACAGTAGGCCAGTGCCGCGGCGTCAACGGCTGCCGCACGCAGTGCCTCCCAATCGACCAGCGCCTCCTGGCCGATCGGTGCGTCTGGGTCGATCACTCGACTACTGTCGCAGATCGTGGCGTGACCCGATCGGTGGTGTTCGGGGCCGCGGCGGGCGGCGTGCGCGTAGCGTGCTTCCTCGATGCGCCGTCCCTGCTCACCGGTCGCGGTCGCGCTGGCCGTTACGGTGACCGGTGCGGCCCTGCTCGGCGCGGCACCGGGGGCGGCGATGGCGCAACCTGCGCCACCGCCGCCCCCGGTGGTGACCCCCGACACCTCACACTGTCCGCACCGCATGGCACCGCCGCCGGCGGTGGCCGACGCCGCACCGGAGCCAGGCACGGCCGGCCCGGCATCGCTGCCGCTGCCCGATGAGCCCGTCGGGGGCGAGCGGATGGGCGAGTGCGGTACGGTGCTCCCTGCCGGCGCCCCACCGCCACCGGTGGGGATCACTGCCGCGTCCTGGCTGATCGCAGACCTGGATACCGGCGAGGTGCTGGCAGCCAAGGACCCGCACGGCCGTCACCGACCGGCCTCGACGATCAAACTGCTCACTGCGCTGGTCGCCGTCGAGACGCTGCCGCTCGACCGGGTGGTGACCACGACCCGGGTGGATGCCGACATCGAGGGAAGCAGCGCCGGCATCGGCCCCGGCGGCCGCTACACGGTGCGGCAGCTGCTCGCCGGGCTACTGCTGGTCTCGGGCAACGACACCGCTCACGCACTGGCACGCACGATCGGTGGGCAGCCCACCACGCTCGCGGCGATGAACGCCCGTGCCCGCGAGCTCGGCGCGACCGACACCCGCGCCGGCACGCCGTCCGGACTCGACGTGCCCGGAATGAGCTCCTCGGCCTACGACATGGCGCTGATCTTCCGAGAGGTGCTGCGGACGCCGGCGCTCGCCCGGCTGCTGGCGACCCCAGAGGTGACATTCCCGGGTTACCGCGATCACTCCCGGTACCTCCTCGGCAACCAGAACCGGCTGCTGGCCACCTACGAGGGCGCGCTGGGCGGCAAGACCGGATTCACCGACGACGCGCGGCACACCTTCCTGGGCGCCGCCGAGCGCGACGGGCACCGGCTGGTCGCCGTGCTCATGCGTGCCGAGCAGAAGCCGACCCGCACCTGGGAACAGGCGGCCCGGCTGCTCGACTACGGCTTCGCGCTCGAACCGGGCACCGATGTCGGCCGGCTGGTCACCGGTCCACCCGAACCGGAACCGGCGACGACCACACCGCCCCCGGCGCAGGACGATCTCGCAGCCGGCAGATCGCCATCCGGCGGCGCCGACCCCGCCAGCTCGAGCCCCGACAGCGCCGGCACCGGCACCGGCACCGTCATAGGATCGTTGCTCGCCGGTACGGCCGTGCTGGCCGGGGTGCTGGCACTGCTGCTGCGCACCCGCCGTGACCCGCGTTCCTGATCCGTGTACCACCGGGGTGTGGCCGGCGAAACGACACCACCCTTTCGGGCGATCGTGGCGCCGTCATGAGTCGTCGGCCGTGTCAGCGCGCCACACTCGTATCACTCTGAGTCGTCTACGCGACCGAAGCAGGAGCTGAGCGGGCATGGAGAAACCCAGCATGGTGCACAACTGCAGCCCGCCCCCAGGCGACGAGCTCGTCAAGCTCGGGCTGCGCACCGGCGAGGTATGGGTCTGCCCGGTCTGTCGCGACAACTGGCGGCTGCAGCGCGGCGTCCAACCAGGAGGTCTGCTGCCCATATCGATGCAACAACCCCAATGGTTGCGCCTCAACGAATACGAGGACCCTCCCGACCGTGCAACATACGATGCCCGCAACCCGCCGCCCTGAGAGCGCCGCTCTCGAGGGCCACCGTTCGTGCTCAGCGGGAGGTTGCAGCCGTTGTCGTACCTGTCGTCATTGCTCAAGTTGTACACTTACGTCATGACTGCTAATCCGATCGAGTCCGCCTCTACGGGCGGAGTGCGCGAGCTGCCAGCGACGGAAGCCCGGAACCAGCTGTCCGAACTGCTCGACGCGGTTCGCGATGGCGAGTTCGTCTACCTCACGCGACGAGGACGGCGGGTCGCGGCTCTGTTGCCCGCCGACATCGCCGAGAACTACGAGACGATCGAGGACGAGTACTGGGTCCGTCGCGCTGCCGAAGCCGAGGACTCCGGCAGGGTCTCGTGGGAGCAGGGCGTGGCCGAGCTCGAAAGTCGCCAGGCGTGATCCGCTGGCATATCGAGATCACACGTGACGCGCTCAAGACCCTCGCCAAGCTCGACAAGCCGGTACGGCGGCGGTTGCAAGCCGCGATCGACCGGCTCGCGGACCAACCACGACCGGCCGGGGTGGTCGCGTTGAAGGATCGACCCGGGCTCTTCCGGCTCCGTGTCGGCGATTGGCGAGTCGTGTATCGCATCGAGGACGACCGGTTGGTGGTGATTGTGGTCGACCTCGGGCGCCGTCGCGAGATTTACCGACGCTGATCCCCCGATGCGTTGCGAGCGCCTCGCGTGGCTTGCTGCGGGACTCACGAGCTCGCACGCAGCTCGGCGAGGCGCTCGCGGTACCGAGCCACCCCTGCCAGCTTGACGTCCTCGTAGCCGCGGATCAGCGCGGCTGCCTCGGCCGCCGCGACCGCGGTCTCGTAGCCGGCGGCCGACAGCTCCATGGCCAACCGCGCCACCATCGCGCGGTACTCGTCGCGCAGCTCCCGCTCGAGCCGACGCATGGAACTGCGCCCGACCGGGTCGAACGTGGTGCCGCGCAGCACCTTCCCGCGCGCCAGCAGCCGCAGCACCGGCCGCCACGCCGGCCCGAGTGCGATCTTGCGGCCGTACCCCATGGCCCGCAACACCGGTGGGTGCAGCCGGTAGCGCATCCGCCGCCCGCCCGGTACCTCGGCGGACAGCCGGGACTCGAAGTCGGGATCCGTGAGCAGCCGCGCCACCTCGTACTCGTCCTTGTAGGCGGTCAGCTTGTGCAGCCCGCGGGCCACCGCCTCGCTGAACGCGGTGTCGTCCGTGACAGCCCGCTCGGCGGCCCACACCTCGCACAGCACGTCGAGGTAGTCCCGTGCGGTCCGGCTGTTCTGGTAGCCGACGAGCTGCGCCGCGCGGATCGCGGCGAGTCGGCGGGTCTGGCCGGACAGCGGCTCGAGGTCGAGGCCCTCGGGCTCGGCGGGCGGTACCACCGCCGGGCCGACGGCGCTGCGGAACGCTTCGCGGTCGGCCACCGCGACCCGGCCCCAGCGAAACGCCGCGGTGTTGGCGGCGACGGCGACGCGATTGGTCTCGATAGCGGCCTCGATAGCACCCGCCGACATCGGCAGCACGCCGGACTGGTGCGCGGCCCCGACGAGCAGGAAGTTGGCCGGCATGGTGTCGCCGAACAGCGCCACCGCGGCGGCTACGGCGTCCAGCTCGACGACCTCGCAGACCTGCCCGCGCACCCGCTCGACGAGGTCGGTCGCGGCGGGCACGGTGACGCTCGCGTCGCGAACCTGTGACCCGGTCGGGGTCGGGCTGGTCGAGACCACGGCCACCGTGCGCTCGGGGTCGGCGTAGCCGAGGTTGCGCGCATCCGCCCCCACCAGCAGGTCGAACGCGAGGTAGCACGACGCCTGCGCCGATCCGACCCGGTTGGCCGGGATGGCATCGGCAGTGCCGGCGCTGCCGATCCGCAGGTGCGAGGTGACCGGGCCGGCCTTCTGCGACAGCCCGGTCTGGTCGACGCCGTGCACCGCAAGCCCGTCGCGCATCGCGGCCGTGGCGAGCACCTGGTTGACGGTGACGATTCCGGTGCCGCCGATCCCGGCGAGGAACACGTCGGCGCCACCGTCCACACGCGACACCACGTCGGGCACCGCAGGCGGCTCGATGGGCTGCCGGGCCGGCGCGACCTGGCCCTGCGACCGCTGTGCCCGGGGTAGGTCGACGGTGACGAACGAGGGGCAGTCGCCGTCCAGGCAACTGTAGTCGGTGTTGCAGGACGTCTGGTCGATGCGGGTCTTGCGGCCGAACTCGGTGTCGACCGGCTGCACCGACAGGCAGTTGCTCTTGACCCCGCAGTCGCCACAGCCCTCGCAGACCGCCTCGTTGATCACGACGCGGGTGCTGCGCGGAGCGACCGTGCCGCGCTTGCGCAGCCGGCGGGCCTCCGCCGCGCACTGCTGGTCGTAGATCAGTACCGTGACGCCGGGGGTGTCGCGCAGCAGCCGCTGCGCCTCGTCGAGACGGTCACGGTGCCACAGGTTCACCCCGGCGGCGAACCCGGGCCTGCGACCGTAGCGGTGCGGCTCTTCAGCACAGATGATGATCTTCTCGACGCCCTCGGCGGCGAGTTTGCGCGTCAGCGCCGGGACCTCGAGGCCGCCCTCAGCGTCCTGCCCGCCGGTCATCGCGACCGCCCGGTTGTAGAGCAGCTTGAAGGTGATGGTGACGCCCGCCGCGACGCAGGCCTGCACCGACAGCTGCCCGGAGTGCGCGAACGTGCCGTCACCCATGTTCTGGAACATGTGCTCACCGGACCCGGTCGTCGGCAGGAACGCCGACTGGCCGATCCACTGCGCGCCCTCACCGCCCATCTGCGTGATGGAGCTGACGTTGCTGCCCTCCCGGTCGGTGAGCGCGACCATGGCGTGGCAGCCGATGCCACCACCGTTGATCGATCCCTCGGGAACCAGCGTCGAGCGGTTGTGCGGGCATCCGGAGCAGAAGTACGGGGTCCGCGACACCGGCAGCAGGTCCAGCTGCATCCGCGACCGTGGTGGCTGCGGCAGCGACACCCGCTGTCCGAGCACCCGGCGCAGCGGGCCGTCCAGCACTCCCGCCGTCAGTTCTCCGGTCACCGGCACCAGCGGGCGACCGTCCTCATCGGAGGTGCCGACCACCGGCGGGGCATCGGGCATGCCGTAGAGCGCATCACGTACCGCCGTCTCGACGAACGGGCCCTTCTCCTCGATCACCAGCACGCGCTCGCACCCGCCGGCGACCCGTCGCAGCTGCTCGCGGTCGAGCGGGTGGATCATCCCCAGCCGCAGCAGCCGGATCCCGGCACGGTGCAGCGCAGTGTCCGAATCGGGGTCGTCGAGACCGAGGTCGCGAAGCACCTGCCGGACGTCATTGAACGACTTTCCCCCGGCGACCACCGTCAGCCACGCCCGCGACGGGTCGACCTCGACCGTGTTGATCGGGTTGACGACCAGGAACTCCCGCAGCATCGCCCACCGCGGGCCATGCAGTTGCGCCTCGGCTGTCAGGCTGGCGGGCGGGAGCAGCACCGGCGTCTGCCGGTAGCTCCACGGCCCGCCGTCCCACTCCAACTCGGGCACGGTGATCGGCACGTCGGCCACGGCGCCGTCCAGCGCGTAGACGCCGTCGGCGACATCGGCGACGATCTTCATGCCGATCCAGCAGCCGGACGCGCGCGACGCCGCGATGCCGTAGCGACCGAGCCGGACGATGTCGGCGGCGTCGGCGGGGTAGAGCACCGGCAGGCCGTAGCCGGCCAGCGTCGGTTCGCTGGCCGACGGGATGGTGGACGACTTGCAGCCGGGATCGTCGCCGGCCAGCACCAGCACGCCGCCCCGCGGGTGGGCACCGCAGATGTTCCCGTGCCGCATCGGGTCACCGGCACGGTCCACGCCGGGGGCCTTGCCGTACCAGACCCCCACCACGCCGTCGACGCTCCAGGGCCGGTCGGGCACCTCCAGCTGGCTGCCCCAGACCGCCGTCGCGGCAAGCTCCTCGTTGACGGCGGGCACCAGCCGGACACCCTGCTCGGCCAGCTCCGGCGCCAAGGCCAGCGTGCGGTCCAGCCCGCCCAGCGGGCTGCCCTGATAGCCCGAGACGAACGACCCGGTGCGCAACCCGGCCGCGGCATCGGCGGCATGCTGCTCGACGAGCAGCCGTCCGATCGCCTGCACCCCGGTCAGCAACACGGGACCCGCGCCGGGGCGGTAACGGTCCGCGAGATCGACCTCGACGGCGGGATGCTCCGATACGGTCACGCCAGCTCCCGGTCCTGCTCTGTGCCACGCTTTCCGGGTCGAACCTAGCCCCCGCCGGTGTGATCCGCTAACGGATCGCCGCGCGGTCGGACTTGCTGCGCAGCGCGCCGTAGGCGGCGACTCCCACGACCAGCACTGCTCCGATGACCAGTGCCCAGAGCAGCATCTTGAACACCGCTCCCAGCACCATGAACCCGATCCAGATCAGCGCGATGATCCCGATCACCTTGAGCATCAGCCTCCACCTCCCGTGTCGTAGCACCGGCCCCAGCCCATCGGCCCCAGCCCATCGGACGCCGTGCTTCGGCGCATCAGGGAAGACCCTGATGCTGCAACGCTACGCTCGGCATACCCGGTGCCGGGAAGGACGCCTACACGGCGCCCGACGCAGTGAAGGCGTCCTGCTCGGCACCGGAATCCTGCTGCTGCTCCCGCGCGGTCGCAGCCCAGGCCGTCGCGAACAGGATGAAGCGCGAGACGAAGAAGGCGAAGACCATGACTCCGATCACCGGCCCGAACAGCTGACCGGTGGGGCTGCTCGACACCTGGCCCAGGTAGACCGCAAAGACCTGCTTGAGCACCTCGAAGCCGACCGCGGCCAGCAGCGCGGCCTTCATCGCGCTGCGCAGCACCACCGGCTGGCGCGGCAGCCGCGCGATCACCCACACGAAGACCAGCCACATCCCCGCCACCGACAGCGCCATCGCGAGCAGGAAGAACAGCCACCGCGCCCACCAGAACCCGCTCAGGCCGACCAGATCCAGCAGCACGTCGGCGAACTGGGTGCCGGCACCGGTGACGGCGAACGAGACAACCAGCGCGAGCCCGAGGCCCAGCAGCGCCAGCAGGTCGAAGACCTTGGTGCGCAGGAAGCCGTCGGGCTCCGGCGGCTGCACCCACTGGGCGGACAGCGCCTCACGCAGGTTGCCCATCCAGCCCAGGCCGGAGTACAGCGCGCCGAGCAACCCGAGGATGCCGACGCTGCTACGGGAGTCGATGGCCTGGTCGATAACCGGCTCCAGTGTGCTGCCGAGCCCCGGTGGCGCGGACTCTTCGATCTGTGCCTTCAGCTGATCCAGCAGCTCCTGGTTCCCGGCCAGCACGAACGCGCCGACGGCGAAGGCGATCATCAGCAGCGGCACGAGGGCGAGCACGCTGAAGTAGGTGATCGCGGCCGCGTAATGGTCGCCGTTGTTGGTCGTGTAGGCCTGCCCGGCGCGCACCAGATGGTCGAGCCACGGGTAGCGCCGCCGGTAGCGTTGCAGCATCCCGGGCTTCTCGTCCTGCTGCTCGTCGGTCTGCTGTGGACCGGTCCCCGACATAGCCGGGAGGTTAGCTGCTCGCGCCGCGATCAGCCCGCCGGCGCGACGAACCCGATCCGGTCATAGACATCACGGACCGTGTCCGCCGCCACTGCCCGAGCGCGATCCGCACCCCGCGCGAGCACCTTGTCCAGCTCGGCCGGGTCGTCGGTATAGATCTTCAGCTCGTCACGCAGCGGCGTCACGAAGTCGGCCAGCACCTCCGCCAGGTCCTTCTTCAAGTCGCCGTACCCCTTGCCGTCATAGCCGGCGGCCAGCTCGTCGACGGTCCGGCCCGACAGTGCCGAGTAGATCACCAGCAGGTTCGAGATACCGGGCTTGTGCTCCGGGTCGTAGACGATCTCGCGGCCGGTGTCGGTGACCGCGGAGCGGATCTTGCGGGCCGATGCCTTCGGCTCGTCGAGCAGGTCGACGACGCCGGCGGGCGAGGAGGCGGACTTGCTCATCTTCGCCGTCGGCTCGGTCAGGTCGTAGATCTTCTCCGCGCCCCGGATGATGTGCGGTTCCGGCACCGTGAACGTCGGGCCGTACCGCGAGTTGAACCGTTGCGCGAGGTTGCGGGTCAGCTCGATGTGCTGGCGCTGGTCCTCGCCGACCGGCACCTCGTCGGCCAGCTGTGGGCGGTCGGGTCGCAGATCGGGTAAGCAGCCGGGCGCGTCGTCGGTGTCGCGGCGCCTGGTCGCTGACCCCGACGAGGTGGTGGTGCTCGCACCGCGGTGTTGTCAGGGGTGTCGGTCGTGGCTGGCTGAGGCCGCCG
>WHTH01000011.1 GCA_009377865.1 Pseudonocardiaceae bacterium | reverse complement strand
CTACGCGATGCTCAAGCACGACGGTGTCTTGATCCTCGACCAGCGCAACTACGACTCCCTGCTCGACGACGGCTTCTCGAGCAAGCACACGTACTACTACTGCGGCGAGGAGGTGTCGGCCGAGCCGGATTACGTCGACGACGGGCTGGCCAGATTTTGTTACCGCTTCCCGGACAAATCCGAGTACTTCCTCAACATGTTCCCGCTACGTAAGGACTACACGCGCAAGCTGCTTCGCGATGTGGGTTTCCAGCGCATCGACACCTATGGGGACTTCCAGTCCGACTACGGCGACGGGGCTCCGGACTTCTTCATCCATGTGGCTGAAAAGGCCTATCGCTCCTACGAGGACTTTGCTATGGACTATTCCACCGCAGTTCAGACCGCGCGCGACTACTACAACTCCGACGACGCGGACAACTTCTACTTCACCGTATGGGGCGGCGAGGACATCCACGTGGGTCTCTACGACGACGAGACGGAGGACATTCGCCCGGCCAGCCGGCGCACGGTCGAGCAGATGGCCGACCGGGTCGAGGTGGGGCCCGGCACCCATGTGCTCGACGTCGGTGCGGGATACGGTGGCGCCGCCCGTCACCTCGCACGCACCTTCGGCTGTCGTGTCAAGTGCCTCAACCTCAGCGAGGTCGAGAACGAGCGCAACCGCGCGATGAACGTCGAGCAGGGTCTCGATGACCGCATCGAGGTGTTCGACGGCTCGTTCGAGGATCTGCCGTTCCAGGACAACCACTTCGACGTGGTGTGGTCGCAGGACTCCTTCCTGCACAGCGGTGACCGGCGGCGGGCGCTCGAGGAGGTCGTGCGGGTGCTGCGTCCGCGTGGCGAGGTCGTCTTCACCGATCCGATGGCGCAGGACGAGAGCTCACGAGAAGATCTGGCGCCGATCCTCAAGCGACTGCATCTGGACACCATGGGCTCGCCCTCGTTCTATCGCCGGGAGCTGACCCGGCTGGGCCTGACGACGATCGACTTCGAGGACCACACACGACAGCTGGCCCGGCACTACGGTCGCGTGCTCGAGGAGACCGAGCGCCGTGAAGGCGAGATCGAGGGGTCGGTCAGCCGCGATTACCTGGAGCCGATGAAGGTGGGTCTTCGCCACTGGGTCGAGGGTGGCAACTCCGGCAGACTCGCCTGGGGAATCTTCCACGCCAGGGCCTGACATACCCGTATTCGGAACCACAGGGTTCTCGGAAGCGCAGGGCTTTCGGAAACGTAGGGCCTCGGATGAGCATCGGCTCGTCCGAGGCCCTACGTGTGAGACCGGGGCGCAACCCGCAGCTGGGCAAGCCGGTCGATAGCATCGACCCGACCACTCATCGCCGGCCGAGGAGCACATCGTGTCCGAGCAGCGTCACGCACCCATCGACACCGCGCTGCGGGTGACGGTGCCTGCCGGGACGACCACCGTCGCGATCCAGGGCGTCGGCACCATGGGCGGCCAGGCGCTGCGCGACGCCGGGGCACCGATCGGCGGCCCCGATGCCGCTGTCGTCGCGCGCGACGACAGCGGCCGGCTGCTTGACCTCGCCTGGGCCCCCGAGACTGACACCACGGTCGCCGCGGTGGCGGCCGGCAGCGACGACGGCCGCAGCGTGATCCGCCACTCCTGCGCGCACGTGCTCGCCCAGGCCGTCCAGCAGCTGTTCCCCGAGGCCAAGCTCGGCATCGGCCCGCCGGTGACCGACGGGTTCTACTACGACTTCGACGTCGACCGGCCGTTCACCCAGGACGACCTCGTCGCGATCGAGAAGACCATGCGCAAGATCATCAAGGCTGGCGCGGAGCCGTACAAGCTGGAGCTGGTCGACCGCAAGGGGGATGTCGACACCTCCGAGGTGATGGAGGTCGGCGCGGGAGAGCTGACCGTCTACGACAACCTGCACGCTCACACCGGTGAGGCCGTCTGGGCCGATCTGTGCCGTGGCCCGCACGTGCCGACCACCAGGCACATCCCGGCGTTCCGGCTGATGCGCAGCGCCGCAGCCTACTGGCGTGGCTCCGAGCGCAACCCACAGCTGCAGCGGATCTGCGGCACCGCGTGGGAGTCGGCCGAGCGGCTCGACGAGTACCTCGAGCACCTCGCCGAGGCCGAGCGCCGCGACCACCGGCGCCTCGGTGCGGAGCTGGACCTGTTCAGCTTCCCTGCCGAGATCGGTTCGGGATTGGCTGTGTTCCATCCACGCGGCGGGATCGTCCGCCGCGAGATGGAGGACTACTCGCGGCAGCGCCATGTCGAGGCCGGCTACGAGTTCGTCTATTCACCGCACATCACCAAGGGGCAGTTGTTCGAGACCTCCGGGCACCTGCAGTGGTACGCCGATGGCATGTTCCCTCCGATGCACCTCGATGAGGAGCTTTCCGAGGACGGGGAGGTGCGCAAGCCCGGTCAGGACTACTACCTCAAGCCGATGAACTGCCCGTACCACAACCTCGTCTACCGCTCCCGCGGGCGGTCATACCGCGAGCTTCCACTGCGGTTGTTCGAGTTCGGTTCCGTGTACCGCTACGAGAAGTCCGGCGTGGTGCACGGCCTGACCCGTGTGCGAGGGATGACGCAGGACGACGCGCACATCTACTGCGCGCCGGGACAGCTTCCGGGCGAACTCAAGTCGCTGCTGAGCTTCGTGCTCGATCTCCTGCGCGACTACGGACTCGACGACTTCTACCTCGAGTTGTCCACCCGCAACGAGGACAAGTACGTCGGATCCGATGCTCTCTGGGAAGAGGCCACCGAAACCCTGCGGCAGGCGGCGGAGGATTCCGGTCTGGAACTGGTGGCCGATCCCGGCGGCGCGGCGTTCTACGGTCCGAAGATCTCGGTGCAGGCGAGGGACGCGTTGGGCCGTACTTGGCAGATGTCGACCATTCAGCTCGACTACAGCATGCCGGAGCGATTCGACCTGGAGTACACGTCCTCGGACGGTTCCAAGCAGCGGCCGGTCAAGATCCACCGGGCGCTGTTCGGCTCGATCGAGCGATTCTTCGGGGTGCTGCTCGAGCACTACGCGGGCGCCCTGCCCGCGTGGCTCGCGCCGGTGCAGGCCGTCGGCATACCGATCGCCGATGAGCACGTCGAGCACCTGCAGCAGGTCGCCAAGGCGCTGCGGGCGCGGGGCGTGCGGGTGGAGGTGGACGCCTCAGACGACCGGATGCAGAAGAAGATCCGCACCCACACCACCCAGAAGGTGCCGTTCCTGCTGCTCGCCGGCGGCAAGGACGTCGAGGCGGGTGCGGTCTCGTTCCGGTTCCGGGACGGCACGCAGGTCAACGGCGTCGCGGTCGACCAGGCCGTCGAAGCCGTGGCCGGCTGGGTCAACCGGCGGGAGAACGTCTCGCCGACCGCCGCCGACTTGCCGTTGGGGGCTTCGTGACGCCCGGTGACGATCCCGACCTGCCTGCCCAGGACGGTGTCGGCGAGCCGGACCATTGGCAGCGACTGTGGACGCCGCACCGGATGGCCTACATCAAGGGCGAGAACAAGCCCGACGAGGACACCGGCGAGTGTCCGTTCTGCCGTATCCACCGGGTCGGCGACGCCGAGGGGCTGGTGGTGGCGCGGGGGATCACTGTGTACGCGGTGCTCAATCTGTATCCCTACAACCCCGGCCATCTGATGGTGGTGCCCTACCGCCACGTCGCCGACTACCCGGAGCTGACCGGTGAGGAGACCGTGGAACTGGCGACCTTCACCCAGCGCGCCATGCTCGCGGCACGCCGCGCCGCGGACCCGCACGGCTTCAACATAGGCATCAACCAGGGTGCGGTGGGAGGCGCGGGAATTGCCGCTCACCTGCACCAGCACGTCGTCCCACGCTGGGGCGGCGACGCGAACTTCATGCCCGTGGTGGCCGGGACCAAGGTGTTGCCGCAGCTGCTGGGGGAGACGCGGGCGATGCTCGCGCAAGCGTGGGGGGAGCTGCCCTGAGCACGCAGCGCACGACTTCGTGGTGGCGCCGGCCGGATGGTTCGGAGGGTGCTGCCGCGGCGCGGCGCAAGCGGCTGTTCGTGATCGCCGCGCGGCTGCTGTTCCTGGGTGGGGCGTTCGGGCTGCTGGGATGGCAGCTGGCCGGCGACGTGTCCGGCGCGATCCGCGCGGTGCGCGAGATCGGCGTCCCCGCGGTGGTCGGGTCGTTCCTCGCCGCCGCCGCCGGTCTGGGCGCGTCCGGTCTGGCGTGGCGATCGCTGCTGCGTGGCGTCGGCGCACCGCTGCGCGTGCAACCTGCTGCCCGGATCTTCTTCATCGGCCAGATCGGCAAGTACATCCCCGGCACGGTGTGGGCCTACGTCGCGCAGGCGAAGCTGGGTCGCGAGCACGGGGTGCCGGTCTCGCGCACCACGGCGGCATCGGCGCTGTTCGTGGTGGCCCACTGTGCCACCGGAGCGGTGGTGGCCGGGTTCGTGCTGCCCTTCACGTCGGCCGCCTCGTTCGACCGTTTCGGCTGGGTGACGCTGCTCGCCCCGCTGCTGCTGGCCGCATTGCACCCGAGGCTGGTGCTGCCGGTACTGCGCTTGATGCACCGCGTGCTGGGCCGGGGCACGCCGCCGCAGCGGGTGTCGGGTAGCGCGGTGCTCAGTGCGCTGGGGTGGCTGTCGGTCACTTGGCTGGGATATGGCACGAGCATGCTGTTGCTGCTCGCACCGGTGGTTCGCGAGGACAGCAAGGCGCTGCTGCCGGCGTTCGCGCTGGGAGGCTTCGCGCTGGCCTGGACCGTGGGTTTCCTCGCAGCCGGGTTCCTGGTGGTGACCCCGGCCGGTCTCGGGGTCCGGGAGTTCGTGCTGCTGGCACTGCTGGGCCCGGTGGTGGCCAGCGGCGGCGCCGTGGCGGCCGTCGTGCTGTTGTCACGGGTCGTGCACACGCTGTCCGACGGCGCGTGGGCACTGCTCGGCACCGGTCTGCGCGTCCCCGAGGAAGCGGGCTATCCTTCTGATCACCATCCCGTCTCGCCCTGACTGCAGGCTGCGATGCTGAACATCTTCGCCCGCGCGTCGGTCTCGCGGGTCACCGATCCTATCGGTGCCTGGCTGCTACGACGGGGGGTCATCCCGGACGTGGTGACCGTGGTCGGCGCGGCCGGCACGATGGTCTCGGCGCTGTGGTTCTTCCCGCAGGGGCAACTGGTCGTCGGGACGTTCGTCATCGGGACGTTCGTGATGTTCGATCTGCTCGACGGCGCGGTGGCTCGCGCCCGCGGGTACGGCACCCCGTTCGGCACGGTGCTCGACGCCGGCTGCGACCGGCTCGCCGACGGCGCGGTCTTCGCGGGGCTGACCTGGTGGTGCTTCGGTGTCGGTGATCGGCGGGAGCTCGCGGTCGCCGCGCTGATCTGCCTGGTCAGCGCCCAGGTGATCTCCTACATCAAGGCCAGGGCCGAGGCCACGGGTCTGTCGGCCGGGGGCGGGGTGATGGAACGCGCCGAGCGCTATCTCGTCACCCTCGTCGGCACCGGGCTGACCGGCCTCGGATTGTCCTGGGCGGTCGACGTCGCGCTGTGGCTGGTCGCGGCGCTGTCGTTGGTCACCATCGGGCAGCGGGTGGCCGCGGTATGGCGCAGCGCGACGGAGGGCACGTGAGCCGCTGGGCCGACGTCGGCTACCGGGCGGGTTGGCGGCTGACCCGGGTACTGCCGTCACCCGTGGTCGAGCGGGTGTTTCGCGCCGCCGCCGATGTCGTCGCTCGTCGCAACGGGCCTGCCGTGCGGCAACTGCGTCGCAACCTCGCGCGGGTGGTACCCGCTGCCGGGGTTGTCGAGCTCGACGAGCTGGTGCGCCGGGGCCTGCGCTCCTACGCGCGATACTGGCGCGAGGTGTTCCGGTTGCCCACCGTCGACCACCGGGCGTTGCGCCGCGAGGTGGATCCGCACGTCGATGGACGGCGGTACCTGGACGAGGCGCTGGCCGCGGGTCGTGGCGCGGTCGTGGCGTTGCCGCACACCGGCAACTGGGACGTCGCCGGAGTCTGGCTGGTCGGGCACTCGGGTCGGTTCACCACGGTGGCCGAGCGGTTGCGGCCCGAGTCGCTCTACCGGCGTTTCGTCGCCTACCGGGAGTGGCTCGGCTTCGAGATCCTGCCGTCGACCGGTGGTGACATGCGGGCACACGACGTCCTCGAGCAGCGGCTGTGCGACAACCGCGTGGTCTGCCTGCTCGCCGATCGCGACCTCACCTCGTCGGGTGTGGCTGTCGAGCTGTTCGGGGAACCGACCAGCATGCCCTCGGGTCCGGCACGGCTGGCCTTGGCGACGGGTGCGCCGTTGCTTCCGGCCGGCGCCTACTTCGCGCCCGACGGCTGGCGGGTGCGCATCCACCCGCCCGTGGCCTGCGTCCCTGTGAGTGGGGATGCGAGCTATGACTCGTATTGCCACGCACAGGTGGCGGCAGCCACGCAGGCGATGGCCGACGTGTTCGCCGCCGACATCGCCGAGCGACCCGAGGACTGGCACATGCTGCAACCGCTGTGGCCGGCCGATCTTCCCGAGCATCGGCGGGCGGCCGTACCGCGGTGCACCGGGTAGGGCCGTCGTGCGGATCGGAATGGTGTGCCCGTACTCGCTGGCCGTGCCCGGCGGGGTGCAGGCGCACGTCATCGGCCTTGCGAATGCGCTGCGCGGTCTCGGCCACCCGGTCGACGTGCTGGCGCCGTCGCATGGCGACAGTCCGCTGACGGACTCCGTGACGGTGGCCGGCCGCTCGATAGGGATCCGCTACAACGGCTCGGTCGCGCCGGTGTTGTTCGGGCCGGTGGCCTTCTCCCGGGTGCGCCGGTGGTTGCGCGAGCATGACTTCGACGTGTTGCACGTGCACGAGCCGGCGGCGCCGAGTCTGTCCCTGCTTGCGCTGGCCCTGGCCGAGGGTCCGGTCGTGGCGACCTTCCACGCCTCGATGATCCGGTCGCGGACGCTGGCGGCGTTGGCGGGCATGCTACAGCCGCAGCTGGAGAAGATCACTGCACGGATCGCGGTGTCGGCGCTGGCGCGACGGGTGCAGGTCGAGCACCTAGGCGGGGATGCCGTCGAGATCCCCAACGGGGTCGACGTCGATGCCTTTGCGGCTGCCGCGCCGCTGCCGGGCTACCCGCGTGACGGCGGCACCCTGGGGTTCGTGGGCCGCTACGACGAGCCCCGCAAGGGGATGCCGGTGCTGCTCGACGCGGTCCGGCTGCTGGCACGTTCGAGGCCGGGACTGCGGCTGCTGGTGCTGGGCGGGGGTGACGCCACGGCACTGCGCCGGCAGGCGGGTTCCGAGCTCGCCGACCGGCTCGAACTGCTCGGTGCGGCCGACGAGGCGACCAAGGCGAGTGCGCTGCGCAGCGTGGATGTCTGCTGCGCTCCGAACCTGGCCGGGGAGAGCTTCGGAGTGGTGTTGACCGAGGCGATGGCGGCCCGGACACCGGTGGTGGCCAGCGATCTCGACGCGTTTCGCCGGGTGCTCGATGATGGTCGTGCCGGGTTGCTGGTGCCGCCCGGCGATGCCGGCGCGCTGGCGACCGCGCTGGACGGGTTGCTCGCCGACCGCAGCCGACGCGCCGCGTTGGCGGCTGCGGGCCGTGCCCGGGTCGCCGCGCTGGACTGGCCGGTGGTCGCCGCGCAGGTGCTGCGCGTCTACGAGACGGCGGCCGCGGCGGATCCGCGACGAGTTGCGGCCGGGACGGCGTCGTGACACCGCTGCTCATCACGCTCGGGGTGGTGGTCGTTCTGGTTGTTCTGCGGGCGGCGGTCCGGGTCGCGAACCGGCTGGACAGGCTGCACGTTCGCACCGACGCGGCTTGGCTGGCGCTCGACAGTGCGCTGGTGCGACGCGCCGTCGTGGTGCGCACCCTGATCGCAGCCGGCGGGCTACCCGAAGTCGCCGAGCCCGGGCTCGCCACGGCGGCGGGCAGGACCACGGCATCTGCTTCGGACCGTGAGGCCGTCGAGAACGAGCTCGGCAGGATGCTCGGCGCCCTCGACCGCAGCACACTCGACGCCGCGCTCGACGTCGAGCTGGCCGACGCCGAGGCGTGTGTCATGCTCGCACGGCGGGTGTACAACGATGCGGTCCGCGACACCCGCGCGTTGCGTACTCGCCGGGTGGTGCGCTGGCTGCGGCTCGCGGGCACGGCCCCCTGGCCCCGGTACTTCGAGATCGTCGATCCGCCGGTCGATTTCACGCCGACGTGGCAGTCGCGTAGCGCGAGAACACGCGGGTGAAGCGGGCACTGCCCGAGGTCAGTCCGCGCAGGTCGACCGTGTAGCGCAGTAGCTCGGCGGCGGGCACCTCGGCGCGCACCAGCATGCGGCCGGCGCCGTCGTTCTCGGTTCCCAGCACCCGGCCGCGCCGCGAGGACAGGTCACCCAGCACCGTGCCGAGGTGCTCCTCGGGCATCCGCACCACGACCTCGTCGAGCGGCTCGAGCTCCACCACGGAGCCGCGCTCGGCGGCGTCCTTGAGCGCGAGCGATCCAGCGGTCTGGAACGCCATGTCGGAGGAGTCCACGCTGTGGGCCTTGCCGTCGACGAGCGTGACGCGGATATCGACCACGGGCCGGCCCGCGGCGAGCAGGCCGCGTTCCATCTGTGCCCGGACGCCCTTCTCCACGCTGGGAATGTACTGGTGCGGCACTGCGCCGCCGACCACCTTGTCGACGAACTCGAAACCGTCCCCGCGGGCCAGCGGCTCGACCTCGATGTCGCATACCGCGTACTGGCCGTGCCCGCCGGACTGCTTGACGTGCTTGCCGTGCCCCTTGGCGCCGCCCGAGAAGGTCTCGCGCAGCGGCACCACGACCGGCTCGGTCTCCACCTCGGCACCACCGGCTCGCAGCCGGGAGAGCACCACGTCGGCGTGTGCCTCACCCATGCACCACAGCACGAGCTGGTGGGTCTCGGAGTTGCGTTCGAGCCGCAGCGTGGGGTCGGCTGCCACCAGCCGGCCGAGGTTGCGGACCAGCGCATCCTCGTCGCTGCGGCTGCGCCCGACCACCGCCACCGGCAGCAGCGGCTCGGGCATCCGCCAGGGGGCCACCAGCAGCGGGTCGTCGGTCCCGGACAGCGTGTCCCCGGTTTCGGCCGAGCTGAGCTTGGTGACCGCGCACAGGTCACCCGCGATGCAGTACGACACCTCGTGCAGCGCGCCGCCCACCGGGGCGTAGACGTGGGCCACCCGCTCGTCGACGTCGTGGTCTGCGTGGCCCCGATCGGCCAGGCCGTGGCCGGAGACGTGCACCGGCCGGTCCGGCGCCACCGTCCCGGAGAAGACCCGGACCAGCGACACCCGGCCCTGGTACGGGTCGACCAGGGTGCGTACGACCTCGGCGGCCAGCGGAGCGGCGGGATCGACGGTCACCGCGGGATGCGGCTTGCCGTCCGGGCATGTCACCGGCGGGGGGAGGTGCGCTCCCGGTGCGGGGAACGCGCCCACGAGCACCTCGAGCAGCTCGGCGAGCCCGACACCGCTGGCCGCGCAGGCGGGAATGACCGGGTGGAATGCGCCGCGCGCGACTGCCTTCTCCAAGTCCTTGATCAGCGTGTCTACCTCGAGGTCGGCGCCCTCGAGGTAGCGCTCCATGAGGGTTTCGTCCTCGCTCTCGGCGATGATGCCCTCGATCAGCTCGTTACGGTCATCGCGGAACGCCCCGGCGTCGACGGCCCCGTCGACGGCGCTGCGCCGCGGCGGGTAGCCGGCGGAGTAGTCGACGAGTTGACCGGTGAGCAGGCCCGCCAGGCCGGTGACCGTCCCCTCGCCGTCGCGCACCGTCAGATACAGCGGCAGCACGCCCTCACCGAACGCCGCACGGCATTCCGCGAGCTCGCCGTCGAGGTCGGCGCGCGGGTGGTCGAGGCGGCTGCACACCACCGCCCTGGGTAGCCCGACCTCGGCGCACTCCTCCCACAATGCGGTGGTCGCGGGGTCGACGCTCTCGGCCGCGGACACCACGAACAGCGCCGCGTCGACGGCCCGCAGACCCGCTCGCAGCTCACCGACGAAGTCCGCGTAGCCGGGGGTGTCGACGAGGTTGATCTTCACGCCCTCGTGGTGCAGCGGTGCGACCGCCAGCGTCACCGAGCGCTGCTGCCGCACGGCCGCGGGGTCGTGGTCGCACACTGTCGTGCCGTCGACGACCGACCCTGCCCGATCGATCGTGCCGGTGGCGGCCAACAGTGCCTCCACCAGTGTGGTCTTGCCCGCGCCGGACGGGCCGACGAGGGCGACATTGCGGATCCGACCTGGATCGTCCGCCACCCCGACCGCGTCCGAACGCTCGCCGTTGCTCTTCCCAGCCATCGACACCACTCCCCGAACGCGCTGTTGGTGTGGGGTGTGTGCCCGATCTCACACCGTGGTGCCCGGGGGTCGCAACCCCGAGTTCAGGTCTCGTTGGCCGCCCGTTCGGAGCCGACGCGCGGGGCCACGTGCTGGCCAGTGGCCTTCGACCAGGCGCGGTGCTCGACGTATGATCGATGTGTGGCTGGCCACCGCCGCCACGATCTCCGCATCATTTGGCCCGAGGAGCGAACCATCGTGCCCGCCGACACCGAGCCCACCCACGTCGGATCCCTCCAGTCCGTCCCCCGGCCAGCGTCGTCCGGCCTGGCAGCCCGGCAGGTCGGTACCGCACTGGTCAAGCGCGGGATGGCCGAGATGCTCAAGGGTGGCGTGATCATGGACGTGGTCACCCCGGGGCAGGCGAAGATCGCCGAGGACGCCGGGGCGGTCGCAGTGATGGCGCTCGAGCGGGTGCCTGCCGACATCCGATCGCAGGGCGGCGTTGCCCGGATGAGTGACCCCGACATGGTCAGCGGGATCATCGATGCGGTCTCGATCCCGGTGATGGCGAAGGCGCGCATCGGGCACTTCGTCGAGGCGCAGGTGTTGCAGGCGGTCGGCGTGGACTACGTCGACGAGTCCGAGGTGCTCACCCCCGCCGACGAGGCCAACCACATCGACAAGTTCGGCTTCACCGTGCCGTTCGTGTGCGGCGCGACCAACCTCGGTGAGGCGCTGCGCCGGATCTCCGAGGGTGCGGCGATGATCCGCTCCAAGGGTGAGGCCGGTACCGGCAACGTGGTCGAGGCGACCCGGCACATGCGCGCGATCCGTGCCGGCATCCGGCGGCTGTCGACGATGGGGTCCGACGAGCTCCACACCGCCGCCAAGGAGCTGCAGGCGCCGGTGGAGCTGGTCTCGGAGGTCGCCGCTGCCGGCAAGCTGCCGGTCGTGCTGTTCACCGCGGGCGGCATCGCCACCCCAGCCGATGCGGCGATGATGATGCAGCTCGGCGCCGAGGGTGTCTTCGTCGGTTCCGGGATCTTCAAGTCGCACGGACCTGCGCGGCGCGCCGAGGCGATCGTCAAGGCCACCACCTTTCACGACGACCCGGACATGCTCGCCAAGGTGTCCCGCGGACTCGGCGAGGCGATGGTCGGGCTCACCGAGCTGCCCGAGGCGCAGCGACTGGCCCAGCGCGGCTGGTGACGCACTCACACCGAGGACCGGTTACGGGCCGGGCGCTGTTGCTGGCAGGAGCAGCCGATACATCACTGGCAGGCGCCGTACCAGCCGGCGGCGCGCAGCGGGAGTCCCGGATCAGCCGGGGAACCATGCTGGTGCACGCCGACCTGCACAACCACACCGTGCTCTCCGATGGCGACGGTGACCCGAGTGAGGCGTTCCCGTCGATGCGTGACGCCGGCCTGGACGTCGCTGCGCTGACCGATCACGCCATCCGGGGCGCCTCGGTGGAGGGCACCGGCGCGGGCGGCAGGCCGTGGATCGGGCTCGATCGGGCCGGCTGGCGACGCACCGGTGAGTTGGCCGCTGCGCACGACCGGCCCGGGGAGTTCACCGCGATCCGCGGCTTCGAGTGGTCCCACCCCCATCTGGGACACGTCAACGCGTGGTTCACCGACGACTTCATCGACATCGCCAGCCACACCGAAATGGCTCAGTTCTACGAGTGGCTGACCAACGCCGGGCGTGAGGCAGGACGCTCCGGGACAGCGCAGGACACCGGCCTGGCCGGCTTCAACCACCCCGGCAGGGAAGCCGGCTGCTTCTCCGGCTTCGCCTACTTCGATGCCGCCCGTGATCAGCTGGTCAGCCTGGAGATGTTCAACCGTTACGACGACTACCTGTTCGAGGGCGTCGGGCGCGGCGGTACTTCGCCGCTGGTGGCGTGCCTGGAGGCCGGCTGGCGGACCGGTCTGCTCGGCGTCACCGACGAGCACGGCGACGACTGGGGCCTGTCGGAGGGAAAGGGCAGGGCGGGGCTGTGGGTCACCGAGCTGAGCCGGGCCGGCGTCGCTGAGGCGCTGCGGGCACGGCGGTTCTTCGCCACCAGGGTTGCCGGGCTTCGGGTGGACGCCACCGCCAACGGGGTGCGGATGGGTTCGGTGCTGCGGCACCGCAGTGGTGCGGTGGAGTTCGCGCTCGACGTCGACCGGGGGCGGGGGTGGGCCGGGATGCCGCTGCAGGTGCAGGTGCTGCGGCCGGGTGGGCCGGTGCCCGCCGTGGCCGAGGTCGTCGACATCCGCTGCGGCGACGTGTCGCGGTTCGCCGTCCCGGTCGAGGCCACCGCGGGCGGCTGGGTGGTGCTGCGCATCGCCGATCCGGCCGAGCCCAACGACAGCCCCGGCCCGTCCGGGCACCCGGCGAACAACCTCGCGGTGGCCTACGCGAGCCCCTGGTTTCTCGAACCCTAGGCGCGGTTTATTTGCGGTGGACAGCATGCTTGAGGATGGCTATATTTGTTGTATTGGATGTGGCCACAAGGAGGCTGTCATGAGGGTGGGGATCCGGGAACTTCGAGACGGGCTGAGCCGCCACCTCGCGCAGGTTCGCGAAGGACGCAGCGTGACCGTGACCGAGCACGGTCGGGTCGTCGCACGTATCGTTCCGGCTGGCGCGCCGACCCCCCTGGAGCGGCTCATCGCCGAGGGGCGAGTCCGCCAGGCCCGTCAGCCGAAGCGGCCGTCTCGTGATCCCATCGCCGCCGCCGGCGCCGTGAGTGATCTCATAGCTACGCAGCGACGGTGATCGGCTACTTCGACACCTCGGCCTTTGTTCCGTTGCTCGTTGTGGAGCCGAGCACGGCGCTGTGCAGACGGTTCTGGGACGACACCGACGCCGTCGTGTCCTGCAGGCTGCTCTATGTCGAGGTGGCGGCGGCGCTAGCGCAGGCAGCCCGCATGGGTCGGCTCACGGAGGCGCAACGCCGGTCAGCCGTGGGCAGGCTCGACGAGATGTGGGACGAGTTCGAGGTGGTCGAAGTCGATGAGTTGCTGGTCCGGCAGGCCGCTGACCTTGCCCAGAGCCACGCGCTGCGCGGCTACGATGCGGTGCACTGCGCCTCGGCGCACCAGCTCGATGATGACGACATCGTGGTGGCTGCAGGCGATCACCAGCTGTTGACGGCGTGGGCCGCGCTCGGCATGTCCACCCTGGACACCAACCAGGACGTCGCTGTCGACTAACTCTTGCAGTAAGCGCATATCCACAGAGTCAGGGCCGGTCGTGTGTGAACCGAGCGAGCGGTCGGCAGCTGCCGACCGCTTTGACCATGTGGCCGTCGACGTCCTGCGCCCATTGCAAGGACATTCCGATGGCGGGCGTACTGGATCGGGCTTCGCCGGCTGGGCCCGCGCGACCGGAGTTGCGGTCGGAGCGGTCGCAGCCTGGCTACGCACCCCGTTCGTGGTGGTCGTGCTGCTCGCGGCGGGCACTACCGCGGCGTTGCGCGCACTGGGCGTCCCGTGAGGCAGGAGGAGGGAATCATGCACCCGTTGGAGCCCGACCGGACGGAGATGGAGCGTATCGCCGGTCTCGTGACGGATCGGGCCATCGGCTTCGTCGACAGCCTCGACGAGCGGCCGGCCAGCCACGACCAGGTCGACGAGGACCTGTTGCGGCAGGTCGCGGCACCGCCATCCGAGCAACCCGGCAGCCTCGAAATGCTGCTCGACCGGCTCGACGAAGCGGCCGGATGCGCGCTGGAGACCGCGGGCGGCGGGTACTTCGGATACATCCCCGGCGGCGGCGTGTTCAGCTCGGCCGTCGCCGAGCTCTACGCGCGCGCGGTGAACCGGTTCGGGGGAATGGCCGCGTTCGCGCCGCCGCTGGTCGCGCTCGAGCAGGGAGTCATCCGGTGGCTCGCAGCGGCATGCGGGCTGCCCGCAGCATCCGGCGGGTTACTGACCACCGGCGGCTCCATGGCGAACCTCTCCGCTGTGGTGGCCGCCCGACACGCCGGCCTCGGCGAGGACCTCATAGGTGGGCGGCTGTATGTCACCGCGCAGGCGCACCACTCGGTGACCAAGGCCGCCAGGATCGCCGGACTGCCTGCGGCGGCGGTGCGGGTGGTGCCCAGCACGGCGCAGCTGCGCATGGACGTCGAGGCGGCGGCGGCGATGATCGCGGCCGACCGGACGGCGGGCCACCGACCGTTCCTGCTGGTGGGCTCGGCAGGCACCACCGACACCGGCACGATCGACCCGCTGCCCGGTCTCGCCGACCTCGCCGCGCGGGAGGGGCTGTGGTTGCACGTCGACGGCGCCTACGGCGGTCTGTTCACGCTCACCGACCGCGGCCGGACACGGTTGCGGGGGATCGAGCGAGCCGACTCGATCACCCTCGATCCGCACAAGAGCCTGTTCCTGCCCTACGGCACCGGTGCGCTGCTGGTGCGCGACCCGAACCGGTTGGCGGCCGCGCATCAGGGCGGTGCGCACTACCTGCAGGACCTGGCGCCCGACCGCGACGTTGCCGACTTCGCCGGGCTGGGCGTCGAGCTGTCCCGGGAGGTCCGCGGGCTGCGGGTGTGGCTGCCGCTGCAGTTGCACGGGGTGGCCGCGTTCCGGGCGGCGCTCGACGAGAAGCTGGATCTGGCACGCACCGCCTACGAGGCGCTCGCGGCCGAACCCGCCCTGGAGGTCCTGGCCGAGCCCGAGCTGACCGTCGTCGGGTTCCGGTTGCGCGATGGCGACGACACCGCGAACCGGCGGCTGCTGGAGCGGATCAACGCCTCGCGCCGAGTCTTCCTGTCGAGCACCTCGGTGCACGGCCGCGTCGTGCTGCGGCTGTGCGTGCTGTCGCACCGCAGCCATGCCGAGCACGTCGACGAGGCGGTGCGGATCGTCCGCGACGCCCTCGTGTGACCGCCTTCTGGAACCAGAATGGGGTTCGCGCGCTGCCGAGTCCACCGTAGCCGGGCATGGTCAGCGGTGCGGGCCGACGGGCAGAGCACGAATCACGAAGCCGAACAGGCCGTCCTGGATCGGCCCGATCACCAGGATGATCGCGAACAGCACGCCGATTATCGCGTTGAACCGGTCAGCACGTTCGCGCGGACGATGTCGCCGATGCAGCGGCTGGTTCGGGCCGGGACATCATTGCTGCGCCCGTCCTCGATCCGCTCTCGCACCTGGCTCGCGGTCAGCCCGTGGGCTGGGTCGACCCCGGTGACGACCTGCTCCCCACCGACGGCCACCCGGCGATCCTATGCTGTGCACGCATACGCTCACCACGTGATCGAACCCGTGGTCGGCGTGCTGGCACTGCAGGGCGACGTCCGCGAGCACGTGCAGGCGCTGGCCGAGTGCGGGCTGCGTAGCGCCCTGATACGGCGGCCGGAAGAACTCGCCGAGGTGGACGCGCTGATCATCCCCGGCGGGGAGTCGACGACCATCAGCCGGCTGCTGCAGTCATTCGAGCTGCTCGAGCCACTGCGCGAGCGGCTCCGGGCGGGGATGCCCGCCTACGGTTCGTGTGCCGGGATGATCCTGCTCGGCAACGGGCTGCTCGACGGTCGGCCGGGTCAGCAGCAGCTATCCGCGATGGACGCCGTGGTGCGCCGCAACGCCTTCGGCCGCCAGGTCGACTCGTTCGAGGCCGACCTCGATTTCACCGGGGTGGACGGGGCACCCGTCCGGGCGGTGTTCATCCGCGCCCCGTGGGTGGAGGAGGCAGGGCCGGACGTGGAAGTGCTCGCCCGGGTGCCCGATGTGCCGGAAGCCGGGGTGGCCGCCGGTAGGATCGTGGCAGTTCGGCAGGGCACTGTGCTCGCCACCGCCTTTCACCCGGAGTTGACCGGCGACCGGCGGGTGCACCAGCTGTTCTGCGAGACGGTGCGGGCGGCCTGCAGACGGCCATAGCGCCCCGCCGTGCCATGCGCAGTGACGACGAGTGCAGTGACGAGGAGTGCGGGAGCCATGAGCGGCCACTCGAAATGGGCCACCACCAAGCACAAGAAGGCGGCCATCGACGCCAAGCGCGGCAAGATGTTCGCCAAGCTGATCAAGAACATCGAGGTGGCGGCTCGCACCGGCGGCGGTGATCCCGATGGCAACCCGACGCTCTACGACGCCATCCAGAAGGCCAAGAAGAGCTCGGTGCCCAGCGACAACATCGAGCGGGCCGCCAAGCGCGGTTCGGGGGCCGACGCGGGCGGCGCGGAGTACCAGACGGTGATGTACGAGGGCTACGGTCCCGGCACCGTGGCGATCCTGGTGGAGTGCCTGACCGACAACCGCAACCGGGCCGCCTCCGAGGTCCGCACCGCGATGACCCGCAACGGCGGCACGATGGCCGACGCGGGATCGGTGTCGTTCCTGTTCACCCTCAAGGGCGTGGTGATCCTGCCCAAGGAGCAGTCGCCCGAGCCGATCACCGAGGACGGCGTGCTGGCCGCGGTGATCGACGCCGGCGCCGAGGAGGTCAACGATCTCGGGGAGTCCTTCGAGGTGATCTCCGAGGCCGGTGACCTGGTCGCGGTCCGCACCGCGCTGCAGGCGGCGGGCATCGACTACGACTCGGCCGAGGCGAGCTTCGTGCCGTCGGCCAACGTGCCAGTCGAGGCCGACGACGCCCGCAAGGTGTTCAAGTTGATCGACGCGCTCGAGGACAGCGACGACGTGCAGAACGTCTACACGAATGTCGACGTCTCCGACGAGATACTGGAACTGCTCGACGCGTAGCCCGCCCGCGATCGGCCGGTGGGCGGGGGTTGTTTCGGGCCGGATCGTGGTCGCTGGACAGACACGCTCCGAGACGCCAAGGTCCCCAGCGTGATGAATTCGATGGGCCTGCTCACCATGCTCACCTCGCTCGTGTTCACGGTGCTCTCGGCTGCGGTGTTCTTTTTCGTGCTGTACTTCGTCGTCCGTGCTGCCGTTCGCGACGGCGTCAGGCAGGCGGGTGGGGGCGCTCCGCACCCCGTGCAGGAATAGCGGTGTCATGGCGCCGGATGCCGTTCAGCGTGTCGTGGGCACGGTCGCCGTCGCCCCGTCGGTAAGGTTCGAACGGGTGTTCGCCGGCGACGAGGAGGGACCAGGTGCGGGTACTGGGCGTGGACCCGGGGCTGACCCGCTGCGGGTTGGGCGTGGTCGACGGCGGCTCCGACAACAGCACCAGCAGTATCCGCTGCGTCGCGGTGGACGTGGTGCGCAGCGCGCCCGACGTCGTGCTGGGTGAGCGGCTGGTCGCGGTGGCCGACGCCGTCGAGCGCTGGATCGCCGAGCACGCCCCGGACGTCGTCGCCGTCGAGCGGGTGTTCAGCCAGCACAACGTCCGCACCGCGATGGGCACCGCGCAGGTCGGCGGGGTGGTGGCACTGGTCGCCACCCGGCGCGACCTGCCGGTCGCGTTCCACACCCCCAGCGAGGTCAAGGCCGCCGTCACCGGGTCCGGCCGCGCGGGCAAGGAGCAGGTGACGGCGATGGTGTGCCGGCTGCTGGCCCTGCCCACCCCGCCCCGGCCGGCGGATGCCGCGGACGCACTGGCGCTGGCCGTCTGTCACCTGTGGCGTGCCCCGATGGCGGCGCGGCTGGCCGGCGCGCAGGCCCGGTCTGCGCAGCTCGCCCGATCCCACCGCGCCAGGCTCGCGGCCGCCGCCCGGCAGGCAGGCTCCCTGAACTCAGCCCCGAACTCGAGGGAGCGCCGGTCGTGATCGCATCGGTCCGGGGTGAGGTGCTGTCGGTCGGTCTCGACCACGCGGTCGTGGAGGTCGGCGGGGTCGGACTCGCGGTGTACGCGGTGCCCGCCACACTGGCCACGCTGCGGCGCGGCGAGCAGGCGCGGTTGGCAACCGCGCTGGTGGTGCGGGAGGACTCGCTGACTCTCTACGGGTTCGCTGATCCGGAGTCCCGCGAGCTGTTCTGGTTGCTGCAGACGGTCTCCGGCGTCGGACCGCGGCTGGCGCTGGCGATGCTCGCGGTGCTCGACCCGGAGGCACTGCGCGGTGCGCTGGCCGAGGGCAACCTCAGTATCCTCACCCAGGTGCCCGGTATCGGCCGTAAGGGCGCTGAGCGGCTCGTCGTCGAGCTGCGGGACAAAGTCGGTGGGATCGCCGTGCCGGGTGGTAACGGCCAGGCGGCCCCGCAGAGCGCAGGCCAGGCGCGCACCCGGGTCACCGAGGCGTTGGTCGGGCTGGGCTTCGCGGCCAAGCAGGCCGAGCAGGCCGTCGAACAGGTGCTCGCCGAGGGCGAGGCCGACGGCTCCGACAGCTCGGCGGTGCTGCGCAGCGCATTGACCAGGTTGGGCCGCAACCGGTGACCGACGACCCATACAACGGCTCCCGCAGCCCGCTGTCGACCGAGATGGATCCCGCCGAGATCGATCTCGAGGCGACGTTGCGGCCCCGCCGGCTGACCGAGTTCGTCGGGCAGACCCGGGTACGCGAGCAGCTCGAGCTCGTGCTGGAGGGAGCTCGACGGCGTGGCGCGGCCCCCGACCACGTGCTGCTATCCGGTCCGCCCGGGCTGGGCAAGACAAGCCTGGCGATGATCGTCGCCGCCGAGCTCGGCAGTGCGATCCGGGTCACGTCCGGCCCTGCGCTGGAGCGTGCGGGTGACCTCGCCGCGATACTGTCCAACCTCGTCGAGGGCGACGTGCTGTTCATCGACGAGATCCACCGCATCGCCCGGCCCGCCGAGGAGATGCTCTACCTGGCGATGGAGGACTTCCGGGTCGACGTGGTGGTCGGCAAGGGCCCAGGAGCCACCTCGATCCCACTGGAGATCGCGCCGTTCACCCTGGTGGGAGCCACCACCCGCGCCGGCGCCTTGACCGGTCCGCTCCGGGACCGATTCGGCTTCACCGCCCACATGGAGTTCTACGAGGCCGCCGAGCTGGAGGTGGTGCTGCGGCGCACCGCCGGCATCCTCGGGATCGAGCTGCGTCCCGACGGGGCGGCCGAGATCGCCACGAGATCCCGGGGAACGCCGCGGGTCGCCAACCGGCTGCTGCGCCGGGTGCGCGACTACGCCGAGGTCCGTGCCGACGGGCAGCTGAACCTGGAGGTGGCCCGGGAAGGGCTGGCCGTCTACGACGTCGACGAGCTCGGGCTCGACCGGCTCGACCGGGCGGTGCTGACCGCGCTGGTCCGCACCTTCGGCGGCGGGCCGGTCGGGGTGTCCACGCTCGCCGTGGCAGTGGGGGAGGAGCCGGCCACCGTCGAGGAGGTGTGCGAGCCGTTTCTGGTCCGGGCGGGGATGCTCGCCCGCACGCCGCGCGGCCGGGTGGCTACCGCGACCGCCTGGCGGCACCTACGGTTGGACGCGCCGCCCGATGCGCCGGGCGACCCGACGCCGACGTTGTTCGACCCCTGAGACCTGCTTGCAGGGTCGAAGCATCAGCCCTGAGGCCTGCTTGCAGGGTCGAAGCGGTGCAGCTGCACCTGGCACACTCGAATCAGCTACGTTCTAACGTGATCGGAGGATCATGGATCCGTCATTGCTCCTGCTGCTGTTCGTCGTCGCTCTTGCGGTGCCGCTGTTCCTCACCTCCCGTCGGCAGCGGCGGGCGATGCGCGAAGCGCAGGAGATCCAGAACTCACTGGTCGAGGGCGACCGGGTGATGACCACCTCGGGGATGCACGCCACCGTCGTCGGCCTGGGCGAGGACACCCTCGAGCTGGAGATCTCCCCGGGTGTCACGACGACCTGGGTGCGCCAGGCGATCCGCGAGAAGCTGACCGATCCGGATGAGGAGGAGGCCTCGGGCGACGCCACCGGTGACGCCGATCTTGCCCCCTCGGCCGAGGACAACGTCCGCTCTGACAGGTCCTGACGGCGGCGCGCCCGCAACCGGCGGGTACGCTCCCCACCCGCTTCCCCATGACGGCCGCGAACCACGGCGACATCAGGGGTGAACCCGCGACCGCGTCGCGACGCGAGGCGGAGCCAGAGCTTCTGCAAGGAGATCCTCCGACGTGGCACCACCGGAAGGGCACATCAGCCCTTGGCGTTACCTGGCGACGTTCGTCGGGATCATCGCGGTCCTGTATTCCGTGGTGTTCTTCACAGGTGATAGCGAGCCGACCCCGGAGCTCGGGATCGACCTGCAGGGTGGTACCCGGGTCACGCTGACCGCCCGTACTCCGGACGGCAGTGAGCCGACCCCCGAGCAGTTGGAGCAGGCCCGCCAGATCATCGATGAGCGGGTCAACGGCCTCGGTGTCAGCGGTGCAGAAGTAGTGCAGGAAGGCGCCAACCTCATCATCACCGTGCCCGGTGAGGAGGGCGAGCAGGCTCGCACCTTGGGGCAGACGGCCAAGCTGTACTTCCGAAAGGTGGTCGGCCAGCCGGTCCCGGTGCAGCCGCCAGCACCACCGGGCGCGCCCGCCGCTCCCGGCGGGGGACAGCCGCCGCCGGGTGGTGACGTGGCGCCGGCTCCCGATCCGGGGGGCTCGCAACCACAGGGCTCGCCACCGCAAGGGCTGCCGGTACCGGTCGCCCCGCAGCAGGCTGTCGATCCGGACGTGGCGGCGGAGATCGCGCGCGCTCGTGAGCTCCGGCAGAGTACCGACCCGCAGCAGCAGCAGCAGGCACTGCAACAACTGGACTGCCGAGCGTCCGACCCGCTACGGGGCAATGCCGATCCGGACCTGCCGCTGGTGACCTGCAACCAGGACGGGACGGCCAAGTACCTCCTCGAGCCCGCGTTCATGACCGGTGAGCAGGTCGCGAACGCCACGTCGGGTATGCGGCAGAACACCAGCGCGTACGTGGTTAACCTCGACTTCACCAATCGGGGCGGCGACATCTGGGGGCAGTGGACGGCTGCCAACGTCGGGCAGCTCGCCGGTATCGTGCTCGACGGTGAGGTGGTATCCGCACCTGAGGTCCAGGGCGCGAACCCCACCGGCAGGTCCGAGATCAGCGGGCAGTTCACCCAGGCCGAGGCGCAGGAGCTGGCCAACGTGTTGAAGTACGGATCGCTGCCGCTGTCGTTCGAATCCTCGGAGTCGCAGACGGTCTCGCCGACCCTCGGGCTGGCGTCGTTGCAGGCCGGGCTGCTGGCCGGCGCGGTCGGACTGGCCGTGGTGTGCGTGTACTGCCTGTTCTACTATCGGATGCTCGGGCTGCTGACCATCCTGTCGTTGGTGCTGTCCGGGGCAGTGGTCTACGCGGTGCTGGTGCTGCTCGGCCGTTGGATCGGCTTCACCCTCGACCTGGCGGGCGTGGCCGGGTTCATCGTGGCGATCGGGATCACCGCCGACTCGTTCGTGGTGTTCTTCGAACGGCTCAAGGACGAGATACGCGAAGGACGCACATTCCGCTCGGCCGTCCCGCACGGCTGGGTGCGGGCTCGCCGCACGATCCTGGCCGGCGACACGGTGAGCTTTCTGGCCGCGGTGGTGCTCTACGTGCTGGCCGTCGGTGAGGTGAAGGGCTTCGCGTTCACCCTCGGCATGGCCACCGTGCTCGACCTGATAGTCGTCTTCCTGGTGACCCATCCGCTGACGGTGGTGATCTCGCAGTCGAAGGTGCTGTCGCGGCCGAGCCTGTCCGGGCTCGGCGCGGTGCAGCGGATGGGTGCGGCGCGCATGGGGCCCACTGGCCGCGCCGCGGTGAAGGGAGCCTGAGTGTCAGGCACTGACTCCACAGCGCCGGTTGGCGATACGGTCGCCGGCGAGCGGCTCGGGGTGCTGACCCGGCTCTACACCGGGACCGGGGCTTTTCCCATCATCGCCCGGCGGCGCTGGTGGTACGTGGCCACCGCGGTGCTGTTCACGCTGTGCATCGGCTCGATGCTGCTGCGCGGTTTCAACCTGGGCATCGACTTCGAGGGCGGTACCCGGGTGCAGCTGCCCGCGACCGGGGCGTCCGGGGCGATCACCTCCGAGGAGGCCGAGCAGGTCTTCACCGAGACGCTCGGCCGACCGCCTGCCACGGTGCAGACCGTGGGCACAGGCGCCACCGCGAGCGTGCTACTGCAGACGGAGTCGCTCGATGCGGGGCAGACCTTCGAGCTGAAGGCGGCGCTGTTCGAGCAGCTCCAGCCGCTGGGCGCCGACGGGCAGCCGAGCCCCGAAGCGGTCTCCGACAGCGCGGTGAGCGCCACTTGGGGCGCCCAGATCACCCAGCAGGCGCTGATCGCGCTGGCCGTGTTCCTCGCGCTCGTCAGCGTCTTCCTCGCCTCGTACTTCGAGCCCCGGATGGCGAGCGCCGCGCTGGCCGCGCTGGTGTTCGATCTCGTGGTCACGATGGGGATCTATTCGGTGGTCGGGTTCGAGGTGACCCCGGGGACCGCGATCGGATTGCTGACGATCATGGGCTTTTCGCTCTACGACACCGTCGTCGTGTTCGACAAGGTGAAGGAGAACACCCGAGGATTGCTCGGGCTGACCCGCCGAACCTACGGCGAGGCGGCCAACCTCGCGGTCAACCAGACTCTGATGCGCTCGATCAACACGACGATCATCGCGGTGCTGCCGGTGCTCGGGCTGTTCGTGATCGGTGTCGGACTGCTCGGCGTGGGGACCCTCAAGGATCTCGCCCTCGTGCAGCTGGTCGGGCTCATCACCGGCACGTTCTCGTCGATCTTCCTGGCGACGCCGCTGCTGGTCGATCTCACGATGCGCCGGACCGACTACCGGCAGCAGGCCGACCGGGTCCAACAGCGGCGGGCCAATGCCAGCCGCAAGGCCGGTGAGCCGGCCCCGCCCGAGGAGGCGGCGGCGACAGCGAGCGGCGGGAAGCCGGGGCGCGAGCGAGCGCTGACGGCCGCGGGCGTGCCCGATCGGATGGGCAAGACCGCCCCCGGCGGTCGGGCGCAGTCCGGCCGCTCCGAGCGGGGCAAGCCTGGCCGCCCGTCCGGCAAGGCGGGACGACCGTCCGGCAAGAAGCGCCGCTGAGTGCGGGCGGTCCTTCACTCAATGGTGTAGAGACTGCGCTGGGTCGAACCACTCTCTGTTTCAGAACCTGCCGCAGGGAGCAGACTGACCACCTGGCGAGGTGGCAAGCGGACTCGCGGCGGAGGTGCGGGGATGGCGGTGTGGTCGTTGCGCGGCTACACCTATCTGCGTGACCTCGTCCGGGACGAGTCGGGCCACGTGGCGCTCGCCCGGCACGATGACAGCGGTGACACCGTCGCGATCCGCTTCGTTCCGACCGATACCGATTCTGGTGGGCGGCAGGCGGCTGTGGCAGCCCAACTGACCGGCCTCGAAGACCCCCATCTCGCGGTGCCGCGGGACTGCGTGCAGTCCGAGCAGGGTGTCGCGATCGTCCGGGATCTGGTCGGTGGCGTGACGCTGCGGGCGCTGCTCGTCGAGGAGGGTGCGCTCGGACCCGAAGCTGCCCTGGTGGTGCTCGCCGATGTGCTCCGCGGACTGGCAGCCGCGCACGACCGCCATGTGGTGCACGGCGACTGCAGGCCGGGCACTGTGCTCGTGAGTCCCACCGGCGGCGCTGTGCTCGTCGACGTCGGGATCGCGAGCCCGGCAGGTCGCGAGCTGATGGCGACTGGTAGGCCGTTCTACCTGGCGCCCGAACAGTGGAACGGTGCCGAACCGGGACCGCAGGCCGACATCTATGCAGCAACTGTCACGTTCTTCGAATGCGTCGCGGGCGCGCCACCCTATTTCGGCACGGACCCGGCACGGCTGCGTGATCGGCACGAGACGGCGGCGCTGCCGGTGGATGCCCTCCCCGGACCGCTCCGGGACCTCACCGCGCGCGGTCTGGCCAAGCACCCGCAGGACCGGCCGGACACGGCCACAGAATTCCTCGCCGAGGTCGAGGCGGCCGCTGGGCACGGCTACGGTGCGGGCTGGGACAGCCATGGCCGTGCCGAACTGACCACGCTCGCCGCCGGTCCCCAGGCGGCACTCCCGCGCGACGCCGCCACCGTGCCGGGCAATGCCGGCTCGCCGGCACCGGTCGCCGCCCTACGCCGTCCGGGGGCAGGCCGTCTCCGCCGGACGGTCGCGGCGGCTGCCGTCGCGGCGGCGTTAGCCGTCGGGCTGGTCAATGTGTTGTCCTCCGACACCACGGCCGATGAGCGCGGCAGTTCCACCGGTTACGTGCGAGCCGTCCCGCCTGCGGACGATCCGCCCCTCCGGGCGCCGGGTCCGGCGGCGCTTCCCGCCGAGCGGGCACCCGGCGCTGCGATGTCCGCACCACGGGCAGCGCCGCCTGCCGAGACGACGGGAGCAGCGCCGACGTCCCGCGCAGCCGAGACGGGCTCCGCTACTCCCAGTCCCAGAGCTGTGCCACCGGGCCAGCCCGCCCGCGTCAGCGCACTCTCGATCGACTCATTCGAGGAGCAGGGCGGTGCGACCCGACTCGTGGTGCACGTCGACACCACCAGTGCCGAACCGGTGGAACTGTTCATCGGTTACGGCAGTGGGCGCCAGCGTGACCTCGGGTCGGCGAGAATCCACACCACGACGAGGCAGCTGTCGGAGCACACCTCGTACGCCGTCGTCGACGAGCGTGAACTCACCTCGGAGTGTCTCGACTACTGGACCGTGGTCGTCTTCACAGCACCCGCAGCGGGTGACATGCAGGACACCGCCGAGCTGACCGGTGAGCCCTGCGATTCGGACGGGTAGCCGGCGGGTGGCTGATCTCGCAACCGTGGTGACGCCACTGATCCGGGACGTGCCGGACTTCCCGCACGCGGGCGTGCGGTTCAAGGACCTCACCCCGGTGTTCGCCGACCCCACTGCCTTCCGGGCCGTGGTGGATGCGCTCGCGGCCACCGCACCCGCACCGGACGCGGTGCTCGGCGTCGAGGCGCGGGGTTTCCTGCTCGGTGCGGCGGTGGCCTACGCGCTGGGCGCCGGCGTGGTCACCGTCCGCAAACCGGGCAAGCTTCCGGTCGTCGCCGACAGCCAGTCCTATACCTTGGAGTACGGCAGTGCGGGACTCGAGCTGCCCGCCGGGGCACTGCGACCCGGACAGCGTGTGCTGGTGATCGACGACGTGCTCGCCACCGGAGGCACCGTCGCGGCGACCTGCCGGTTGGCCGAGCGGGCCGGTGCCACCGTGCTCGGCGTCGCCGTGGTGCTAGAGATCGAGGGGCTGGGAGGGCGCGGTGCGACGCACCACCCGGTGCACGCGCTGTTGCCGGCGTGAGGCAGCCGCCGGTCGAACGCCCCTGACAGGACGAGTGCGCACCGGCCCCGTTGGACATCAACTGGAGAGTTGCGGGTTATCCTCGGCACCCTGGGCGCCGAATCGATACGGAGGGCGCGTTTGAGCCAGGATCTGCACCGTACTGTGGCTCCGCAGACCGAAGACCGGGGGGCCGCAGCAGCAACGGGCGACACCGGGCAGCGGCAGCCGTCGGCCACCCGCAGGGTCCGGGCGAGGATCGCCCGCCGGATCACCGCGCAGCGACCGGCCGCCGTCAAGCAGGTGCTCGAACCGCTGGTAGCGGTGCACCGCGAGCTGCATCCGAAGGCCGACCTGGCGCTGTTGCAACGGGCCTACGACGTCGCCGAGGACAAGCACTCCCACCAGCGGCGCAAATCCGGGGACCCCTACATCACCCACCCGCTCGCCGTCTCCACGATCCTCGCCGAGCTGGGCATGGACACCACCACGCTGATCGCCGCGCTGCTGCACGATACGGTCGAGGACACCGACTACTCGCTGCCCCGGCTGACCGAGGAGTTCGGTGACGAGGTGTCGCACCTCGTCGACGGCGTGACCAAGCTCGACAAGGTGCAGCTCGGTGCGGCCGCCGAGGCCGAGACGATCCGCAAGATGGTCATCGCGATGGCCCGTGACCCGCGGGTGCTCGTGATCAAGCTGGCCGACCGGCTCCACAACATGCGCACGATGCGGTTCCTGCCGCCCGAGAAGCAGGCCCGCAAGGCGCGGGAGACGCTCGAGGTGCTCGCCCCGCTGGCGCACCGGCTGGGCATGGCGACGATCAAGTGGGAGCTGGAGGATCTGTCCTTCGCGATCCTGCATCCCAAGAAGTACGACGAGATCGTCCGATTGGTCGCCAACCGCGCGCCGTCCCGCGACACCTACCTTCGGACCGTCGTCGGTGAGGTGTCCTCGCAGCTGTCCGGTTCCAGCATCGACGCCACCGTCGAGGGCCGGCCCAAGCACTACTACTCGATCTATCAGAAGATGATCGTGCGCGGCCGGGACTTCGACGACATCCACGATCTCGTCGGTGTCCGGGTACTGGTCGACGACGTCCGGGACTGCTACGCGGCCGTGGGCGTGGTGCATTCGGTGTGGCAGCCGATGCCGGGACGGTTCAAGGACTACATCGCTCAACCGCGCTTCGGCGTCTATCAGTCGTTGCACACCACCGTGATCGGGCCGGACGGTAAGCCGCTCGAGGTGCAGATCCGGACCAGGGACATGCACCGCACGGCCGAGTACGGCATCGCCGCGCACTGGCGCTACAAGGAGATCCGGGTCGCGCAGCGGGCGGCCCACGGCGGGCACGGGCAGGCCGTCGAGGTCGATGAGATGGCCTGGATGCGGCAGTTGCTCGACTGGCAGCGGGAGGCGGCCGATCCCGGCGAGTTCCTCGAGTCGCTGCGTTACGACCTCGCCACCCGGGAGATCTTCGTCTTCACGCCGAAGGGCGACGTGATCACCCTGCCGGCCGGGTCGACCCCGGTGGACTTCGCCTACGCGGTGCACACCGAGGTCGGTCACCGCTGCATCGGCGCCCGGGTCAACGGTCGGCTCGTCGCGCTGGAGCGTCAGCTCGAGAACGGCGAGGTCGTCGAGATCTTCACCTCGAAGGCCGAGGGTGCCGGCCCGAGCCGCGACTGGATGGCGTTCGTGGCATCGCCGCGAGCCAAGACCAAGATCAAGCAGTGGTTCGCCAAGGAGCGCCGCGAGGAGGCCATCGAACTCGGTAAGGACTCGATCGCCAAGGAGTTGCGGCGGGTCGGGGCACCGGTGCAGCGGCTGGTCTCGGCCGAGTCGATGACCGCGGTCTCGCGCGAGCTGCACTATCCCGACGTCAGCGCGCTCTACGCGGCGGTGGGGGAGCATCACGTCTCGTCCCGCAATGTGGTGCAGCGGCTGGTCGCCCTGCTCGGGGGTGAGGAGGGCGCCGAGGACGTGCTCGCCGACCGCGCGACGCCGTCGACCGTGCAGCGCCGCCGCGCCACCGGGGACTCCGGTGTGGTGGTCCGCGGCGGCACGGCCGACGATGTCTACGCCAAGCTGGCTCGCTGCTGCACGCCGGTTCCCGGCGACGAGATCCTCGGATTCGTCACCCGCGGCGGTGGTGTCAGCGTGCACCGGACCGACTGCACCAACTCCGACGACCTGCGCGCCCAGCCCGAACGCCTGGTCGAGGTGGAATGGGCGCCGTCGTCGACCTCGGTGTTCCTGGTGGCGATCCAGGTGGAGGCGCTCGACCGGCACCGGCTGCTATCCGACGTGACCAAGGTGCTGGCCGACGAGAAGGTCAACATCCTGTCGGCGTCGGTGACCACATCGCGCGACCGGGTGGCGGTGAGCCGGTTCTCCTTCGAGATGGGCGATCCCAAACACCTCGGCCACGTGCTGCGCGCGGTGCGCAACATCGAGGGCGTCTACGACGTCTACCGGGTGACGTCGTCGAACTGAGCCGTGCTCACTGCCTGACGGTGGCAGCCTCGATCTGCACCGGGGTGTTCGGCGCGCCGTCGCCGGGCGCGTTGGCGTCGTCCGAACCCGCGTCGGCGACCCGGTCGAGGACCTGCAGTCCTTGCGGTGCGATGGTTCCGAAGACCGTGTAGTCGGGATTGGCGTTGAGCGCCTCGGCTGAGCCGTAGACCATGAAGAACTGACTGCCGTTGGTGTCCGGACCGGAATTGGCCATAGCCAAGTAGCCGCGACCGTAGCTCAGGTCGGGGTACGTCTCGTCAGCGAAGCGGTAGCCGGGACCGCCGCGGCCCGTCCCACGCGGGTCACCGCACTGCAGCACCTGCAGCCCCTGGCTCGTGGTCAGCCGGTGGCAGGGGGTGTTGGCGTAGTAGCCCTGCTCGGTCAGGCTGACGAAGCTGCTGACCGCGCAGGGCGCGAGGCTGCGATCGAGGGTGAGCGGGATGGTCCCGGTGCTGGTCTCGAGCGTGACGCCGACCGTGCCCTCGGTGGAAGTCTCTCCGGCAGGTGGCGGCTGCACCGGCTTGGCCGGGGGTTGCCCGCTGCCCGGGTACCGGCAGTTCACGGTCGCCGGGAGAGGCTCGGGACGCGTCGGCGCGGGAGCGCGCAGTGCCGGCTCGATTGCGCTCGACGGCACCGGCTGCGCACTCGGTAGAACGGCAGCCTGGTCCGTCTCGTCGTCGCCACCGAGCACGGTGATCAGTACGACGAGACCGATGACCAGGACGATGGCGACCGCGCTGCCGATCACTGCGTACCACCGACGGCGCTTGGTCCGATCGGCACGGCGGGCGAGCTGGCGGTCCAGCTTGCGCTTGACGGCCTGACGACGCTGCTCGTTGCTGGGCACCGGAGGATCTCCTGGCTGTCGGGTAGCTCTCGGGGCGCGACCACGCTGGCTGCGCGCGGCAGTCTATGACGAGCGCGCGTCAGCGGCCGCGCGGGCCCGACTACCCTGGCCACCGTTGTCCACGTCTACCCGGAGAGGTCCCGTCGTGCTCGTCGCAGGGTTTCCCACCGGTTCCTTCCAGGCCAACTGCTTCGTGCTGGCAACCGCAGCCGGCTCGCCGTGCGTCGTCGTCGATCCCGGCGAGGCCGCCGAGGAACCGCTGCAGGAGCTGCTGCGCGAGCACCGGCTCGACCCGGTGGCGGTGCTGCTGACCCATGGGCACTTCGACCACGTCTTCTCGGTGACCCCGGTCTGCGACGGCAATTGCATCCCCGCATGGATCCACCCCGATGACCGGGTGCTGCTCTCGGACCCGATGCGCGGGCTGTCGGGCGAGGCGGGGCAGCTGTTCGGCGGGCGCTTCGAGCTGCGCGAGCCTTCCGAGGTGCGGGTACTCGAGGACGGGGCCGAGCTGGATCTGGCCGGGCTGACGCTGTCCGTCGACCACACCCCGGGCCACACCCAGGGCTCGGTGACCTTCCGGTCGGTCACCGAGGAGGGCGGCGAGCTGCTGCTGGCGGGCGACACCCTGTTCGCGGGGTCGATCGGGCGTACGGACATGCCGGGCGGTGATCACGAGCAGATGCTCGCCTCGTTGCGCGACAAGGTGCTGGTGCTCGACGACGAGACTGTCGTGCTGCCCGGGCACGGGCCCACCACCACCATCGGACGGGAGCGCGCCGCCAACCCGTTCCTGCAGGGCCTGCCCGTGGGTGGCCCGCGCCGGGCGCTCTGAAGCCCCGTTCCCTGTGGTTGGTCGCCGTGATGGGCACCTACACTGCATCCGACGTCGTGAAGGTGCCCTTCACGACGGGTGTACTAGTGGGTCGCCGCGGTGTCGCGGCGGGCGACCAGGGCGGCGATGGCGGTGGTGATCGGAACTGCGGCGACGAGCCCGATGCTGCCGACGAGGGTTCTGACCACCTCCTGGGCGACCTCCTGCGCGGTGATCAGGGTGCCGAAGGTCTGCCCGGCCACCGAGTAGGCCAGCAGTAGGGGCAGCGCAGCCCCGGCGTAGGCGAGTGCGAGCGTGTTGACCGCGGAGGAGATGTGGTCGCGCCCGATCCGCAACGCGGCGGCGTAGAGCTGCCGCGTTGCGAGGTCGGGGCTGGCGCGGCGCAGCTCCCAGACCGCGCTGGTCTGGGTGACGGTGACGTCGTCGAGCACGCCGAGCGCCCCGATGATCACGCCTGCGAGCAGTAGGCCGCGCGCGTCGATGCCGGTGCCGAGCACGCCGACGAGGTCCTGGGTGTCGGGACCGAGCCCGGTCATCCGGGTCGCCCCGGTGAACGCCCTTCCCAACACCATGATCAATCCGAGGCTGAGCAGCGTGCCGAGCACGGCGGTCGACGTCTGCGCCGAGACGCCGTGGGCGAGGTACAGCGTTCCGAACATGATCACTCCGGCGCCGAGCACACCGACGGTCACCGGATCACTGCCCGCCAGGATCGCCGGGAGTACGTAACCGATCAGCACGACGAAGCTGAAGCCGAGCGCGGCCAGCGAGGCGAGCCCCTTCCACCGCCCCAGCAGCAGCACCGCCGCCGCGAAGAGAACGGCCAGCCAGGCCAGCGGCGCACCGCGCTGGAAGTCGCGGAGCTGATACGCGCTGTCCTCGGTCGGGTCCCCGCCCGCGTAGGCGAGCACCACCCGGTCGCCGGTGGCGAACTCCGGGGTGCTCGGCTCGTCGGGCAGGATCTGCCGGATCGTGCTGCCGCTCGCGGCACCGTCGTCGAGCCGGATGGACAGCGCGACGCACTTGTGCCGCTGCGTTGAGCCCGCGCTGCACGGCGAAGGCGTCGCCGCCGTCACCTCTCCCGGTACCGGTCGCTGCCCGAAGCCCAGGTCGGCGCCGCGGGTCTCGGGCTGGCTACCGGGCCAGGTCAGCGCGACACCGATCAGGCTCGCCAGCACGAACGGGACGAGTAGAGCGGTCAGCAGGATTCGTACCCGCCGCGATGCCGGCGCCACATCCCCGTGCCCATGGCCGTGACCACTCGCTGCCGGCAGCTGCTGCGGTCCGGCGGCGGCCTGGCGGTGGCGGTGGCGGTGGCGTCCGCTCGATGCATCCGGGTTCGGTCGGCTCGATGTCACGAGGGACATCCTGGTGCACTCCCGCCACCGGTGTGCCGACCCGGTCTCGGCCGGCAGCAGCAGTGATCAGAGCGTATGGGTCGATGCTCCGCGGTACCGGCGATCCCGTGCGATGGGACAACCTGACGCTGTCGGCCCAATCAAATCAGGCGCAGCCGGACCAGGGAGAGCTGTTCGGCACCGACGAGGTGGTGGAGCGGACCTTCGACACCCCGGAGTTCCGTGGGATGACCTTCTACGAGGTGTGGGCGCGCTCGATCGTCAACAAGGTGCCAGGCGCGTCGCGGATGCCGTTCCGGTGGACGATCAACCCGTACCGGGGTTGCAGTCATTCATGTGTTTATTGTTTCGCGCGGCGGACCCACGAGTATCTCGACCTCGATAGCGGGCACGACTTCGACTCCAAGATCGTGGTGAAGGTCAACGCGCCGGAGTTGCTCCGAGCCGAACTGCGCCGCCCGCGGTGGGGACGCGAGCACATCGCGATGGGCACCAACGTCGACCCCTACCAGCGCGCCGAGGGTCGGTACCGGTTGATGCCGCCGATCCTCGAGGCGCTGCGCGACGCGGCCAACCCGTTCTCCATCCTCACCAAGGGCACTCTCGTGCTGCGCGATCTCGACCTGCTGCGGCACGCTGCCGCGGTCACCGAGGTCGCCGTGAACGTCTCGGTCGGGTTCGTCGACGAGCAGTTGTGGCGAAGTGTCGAACCGGGCACGCCGGCGTCCAGGGCGAGGTTGGATGTCTGCCGCAAGCTCACCGAGGCCGGCATCGGCTGTGGCGTGCTGATGGCCCCGATCCTGCCGTATCTGACGGACTCGGATGAGCAGCTCGACGCGACCGTCCGCGCGATCGCCGAGACAGGCGCGACCAGCGTGTCACCGATCGTGCTGCACCTCCGGCCGGGAGCCCGGGAGTGGTACCTGGGCTGGCTGAAACGCGAGTACCCGTCGCTGCTCCCGCGCTACCGCGAGTTGTACGCACGCGGCGCGTACGCGCCGCAGTTCTATCAGCGCGATGTCACCGCGCGGGTGGCGCAGCTCGCCCGGTACCACGGTGTCGGGTCGGCGAGCCCGCAGCAGGCGCGGCACAGGTCGGCCTGAGCCCTTCTGCGGCGCTGTGGCGCGTGGCCCGGGCTCTTCGCTACCCCTGTTGTGAATCGGTGGATCCGCTTCCTCTGGTCTGCGGCTTACGGATGCTCAGGTGCAGCTCCTTGAGTCGCTCCTCGTCGATCTCGGTCGGTGCGCCCATCAGTAGATCCTGGGCATTCTGGTTGAGTGGGAAGGCAATCGTCTCCCGGATGCTCGACTCTCCCGCGAGCAGCATCACGATGCGGTCCAGTCCGGGTGCAACGCCGCCGTGTGGTGGGGCACCGTAGTGCAGCGCTCGCGTCATACCCCCGAACTCGTAGTCCACCTGCTCCCTGGAGTAGCCGGCGATCCTGAACGCCTCGTACATAACTTCAGGACTGTGGTTGCGGATTGCCCCGGAGGAAAGCTCAACGCCATTGCAGACGATGTCGTACTGCCATGCCAGGATGTCCCGCGGGTCCTGTGTCTGCAGCGCGTCGAGGCCGCCCTGTGGCATTGAGAAAGGGTTGTGGCTGAACTCGATAGTGCCGTCTTCGCCTTTCTCGTACATCGGGAAGTCCACGATCCAGCAGAACTGGAACACATTTTCCTCGAAAAGGTCGGTACGCTTGGCCGCTTCGACACGGACCTCGCTCATCACCCTAGTGACGTCGGTCTGGTCACCTGCGCCGAAGAAGACAGCCGTGCCAGGCTCACCTTTGACCTCGGCTACGAGCTGCTCCGCATCCTCCGCAGTCAGGAACTTGGCGATCGGGCCGGCGAGTTCGCCTCGTTCGTCGATGCGGACCCAAGCCAAACCCTGAGCGCCCCGCTCGACCGCGAACTCCTGCACCTGGTCGAAGAAAGAGCGTGGCTTGTCGCTGCATCCGGGTACTGGCAGAGCGCGCACGTTCTTGCCCGCGAAGGCCCGGAACTCGCTGTCGCGGAAGATGTGCGAGACATCGACGAGTTCGAGCTTGGCGCGCAAGTCCGGCTTGTCGGTGGCGTAGCGAGCCATGGCATCGCGATAGCTGATGCGCGGGTAGGGTGATGTCGTCTCCTGGTCCGGCGCGAACTCGTGAAAGACGTCCGTCAGGACCTGCTCAACGATCTGGAAGACGTCCTCCTGTTCGACGAAGCTCATCTCGATGTCGAGCTGATAGAACTCTCCGGGCGACCGATCGGCGCGACTGTCCTCGTCGCGGAAGCAGGGTGCGATCTGAAAGTAACGGTCGAAGCCGGCCACCATCAGGAGCTGCTTGAACTGTTGCGGGGCCTGCGGTAGCGCGTAGAAGCGACCAGGGTGCAACCGGGCTGGCACCAGGAAGTCGCGGGCGCCCTCGGGGCTGGGAGCTGACAGGATAGGGGTCTGGATATCTGTGAAGCCCAAGTCGTTCATCTTCTGCCGGAGGCTGCGGATGACTGCGGCGCGCAGCATGATGTTATGGTGCATCCGCTGACGGCGCAGGTCGAGAAAGCGGTAGGTGAGCCGCTTCTCCTCCGAGACCCGGTCGTCAGGGAAGACGTTGAAGGCCAGCGCGGCACAACTGCCGAGGACTTCGACGTCGCCGACCTCGACCTCCACCTCGCCGGTCGACAGTTCCGGGTTGACGTTCTCGGCCGCACGGCGCAACACCCGGCCGTCGATTCGTACGACGGTCTCCTTGGGTAGGCTGGTAAGCGGCTCGTAGGCCGGTGATTCCGGCCGCACCACCAACTGCACGACCCCGTAATGGTCGCGCAGATCGACGAATAGGACGCCGCCGAGATCTCGCCGGTTGTGCAGCCACCCCGACATGCGCACATCGACGTCGACGTCGGCGGCAGAAACCTCGCCGCATGTGTGAGATCGGTAGCGATGCATCGTCCATCCAGGTTGGGTCGGGTCGTGTTGCGACGAGTTCGGGGCACTGACATGGCGGTCGCAGCGTGGGAGCCCGAGACGGCCGGACATCACGCGCCATGGCCATCGTGAGCCTAGTCTGGGCAGCCCGCCTGGCGCCGAGCCGCTCCAGGTGACAGGGCGCGTCACGAGGAGTGACGTCGTATACCCGAACAGTGGTAGCTATCGCGCCAAGCGCTGCACTAGCGTCGGCCGCTACTTACCTGGACCTCGACCTGGCCGGACCGACCTGAGGAGAGTGCGTGGTGACACGAAACCTGACCGTGGGACTGCGTGGGTACCCGGAAGCCGTACTCGGATGCGACTCCGTGACAGTGGCGACGGAGGACCCTGTCACCACCGGTGGCGTCGTCGAGGCGCTCACCCGCGACAACGCGCCGCTGCGCGATGCTTTGGTTCACAGCACCGGCGAGGCGCGTGTGAGCACCAAGGTCTTCGTCGACGACACGCTCGCGCCACTGGACCCGCCGGTACCGGTGGGCGCTGGTATCGCCGTGCTTGCGGCGCTGCCATGCGACGGCTGAGATGGAACCACGGCGCGGGCCAGTGGGACGCGCCACCGGTGCCGTCCGTATAACCAGGAAGGCAACGTGACGTTCGCGGATACCAGGTACAACCGCCAGGAGCTGATGCCGCAGGTCGGAGCAACGGGCCAGCGGAGGCTCACTTGCGGCAGCGCAGTCGCCATCGGCGCGGGTGGGGTCAAGTCCTCGCTGCTCTACTACCTGGTCGCAACCGGCCTCGGCCATCTCAGGATCATCGACTTCGACCGGGTCGAGCTGAGCAACCTCAACCGCCAGATCCTGTTCGGGACAGCAGATGTCGGCCGGAACAAGGCCGAGGCGGCACGAGCGAGGCTCAAGGCGCTGAACGACGAGGTCATCATCGAGGCGGTGGACGATCGGGTCGAGGCGACGAATATCAAAGCGCTGTGCAACGGCTTCGACGTGGTGATCGAGGGTGGCGGCTCGCTCGACGGTCGGTTGCTGGTCAACGACCACTGTCTTCGCACCTGGCAGCCGATGGTGCACGCGAGCGCGCAGTACGCCTACGGCTACGTCTGACCGTTATTCCTCGCAAGACAGCGTGCTTCCGATGCGCCTTTCCGGACCTACCCGAGGGACATGGAGGCAGTGTCCCCGTGTTCGGTGTTGCGACGGGCATAGCGGGCAGCCTTGGCGCCAGCGAGGTCGTGAAGGTGGTGACCGGCGTGGGTAAGCCAGTTGTCGACGGCTATCTCGCCTGCAGCGTCTTCCAGAGCCGTTTCGATTTTGTGGACACGCCGCGCAACCCACACTGCCCGGCATGTGCCGACAGACCTGGCTCAGCACCTCCTGGGCGGATCAACGCCACGCACGCAGCTACGGCGTCGCTGACCGCCAAGTGAGCGAAAGGTCCCCCCGGTTCCTCCGAAGCGGCTAGGCTCGGTGCCGATGACAACCGAGCTCGCGGAGCCCGCAGACTCCGTGCCCGGGTCCGGGGTGCCTGCGGAACCGTCTGAGACCGTGCTCGCCGCCGAACGGCTGCTGACCGCCCGCCTCGGAGCGCAGGTGGAGCTGGCTGACCCGGAGGACCTCGGTGGCAGCGACAGTTCGGTGGTGCTGCGGGTCCGGGTGGCGCGAAACCCCTTCTCGCTGTCGCGCACCCTGGTGGTGAAGCGTCGAACCGCGCAGGCTCCGCAGGCGGTGGCCGGGGCGTTCGCCCGGGAGGCTGCGAGCTGTCAGCTGTTCACCGCGCTGCACACCGACGAACGGCCCGGCCCGGCCCTGATCGCGTCGGATCCCGAGCAGCAGCTGCTCGTGCTGGAGGACCTGGGCCGCGCCGGAACCGTCGAGAGTGTGCTGCTGTCCGGCGACCGGGCGCAGGCGCAGCGTGCACTGCTGGACTGGGCGCATGCGCTGGGCAAGCTGCACGCCGCTACAGCCGGCCGGGAGGCCGACTTCGCCGCCCTGCTGCGACGCCAAGGCAGCGACGGCCTCAGCGATCCGCTGCAGCAGCAGGGTGGTGCGGCGCTGGGCGGGTTGCCCACGCTGCTGGTCGACGAACTGGGACTGTCCACCCCGCCCGATCTCGGCGACGACATCCGGCGTGCCGCGCAGCTGCTCGACGGGCAGCGGTTCCGGGCCTTCAGCCCGGCCGACCTCGGCGCCGACAACGCTGTGGTGGTCGGCCGCACCGTGCGCTTCATCGACTTCGAGGGCGGCGCGTTCCGTACCGCGGCGCTCGACGCCGCGCAGCTCCGCACCCCGTTGCCGTCCTCGGGGTCGGACCATGCGTTGCCCGCAGGGGTCGTCGACGACATGCAGTCGACCTGGCTCGACGAGGCGGCGACGTTGTGGCCTGAGCTCGCCGACCGGCGGCTGGCCGACGGTCTGCTGCTCGACGGCCAGCTGGTGTGGACCTGGCTGGGCACCTGGTGGCTGTTGCACCGTCCGGATGCCGGCGGGCATGGCGCACTGGTCGACCGGTGGCAACGGCTGGCGATCGATGCGGCGGCGCTGGACCGGTCGGTGCTGGCCGGGTACGCCAGTGAGGTCTGCTCGGCGCTTCGCGACCGGTTCGACGTGGCGAACGACGGCGTGGCGCTCTACCCGGTCTTCGACTGACCGCACCGACCGTTCGCGCACGCGTCGGGCGAACGTCAACTCGTGCTCACCCCTGGTGAGCACGGCGCAGTGATCATCGGACCGTGGTCGCTGAGATACGTGCCGGATCGCCCCCGGACGTCACATGGCACGTCGCGGACCTCGCGATCCTCGGAGACTCCATCGCCGTCGGTGTGGGCGACCCGATGCCCGGTGGTGGGTGGCGTGGATTCGGCCCATTGCTGGCCGGCTCCCTCGACACCACCGGCTGGCGGCGGTACGCGAACCTGGCCTCGGCTGGTGCGCGGGTGCGGTCCGTGCGGGACAGGCAATTGCCCGCCGCGTTACGGCAGCGGCCCGACGCCGTCGCGATGACCGTCGGGATGAACGACACGCTGCGATCGGACTTCGACCCGGTGACGCTGCACGACGACCTCGACGCGGTGATCGGAACGCTCCGCGCGACCGGCGTAACGGTCTTGACCACCCGGTACCACGACCACGGGCGAGTCTTCCGGCTGCCGCGGCCGCTGCGGCGGGCACTGCACACGCGGGTGACCGAGCTCAACGCGGTCACCGATGCCGTCGTGACACGGTACGGAGCGCTGTGCCTCGACCTGGACAGCCTGCCCGGCGCCTACGACGTCGCCAGCTGGAGCGTGGACCGGCTGCATCCTTCGGAGCGGGGACACCGGATGCTGGCACGGGGATTCGGCGCGCTGCTGGCCGACGCCGGTGCGGCCATTCCGCACCCGGTGAGTCCGGACTGCGGCGGTGGGCGGCGGGTGACCGCTGCCCATCACGTCGGCTGGCTGGTGCTTCGCGGCACGCCGTGGATGTTGAGTCGCGGCCGGGACCTGCTGCCCCATGCCGCCAGCATCGTGCTGCGCGACCTGTGCGGCGGTGCCGGTGGCCCACCGCCGTCACCGCCCGCGGCCGGTACCGTCGTGCGCTGTGACGGGTGACGGTGTCGACGACGGGGCGCTCTTCGACGAGGGGCTGTTCGCCGAGCAGCGGCTGTCCGCATCCGCCCCGCTGGCCGTCCGGATGCGACCCGCGTCGCTCGACGAGGTCGTCGGCCAGGAGCACCTGCTCGGCCCGGGAAGCCCGCTGCGGCGGCTGGTGGAGGGCGGCGGCGCCGCATCGATGATCCTCTACGGCCCGCCGGGCACCGGGAAGACCACGCTGGCCCGGCTGGTCTCGCAGGTCACCGGACGTCGGTTCGAAGCCCTCTCGGCGCTGTCCTCGGGGGTCAAGGAGGTCCGGGCGGTGATCGAGACCGCCCGTCGCAGGCTCGGCCTCGACCAGGCATCGACCGTGCTGTTCATCGACGAGGTGCACCGGTTCTCCCGCACTCAGCAGGACGCACTGCTCGGGGCGGTGGAGGACCGGGTGGTGCTGCTGGTCGCCGCGACCACCGAGAACCCGTTCTTCTCGATGGTCTCACCGCTGCTGTCGCGCTCGCTGGTGCTACAGCTCCACCCGCTGGGCGAGGACGACGTGCGCGGGCTGGTGCGCCGCGCGATCGAGGATCCTCGCGGTCTGGGTGGTGCGTTGTTGCTGGAACCCGCCGCCGAGGACCACCTGGTCCGGCTGGCAGGCGGCGATGCGCGCCGCGCGTTGACCGCGTTGGAGACCGCGGCCGAGGCGGTCACCTCCTCCGGCGGCGCCACCGTGGACCTGGCCAGTGTCGAGTCCGCGGTGGACAAGGCGGCGGTGCGCTACGACCGCGCCGGCGACCAGCACTACGACGTCACCAGCGCCTTCATCAAGTCCATCCGGGGTTCGGATGTGGACGCCGCGCTGCACTACCTGGCGCGGATGGTAGAGGCGGGGGAGGACCCCCGGTTCATCGCGCGACGCCTCGTGGTGCACGCCAGCGAGGACATCGGGATGGCCGACCCGACGGCGTTGCAGTCCGCGGTGGCCGCGGCACACGCGGTGGCGTTCATCGGGATGCCGGAGGGACGGCTGGCGCTGGCCCAGGCCACCGTGCACCTGGCCACCGCGCCGAAGTCCAACTCGGTGATCGGCGCGATCGATGCCGCGGTGGCCGACGTCCGCGCCGGGGCCACCGGGACTGTTCCCGCGCACCTGCGTGACGGTCACTACTCGTGCTCGGCCGTGCTGGGCCACGCGCAGGGCTATCACTACCCGCACGACGCGCCCGACGGCGTGCTCGCCCAGCAGTATCCACCCGACGAGCTGGTCGGGCGCGACTACTACCAGCCCAGCGGCCACGGCGCCGAGCGTGCGCTCGCCGACCGGGTCCCGAAGCTGCGCCGCATCATCCGCGGCGCGCCGTGAGTGATTCTTGGTGCTATAGCACCAAGAATCACTCACGGGGCGCGAAGCGCCAGTGGATTGGGGGCCCGGCCGTGCACGGCGGCGTGCGGGCGTTCGGGGCGGTCGGCGTAGCCGTCGAGCAGCAGCCGGTTGCGGTTGAGGCACAGCCGCGCCAGGTCCGGCGCCAGCAGGTCGAAGAGCTCGAAGCGGTTGGCGAGCTCCGGGAACCGCTTCTGGTGGCCCACGACCTCGTCACGAACCATGGCCCAGAACTCGTCCTCGGGCAGCTGCAGGTGGGTCTCGACGACGCCGGCCAGGTACCGGAAGTGACCGGCGAACAGCCCGCTCTGGACGAACTGGCACAGCATCTCCGGCGGCTCGGTCAGCAGTGCGGCGGCCACGTCGGCGGGCATATCGGCCAGCTCGGGTAGCGGCGTATCGCAGACGTTGACGTCGTCGACGAAGTCCTTGACCCCCAGCCGCGCCGGTGTCTCCGCGGCATCGAAGATCACGACGGTGTTCTCGCCGTGCGGGGAGAACACGACACCGTAGCGGTACAGGAAGTGCAGCAGCGGCGGCAGCAGTGCGGCGAAGAGCCGGCCCAGCCACTCCCGTGCGTCGAGCCCGGAGCGGTCCACGAGCTCGGCGACCAGCGGGCGGCCGTCGCCGTCGACGTGCAGCAGCGCCGCCAGCGTGCGGGCCCGCTCGCCGGGGTCGAGCTTCGCGGTGATCGGCTCGCGCCAGATCGCACCGAGCAGCTCCCGGTACTGGTAGGGCACACCGGGGATCCGTTCCAGCACCGGATGGTTGATCGTCACCGAGGCGACCTCGCCGAGCAGCACCGGGCGGGCGTGGTCGCGGAGGAACTCGTCGCGGTGCGCCAGCCCGAGCACCCAGGCGGTGACGGCGGGAGCGGCGATGGTCTTGTCCGTCGGCAACCCCCGCCACACCAGCGTGTTGAGGATCGACAGCGGCAGCTTCACGTGGTGGCGCCCCGGGCTGTCGATGTTGCTGAAGGTGCGGATGGACTGCTGCGGCAGGTAGCGGTCGGGGCCATCGCCGAGCGGCACGATGCGACCCGCGGCGACGTCAGCGGCGAAGACCGGCACGACGATCTCGTCCCACTGCCAGGGATGCACCGGCAGCCACTCGTACTCGGCAGCCGGCAGCCCGCGAGTGTCGAGGACGGCGGCGAACCGATCCCTGGTGTGCGGGTCGAGCTCGTGGGCCAGCAGCGTCGCCGCATCCAGCCCGTCGACGGCCCGGTAGGCGGCGAGACTGTGGTGCACCGCCATCCACGGCAGCCGCATCGGGCGGCGTGCCTCGGGGGCGTAGCGGGCCGCGTCGGCGGCGGAGAATCCGACGCGCCCCTTGCTCGGGATCAGCCACGGGTGGCCGGTCTGGTGGCCCTCCAGCTCGGCGTAACCCAGGTCGGCGAGTTCGGCGGCGCTCGGCGCATCATCTGCTAGCAGCCGGCAGTCGGCGGCCAGCGTCGCGGTCAGCTCGCGTGCCAGGTGCCCGGCGGTGTCCCCGGACAGCCCGAGCACCTGCTGTGCGTCGAGCAGGAACTGCAACGGGTCGGTCGCCTCGACGTCGGTGCCCCCGGCGCACCGTCGCACCGAGCCGGGCTCGACCCGCCAGCAGCCGAAGCCGCCGCGGCGGGCTCGGAAGGTGTAGCCGACGCCGTCGTCGAGCTCGACGCGGTAGCCGTCGCCACCCGTTGCAACCGGGTCGAGTAGCTGCTCGTAGCTCAGCTCGGCCAGTGCCTTGGCCAGCAGCTGTCGTCCGGCGTGCTGCCAGGCCGGGGCGGTCAGCTCGGCGGGAACGGGTAGGGACACGTCTCACCTCCGTGAGATAGGTGGAGTCAGGTGCCGAAGTTGTTGTGCAGGCCGAAGTTGTTGTGCAGGCCGAAGTTGGTGAATGCACAGCGCTGGGGTAGCCGGTAGACGCTCCGGCCGGTGACCGAGTTGAGGATGACCGCCGCGCGGTGCGCTCCGAGCCCGAGGTCGGGGGCACCGACGCCGTGGCTGTGGGCCTCGGCGTTCTGTACGTAGAGCCCGGCTCGGCTGACACTGCCGGCGCCGCTGAGGGCGACACGGTAGTCGGCGGCGACCCGGTACCGGCCCTGGTCATCCCAGTCGACGAGATCGCCGACGGGATGCAGGCAGTCGGGCAGCCGTGGCGCGTAACCGGTGGCGGCCACCACCCGATCGGTGCGGACGGTGAAATCGCGCTGTTGCTCGGTCTGGCGACAGCTCAGCTCGACACCGCCCCCGTCGAGCCGGGCGCAGGTAACGGCCACGCTCGGCGTCATGGTCACGTCCGGTGTCACCCCGCCCACACCGCGCTCGTAGAGCGTGTCGTGGATCGCCGCGATGGTGTCGGCGCTGATCGCCTTGTAGAGCTGCCACTGGGCGGGCACCAGCGCATCCCGGGTGTCGGGCTCGAGCCCGTGGAAGTAGCGGGTGTAGTCGGGTGTGAAGTGCTCCAGTCCGAGCTGGGAGTACTCCATCGGCGCGAACGCCGGTGATCGGGTCAGCCAGCGCAGCCGGGTGCCGGTGTCGGCGTGGCGGCGCAGCAGGTCGAGGAAGACCTCGGCACCGGACTGCCCGGAGCCCACCACCGTGATGTCACCGGCGTCGTGCAGCGAAGAGACGCGGTCGAGGTAGTCGGCGGAGTGGAAGACCTCCTTGCCCAGCAGCTCGCGCAGCGGACCGGGCACCACCGGTTCGGTGCCCACCCCGAGCACCACGTTTCGCGCCCGCACGGTTGACCTCCGGGCGGAGGCCACGTCGATGGTCTCGACGGTGAACAGGCCGTCGGCGGGGTCGACGCGCAACGCCTCGACACGCTGACCGAAGTGGCAGCCGGGCAGCGAATCGGCGACCCAGCGACAGTAGTGGTCGTACTCGCGGCGGGGCACGTGGAACCGCTCGGCGAAATAGAACGGGTAGAGCCGCTCGTGCTCGCGCAGGTAGGACAGGAACGACCAGCGGTTGGTGGGATCGACCAGCGTCACCAGGTCTGCCAGGAACGGCACCTGCAGGGTCGTGCCCTCGATGAGCATGCCGGGATGCCAGGAGAAGGCCGGCTTGGCGTCGTAGCACCGGATTGACAGGCCGTCGACCCGGTCGGCCAGCGCGGCCAGCGACAGGTTGAACGGCCCGATCCCGACACCCACGAGGTCGTAGGGCGTCATGCTCCTCCCCGGCCACGGATCATGAGCGCGGCGCGCTTGTCGGGCAGGTCGATGTCCGCGCCGCGGCGGAACCCGGCGCGTTCGAAGGCCCGCACCGAGCGCTCGTTGCGGACGTCGGGCTCGGCGACGACACGGTCGGCGGTCTCGAGCTGCCAGCCGCTGACCGCGCGCAGCAGGTCGGCCCCGATGCCCAAGCCGCGGTAGCCTGCGGGCCCGAGCAGCAGGTGCACCCCGGCGTCACCGTCGCGAGTGCGGTAGTGCTCGGCCAGCGGGTCCAGGTCTGCGCGGTAGAGCTCCCAGTAGCTCATCGCGATCCCGTTGAGGAACCCGACGTACGGGGTGGAGTGCGTGCTGTCGGGCTGCTGGCGTAGGTAGCGGGAGATGGCGTCGCGGGTCCACGCCATCTCCCAGAATCGGGCCACCTCGGGATCGTGGTGCCAGGCATGCAGCGCGTCGGTGTCGCGCTGCGGGTCCAGCGGGTGCAAGGCGAACTCGCCCGCGGGCAGCCGAGCCCGGCAGCCGATACGTGTGGGCATCACGCCCCCACCTCCGCGATCGGGTTGCCCACGTCGGCGTACACCGACTGGGCGTCGAGCGGGCCGACCAGCTCGTCGAGGCCGTCGACCCGGGTCAGCAGGTTGGCCTTGCACCGCAATGTCGGCGAGTCCAGCAGCACGCCGGCGAGCTGTAGCGCTGCGCCGTGCTCGCCGGCCAGCCGCGCCAGCACCTCGCGCACCGTGACGAGCAGGGCACCCTCGTCGGCCAGCTGCTGCGACCCCATCGCACCGATCAGGCCCAGCACGTTGTTGACGCCGACGTAGTAGCCCAACCGCTCGTCGATCACCTCGTCGGGGCACAGCGTTCCCAGGTCCCGCCCGGCACCGGGCAGCCAGCGCGACAGCCCGCCGCTGCGGGTCTCGGAGAAGTAGTAGCCCTGGTTGTCCCGGTAGCGGCCGCCCACCGGCCAGCCCTCGGCGTCGAGCACCACCAGGGTGTTCTGCTGGTGTGCCTCCAGCCCGAGACCGTGCGCGCCGTAGAGCCACAGCACCGGCACCACCACGGCGTCGAGGTAGCGCGCGAACCACTCCTGCGCGACGTCGGGGGCGCTGCGGCAGGACTTCGCCGCGAGCCGGTGCACCAGGGTTGCGAGCGCCGAGCGGCGGTGTGGCAGGTCGGGCCGCTCGGCGACCAGGCCCGCGACACAGGCCACCTGCTCGTCGCCGCCGAACGGGTTGTCCCGGATGACGACCTCCAAGCCGCTTTCCGGTCGCGCCGGTGTGTCGACCGCGATCCAGGCCGGGTCGCGCACGACGTCGAATCCGGGATGGGCTGTGCGCAGCGCCGCGCCGAGACCGGCCTCGAGCAGCCGGTGCACCGCCATGCCGCGAGCCAGTTCGAGTTGCAGGTTCTCCCGCTTGGAGTTGGTGATGCGCAGCCCGAGCGACAGCTTGAGCATCACCGGCGCGTCCGCGCGGTAGACGGTGCGCACCGACGACGTCGGCGACCACGGCGGCCCGGTGGGCCCGAGGTCGTGCAGCAGGCCGGCGTCGAGCAGCGCCCGGACGTCGGGGCGGGCGAGTACGTCGCGCGCCTGCCAGGGGTGAGCGGGCACCGCCACGGTGTCGGGTGGCAGCCGCAGCTCGTCACCGGCCAGCGCCGCGGTGATCTGTTCAGCCGGCCGCGCCAGCCCGCTGTCGGAGCTGACGACCGTGGGATCGGCGGCGAACCAGTGCAGCGGGAATGACCCCCGCAGCTCCGGCGAGTACGCGGCGGCATCCGCATCGGAGATGCCGTCGCGGCTCTTCGGAGTGGGGTGCAGCGGGTGACCGAGCAGCAGCGCTTGCTCGGCGCGCAGGAACGGCGTCGTCGCAGCCGGGTCGTGGGGCGCAGCGCGGCGCTGCTCGACGTGCCGCGCGGTCCGCCGCACCGAGTCGGCGACCCGACCGGCCAGGTCGGCGATCGCGGCGGCGCCGGCCGCCCTGCTGCCCGGGTTCCCGCGCCGCCACACCGACTCGGTGGTCAGCAGCGCCGCTAGGGTCACGGCGTCGACGGGGGTGCCGCCGGCGAAGCCGGCCGGTCCGAAACTGTGCCAGCCGGTCGCCGACCAGTAGGTCACCGGTGCCTCGACGGTGGTGCCGGCGCAGGCCAGGTCGAGTCGCAGCACGCCGTCGACCGGCGGTGCGAGGCCGGTCTCGCGGACCCAGCAGCGCAGCAACGCCAGCGTGCCTGCCGCGTCGGCGAGCCCGGCGGGGTCGTCGGGGTGATCTTCGGGACGATCGGGCATTACTGCGGTGGTCGTCATGGTCCTCGTGGTGGTCGTGCTGGTCACTGCACCTCCTTGTCCCCGGCCGCAACCACGGCGTCGAGCAGTCCGTCCACGTCGGCGGTGGTGGCATGGGGGTTGAGCAGGGTGAGCTTGAGCCGGACGGCCCCGCCCGCCTCCGTGCGCCCGATGACCGCACGGCCCTCGGCCAGCAGCACCCTGCGCAGCTCGGCGTTGACCTTGTCCGGGTCGGACCGGTGCGACGCCGGCCGGTACCGGAAGACGACCGTGGACAGCACGGGTTCGGCGAACAGTTCCAGCCGGGGCTGGGCGGCCGCTCGGCGGGCGGCGTGGCACGCGAGCTCGTGGCAGGACTCGACGAGCTCGCCGAGCCCGTGACGGCCCAGCGCCCGAAGCGTGACTGCGATCTTGAACACGTCGGGGCGCCGGGTGGTCCGCAGCGATCTGTTGAGCAGGCTGGGGTAGCCGGACTGCTGGTCGTCGTCGGCGTTGAGGTAGGCGACGCTGCGTTGCAGTGGCGCGAACAGCGCGGCATCGCGGGCGAGGAAAACCCCGGCCGGGACCGGCTGCCAGCCCAGCTTGTGCAGGTCCAGCGCCACCGAGTCCGCGCGGGAGATGCCGGCCAGCAGCGCGGCCAGCCGCCGGGAGAACAGCGCCCCACCGCCGTAGGCGGCGTCGACGTGCAGCCAGGCGCCGTACTCGGCGGCCGCGTCCGCGATGTCGGGCAACGGGTCGACGGCCCCGACGTCGGTGGTGCCCGCCGTTGCGACGATCGCGACCGGCCGCTCGCCGACGGCACGCTGCGCGGCCAGCTCACGGTGCAACGCCGCCACATCCATCCGGTGATCGGCATCGGTCGGCACGGCGACGACGGCGTCCTCCCCGATTCCGAGCAGTCCTGCACCGCGGGCGATCGAGAAGTGTGCCGCTGCCGAGCCCAGCACCCGCAACCGCCCGGCGTCGACCGCCGCCAACCCCGTCCGGGCCGCATCGGCGCCGCGCTCGGAGCGCACCGCGTGGTCGCGGGCCAACAGCAGCCCCATCAGGTTGGACTCGGTGCCGCCCGAGGTGATGACCCCGCCGGCGCCGCTGCGGTACCCGACCAGGTCGGACAGCACGGCGATGATCTCGGGCTCGAGCGCGGTTCCCGCCGGTGCCTGGTCCCAGGAGTCCATCGACGGGTTGAGCGCGGCGGCTGCCAGGTCAGCGGCGACCGCGACGGCCAGCGGTGGGCAGTGCAGGTGTGCGGCACACCGGGGATCGGCCGGGTCCGCCGCCCCCGCCGCGAAGGCACGGGTGAGCTCGCGAAGCGCTGCCGGGGCGCCGACGCCATGGTCGGGCAGGAACTCCTGGCCGCAGGCCGCGCGGATCGCGGCGGTGACGCCGCCATGGCTGGCCCCCGGCAGCGGGCCGTTCCGGTCGGCCGCGCCGCTGGTCAGCGCTAGCAGCACTTCATCGATGAGCGGGCGCAGGCTGGTCGGCCCGTACACGCCGCCGGCCAGCGAGGTCGCCGGGCTCATGTCGGCGAATCGATCACGCAACAGCTCCTCGATCAGAGGCTTGCCAAACGTGGTTAGGCTTACCTAAGGCACCCTTCGCTGTCAACCGATTGCGCTGTGAATGTGCGCCGAGGTGGCCAAGATCGCGCGACCGGTGCGAGACTGTCGTATCCCAGCGGGTTCGTTGCGTTGTCGGCCCATATCCCCAGGTGGTTCAGGGTCGTTCTGTGCAGGGGTGACCCGGCCGTCGTCCGGCGAATCGGCGCGGTAGCCTGGCCGCCCATCGCGGGCGTGGCCCAGGTTGCGCCGGCCACCCGGAAATGCAAGGAGGGCACGTGTCGGCAGGCCAGATCGCGGCGATCGTCGCCGCCGCTGCTTTCGTGCTGCTGGTGTTGCTGCTCGCCGTGCCGCTGATCAAGCTCGGGCACACGCTGGACGAGGCGACAGAGGCGATCCGCAAGGCCCACGAGGGCAGCGACCCGCTGCTGTCCGGCGCGAACACGACGATCACCCACGTGAACACGCAGCTCGAGCGGCTCGACGGGATCTCGAGCAACGTCGGCGTCGTCAGCGGCAACCTCGCCGCGCTCAGCTCGCTGTTCACCGCCACCCTGGGTGGTCCGCTGGTCCGCGTCGCCGCGCTGTTCTACGGGGTAGGTAAGGCGGCACGACGCCGCCGCAAGACCGGGGGCGGCCGCGGCCGGCGACGGATCGGGGGTCGGCGGTGAGGGGCATGTTCTGGTTCGGTGTGGGTTTCGCAGCCGGGGTCGCCGCGACCCGCAGAGCCAGCGGTGTGGCGCGCCGGCTCACCCCGGCCGGTGCCGCGGAGAATGTGAACGACGCTGCGCGGGAGCTGGCTGAGGCGATCGGTTCCTTCGGTGCCGACGTCCGCGCCGGGATGGCCGAACGCGAGGCGGAGCTGCATGCCACCGTCGCCGCCCACAGCGGCATCCACACCGCGCCCCGCCGCCAGGTCGCGACTCGTCCCGGATGGACGGTGCCGGCGGTCGGGGGCCAGCATCCGGCCGCGGACAGGACGAGGGCTGGCGGCTCGTAACCTGACACCGTGCAGACCCCCGAGATCCGCCAGCGGTTCCTAGACCACTTCGAGCGAGCCGGTCACGTCGTGGTGCCCAGCGCCTCGCTGCTGCTCGACGACCCCAACCTGCTGTTCGTCAACGCCGGCATGGTGCCGTTCAAGCCCTACTTCCTGGGCCAGGCCAGCCCTCCCTACCCCCGCGCGGTGTCGATTCAGAAGTGTGTGCGCACGCCGGACATCGAAGAGGTCGGGAACACCACCCGCCACCTCACCTTCTTCCAGATGGCCGGCAACTTCTCCTTCGGCGACTACTTCAAGGAGGGCGCGATCGCGCACGCCTGGGAGCTGGTCACCGGATCGGTCGAGGACGGGGGTTACGGCTTTGACCCCGAGCGGATCTGGGTCACTGTCTACGAGAACGACGACGAGGCCGAGCGGCTGTGGCGGGAGCTGGCGGGGGTGCCCGCGGAGCGGATCCAGCGTCGGGGCGTGACGGACAACTTCTGGTCGATGGGCGTCGCGGGCCCCTGCGGCCCGTGCTCGGAGATCTACTACGACCGTGGGCCGGCCTACGGTCAGGGGGGCGGGCCGGTCGTCGACGAGGACCGCTACCTGGAGATCTGGAACCTCGTCTTCATGCAGGACGAGCGGGGTGATCCGACCGGAGCGGGCAAGGGCGACTTCGAGATCCTGCGGCCGCTGCCCGCGCAGAACATCGACACCGGGTTGGGCATCGAGCGGGTCGCGTTCCTGCTGCAAGGAGTCGACAACGTCTACGAGACCGACCTGCTGCGGCCGGTGATCGACCTGGCCGAGGAGCTGTCCGGGCGCCGCTACGGCAGTGCCGACGCTGACCACGCCGATGACGTCCGGTTCCGGGTGATCGCCGACCACGCCCGCACCGGGGCCATGCTCATCGCCGACGGGGTGACTCCCAGCAACGAGGGCCGTGGCTACGTGCTGCGCAGGCTGCTGCGGCGGATCGTGCGCTCGGCCCGGCTGCTGGGAGTGCACGAGCCCGTCCTCGGCGAGATCGTGGCGGTGGTCCGGGACGCGATGGGACCGTCCTTCCCGGAGCTGGTCAGCGACTTCGAGCGGCTCGACGCGGTGGTCCGCGCCGAGGAGGACAGCTTCCTGGCCACGCTGTCGACCGGATCGAAGATCTTCGACAACGCGGTTGCCGAGACGCGCGCCGCCGGCGGGGCGCAGCTATCCGGCGGACAGGCCTTCGCGCTGCACGACACCTACGGGTTCCCGATCGACCTCACGCTCGAGATGGCGGCCGAGGCCGGCCTCTCGGTCGACACCGAGGGCTTCCGCGCGCTGATGGCGCAGCAGCGTGAGCGGGCCAAGGCCGACGCCGCGGCCCGCCGGACCGGGCACGGGGACCTGGGGAAGTACCGGACGGTTCTCGACGCCCACGGCGGCACCGAGTTCCTCGGCTACACCGATCTGGCGGTCGAGTCACGCGTGGTGGGGCTGCTCGTCGACGGCGTCGGAGTGCCCGCAGCCGGGGAGGGTTCGGCGGTGGAGGTGATGCTCGCCCGCACGCCGTTCTATACCGAGGGTGGCGGCCAGCAGGCCGACACCGGGCGGCTGGTCGGCGACGGTTTCACTGTCGACATCGATGACGTGCAGTCGCCGGTGCCCGATCTGTCGGTGCACCGCGGCACCGTCAGATCCGGCGAGGTCGTGCTGGATGCGCCGGTGTCGGCCGAGGTGGACGTCACGCGGCGGCAGGCGGTCGCGCGGGCCCACTCGGCCACCCACCTGGTGCATTCCGGGGTGCGGCGCGCGCTGGGCAGCAGCGCTGCTCAGGCCGGCTCGCTCAACGCACCGGGACGGTTGCGCTTCGACTTCACCTCGCCCGCCGGCGCTGTGCCGCCCAGCGTGCTGGCCGATGTCGAGGACGAGATCAACGAGGTGCTGCTGCGCTCGCTGGATATCCGCGCCGACGTCATGACGATGGACGACGCGCGCCGTGCGGGCGCGATCGCGATGTTCGGCGAGCGCTACGGCGACGCGGTACGGGTGGTCACCATCGGCGACTACTCCAAGGAACTGTGCGGCGGCACCCACGTGCCCAACTCGTCCGACATCGGTCTGGTCAAGATGCTCTCGGAGGCCTCCATCGGCTCCGGGGTCCGCCGGGTGGAGGCACTGGTCGGGCTCGACGCGTTCCGGTTCCTGTCCCGCGAGCACGTGCTGGTCAACCAGCTCGCCGAGCAGTTCAAGGCCCGTCCGGAGGAACTGCCCGATCGGATCGGGCAGACCGTCGAGCGGCTCCGGTCGGCCGAGCGCGAGCTAGAGGCGCTGCGTGCCAGCGCCGCGCTGTCGTCGGCCGGGGCGCTGGCCGAGACCGCCGAGCAGGTGTCGGGTACCACGCTGGTGGCTGCGGCCGCGCCGGAGGGGGTCAGCGGCAACGACCTGCGGGCGTTGGCCTCCGACGTGCGCGGCCGGCTGGGGGAGCGTCCCGGGGTTGTGGCGCTGTTCAGCGCCGACGCCGGCGCGGGCAAGGTCTCCTTCGTAGTGGCCACCACGGCGGCGGCGCGCGAGTCGGGCCTGGCGGCCGGCGCGCTGGTGCCCGCCTTCGCCCCCGCCGTGGGCGGCCGTGGCGGGGGCAAGCCCGATCTGGCCCAGGGCGGCGGCACCGAGCCGCACGGGGTGCCGGCGGCCATCGATGCGCTGCGCTCCGAGCTCGCCCGGAGGGCCACGGCGTGACCCCGGTGCCCGACACGGGCCCGGATCCGGGGCTCGGCCGGCGGCTAGGGGTCGACGTCGGTGAGGTCCGTGTCGGGGTCGCGTTGTCCGATCCGGGCGGAATGCTCGCAAGTCCGCTGACTACCCTGGCCCGTGATCGTCGTGGCAAGGCCGATCTGGAGGCCCTCGCCGCGCTCGTCGCCGAGCATGAGGTGGTGGAGGTGGTCGTCGGGCTTCCCCGCACGCTGGCCGGCCGCCACGGTCCGGCAGCCCAGCTTGCGCAGCACTACGCCGACGAGCTCGCGGCAAGGCTGGGCGGCGTGGCGGTGCAGCTGTCCGACGAGCGGTTGACGACGGTGGCCGCGAGCCGGGTGCTGCGCGAGCGGGGCATCCGCGGTAAGCGGCAGCGGGCGGTGGTCGACCAGGCTGCGGCGGCGGAGATCCTGCAGGGCTGGCTGGACGCGCGCCGGGCGTCGGGACCGGGCACGGAGGACGACCGGTGACTGACGATCTCGGGTTGATGGGCCGACACCGCAGGATGGAACCGGCCGCGGCGCGGCAGGCGCGGCAGCGACGCCGACGACGGGTCGTCTTCAGCGTGCTGTTCGTGCTCCTGGTGCTGATCGCCGGGGCGGTGGCCTACGGTGCGCGTCAGCTGCTCGAGATGCGCGAGATCCCCGACTACACCGGCACCGGAGCGACCGACGTGGTGGTGCGGGTCGAGCAGGGCGACACGACCAGCGCGATCGCATCCCGGCTGGTATCCGCGGGCGTCGTGAAGAGCGCCCGCGCGTTCACCCTGGCGGCCGAGGACGACCAGCGGGTCAGGGCGATTCAGCCGGGGTACTACCTGATGCGCACCCGGATGTCGGGCGAAGCGGCGGTATCCCAGCTGGTCGACCCGGCCTCGGCGGTCGGCCGGCTCTCGATCCGCGCCGGATGGCAGCTCGACGACGTCACACTGCCGGACGGCACCGTCACACCGGGCATCCTGTCCCGGATCTCGGAGACGAGCTGCGCGCGGCTCAACGGCACCCGGACTTGCGTGACGCCGGACGAGCTGCGGCGGGCGATGGCCGAGAACGAGCCCGCCGAACTGGGCGTGCCGGACTGGGCCACCGATGCGGTCTCGCGGGTCGAGCCGGGCAAGCGGCTGGAAGGCCTGATCATGCCCGGCAACTACGACGTGCGGCCCGGATCATCGGCGGAGGAGCTGCTGGCGCAGGTGATGGCGACCTCCACGACACGGCTGCAGGCTGCCGGTCTGCCCGGTGAGGAGCAACCGGGCGGGTTCGACCCGTACCAGGTGCTCACCATCGCGTCGATCATCGAGCGGGAGGCCATCACCGCCGACTTCGGCAAGGTGTCGCGGGTGATCTACAACCGACTCGACGAGCGGTTTGCGCTGCAGATGGACTCGACGATCAACTACCCACTGGATCGGCAGCAGATCACCACCACCGACGCCGACCGCGGTGCACCCGGCCCGTACAACACCTACCTCAACCCGGGCCTGCCGCCCTCGCCGATCGGCACGCCGAGCACCGAAGCGGTGGCCGCCGCGATGAACCCTGAACCCGGACCGTGGCGCTACTTCGTCAAGTGCCAGACCGACGGCACGTCCTGCTTCTCGGTCAGCATCGAGGAGCACAGCGCGGCGGTGGCCGATGCCCGCGCCAGGGGCATCTTCTGAGCACTGAGGAGGTGCGGCGCGCCGGTGTGCTGGGGCGCCCGGTCGCTCACTCGCTGTCCCCGGTCCTGCACCGTGCCGCCTACGCGCAGCTCGGCCTCGCCGGCTGGCGTTACGACCCGGTGGAGTGCGGCGACGACGAGCTGCCCGATCTGGTGGCGGGGCTCGGCCCGGACTGGGTGGGGCTGTCGGTCACCATGCCCGGCAAAGTGGCGGCGTTACGGATGGCCGACGTCGCCAGCGAGCGTGCTGTGATCGTCGGGGCGGCCAACACGCTTGTCCGGGGCGATCACGGCTGGTCGGCAGACTGCACCGACGTCGACGGCGTGGTGGGCGCGCTGCGCGCCGTCGGGGGCCCGCGCACGCCTGCGACGGGACGTGCCGTGCTGCTCGGGGCGGGTGGCACCGCGCGCGCGGCGCTGGCCGGCCTCATCGGGTGGGGCGTCGTCGAGGTCGATCTGGTGGTGCGCGATGCCGGCCGCGCGGCCGAGACGGTGCACTGCGCCGAGCGACTCGGGTTGGCGGCGCGGGTGCTCGGCTGGGGCGAGGTCACGCCGTCGCGGTGCGCCGGTGCCGATGTGGTGGTCAGCACAGTGCCCGCCGACGCGTCGGAGCAGGTCGCGCCGGCGGTGGCGCGGGCGCCGGTGGTGCTCGACGCGGCCTACCATCCGTGGCCCACACCGGTTGCTGTTGCGGTGGCCACTGCCGGCGGCCGGCTGGCCAGCGGGTTGGACATGCTGCTGCACCAGGCCTTCGGGCAGGTGGAGCAGTTCACCGGGCTCTCCGCCCCCCGCGAGGCGATGCGTGACGCGCTGCAGGCCGCCACCGGTCGCTCGCTCTTGCCCTTGACCTCCTAGGTCAATGAAAGTGTATACTTTTCGGGTGTGGCAGATCGTGATGGTCGGCGAGGTGCGGCAATGGCTTCACGAGCTGCGTCGCACGGATCGAGACACACTGCGACAGATCAGCGACGCCCTGGATCTGCTCGCCATCGAAGGTCCAACGTTGGGTCGGCCCATCGTCGACCGAGTGAAGGGTTCGAGCCTGCACCATCTCAAGCACTCCGGCCCGGGTCGGCTCGGAGCAGCGAGATCCGCATCCTTTTCGCCTTCGATCGAGCTAGCAACGCGGTCCTGCTGGCCGCTGGCGACAAGGCGGGCAGTTGGAAGCGCTGGTACGACGACGCCATACCACTCGCCGAGCAGCGGTACAAGGAATGGATCAAGGAGTCTGGATCATGACCGAGTGGCACACCTGGGATGAGGTCCGGGACGAGTTGGCTGACGCGCTGGGAGGCACCGACGAGCAGGCGCAGCGGGTCGAGCAGCTGCGCCGCGACCTGGCACTGCAGCGTCTCGTCGAGCTTCGCAAGCGGGCGGGGTTGAGGCAGGTTGACGTCGCCGCGCGCATGGGTGTGTCCAAGGCGCGGGTCAGCCACATCGAACACGGCGCGGTGGCGACCATCGAGCTACTCGCCCGCTACCTCGACGCGATCGGGGGGAGACTGGAGATCGCCGCGGCGTTCAACGGTGGTGCGGAGCGGGTCATCCTTGACTGGCCGGCAGCGTGAGGAGGATCGACCACACGCTGCTCCTGAGACCGCGTCCCCACTAGCGCAGCTGTCCACAAGGCGCGGCACACGTGGTCGCGTCGACGCGGTCGCTGCCCGATCGTGGCGGTGTGGGAGTGGTGGGAGGCGTCGTGCTCGCCGTGGCGGGTGGGGTGGGTGCGGGAGCCGCGGGAACGGTGCTGCTGGCCCGGCTGCGATGCGGAGTGGCAACGGCATGGTGGGCTGCGCCCGCTGTGGCCACGTTGTGGGCGGCGGTGGCGCTGATGGCGCCGCCGTGGTGGTGGCTGCCGATGCCGCTGGCGCTCGGCTGGCTCGCGGTGCTGCTGTCGGCGACCGACCTGGCACAGCGCCGGCTGCCGGATGCGCTGACGCTGCCCGCCTACCCGGCGGCTGCCGTACTGCTGGCGGTCGCCGCCTGCGGTGCCGGTGATCCTGTGCTCGCGCTGCGGGGGTTGCTGGGCGGTCTGCTGTGGGCAGGCGGGTACGCGGCGGTGCGACTCGTCGCGCCGGGCGCGCTCGGTGGCGGCGACGTCAAGCTCGCCGGGTCGCTGGGTGCGGTGACCGCCGCGGTGTCCTGGTCCGGGTTGCTGCTGGCTGTGCTGGCCGCCACCGTGCTCACCGCGCTGCTGGCTGCGGCCACCGCACCATTCGGGCACCGCGATGTCCCGCACGGCCCGGCGATGCTCGGCGCCGCCTGGCTGGTGGTGCTGGCCGCTGCGGGGTGAGTGGCGCCTCGCGTGGGAGAATTGTGGGGTGTTGCGTTGGATCACCGCCGGGGAGTCCCACGGCCCCGCGCTGGTCGCCGTGCTCGAGGGCATGGTCGCCGGGGTGGCGGTCGCCACTAAGGACGTGCAGGCCGAGCTGGCCCGTCGCCGGCTCGGCCACGGCCGTGGCGCCCGGATGAAGTTCGAGGCCGACGAGGTCGAGCTGGTCGGTGGCATCCGGCACGGGCACACGCTCGGCGGCCCGGTCGCGATCCGGATCGGCAACACCGAGTGGCCCAAGTGGGAGACCGTGATGGCCGCCGACCCGGTCGACCCCGACGTGCTCGCCCGCCAGGCCCGCAACGCACCGCTGACCCGACCGCGGCCGGGTCACGCCGACATGGCCGGGATGACCAAGTACGGCTTCGACGACGCCCGCCCGGTGCTGGAGCGGGCCAGCGCGCGGGAAACCGCCTCCCGGGTGGCACTGGGCACGGTGGCCAGGGCGCTGCTGCGGCAGGCCCTGGGCGTCGAGGTGCTCTCGCACGTCGTCTCGCTCGGTGAGGTCGACACACCCGCGGGGGTGGTACCGGGGCCCGGTGACGCCGAGCGGGTCGACGCCAGCCCGGTCCGGGCCTTCGACGAAACCGCATCGGCGGCGATGGTCGAGGAGGTCGACGCGGCCAAGAAGGACGGCGACACCCTCGGCGGCGTCGTCGAGGTCGTCGCGCACGGCCTGCCGGTCGGCCTCGGCTCGTTCGTGCACGCCGACCGGCGGCTCGACTCCCGGCTCGCGGCGGCACTGATGGGGATCCAGGCGATGAAGGGGGTAGAGATCGGCGACGGGTTCGCGACCGCACGCCGGCGCGGCAGCGTCGCCCACGACGAGATGGCGCCGGGCCCCGATGGGGTGATGCGCTCGACCAACCGCGCCGGTGGGCTCGAGGGCGGCATGACCAACGGCGAGCCGCTGCGGGTGCGGGTGGCGATGAAACCGATCTCCACCGTGCCGCGGGCACTGGGGACCGTGGACCTGTCGACCGGGCAGGTCGCGGTGGCGATCAACCAGCGGTCCGACGTCTGCGCGCTCCCTGCAGCGGGAGTGGTCGCCGAGGCGATGGTCGCGCTGGTGCTGGCCGACGCGGCGCTGGAGAAGTTCGGCGGGGACTCGTTGCCGGAGACCGTGCGCAACCTGCACGGCTACCTCGATTCGCACTGATCGTGCATCACTGCATCAACACGAATGATGCTATGATGTCCCGGTGCGTACCACCGTCACGCTCGATCCCGACACCGCCGCGCTGATCAGGCGACGGATGCGGGAGCGTGGCATTTCCTTCAAGCAGGCGCTCAACGACACGATCCGGGCCGGCGCCGACGTGCATGGCGAAGCGCCGTTCCGGACGGTCACCGCACCGCTGGGAGTACCAGCGGTCAACCTCGACCGCGCGCTGCAGGTTGCTGCCGAACTCGAGGACGAGGAACTGGTGCGCAAGATCCGAGTCGGCAAGTGAAGATCGTTGATGCAAACGTGTTGCTCTACGCGGTGAACGAGTCTGCGCAGCGTCACGACGAAGCCGTCACATGGCTCGACGGCGCGCTCAACGGGCGCACCACCGTCGGGTTCAGCTGGGTCAGCCTGCTGGCCTTCCTGCGGCTGTCCACCAAGATCGGCCTGTTTCCGTCCCCCCTCACGGTGGAGCAGGCAGCCGAGCGGGCACGGGCCTGGCTGTCGCAGCCGACGAGCGTCCTGCTGGAACCCACCGCCCGGCATCTCGACGTGCTCTGCGGGCTGCTGGCCCCACTCGGAGGCGGCGGGAACCTCGTCAACGATGCTCACCTCGCTGCGCTGGCGATCGAGCACCGCGGCGAGGTCGTCACCTACGACAGCGACTTCGGCCGCTTCGCGGGCGTGTCGTGGTCCACGCCCGCGGATCACGAGGTGCCACCGCCGCGCGGGCGAACCGGACGCTGAGCCCGAGCTGGTGGCGTGGCCTCGTTAGGCTGCCGTGATGAGCGATGTGGACCGCCCGCAGTTGGTGCTCGTCGGCCCTCCTGGCGCCGGCAAGTCGACCGTGGGTGCGATACTGGCGGCACGACTGCACGTCGAGTTCGCCGACGTCGACGAGCTCATCGTGGATCGGGCCGGCCGCAGCATCTCCGACATCTTCACCGGCGACGGCGAGCAGGCGTTTCGCGAGCTGGAGGAACAGGTCGTGGCCGAGGCACTGCAGTCGCATCGCGGGGTGCTGGCGCTCGGTGGCGGCGCGGTGCTCTCCGAGAGCACCCGCAAGGCGCTGCGTGGGCACCGCGTCGTGTTCCTGTCGGTGACCACGGCCGAGGGTGTCCGGCGGACGGGGCTGTCGGCCGCGCGGCCGCTGCTGGCCGGGGTGAACCCGCGCGCGACGTTCAAGGCGCTGCTCGATGCCCGGCTGCCACTCTATCGGGAGGTCGCGACAGCCGAGGTGGCCACCGAGCAACGCACTCCCGAGCAGGTCACGGACGCGGTGCTGGCCGCGGTGGTGCCGTGACCCGCACGGCGGGCAGCCCGGCAGCCGGCCGATACGATCCGCCGATGGCAGCACCGGTTCGGATCCGGGTCGCGACCGCGCACTCCTACGACGTGGTCGTCGGGCGCAACCTGCTCGACGAGCTGGTCGGCGCCGTTGGCGCGAGCAGCACCGCCGTGATCGTCCACCAGCCGACGCTGTCCGACACCGCCGAGGTGGTGCGCGCCGGGCTGGAGGAGGCAGGGGTCGATGCCCACCGGGTCGAGGTGCCCGATGCCGAGGAGGGCAAGAACCTGGCCGTCGCGGGGTTCTGCTGGGAGGTGCTGGGCCGGATCGGTCTCGACCGCACCGGCACGGTCGTCTCGATCGGCGGCGGGGCGGTGACCGACCTCGCCGGCTTCGTGGCCGCGACCTGGATGCGCGGCGTGCGGGTGGTGCACGTACCGACGACGCTGCTGGCGATGGTCGATGCCGCCGTCGGTGGCAAGACCGGGATCAATACCGAGGCCGGCAAGAACCTGGTCGGCGCGTTCCACGAGCCGGCCGCGGTGCTCGTCGATCTCGCCACCTGCGAGACGCTGCCGCGCAGTGAGCTGGTCGCCGGGATGGCCGAGGTGGTCAAGGCCGGTTTCATCGCCGACCCGGTGATCCTCGAGCTGATCGAAGCAGACCCCGACGCCGCCCTCGACCCCACCGGGGAGGTCCTGCCCGAGCTCGTCCGGCGGGCGATCTCCGTCAAGGCCGAGGTGGTGGCCGCGGATCTGCGCGAATCGCACCTGCGCGAGGTGCTCAACTACGGGCACACCCTGGGCCACGCGGTCGAGCATCGGGAGCAGTACCGGTGGCGGCACGGCGCAGCGGTCAGCGTCGGCATGGTGTTCGCGGCCGAGCTGGCCCGGCTCGCCGGCCGGCTCGACGATGCCACCGCTGACCGGCACCGCCGTGTGCTCACCTCGCTCGGGCTGCCGACCGGCTACGACGCCGATGCGCTGCCGGAGCTGCTCGACACGATGCGCGGCGACAAGAAGACCCGCTCCGGTGTGCTGCGGTTCGTGGTGCTCGACGGTCTCGCCGAGCCCGGCAGGCTGGAGGGTCCCGATCGTGAACTGCTCACCGCGGCCTACGCCGCCGCCGTGGGCGACGACGGGGGGGAGGTGCCGCGATGAGGGTGCTGGTGCTCAACGGGCCGAACCTGGGCCGGCTCGGTACCCGGGAGCCGGAGGTTTACGGCTACGCCGGCTACCCGGAGCTCGTGTCGCTGTGTCAGCGTGTCGGCAGTGAGCTCGGCCTCGAAGCCGACGTGCGGCAGACCGACCACGAGGGGGAGATGCTCGGGTGGTTGCACGAGGCGGCTGACGGCGAGATCCCCGTGGTGCTCAATGCCGGGGCGTGGACCCACTACTCGATCGCGGTGCGCGACGCGGCCGCGGAGTTGTCCGCACCGCTGGTCGAGGTGCACATCAGCAACGTCGCCGCTCGCGAACCGTTCCGGCAGCACAGCTACGTGTCCTCGATCGCCTCCGGTGTCATCGTCGGACTCGGCGTCGAGGGCTATTCGTTGGCACTGCGCTGGCTCGCCGGCCAGGCGAGGGACTGAGGCCGTCACCCTTGCGGCTGGCTCGTCTTCTCGCGGCGCGGACCGGCCGGCGGCTCCAGCAGCCGGCCCGCTCCGATGCCCGCTACCGCCGGGATCAGCACCAGCAGCGCGGTGAACGCGGCACCACCGGTCAGCGCGGGCCACAGTGCAGCCATCCGGGTCGCGTCGATGAACGCGGTTCGCACGATCACACCGAGCAGCCCGGCGACCGGACCCGTCACCAGGGCGGCCACGAGCCAGGTGGTGGCAGGCCGCTCGTGGCGCAGCCAGCTGTCGGCTGCTCCCCAGGCCAGCGCGACGGCCACCAGCAGGCCGAGAACCGACGCCTCGGCGATCGACGCCCGTTCCGGGGCCGAGGCACGGACGAACGACATGGCAATCTGACCCGCGGTGTGTACAACGGTCATCCCGATCGCTCGCACCAGCCAGAACGCCACAGCCCGCAGCGTATAGCGTGCAGCCATGTTCCATTCCCGGCGCCGGGAGGCGCTCCGCGACCAGCTGCGCACCCGCGGCCTGGATGCGCTGCTGGTGACCGACCTGCTCAACGTCCGTTACCTCACCGGCTTCACCGGCTCGAATGCCGCGTTGCTGGTGCACGCCGGCGGCGACGGCGGCTCGGTGTTCTGCACCGACGGCCGGTACGAGACGCAGTCGCAGCGCCAGCTGCCCGACCTGCGGCGCGTCATCGAGCGGGGCAGCGACCGCCGGCTGGCCGGCGAGGCCGTCGAGACCGGGATCGCCAGGTTGGGTTTCGAGAGCCATGTGGTGACCATCGACGTGCACGAGGCGCTGGCCGAGATCGCCGGACGCGACCGGATGCACCCCGCGTCGCGGCTGGTGGAGCAGCTTCGCACGGTCAAGGACGTCGATGAGATCGCCGCGCTACGGGCCGCCTGCGCCGCCGCCGACACCGCGCTGGCCGGGTTGCTTGCCGACGGCGGGCTGCGCCCCGGCCGCACCGAGCGGGAGGTCGCGCTCGACCTCGAGAGCCGGATGGTGCAGGCCGGCGCCGCTGGCCCGTCGTTCGAGACGATCGTCGCCGCCGGATCGAACTCTGCGGTACCTCACCACCGCCCCACCGATGCCGAGCTGTGCAGCGGTGACCTCGTCAAGATGGACTTCGGTGCACTGGTCGATGGCTACCACTCCGACATGACCCGCACGGTGGTGCTCGGCGAGCCCGCGGGCTGGCAGCGGGAGCTCTACGCGCTGGTCGCCGCGGCGCAGGCGGCCGGCCGGGCAGCGCTGCGCCCGGGGGCCGACGTCCGCGACGTCGACACCGCCGCGCGCGCTGTGATCGCCGATGCCGGGTACGGCGAGGAGTTCCTGCACGGCCTCGGGCACGGGGTGGGCCTGGCGATCCACGAGGCGCCGACGTTGTCGCAGCGTGGCGCCGGTACACTCGAAGCCGGGATGGCGGTCACCGTGGAGCCGGGTGTCTACCTGGTCGACCGTGGTGGCGTGCGCATCGAGGACACTCTCGTCGTCGGTGACGGCGATCCCGAGATCCTCACCCTGACCACGAAGGACCTCGTGGCCGCCTAGACGTTCCGGACACAGACCCACAGGAGTGACAGCCTGCCGTGGCCAGTACCAACGACCTGAAGAACGGGATCGTGCTCAACCTCGACGGCCAGCTGTGGTCGGTCGTGAACTTTCAGCACGTGAAGCCCGGCAAGGGTGGCGCTTTCGTGCGCACCACGTTGAAGAACGTGATGTCGGGCAAGGTTGTCGACAAGACCTTCAACGCCGGCGCCAAGGTCGACACGACCACCGTCGACCGGCGGGGTATGACCTACCTCTACTCCGACGGCACGGACTACGTCTTCATGGACCCCGGGACCTTCGACCAGATCGTTGTGCCGGCCGAGACCGTCGGTGACGCGTCGAAGTACATGCTCGAGAACAGCACCGCGCAGGTCGCGGTGCACGAGGGCACGCCGCTCTACGTCGAGCTGCCGCCCTCGGTGGAGCTGTTGATCTCCCACACAGACCCCGGCGTGCAGGGCGACCGGTCCACCGGCGGGACCAAGCCCGCGACACTGGAGACGGGCGCGGAGGTCGCGGTCCCGCTGTTCGTGTCCACCGGTGAGAAGATCAAGGTCGATACCAGGGACGGGCGTTATCTCGGCCGCGTCAACAGCTGAGGTGGGCGCTCGCAGCAAGTCCCGCAAGCGGGCCGTCGACGTCCTCTTCGAGGCCGACTTGCGCCAGACCGACCCGCTCGAGCTGCTCAGCGAGCGGATCGGTTCGCCCGATGTGCCGCCGATCAACGACTACACGGTCGAGTTGGTGCAGGGCGTGGTCGCACACCGCGACCGGATCGACGAGCTGATCGGCGAGCACGCGCAGGGCTGGACACTGTCGCGGATGCCGGTGGTCGACCGCGCGGTATTGCGGCTCGGCCTCTACGAGATGCTCTGGGCCGACGACATCGACGACGCCGTGGCCATCGACGAGGCGATCGAGCTGGCGAAGGCGCTGTCCACCGACGACTCGCCCCGCTTCGTGAACGGCGTGCTCGGCAGCATTGCCGCACTTCGCTCGGCCTGAGGTGCGCTACTCCTCCTTGGCGGGCCGGGCTTCCGGCGGTAGCACGCCCCAGTCGATCAGCTGCTCGGTGAGCTCACCGGGGGCCATGTCGTAGATGATCGCCAGCGACCGCAGGTCCTCGGTGCGGATGGACAGCACCTTGCCGTTGTAGTCGCCGCGCTGGCTCTGGATTGTGGCTGCATAGCGGGCGAGCGGACCCACCTTGTCGACCGGCAGCTGCTGCAGCCGCTCCAGGTTGATGACGATCTTGGTGGCAGGCTCACCACCCGCGGGGATCCGGCCTTCGGGCAGCAGCTCGGCGACCGGCACGCCGTAGAAGTCGGCGAGCTCTGCGAGTTTCTGCACCGTGACGGCGCGGTCACCGCGCTCGTAGGAGCCGACGACGACGGCCTTCCAGCGGCCGCCGGACTTCTGCTCGACCCCGTGCAGGGACAGGCCCTGTTGCTGGCGGATACCCCGCAACTTCGACCCGAGTGCCTTGGCGTAGTCGCCCATCTGGCGCATCTCCGTTCATCAGACCCGGCGGCTGGTACCCAGCGAAGCCGTTGTGCGCCGCGGGAGGATCGGTTTGATACGCAGAGTAATGCTCCGCTCTGTAACGCCCCCAGGTCAAGCACCTTATGCTACGTGGGGTAGGCGAGCGTGCCTACACCACCCGTACGGGGCAACGGAGTGGCGGTAACGGGTAACGCGTGGTCTGCCTGATACGCTCAGCCACCGGCCCGGGCAGCCGCCCGGGACCTGACGTCCTTTAAGGCCCGTCCGGTGAGGCGGGGAAGGAGGTCTGCCGTGACGTCCCGCACCGGGACGGAAGCGGCGGGGCAGCGGGAGCTGCTGTCTGCCGCTGACGTCGCGCGCACCGTCGCCCGCATGGCCCACGAGATCATCGAGGGCACGGCCCCCGCCCGGGCCGTGCTGCTGGGCATCCCGTCGCGCGGTGTCCCGCTCGCCCACCGGCTCGCCACCCGCATCGGCGAGTTCAGCGGTGCCACCGACATCATTGCCACCGCGGGCATCCTCGACATCACGCTCTACCGCGACGACCTGCGTCGCCGTCCCACCCGCCCGCTGGAGCCCACCACGCTGCCCGAGGGCGGTGTCGACGACGCTCTGGTCGTGCTCGTCGACGACGTGCTCTTCTCCGGCCGCACCGTGCGGGCGGCGCTCGACGCGCTGCGCGACCACGGCAGACCCCGCGCCGTACAGCTCGCGGTACTCGTCGACCGCGGCCACCGTGAGCTGCCGATCCGCGCCGACTACGTGGGCAAGAACCTGCCGACCTCGCGCGAGGAGGAGATCGCGGTGCTGCTCGAGGAGACCGACGACAGGGATGCCGTGATGATCCGCCGGAGGGCGCAGTGATGCGTCACCTGCTGTCGGCGGCCGACCTCGACGCCGCCACCGCGACCTCGCTGCTCGATACCGCTGACCGGCTCAAGGAGGCGCTGCTCGGGCGGGAGGTGCGCAAGCTGCCGACGCTTCGGGGCCGGACCGTTGTCACGCTGTTCTACGAGAGCTCCACCCGTACCCGCGCCTCCTTCGAAATCGCCGGAAAGCAGATGAGCGCCGACGTCGTCAATGTCTCGGCCGGCAGCTCATCGGTGTCGAAGGGCGAGTCACTGCGCGACACCGCGCTCACGCTGTCCGCGATGGGTGCGGACTGCGTGATCCTCCGGCACCCGTCTGCCGGCGCGGCGCATCGCATGTCCGAGTGGACGCCCGCGCATGTCATCAATGCCGGGGACGGGATGCACGAACACCCCACCCAGGCGCTGCTCGACGCGGCCACGCTGCGCGAGCACCTCGGCACCCTGGACGGGCGGCGGATCACGATCGTCGGCGACGTGCTGCATAGCCGGGTCGCGCGCTCCAACGTGGCACTGCTGAGCATGCTCGGTGCGCAGCTGCACCTCGTTGCCCCGCCCACTCTGCTCCCCGCCGGTGTCAGCGGCTGGCCGGTGACCACCGGTCATGACCTCGACGCGGCGCTGCCGCAGTCCGACGCGGTGATGATGCTGCGGGTGCAGGCCGAGCGGATGCACGGTGGCTTCTTTCCCTCGGCACGGGAGTACGCGACCTGGTACGGGCTCTCCGAGGCGAGGGCGGCGCGGCTGCCGCAGCACGCGGTAGTGCTGCACCCGGGTCCGATGCTGCGGGGGATGGAGATCTCAGCGGCGGTGGCGGACTCGCCGCGCGCTGTCATCACCGGCCAGGTGAGCAACGGGGTGCACATCCGGATGGCCGTGCTCTACCACCTGCTCGCCAGCCAGGAGGCCGGCACGTGAGCGAGTGCAGCGAGCGAACCATCGGACACAGCAGCGAGCGCAGCGAGCGAATCATCGGACATGGGCCGCCACCGCTGCTGCTGCGCGGGGTCCGGCCCTACGGCGAGGGGGATCCCATCGACCTGATGCTTCGCGACGGGGTGATCGCCGAGGCGGGCCCGGGCCTGGATGCGACCGGCGCGGAGGTCCGTGACTGCGGCGGCCTGGTCGCGCTACCCGGATTCGTCGACCTGCACACCCACCTGCGCGAGCCCGGCCGCGAGGATGCCGAGACGATCGCGACCGGCTCTGCCGCGGCCGCGCTGGGTGGCTACACGGCGGTGTTCGCGATGGCCAACACGGAACCGGTGGCCGACACCGCGATGGCCGTCGAGCACGTCTGGCGACGCGGCCAGCAGATCGGACTGGTCGACGTCGCGCCGGTCGGCGCCGTCACCGTCGGCCTCGGCGGTGAGCAACTGGCCGAGCTGGGCGCGATGGCCGGTTCCGCGGCCGGGGTGCGCGTGTTCTCCGACGACGGCGTCTGCGTGCACGACCCGCTGCTCATGCGCCGCGCCCTCGAGTACTCCACCTCGCTCGGCGCCGTGATCGCGCAACACGCTCAGGAGCCGCGACTCACCGTCGGCGCGCAGGCGCATGAGGGCGAGATCGCAGCCCGGCTCGGGCTCGCGGGATGGCCCGCGACGGCGGAGGAGTCGATCGTCGCCCGGGACTGCATGCTGGCCGCCGCGGCAGGCGCCCGGCTGCATGTCTGCCATGTCTCGAGCGCGGGCACCGTCGACGTGCTGCGATGGGCACGCGGCCGGACGACCGCCGAGGTCACGCCACATCACCTGCTGCTGTCCGACGAGCGGCTCGCCGGCTACGACCCGGTCAACAAGGTGAACCCGCCGCTTCGCACCCGCGACGACTCGGCGGCGCTGCGGGCCGCGCTGGCCGAGGGCGTGATCGACTGCGTGGCCACCGACCACGCCCCGCACGCACCGCAGGACAAGGACTGCGAGTGGGAAGCCGCCAGTCCGGGGATGCTCGGGCTGCAGACCGCGCTGTCGGTCGTGGTCGAGACGATGGTGCGCCCGGGACTGCTCGACTGGCGCGGGGTGGCCCGTGTGATGAGCGAGCGGCCGGCCGCCGTGGGCGGCATCGCCACGCAAGGCCGCCCACTCGCGACCGGGGAACCGGCCACACTGGTGCTGGTGGATCCGGACGCGACGTGGACCGTCCGGGGCGCGCAGCTGGCCAGCCTCGCCTCGAACACGCCGTTCGAGGGGATGACACTGCCTGCGCGGGTGGTCACCACGCTGCTGCGCGGGCGGGTCACCGCCGATGACGGGAAGGTGCGTCGATGAGCCGAAGATCGAGATGGTGAAGCCTGCGATGAGCACACCGGCGCTGCTGGTGCTCGAGGATGGCACCAACCTGCTGGGCGACGCCTACGGGGCGTCGGGCGAGACGCTCGGCGAGGCGGTGTTCACCACCGGCATGACCGGCTATCAGGAGACGCTGACCGACCCCTCCTACCACCGCCAGATCGTGGTGGCGACCGCCCCGCACATCGGCAACACCGGCTGGAACGACGACGACGACGAGTCGCGGCAGATCTGGGTGGCCGGTTACGTCGTGCGCGACCCCGCCCGCATCCCGTCGAACTGGCGCAGCACCCGGCCGTTGGACGACGAGCTGGCCCGCCAGGGGATCGTGGGCGTTTCGGGGCTCGACACCCGGGCGCTGACCCGCAGGCTGCGCGAGCACGGCTCGATGCGGGCGGGGGTGTTCTCGGGCGACGCGCTCGACGAGCCGGGCGTGCTGCTGCGGCGGGTGCTCGACAGCCCGCCGATGGCGGGAGCGGACCTGGTCGGCGGGGTCACGACCGCCGAGTCGTACGTGGTGGCTGCCGAGGGCCCCGCCCGGTTCCGGGTGGCGGCGCTGGATCTCGGCATCAAGTCGAACACCCCGAGGATGCTCGCCGCACGCGGCATCGAGACCCACGTGCTGCCCGCCACCGCAGGCCTCGACGAGCTACTGGCCGTCGAGCCCGATGGTGTTTTCCTGTCCAACGGGCCCGGCGACCCCGCCACCGCTGGTCACGCGGTCGCGCTGACCCGGGAGGTGCTCGGGCACCGGCTGCCATTGTTCGGGATCTGCTTCGGCAACCAGGTTCTCGGCCGGGCGCTGGGCCGCGGCACCTACAAGATGCGCTACGGGCACCGCGGGCTCAACATCCCGGTCGTCGAGCACGACACCGGGCGGGTGGCTATCACCTCGCAGAACCACGGTTTCGCCGTCGAGGGCGAGTCGGGGGAGCGCTTCGACACCGACTTCGGGCCGGCGGTGGTGAGCCACTCCTGCCCCAACGACGGCACCGTCGAGGGTCTGACCTGCCTCGACGCGCCTGCCTTCTCGGTGCAGTACCACCCCGAGGCAGCGGCGGGCCCGCACGACGCCGCGCCGCTGTTCGACCGGTTCTGCTCGCTGATCTCGGAAAGCGCTCGCTGATGCCCCGGCGTGACGATATCGGGCACGTGATGGTGATCGGCTCCGGGCCGATCGTGATCGGTCAGGCGTGCGAGTTCGACTACTCGGGCACGCAGGCCTGCCGGGTGCTGCGCGCCGAGGGCCTGCGCGTCAGCCTCGTCAACTCCAACCCTGCGACCATCATGACCGACCCGGAGTTCGCCGACGCGACCTACATCGAGCCGATCACGCCGGAGTTCGTGGAGAAGGTGATCGCCGCCGAGCGGGCGGACGGGACGCCCGTCACAGCACTGCTGGCGACGCTGGGCGGCCAGACCGCGCTGAACACGGCGGTGGCGCTGCACGAGCGGGGCGTGCTCGCCGAGTACGGCGTTGAGCTGATCGGTGCCGACATCGACGCCATCCAGCGCGGTGAGGACCGGCTGAAGTTCAAGGACATCGTGTGCTCGGTGGGCGCCGAGGTGCCCCGCAGCGCGGTGTGCACCTCGATGGACTCGGTGCGCGCCGCGGTCGACGAGCTCGGGCTGCCGGTGGTGATCCGCCCCTCGTACACCATGGGCGGGCTGGGCTCGGGCATGGTTCACACCGCCCACGAGCTCGAGCGGCTCGCGTCGATCGGGCTGGCCGAGTCGCCCGTGCACGAGGTCCTCATCGAGGAGAGCGTGCTTGGCTGGAAGGAGTTCGAGCTCGAGCTGATGCGCGATCACCACGACAACGTCGTGGTGGTGTGCTCGATCGAGAACGTCGACCCGATGGGCGTGCACACCGGCGACAGCGTCACCGTCGCCCCGGCCCTGACGCTGACCGACCGTGAGTACCAGCAGATGCGCGACGTCGGAATCGACGTGCTGCGCGCGGTCGGCGTCGACACCGGCGGCTGCAACATCCAGTTCGCGGTCCACCCCGAGACGGGCCGGCTCGTGGTCATCGAGATGAACCCGCGGGTCTCGCGGTCGAGCGCGCTGGCGTCGAAGGCCACCGGCTTCCCGATCGCCAAGATCGCCGCGAGGCTCGCCATCGGCTACACCCTCGACGAGATCACCAACGACATCACCGGCGAGACCCCCGCGTCGTTCGAACCGACACTCGACTACGTGGCGGTCAAGGTGCCCCGGTTCGCGTTCGAGAAGTTCCCCGGCGCCGACCCCACGCTGACCACCACGATGAAGTCGGTGGGCGAGGCGATGGCGCTCGGCCGCAGCTTCCCGGAAGCACTGAACAAGGCGTTGCGCTCGATGGAAACCCCCGCCGTCGGGTTCTGGACAACCCCAGACCCGGCTGACATCTCGGCGCGCTCCGACCTGGCCGCACTGCGGGTGCCGCACGACGGGCGGCTCTACACCGTCGAGCGGGCGCTGCGGCTGGGCGCGTCGGTCGACGAGGTGGCGCAGGCGTCGGGTATCGACCGCTGGTTCGTCGACCAGATCGCCGGCCTGGTGGAGCTGCGGACCGAGCTCGTCACGGCGCCGGAGCTCGACGAGCCGCTGCTGCGACGGGTCAAGCGCGCCGGGATCTCGGACCGCCAGCTCGCCGCGTTGCGGCCGGAGCTCGCCGACGACCGCGCCGCGCGGGCGCTGCGGCACTCGCTCGGCGTCCGGCCGGTCTACAAGACCGTCGACACCTGCGCCGCGGAGTTCGCCGCTCGTACGCCGTACCACTACTCGGCCTACGAGAGTGACCCGCACGCCGAGACCGAGGTCGAACCGCAGCGCGAGCGGGCCAAGGTGATCATCCTCGGCGCCGGACCGAACCGGATCGGACAGGGGATCGAGTTCGACTACTCCTGCGTGCACGCGGCGATCGCGCTGCACGAAGCCCCCGACAACGACGGGCGCGGCTACGAGACCGTCATGATCAACTGCAACCCGGAGACGGTCTCGACCGACTACGACACCTCCGACCGGCTCTACTTCGAGCCGTTGACGTTCGAGGACGTGCTCGAGGTCGTCGACGCGGAGCGCGCGTCGGGCACGGTTGCGGGGGTGATCGTGCAGCTCGGCGGGCAGACCCCGCTGGGCCTCGCGCAGCGGCTGTCCGACGCCGGGGTACCCATCGTCGGAACGCCGCCCGAGGCGATCCACCTGGCCGAGCACCGCGGCTCGTTCGGTGAGCTGCTCGACCGTGCCGGGCTACCCGCCCCCGCCTACGGCACCGCGACCTCGTTCACCGAGGCCCGCAAGATCGCCGAGTCGATCGGCTACCCCGTGCTGGTGCGCCCCTCCTACGTGCTCGGTGGGCGCGGCATGGAGATCGTCTACGACGAGGACTCGCTGGCCGGCTACATCGCCAAAGCCACCGAGGTCACCCCGGAGCACCCGGTGCTGGTGGACCGCTTCCTCGACGACGCCATCGAGATCGACGTCGACGCGCTGTGCGACGGCGACGAGGTCTACCTGGGCGGGATCATGGAGCACATCGAGGAGGCCGGTATCCATTCCGGCGACTCCTCCTGTGCGCTGCCTCCGATCGCGCTCGGCGACAGCGACCTCGCCGCGGTGCGCGCGTCGACAGAGGCGATCGCGCGCGGTGTCGGAGTCCGTGGCCTGCTCAACGTGCAGTACGCGCTCAAGGACGACGTGCTCTACGTGCTCGAGGCCAACCCGCGGGCATCGCGGACCGTCCCGTTCGTGTCCAAGGCGACCGCGGTGCCGCTGGCCAAGGCCGCGGCGCGCGTGATGCTCGGCGCGACGATCGCAGCGTTGCGCACCGAGGGCATGCTGCCGTCGCGCGGCGACGGCGGCGATCTGCCCGCCGACGCCCCGGTCGCGGTCAAGGAGGCCGTGTTGCCGTTCCACCGCTTCCGCACCCCGGAGGGCCTCGGGGTCGACTCGCTGCTCGGCCCCGAGATGAAGTCCACCGGCGAGGTGATGGGCATCGACGTCAGCTTCGGCGAGGCGTTCGCCAAGTCGCAGGCGGCTGCCTACGGGTCGCTGCCGACCTCGGGACGGGTGTTCGTCTCGGTGGCCAACCGCGACAAGCGCGCGCTGGTGTTCCCCGTCAAGCGGCTGGCCGACCTCGGCTTCGAGGTGCTGGCCACCTCGGGCACCGCGAACACGCTGCGCCGCAACGGAATCCCAGCCACGGTCGTGCGCAAGCACTTCGAGGGCAGCGGCAACATCGTCGAGGAGATCGTCGCCGGGCGGATAGATATGATCATCAACACGCCCTACGGCAACCGAGGACCCCGGGTGGACGGCTACGAGATCCGCACTGCGGCGGTGGCCCGCGACATCCCCTGCATCACCACGGTGCAGGGTGCCACCGCGGCCGTGCAGGGCATCGAGGCAGTGCTGCGAGGGACGATCGCGGTGGCACCGCTGCAGGCGCTGCACGCCGCGCTGTGGCGGGCGCGCAATGGACCATAAGGGCGGGTTCGGCGCGCGACTGGCTGCCGCGGTCGCCGACCGCGGGCCGCTGTGCGTCGGGATCGACCCGCACCCCGGGCTGCTCGACGCGTGGGGAATGCCCGACGATGCCGGCGGGCTGGAGCGTTTCGCGCTGACCGCCGTCGACGCGCTGGCAGCACGGATCGCCGTGCTCAAGCCGCAGTCGGCGTTCTTCGAGCGGCACGGCTCGCGCGGCATCGCGGTACTGGAACGGGTGCTGTCGCGCGCCCGGGAGGCCGGTGCGCTGGTGCTGCTCGATGTCAAGCGGGGCGACATCGGGTCGACCATGACCGCCTACGCGCAGGCCTACCTCGACGACGCGGCGCCGCTGGCCGCCGATGCCGTGACGCTGTCGCCCTATCTCGGAACCGGCGCGCTGGCACCCGCGGTCGAGCTCGCCGAACGCACCGGGCGGGGCATTTTCGTGCTCGCGCTGACCTCCAACCCCGAGGGCGCGGTGGTGCAGCGAGCCCAAACGCGGGGGGGACCGCGAGATGGATGCAGCGTCGCGCAGCAGGTTGTGGACACGGTGGCCGCTGCCAACTCGGGAGCGAGCCCGCAGGGCCACGTCGGCATCGTCGCCGGCGCCACCGTCGAGACCACCGGGCTGGACCTCGGCGCGCTGAATGGCCCAGTGCTGGCGCCCGGGGTGGGTGCGCAGGGCGCTGCCGTCACCGATCTGCCACGACTGTTCGGACCCGCGGTCCGTTCCGTCCTGCCTGCGACAGCCCGGGACGTGCTGCGGCACGGCCCGGATCAGGCGGCGCTGGCGGATGCGGCGCTGCGCGTTCGCGACCAAGCCGCCCTCGTGATCCGATGATCTGGCGTCATGGCAGGTCGGCGCGGGTACCCCGCGTTGAGGGGGTAGCGCCGTGATGGGTACGGTCGCCGCACCGATCCGACCCCATCACACCAGAAACATCGAATACCGACGGAGGAGACCGTGGCCCTTCCCGAGCTGACCGAGGAGCAGCGGGCCGCTGCACTGGAGAAGGCGGCCGCCGCCCGCCGCGCCCGGGCCGAGCTCAAGGAACGCCTCAAGCGTGGCGGGACCAACCTCAACGAGGTCCTCGACAACGCCGACAACGACGAGACCCTGGGCAAGATGAAGGTGTCGGCGCTGCTCGAGGCGTTGCCGGGCGTGGGCAAGGTCCGCGCCCAGCAGATCATGGAACGGCTGGAGATCGCGCCGAGCCGACGGCTGCGCGGTCTCGGTGAGCGACAGCGCAAGGCGCTGCTCACCGAGTTCAGCGACGACTGAGGGCAGGACGAGTGACCAGGAGAGAGTGAACAGCGCGGAGACGGCGGAGCAGCCAAGGTGGCCCACGACCGGCAGGTCGCGGCTCACCGTCGTCGCTGGCCCCTCTGGGGTGGGGAAATCCAGCGTGGTGAGCGAGGTACGCCGCCGTAGGCCTGAGATCTTCGCCAGCGTGTCGGTGACGACCAGGCCGCCGCGGTCGGGCGAGCAGGATGGTGAGCACTACTACTTCGTCGACCGTGACACGTTCGCCGAGATGGTCGCCTCCGGGCAGTTCCTGGAGCACGCGGAGTACGCGGGCAACGGCTACGGCACGCCGGTCGCGCCGGTGCGCCGGGCGCTGGAGGCAGGGCGCCCAGCGCTGCTCGAGATCGAGCTGCAGGGAGCCCGGCAGGTCCGTGCGGCGATGTCCGATGCGCTGCTGGTGCTGCTCGCTCCACCGTCCTGGAAGGAGCTTGTGGACCGACTGTCGGGCCGGGGAACCGAGGACCCGGCAGTGCTGGGCCGCCGGCTGGCGGTGGCGCGGACCGAGCTGGAGGCCGCGGCGGAGTTCGACGCGACCGTGCTCAACGACGATGTGGGGCGCGCTGCCGAGGAATTGGTAACCTTGATGGACGGTGGCCGGTCAGGAACCGCCGGCTGAGCTGCCGCCTTCCTAGACAATTCAGGAGCGAATGAGTGAGCATCCCCGCCGACCTCGGCGCGCTGGGCGCGCCGGCGGTGACCGTCCCCGAGGGCATCACCAACCCCCCCATCGACGACCTGCTGGACAAGGTCAGCTCGAAGTACGCGCTGGTGATCTACTCAGCCAAGCGGGCCAGGCAGATCAACGACTACTACGCGCAGCTCGGTGAGGGCCTGCTCGAGTACGTCGGCCCGCTGGTGGAACCGGGCACTCGGGAGAAGCCGCTGTCGATCGCGCTGCGCGAGATCCACAGCGGGCTCCTCGAGCACACCGAAGGCGAGTGACCGAGGGTCACGCCGAGCCGCGGCGAATCGTCCTCGGTGTCGGGGGCGGGATCGCCGCTTACAAGGCCTGCGAGGTGCTGCGTGGGCTCACCGAGGCAGGCCACCAGGTGCGGGTGGTGCCCACCGAATCGGCGCTGAACTTCGTCGGTGCAGCCACCTTCGAGGCGCTGTCCGGGCTGCCGGTGCGTCACGACGTCTTCGACAATGTCCCCGAGGTGCCGCATGTGCGGCTGGGACAAGGCGCAGACCTGGTTCTCGTCGCTCCGGCGACTGCCGACCTGCTGGCCCGGGTGGCGCACGGCCGCGCTGACGACCTGCTCACGGCCACGCTACTCACCGCTCGCTGCCCGGTGCTGTTCGCGCCGGCCATGCACACCGAGATGTGGGAGCACCCCGCCGTGGTCGACAACGTGGGGTTGCTGCGCTCGCGCGGCGCCGTGGTGCTCGAACCCGCGTCCGGCCGGCTCACCGGCACCGACACCGGACCGGGCCGGCTGCCGGACCCGGCCGAGATCCTCGAGCTGACCGAGCTGCTGCTCGTGCGCCCCGACGCGTTGCCCTACGACCTGGCCGGTCGCCGCGTGGTGGTCTCGGCCGGCGGGACCCGCGAGCCCCTCGATCCGGTGCGCTGGCTGGGTAACCGGTCCTCGGGCAGGCAGGGTTACGCGCTGGCGAGGGTCGCCGCGCAGCGGGGCGCCCAGGTGACGCTGATCGCCGCTCACACCGCCGACCTCGGCGACCCGGCAGGGGTCGAGGTGGTCCGGGTCGGGACGGCGCGGCAGTTGCGTGACGCGGTGCTGACCGCCGCCGCGGTCGCGGACGTGGTGGTGATGGCCGCCGCGGTCGCGGACTTCCGGCCGGCGCAGGCGCGCAGCAGCAAGATCAAGAAAACCGGGGACGAGCCGGCGCCGGTCGCGCTGACGACCAATCCGGACGTGCTGGCCGAGCTGGCCGCGCAGCGTCCGGACGGCCAGCTCGTCGTGGGCTTCGCCGCCGAGACCGGTGACTCACGGTCGGGGGTGCTCGAGCATGCCCGGGCCAAGCTGGCGCGTAAGGGATGCGACCTGCTGGTGGTCAACGCGGTCGGTGAGGGGTTGGCCTTCGAGGTCGCCGACAACGGCGGATGGCTGCTGGCCGCAGACGGCTCGGAAACCGTCCTGCCCGAGGGCCCGAAGGCGTTGCTCGCCGCGCAGCTCTGGGACGCGGTGGCGCAGCGGCTGTCCCGGTCCTGAGTCGCTCGTGAGGCTGGCTGCCTGAACGCGGCGTTTGCGGCAGTGACATTGCCCGAACGTCGCGTTGCGGTGGAGGCCATGGTCAACACCGGCCAGGTCGTCGCGGACGCCGGCGCGGTAGCCACAGCGGCCCCTCCGGTCATCGCCCGGGGGTGGCGAGCATCGGTCGCACAGGCTCATCCTGGTTACTAGACACCCGAGAAGCACGCACCACGCGGAGGGTGCGATCGGGAAGGTGTCATCAGAAGGGGTGACGGCATGCGCGCGATCTGGTCTGGGGTGGTGTCCTTCGGGTTGGTCAGCGTGCCGGTGCGGCTGTACGCGGCGACGGCGAGCCACGACGTGCGGTTCCACCAGGTACACGAGCCCGACGGTGGGCGGATCCGCTACAAGCGGTTCTGTGAGCTCTGCGGTGCTGAGGTTCCGTACGAGGACATCGTCAGGGGGCACGAGACCGTCGACGGCGAGGTGGTGACGCTCGACGACGAGGACATGGCCAGCCTGCCCGGCGGGACCGCCCGGGAGATCTCGGTGCTGGAGTTCGTCCCCGGCGAGCAGGTGGACCCGCTGTTGCTGGACCGCAGCTACTACCTGGAGCCCGATCCCAAGGCGGTCAAGCCTTACGCGCTGCTGCGGGAGGCGCTACTCGAGGCCGACCGGATGGCGGTGGCCAAGGTGACGCTGCGGAAGCGGGAGACCCTGGCGCTGTTGCGGGTGCGGGGTGCGGTGATCGTGCTGCAGACGCTGCTGTGGCCGGACGAGGTTCGCGAACCGGACTTCCCGGTGCTCCGCGACGAGGCGGAGCTGCGGGCACAAGAGCTGCAGATGGCTGCCACCCTGGTCGGGACCCTCAGGGCCGACTTCGAGCCGGAACGGTTCGACGACGAATACACCAGGGCCATGGAGGAGCTGATCGACCACAAGCGCCGGCACGGCGGTGCGCACCCGGCGCCCGCGGCGAGCTCTTCCACAGCAGAGGCGGTCACCGACCTGCTGACCGCGCTGCAGCGCAGCGTCGAGGAGGCATCGAGTCGCTCCGGGCGCAAGCAATCGAAGACAACCCGCAAGCCCGCGGGAGGCAAGAAGGGTGAGGCGGCAGACTCGGCCGGCAAGACGGGGGGACGGTCCCGGCGCCGCGCATGACGCCGCCCTTACGCTCCGGGCACCCGCAGCCTGACCGTGGTGCCCGTGTCGGCGGCGCGGTCGACTATCAGGCCGTACCCGTCGCCGAACGCGGCGCGCACTCGCTTGTCGACGTCACCGAGGTCGGGCTCACCGCCCGGGCCGTCGTCGGTGACGGTGATCAGACAGTCGCTGCCCATCTCGACGGCCGAGATAGCGACCGTGCCGCCGGCCGGTACCTCCTCGATGCCGTTGCCCACGGCGTTGGCGACCACCTGCTGCAGTGCCAGGAACGGCAGTGCGACCGGCAGCACCGCAGCGTCGGTTCGGAGCGTGACCTGGAGCCTTTCGTCGAGCCGGGCCTGCTCCAACACCAGGTAGCGCTCAACGTTCTCGAGCTCGCCGGCGAGCGTCGTGAGCTCGGTGGAGCGGAAGGTGTAGCGGGTGAAGCCTGCGAACTCGGCGAGCAGCTCCCGTGCCCTGGGCGGATCGGTGCGTATCAGGGCCGCGATGGTGGTCAGTGCGTTGTAGAGGAAATGCGGGCTGACGCGGTGCGCATCAACCTCGGCGGGGGCCCGCCGCACCGCCTCCCTCAGCTTCCGCTCGTCGGCGCCCTGCCGGGTCGGGCCGGCGTGCAGGACTACCGGTGCCTGCACCGCTGCGGGGTGCTTGCCTCGGCGCAGGCCCAGCCAGGTCGGGTGACCGAGGCGCCCGTGCGCTGTCCACTGCCGGTAGGACACCTCGCCCAGCAGTTCGGGAGCGACCCACTGTGCGTCGCGAGCGGCTCGCTGGGGTGCATCATCGATGAACGGGCTCGTAGGCCGAGCCATGCTGCTCAGCCGGTCGCCCAGCTCGCGGCGCCCGGCATCGGTGAAGCCGGTGCCGACCTGGCCTGCGTAGCGCAGGCCCCGCTCGGTGGGCACACCCACCAACAGCGAGGCGGGCGTGGACCCAGCGCCGGTTCGGCCGGGCACCCAGCCTCCCACGACGACCTCCTGGCTGCGGCGCAGCGCGGTCGCCACCCAGCTTCGCGAGCGCCGGCCGGGCTGGTAACTGGAGTTGACACGCTTGGCGACCACGCCGGACAGGCCGTACTCCAAGGCGGTGTCCAGCACCGCCTGCCCGTCCACGTCCGGGAAATACGGCGGCACCACCACGGGACCACCTGCGAGATCGAGTTCCTCCAATAGCTCGCGGCGCCGCCGGTAGGGCAGCTCGAGGGTGGGGTGGTCGTCGAGACGCAACAGGTCGAACACGTAGTAGGCGACGGGGACGCGCCGCAGCACCCTGGACGAGGGCCGCTGCAGGTTCATCCGTTGCTGCAGCCTCGAGAAGCTGGGCCTGCCGCAGGCATCCAGCGCCACGATCTTGCCGTCCAGCAGGATGCGGCGGCGCCGGGTGAGCGCGGGCAGCGCGTCGAGTTCCGGGTACCTGGTCGCGATGGCGCGCCTGTCACCGCCGACGAGGCGTACCCCGGCCGGCCCTACATCGGCCAGCGACCGGACACCGTCCCAGGTGAACTCGAATGCCCAGCCCAGGTCCTGTGGTACAGGCCCCTGGCTGGCCAGCATGGGAGACATCCCGGGCGTCATGACGGGAGGGTAGCTCCGATTCTCAGCCAGTCATCCTTGCGCCTTCGCTGCGAGCGCCGCTGCGCATCCGCGCACCCTACTCCGCTCATGTCGCCACAGCGCTGTCGGAACCCCGTCAGGTGACTCGCCGAGTGAGGCCGCTGCCCGGAATCGTCGGGGCGGTCCGCCAGACTGCTCGCCATGGGAACACGGAACAAGGAACGACGGGCGGCGAAGGCGCGGGCGAAGGCGAGGGACCGTCGACGGCAGCAACACGACGGTGGCGCGCAGGGCATGTGGTCGCAGGAGGCGTGGTCGCCGCCGCCGAACCCGTCGCCGCCGTCACAACAGCTGATCACCCAGGTGTTGCTCGGTGCGGCGGACGCCTACATCGGTGGTGACGAGACAGCGGCCCGGCAGGCCGCCGCGGAGCTGACCGGCGCATTCCCGGGGCAGATCGCGGTGCTCGACGCCGCCGCGCGATCGGCTGTCGAGGACATGATCACCACCATGTGGCGCGGCGGGTGGCTGCCCCATGACCTGCAGCAGGTTGCGCAGCGTCGGCGCGATGCGGCGGACGTGGCCTACCTGGTCGACGCCGTCGCTGCCGAGGGACGGCGTTACCCGGCGGCGCGGGTGCACCCGCGATGGCATGATCAGCTCGCGCAGATCGACGCGACGGTGTGGTGGCAGCCGGGTCGCCCGTACCTGGAGCAGTGGGCGGGCCGGCACGGTGCTGATGTGGCTGGCGGGTTGTGCTGCGCCATCGAGGTGCTGGCCCTGCTGGGCTCGTTGCCGGCACTGCCGCGGATCCTGCCGTTGCCCGGCACCGCGGCCAGCAGCGAGACCACCCAGCAGCGCGGCGTCGACCAGAAGGTGCTGACCCGGGTGCGGGCGCTGCTGGCCAAGGCGGAGTCGACCGGCTTCGCCGAGGAGGCCGAGGCGCTGTCGGCCAAGGCGCAGGAGCTGATGACGCGGCACGCGCTGCAGCGCGCCGTCGTCGAAGCCGAGGACAGTGCCGAGCCCGAGCCCGCCACCGCACGGCGGCTGTGGCTCGACAGCCCGTATGTCGGCGCCAAGGCATTGCTGGTCGACGCGGTCGCCTCGGCCAACCGGTGCCGCACCGTGTTCTCCGATCAGCTCGGGTTCATCACCGTGCTCGGCGATGACGTCGACCTGGAAGTCGTCGAACTGCTGACCACCTCGCTGCTGCTGCAGGCCACGAAGGCGATGCTCGCGGCCGGGTCCCAGACCACCCGCCGCGGGCAGTCGCGGACCCGGTCCTACCGCCAGTCGTTCCTGGTCGCCTATGCCGGCAGGATCTCCGAACGGTTGAGCACCGCCGCCGAGGCGGCCCTCTCCGCCACCCGGGCGGAGATGGGTGAGGCCGCCGAGCCGGCGCAGGATTCGCGGCTGTTGCCGGTGCTGGCCGCGCGGCAGCAGATAGTCGACGACCTGTTCGACGAGATGTTCCCGCAACTGCGCCACAAGTCGGTGTCGGTCAGCAACGCCGACGGCTACCGAGCCGGTCGCGCGGCCGCCGACCTCGCCGTGCTCGACGTCCGCCGATCGGTCCCTGCTTGACCCTGGTGCACTGGTAGACACCGTCCTCGTGGCAGCCCGTTCCCGCAGCAGCCGCTCCCGCGCCGGCGATCGGCTGCCGGCCGACCCGCTGCCGGTGGCCCGGGTATGGGTGGACGTGGCGCTTGCGCACCTGGACCGGCCGTTCGACTACCAGGTACCGGCCGACCTCGCCGACGCGGCGGTGCCCGGCTGCCGGGTGCGGGTGCGCTTCTCGGGCCGGCTGGTCGACGGCTTCCTGGTCGATCGCGTGGCGAGTTCGGAACACCCCGGGCGGCTGGGGTGGGTCGAGCGGGTGGTGTCGCCGGAACCCGCACTCTCGCCGCAGGTCTCGGCGCTGGCCCGGGCGGTGGCAGACCGCTGTGCCGGGACGATGATCGATGTGCTGCGGCTGGCTGTTCCGCCCCGGCACGCTCGGGTCGAGAATGAGGCGGCGCGCCCGGCCGCACCATCGCCGGAGCGGCCGGGCACCACCGGTTGGGACCGCTACCCCCGGGGACCGGCGTTCCTGGCGGCGCTGCACGACGGCCGCGCGGCGCACGCATGCTGGCAGGCGGTTCCGGGCGAGGACTGGCCCGCCCGACTGGCCGAGGCGGCGGTGACAGTGGCGGCCTCGGGACGGGGGGCACTGCTGGTGGTTCCCGACCACCGCGACACCACTTTGCTGCGCGGCGCCTGCGCCGCACTGGCCGGCGACGACGCGGTGGTGACGCTGGCCGCCGACCTGGGTCCGGCTGAGCGGTACCGGCGGTGGCTGGCGGTGCGCCGCGGCGCGGTGCGCATCGTCGTCGGAACCCGGGCGGCGGCGTTCGCACCGGTTGCCGACCTCGGCCTGGCGGTGCTGTGGGACGACGGCGACGACCTGCACGCCGAGCCGCGGGCGCCGTACCCGCACACCCGGGTCGTGCTCGGCCAGCGCGCTGCCGTCGAAGGCGTCGCGCTGCTGGTCGCCGGCTTTGCCCGGACTGCGGAGACGCAGCTGTCTGTGGAGTCCGGTCGGGCGCACGAGATCAGTGCCCCGCGCGAGACGGTGCGCGCCGCCGCGCCGCGGGTGACCGCGATCGGGGAAACCGATACACAGCTGGTCCGGGATCCGGCCGCGCGGGCGGCGCGGCTGCCGGGCATCGCCTTCGAGGCGGCGCGGGCAGCGTTGGACCGCGACGAACCGGTGCTGGTGCAGGTGCCACGCCGCGGCTACATACCGGCGTTGGCCTGTGGGCAGTGCCGGACACCGGCGCGGTGCCGTCGTTGCGCCGGCCCACTCGCGCTGCCCGCTCACGGCAGTGCCAGCGGGTCCCCGTCATGCCGGTGGTGCGGGGCACCCGAGGCCGGTTACCGCTGCCCGGCCTGCGGATCGCGCCGGTTGCGCGCCGTCACCGTCGGCGCTGCGCGCACCGCCGAGGAGCTCGGCCGCGCCTTTCCCGGCATCGCGGTGCGTACGTCGGGCGGTGGCGAGGTCCTCGAGACGGCGCCGGATCGGGCAGCCCTGGTCGTCGCCACGCCCGGCGCGGAACCGGCCGGTCGTTACGGCGCTGCGCTGCTGCTCGACGCGTGGTCGTTGCTGGCCCGGCCGGACCTGCGTGCCACCGAGGAGGCGCTGCGACGGTGGATGGCGGCCGCGGCGATGGTGCTGCCGGCAACCGAGGGCGGGCGCGTGGTCGTGGTGGCTGACTCGCTCCTGGCGCCGGTGCAGGCGCTGGTGCGGTGGGATCCGGTCGGACACGCGGCAGCCGAGCTCGCCGGCCGCCGCGAGTTGGGCTTCCCACCAGCCACCCGGATGGCCGCGGTCGACGGGCCGCCGGCCGCGCTGGCTGACATCGCCGAGGCGGCTGACCTCCCCGGTGAGCTGCTCGGGCCGGTGCCGGTGTCCAGTGGTGGGGACGACGTCGAGCGGTTGCTGGTGCGAGTGGATCGCGCCGCGGGCAGTGCGCTGGCCACGGCACTAGCCGACCTGCAGGCTCGTCGCAGCGCCCGCAAGGAACCCGAGGCGGTGCGCGTGGCGCTCGACCCGGTGAGCATCTAGCGCGGTCGGCCGGCCGGAACCGCGTTTCGGTTCCCGAATCGCGGTTCAGCGGCACAACCCGACGGTGCATAGACTGGACGGCCCCGCCCGCAGGAGGTTGTCACGTGCCCGCACGGCCCATACGGCTGTTCGGCGACCCGGTGCTGCGCACCCGTGCGGCGGAGGTCGTCGACTTCGACAAGGAGCTGCAGACCCTGGTCGGTGACCTGTGGGAGACGATGGAGGACGAGGGTGGCGCCGGGCTGGCCGCGCCGCAGCTGGGGGTGTCGCTGCGGGTTTTCACCTACCACTGCGACGGCTTCGCCGGCCACCTCGTCAATCCGACGTTCGAGGTCGTCGGGGAGCAGATGCAGGACGGCCCCGAGGGCTGCCTGTCCATTCCCGGGCTGTCCTGGGACTGCCGGCGCCACCTGCACGTGGTGGCACGGGGCTGGAACGCGCATGGCGACCCGGTGAAGGTCGAGGGAACCGAGAAGCTGGCACGGGCGGTGCAGCACGAGACCGACCACCTCGACGGGGTGCTCTTCGTCGACCGGCTCGATCCCGAGACCCGCAAGCAGGCGATGCGCGAGATCCGGGAGGCCCGCTGGTTCGGCGAGCCGGAACCGGTCGTGAAGGCCAGCCCGCACCCGCTGCTCGGGCGTGCCCGATGAGAACGGCGCGCCCGCTGACAAGGGTGAGCTGAGCGTGCGGCTGGTCTTCGCCGGCACACCGGAGGCCGCGGTGCCCTCCCTGCGGGCACTGCTCGCCTCCCCTCGGCACGAGGTGCTCGCGGCCGTCACCCGCCCGGATGCCCCCGCCGGTCGGGGCCGCACGCTGGTCCGGTCACCGGTCGGTGCGCTGGCCGACGATGCCGGGCTCGAGGTGCTCACCCCGCGCCGCCCGTCCGAACCGGAGTTCCTGGACCGGCTGCGCGCGCTGGCCCCGGTCTGCTGCCCGGTTGTGGCCTACGGCGCGCTGGTACCCCGGGCGGCACTGGACATCCCGGTGCACGGCTGGGTCAACCTGCACTTCTCGTTGCTGCCGGCGTGGCGTGGCGCGGCGCCGGTGCAGGCCGCGATCCGGCACGGCGACGAGCTCACCGGCGCGTCCACATTCGCGCTCGAGGAAGGCCTCGACACCGGATCGGTCTACGGTAGCCTCACCGAGCCGGTCTGCTCCACCGACACCGCCGGGCAGTTGCTCGACCGGCTCGCGACCGCCGGGGCACGACTGCTGGTGTCCACGCTCGACGGCATCGAGGACGATGTGCTGAGCCCGGTGCCGCAGCCGGCTGACGGGGTGACGCACGCCCCCAAGGTGACGGAGGACGACGCCCGCGTCGATTTCACGGTGCCCGCCTTCGCGGTGGACCGGCAGGTGCGCTCGGTGACACCCGAGCCTGGCGCTTGGACGAGCTTCCGCGACGACCGGATCAAGCTCGGCCCGGTTGCGGTTTCGGGTGAGGACGGGCTGGCACCCGGGCAGCTGCGGGTCGGCAAGCGCGAGGTGCTGGCAGGCACCGCGACGACTGCGGTGCGCCTCGGCGAGGTCCGCCCGCCCGGGCGCAAGCCGGTGCCGGCGGCCGACTGGGCCCGCGGCGCGCGGATCGAGCCGGGGGAGCGGCTGGCGTGACCTCGCACCGCAAGCCGTCCCGGCCACGTGGCCCCGGCCCGCCACGGCGTCGTTCCGGCCCGCGCCGACCGCCGCCCGACGATCCGCCGCGCCGCGCCGCACTCGACGCGCTGGCCGCGGTGCGCGAGCGTGACGCCTACGCCAACCTCGTGCTGCCGGCGCTGCTGCGCGAGCAGCGGATCAGCGGTCGCGACGCCGCGCTGGCCACCGAGCTCGGCTACGGCACCTGCCGGGCGCGGGGCCTGCTCGACGCCGTGCTCCAGGCGTGCGTGGACCGCCCGCTGTCCGATGTGGACGGCGACCTGCTCGACGCGCTGCGACTGGGCGCATATCAGCTGCTGCGTACCCGGATACCGCCGCACGCCGCAGTCGCCTCCGTCGTGGACCTGGTGCGGGGCACCCGGGGCAGCACCACCGCCGGTTTCGTCAATGCCGTACTGCGCCGGGTGTCCGAGCGCGACGAGCCCGGCTGGGTGTCGCAGCTGGCCCCGCCACGCGACGAGGACCCGGTGGGGCACCTGGCGATGGCGCACCCGCATCCCCGGTGGATCGCGCAGGCCTTCGCCGACGCACTCGAGTCGTCGGCCACGACCGAACTCGCCGCCGCGCTGGCCGCCGACGACGAACGGCCGCTGGTGCACCTCGCCGCCCGGCCCGGCGAGGTGTCGGCCGAGGAACTGGCCGCGCTGACCGGGGGGGCGCTCGCGCCGTACTCGCCCTACGGCGTGCACCTGGACGAGGGTGGCGACCCCGGGGACCTGCCGCCCGTCGCCGAGCACCTGGCGCACGTGCAGGACGAGGGCAGCCAGCTGGTGGCACTGGCGGTCGCGGCGGCACCGCTGGACGGGCCGGATGCGCGCTGGCTGGATCTGTGCGCCGGTCCGGGTGGCAAGGCGGTGCTGCTCGGCGCGCTCGCTGCAACCGGTGGCGCCAGGTTGGACGCTGTGGAGCGCGCCGAGCACCGCGCCCGGCTGGTCCGTCAGGCGTGCGAGGGCCTGCCGGTCACCGTGCATGTGGCCGACGGGCGCGGCTGGCAGCCGGACGATCCGGACCTGCCCGACGACGGCTTCGACCGGGTGCTGCTCGACGTCCCGTGCACTGGGCTCGGCGCGCTGCGCCGTCGGCCGGAGGCGAGGTGGCGCCGGCAGCCCGGTGACGTCGCAGGGTTGGTGCGGCTGCAGCGGGAGCTGCTGCTGGCCGCGCTGCGACTGGTGCGGCCCGGCGGCGTCGTCGGCTATGTCACCTGCTCACCGCACCTGGCCGAGACGGTCGGTGTGGTAGCCGACGGTGTGCGCCGCGCCGGCGCCGGCCAGCTCGACGCTCGGCCGCACTTCCCCGGGGTGCCGCAGCTGGGCGCCGGACCCCACGTGCAGCTGTGGCCGCACCGGCACGGCACAGACGCCATGTTCTGCGCACTGCTTCGAGCGACCTAGACTGCAGCGACTTAGACTGGGGAGGTGCCGAACGTACCGATGGTCGCCCCGTCGATCCTGTCCGCCGACTTCGCCCGGCTCGCCGATGAAGCCGCCGCGGTCGAGGGAGCCGACTGGCTGCATGTGGACGTGATGGACGGGCATTTCGTACCTAATCTGACAATCGGGCTCCCAGTGGTGACGAGCTTGCGCAATGCCACCGCCGTACCGCTCGACTGCCACCTGATGATCGACGCCCCCGACAAGTGGGCGATCGGCTACGCCGAGGCCGGGGCACACAACGTGACGGTGCACGCCGAGGCGGCCGCAGACCCGATCATGCTCGCCAAGGACCTGCACGCCGCCGGGGCGCTTGCCGGTCTGTCGATCAAGCCGGGGACGCCGCTCGAGCCGTGGATCGAGGTCCTGGCGCAGTACGACACGCTACTGATCATGAGTGTGGAGCCGGGCTTCGGGGGCCAGTCGTTCATCTTCGACGTGCTGGACAAGGTGCGCACCGCGCGGCGACTGGTCGACACCGGTCACCTGAAGCTGCTGGTCGAGATCGACGGCGGGATCAACGGGGACACTATCGAGGCGGCTGCGGAGGCGGGAGTGGACTGCTTCGTCGCGGGATCATCGGTGTACGGCGCCGACGACCCTGCCCGAGCTGTCGCCGCATTGCGGAGCCGCGCCGCGACCGTCTCGCCGCACCTCCGGCGCTGAGCGCACGGGCGAACACGGCCGGGTCCATGCGAGGTGGCAGCTGGTGTGATCCACTGGCTCTCAGCAATCTCTCAGGAACCACCGGAAAGGGTCACCACGTGCCTGCACACCGGAGACGAGAGCGGATCGCGGTGGCCGGAGCTGTCGCCGTCGCGGCCGGGTCGCTAGCGCGCGCCGGTCACACCTGCTCCGCTGCCAGGCGTATGCCGCCGATCAGTGAACCGGTCTATTCCGAGCACCTGGTACCGCCGCCGCCGGTGACGGTGGTCGTGCCGGCCCGAAATGAGGTACCGGTGCTCGATTACTGCCTTCGCGGGCTCCGGAAACAGGACCACGAGCCGATGCGCATCGTGGTGGTCGATGACGACTCGACCGACGCGACTGCCGAGCTCGCCCATCGCCATGCCCGCATCGACCCGCGCATCACTGTCGTCGCGACCGCGGGCCCGCCACCCGGCTGGGCCGGCAAGACACATGCGATGCACGTCGGGGTCCAGGCCGCCGGCGCGGGACAGCCGGGGGAGTGGCTGGCGTTCATCGATGCGGACACCGAACCCGCCCCGCAGCTGGTGACCCGGCTACTGGCCACGGCAGCGGAGCTCGATGCCGATCTGGTGTCGACCCCCGGCGGGCCACCGGCTGGCGCGTCGCTGGTGTGGTCGCTGCTCATGCCCCCGGGTACGCAGCTGATCTGCGAGAACGCCGCCCCGGACGGGCGGCGTGGCCGCAAGGCGTTCGCCATCGGTCACTGCATCCTGGTGCGGCGCACCTACTTCGACAAGATCGGCGGCTGGGGTGCGCTGGCCGAGCTGGGCAACGAGGACATCGCGCTCGCGACCGCGGTGCGTGACGCCGGCGGTCGCACCCGGACGGTGCGCTCGCTCGACACCCTGACCAGCCACGGGATGGATCCGTTCGACCGGGGCTGGAGCTCGTTTCGCAAGAGCTTCTCGGTCGGCACCCAAGGCTCGATACCGCTGCTGGTCGGTGCAGGCATCGCACACCTCGCCTTCGGCCTCACCCCGCCGGCAGCGCTGATCACCGGATGGCACGGGCGACGGCGCTGGCTGATCGCCGCCGGTGTCGTGGCCTGGGGTGCGCAGGGGGTCGCGCATGCCCGCGCTGCACAGGCCATGGGCGCCACCGCTCGGTCGGCGCCGGCCGCACCGCTGGCGTGGACGCTGGTCGGTGGGCTGTTCCTCGATGCCGCGCGCAGCGTCCGGCGCGGCGCGATGCAGTGGAAGGACCGGCCGCTGGCCGCGCTGCGGCGGCGGCAGTGACCGGTGGTGGTCGGGCCGCCGGGGAGGCATGAGGGTGTTCACCGGCATCGTCGAGGAGCTCGGAGAGGTCGTCGGCCGGATTGACAAGCCCGACGCCGCGCTGCTGAGCATCCGGGGGCCGGTGGTCACCTCGGACGCGGCGGCCGGCGACTCGATCGCGGTCAACGGGGTGTGTCTGACGGTCGTGGAGATCGTCGGCGACGTATTCACCGCGGACGTCATCGGCGAGACATTGCGCCGTTCGAGCCTTGGTTCTGCCGAGGTGGGCGACCGGGTGAACCTCGAACGCGCCGCCAAGCTCGGCGACCGGCTCGGTGGTCACCTTGTGCAGGGCCACGTCGATGCCACCGGCACCCTGCTGGAGCGCGCGGCCCCGCAAGCCGGGTCCGAACCCGGCGGGTGGGAGCTGATACGCATCGGCATGCCCGCCCAGCTCGGGCGCTACCTCGTGGAGAAGGGCTCGATCACCGTCGACGGGGTGTCGTTCACCGTGATCGACCTGTCGGACGAGGACTTCACCATCGGACTGATCCCGACCACTCGCGAGCTGACCACGTTCGGGCTGCGCGCCCCGGGTGAGCTGGTGAACCTCGAAGTGGACGTGGTCGCCAAGTACGTCGAGCGGTTGACCTCGCCACACCTGCACGCCCGCGGTGGCGGCCCGGGGAGATGATGCTGGAGGATGATGTGGGGGAGGAGGTCGGATGAACGAGAGCAGCTGCAGCGTCTTCGACGGGATCGAACGGGCGATCGCGGACATCGCGGCCGGCCGGCCCGTCGTCGTGGTCGATGACGAGGATCGGGAGAACGAGGGCGACCTGATCTTCGCGGCGAGCATGGCGACGCCCGAACTGGTGGCGTTCATGGTCCGCTACACGTCCGGCTACATCTGCGTGCCACTGACCGAGGCCGACTGCGACCGGCTCGACCTGCCGCCGATGTATCACGTCAACCAGGACAAGCGCGGCACCGCCTACACGGTGGCCGTCGATGCCCGCGAGGGCGTCACGACCGGTATCTCGGCAGCGGACCGGTCACACACGATGCGGTTGCTGGCCGACCCGGACGCCAAGGCCGTCGACCTCACCCGACCCGGTCACGTGGTCCCGCTACGGGCCAAGGACGGCGGCGTGCTGCGCCGCCCCGGCCACACCGAAGCAGCGGTCGACCTGGCGCGGCT
>WHTH01000001.1 GCA_009377865.1 Pseudonocardiaceae bacterium | reverse complement strand
TCTCCTCCAGCTCGGCCACCGGAAGATCAAACCGCACACCAGTCGATCACCGCGTGATCGACACGCCCTGTCGCCGACCGCTGGACCAGCACGCCAACCCGATGCGTGTCAGCCCACGGGCTGAATGTTTACGATGCGGATGCCCGAGGTGACGATCACCGACTCGCAGGGCCGCCACATCGTGATCTCGCCCGAGCAGGCCGACTTGGTGAGCGTCCGGATGGAGGACATCGGCTGGTGGATCCACGACGGTGGCGACAACGACTGATACGGGTCCGCCGCCGTCGTGCGCCGAAGCCACGTGAGGCAGACTCCCCGGCGGGCCGCAGTAGCCGTCGAGAGGAGTTGTTCCCGTGACGACCTCCACCGAGCCGAGCACCGCCACCGATGTGCTGGCCGCTGCCCGTGAGCAGGTCCTCGAGCGGGGTGAGGGGCTCTCGCAGCAGCAGGTGTTCGCGGTGCTGCAGCTGGGTGAGGACCGGCTGACCGAGTTGCTGGGCCTGGCGCACGAGGTGCGGATGCGCTGGTGCGGCCCGGAGGTCGAGGTCGAGGGCATCGTCAGCGTCAAGACCGGCGGGTGTCCGGAGGACTGCCACTTCTGCTCGCAGTCGGGCCGGTTCGAGTCCCCGGTGCGCTCGGTGTGGCTCGACATCCCCGGGCTGGTCGAGGCGGCCAAACAGACAGCGGCCACCGGCGCCACCGAGTTCTGCATCGTGGCGGCGGTGCGCGGCCCGGACGCCCGGCTGATGTCGCAGGTCCGCGCGGGCATCGAGGCGATCCGCGCCGAGCCGGCCACGGCCGGCATCAACATCGCCTGCTCGCTGGGGATGCTGACCCAGGCGCAGGTCGACGAGCTGGCCGCGATGGGCGTGCACCGCTACAACCACAACCTCGAGACGGCGCGGTCGCACTTCGGATCGGTGGTGACCACGCACACCTGGCAGGAGCGCGCCGAGACGCTGCGGATGGTGCGCGAGGCGGGCATGGAGGTCTGCTGCGGCGGGATCATGGGAATGGGGGAGACGGTCGAGCAGCGCGCCGAGTTCGCCGTGCAGCTCGCAGCGCTGGAGCCCGACGAGGTCCCGATGAACTTCCTCATCCCCCAGCCCGGGACGCCGTATGAGGACTACGACGTGCTGGCGGGGCCCGAGGCGCTCCGGACCGTCGCCGCGTTCCGGCTGGCGCTGCCCCGCACGGTGCTGCGCTTCGCCGGTGGGCGGGAGCTGACGCTGGGTGACCTGGGCGCCGAGCAGGGCATGCTGGGTGGCATCAACGCGATCATCGTCGGGAACTACCTGACCAACCTCGGGCGCCCGGCACAGGCTGATCTCGACATGCTCACCGAGCTGCACATGCCGATCAAGGCGCTCAACGAGACGCTGTAGACCCGGAGGTCGTGACGTGGACACCTACTGCGTGCGCTGCGGGGCGCCTACCGGCGAGGGCGACCACGCCGCCTGCCGGGCACGGGTCGCCTACGACCCGCCGCGGTATTGCCCCGGCTGCGCGCGACGGATGGTCGTGCAGGTCAGCCCCTCGGGATGGTCGGCGCGTTGCAGCGCGCACGGTGAGGTGGCCGGTAACGCGCAGGAGCTGGTGTGACCGATCCGGATGCGGCAGCTCCCGCCGTCGAACCGCCCGACTACCCCAGGGTTGTGATCAGAAAGGACCTGCGGGCGGGCGTCACGGTGCTGGGCGCCGTGGCGATGCTCGGCTTGCCGCTCGGCTGGCTCTGGTCCGCGCTCGCGCCGCCGGAGGTGGTGCGCACGGGCGGCGGCGGGGACACCGCCACGCCGCTGCTGTCGCAGACCGAGCACCGGTTCGACGCGCTGGCGCTGTTCGTGCTGCTCGGGCTGGCTGCCGGGGTGCTCACCGGGGTAGTCGTGTGGCTGCTCCGCGAGTATCGGGGGCCGGTGCTGGTGATCGCCGCTACGGCGGGCGGGCTGGTCGCGGCCTGGCTCGCGCTGCGCACCGGCGAGCTACTGACCGTGGACGGGCTGGTGGCGACCGCGGCGGGGCAGTTCGCCGCGCGGGCCCCGACGGTCGAGTCGTCCTGGGCGGTGGTGGCACAGCCGTTGGGTGTCGCGCTCGCCTACAGTTTCGCGGTGGCAAGCAACGGGCACGACGACCTGGGACGCACGCGGTCGTGACCACTCACGCGGTCGCGAGGCGGGCATGGACGTCAGGCAAATCACCGAAGAGTGCCCGGCTGTCCGTGGTGAGCACGATGCGCTCTGCCGCGCGGGCGGTCGCTGCAATGATCAGGTCGTGGGCGCCTCGCGGGGTCCCGGTTCGTTGAACGTGGGCGAGCAGCGCGGCGTGTTCGTCGGCGACCTCGTGGGTGTAGTCGAGTACCGGCGCGAAATTCAGCGCCTCCTGCAGGAACGTGCGTTGCCGTTCGGCGCGGTCCGGATCGGGAGTCAGCAGTACCCCGTGCAGATACTCGGCCACCACCACGGCCGGCACCGCCGCGTTGTCGCTGCCGGCGATCGCCGCCAGGTTCAACCGACCCCGATAGGCGTCGACCAAAACCCCGGTGTCGAGAATCAGCCGTGCCACGGGTCGCTGTCCAGGTCCGCTCGCGCCACATCGCGGACCTTGGCCACGGTCTCGGCGAACGCCTCGTCATCGACCCCGGTCGCCGCGTACCTGGCGAACAAGTCCAGCAGCGCGGCACCGTTGGCGCGCGGTGCCGGCGCGATCGTGGCCACCGGCTCGCCCCCCCGGGTCACCAGGATCGTCTCCCCCTGCTCGGCGGAATCGAGCACGGCTGAGAAGTTGCGACTCGCCTCGGTCGCAGACACCTCACGCATGCAGTCAGATTATCAGAGAACTGTCTGCGGCGCGGACGCCGGACCGGTTCCAGCCAGCTAGTTGCGGGTGGTCTCGATGCCGAACTCGCTCAGCGGTCTCGGCACCGCGCGAAGCTGCTGCAGGAAGCCGGCCTCACGGAGCAGCAGCGTGCGAATCAGCCGGAGCCGGTGGACGGGGTTGCGCTCCTCGAGCAACACCTGACGATCCTCCAGGGTGAGCAGGCAGTCCGATGCCAGCAGGTGGGGCAGCGCCGCGAACTCCACCGAAGCCTCCGGCTCGTTCCAGTCTTCGTCGCGCCACGCCGCCGAGCAGTACTGCTTGTGGGCCTCGCGCGCCGACTTGGCCAGCATCGGCAGCAGCATGCGCTGCTCGTCGGCAGGTTCGTCGTCGGGTATCCACTCGACACTGCCCATGAGGTAGGGGCAGGACGCGGTGTCATCGATGTCGAGCAACCGAAACCGCCGGTCGCCCCGCGTGACGATGTCGAAGCGGCCGTCGGGCAGCCGGCGCGCCTCGCGCAGCACCGCTGTGCACCCGATGTCATGGATTGGCTCGATGTCGGCGCTGTCGCCGGTGCCCCCCTGCTTCGTCGCGATCACCCCGAAGCTGCGCTCCGGGACCGCCCCGGTCACCAGGTCGACGGTCAGCTGCCGGTAGCGCGGCTCGAAGATGTGCAGTGGCAGCGACGCGCCGGGTAGCAGCACCGCGCCCAACGGGAACAGCGGGAGGTTCTCGGCCACACATCCAACTTACGACGGCGCGAGGCCGTTCGCCGCATTGCCAGGTCCATCAGTGTCCGCCGCGTCAGCGTCCACTGCCTCCCTGTCCACTGCCTCGCTGCCCGGGGCGCCCGGTGGCCGGAACACCGCGAACGGGTCGGTCACCCGGATACCGCGCTCCGCGAAGCGGTACAGCGCACCGGGCCGCCCACCTGACGGGCCGGATGCCACTGTGCCGCCGGTGGGTTGCAGCACCCCGCGGCGGGCCAGTACCCGCTGCAGGTTCGTCGCCGACACCCGGTGCCCCAGCGCCGCCGCATAGAGCCGGCGCAGCGTCGACACGGTGAACTCCGCGGGCGCCAGCGCGAACCCGACATTGGTGTAGGAGAGTTTGGCCCGAAGCCGGACGCGCGCCCGCAGCACGATCGTGCCGTGGTCGAAGGCGGTGTGGGGGCAACCTTCGCCGTGCTCCCCGACGACGCTGCTGACCGGGTGCCAGGCGGTGTCGGCGGGCAGCATCGGGTCCGCGTCGCAGGGCACCAGGCCGACGAATGCGGTGGCCACGGTGCGGGCGCCCGGTGTGCGGGCCGGCGCGCTGAAGGTCGCGAGCTGCTCGATGTGGGCGACCTCGCGGACGTCGACCTTCTCGGCGAGTTGGCGCAACACCGAATCCTGCACGTCCTCGGTGTCGCCCAGCCGGCCACCGGGAAGTGCCCAGCGGCCGGCGTCGGGCGCGAAGGCGCGCTGCCACAACAGCACCTGCAGCTGCCCGCCCCGTACCTGCAGCACCGCGGCGAGCACTTCATGCACCGCGACGCCGGTGGGACTGTTACCATCGAGCATGTTTTCGATTATAAGGCGAAAACAACGACGGGGGTTCACGGGAGGCGAGATGGCCGCTACAGCTGCACTTGAGCGGACCGAGACGGGCTACGTCGGGATCGAGGCGGATCAGGACTGGCGTGACGAGGTGCGCGCGCTGGCGCACCGTCGCGATGCCGTGCTGCTCGCGCACAACTACCAGGTGCCCGAGATCCAGGACGTCGCCGACCACGTCGGGGACTCGCTGGCGCTGTCTCGCATCGCCGCGGACTCCGCAGCGCGCACCATCGTGTTCTGTGGCGTGCACTTCATGGCCGAGACCGCGAAGATCCTGGCACCGGACAAGACCGTGCTCATCCCCGACGAGCGCGCGGGCTGCTCGCTGGCCGATTCCATCGACGCCGAGCAGCTGCGCGCCTGGAAGGCCGATCACCCGGGCGCGGTCGTGGTGTCCTACGTCAACACCACAGCCGAAGTGAAGGCAGAGACCGACATCTGCTGCACCTCGTCGAACGCCGTCGAGGTCGTCGAGTCGATCCCCGCCGATCGCGAGGTGCTCTTCCTGCCCGACCAGTTCCTCGGGGCGCACGTGCAACGCCTCACCGGGCGGCGCAACCTGCACGTGTGGGCGGGGGAGTGCCACGTCCACGCCGGCATCAACGGACCCGAGCTGGCTGCCAAAGCGGCAGGCTCTCCGGACGCCGAGCTGTTCATCCACCCCGAGTGCGGCTGCGCCACGAGCGCCTTGTACCTCGCGGGTGAGGGTGCGGTGCCCGCCGACCGGGTCAAGATCCTATCCACCGGGGGGATGCTCGACGCGGCGCGCGACACCGGCGCCAGCCAGGTCCTGGTGGCCACCGAGGTCGGGATGCTGCACCAGCTGCGCCGGGCCGCTCCGGACGTGGACTTCCGCGCGGTCAACGAGCGGGCGTCCTGCCGGTACATGAAGATGATCACTCCGGCTGCGTTGCTGCGCTGCCTGCGCGACGGCGCTGACGAGGTCGACGTCGACCCCGCCGTCGCAGCGCGTGCCCGCGGCGCGGTGCAGCGGATGGTCGCCGTCGGCAGGCCCGGCGGTGGCGAGTGATCTCGCCGGCCGAAGACCTGCTTGCAGGGTCGAGCATCAGCGCCGATCTCGTCGTCGTGGGTACCGGCGTGGCCGGACTGTCCGCGGCGCTGCGGGCCCGTGAGCTCGGGTTGCGGGTGGTCGTGGTGACCAAGGCCGCCATCGACGACGGCAACACGCGCTGGGCGCAGGGGGGAGTGGCCGTGGTCCTCCCCGGCACCGGCGACAGCGTGGCGGCCCACATCAGGGACACGATGGTCGCCGGCGCGGGGTTGTGCGACGAGATCGCGGTGCGCGAGATCCTGGCCGCCGGGCCCGCTGCGGTCGCCGCGCTGCGCGAGCGCGGCGCGGTGTTCGACGCGGGGCCCGACGGCGCACCTGAACTCACCCGCGAGGGCGGGCACACGGCGCTGCGGATCATCCACTCCGGCGGCGATGCCACCGGTGCCGAGGTGCAGCGTGCGCTGGCGGCGACCGCAGCCGGCATACCGGTGCTGGAGCGCACGGTCGTCACCGAGGTGCTGCGCGACGACGCGGGCGCGGTCGCCGGGATCGCGCTGCTGGGCGCGGACGGGGAGTCCGCTGTGCTGCCCGCCCGTGCAGTGTTGCTCGCCACCGGCGGGCTCGGCCAGCTCTACACCGCGACCACCAATCCGGAGGTGGCCACCGGTGACGGCCTGGCGCTGGCGTTGCGAGCCGGGGCGGCCGCCTCGGACCTGGAGTTCGTGCAGTTCCACCCCACCGTGCTCCACGGCGGCCCGGGATCGCGCGGCCGGCGCCCGCTGGTGACCGAGGCAGTCCGCGGCGAGGGCGCGGTGCTGCTCGACGTCAACGGTGCGCCGGTGACGACAGGCGTGCACCCGCTCGGTGATCTCGCGCCCCGCGACGTCGTGGCTGCCGCGATCACGCGGCGGATGGCCGCGACCGCCACCGATCACGTGCTGCTCGACGCCACCGGGATCAGCGGGTTCGCCCGGCGGTTTCCCACCGTGTGGGCAGCCTGCGCGGCCGCGGGTATCGACCCCGCGACCGATCCGATCCCGGTCACCCCGGCAGCGCATTACCACTGCGGCGGGGTGCGCACCGACACCAGCGGTCGCACCACGGTCCCGGGGCTCTACGCGGCCGGCGAGGTCGCCCGTACCGGCCTGCACGGCGCCAACCGGCTGGCCTCCAACAGCCTGCTCGAGGGCCTGGTCGTCGGCACGGCGGCGGCCACGGCGGTAGCTCGTGACCAGGCCGTCACGTCACCACCCGGGCCACCCCGGGCGCTCGCCACATCGCAGCCGGCGCTCGACCGCGACGACCTGCAACGGGCGATGAGCGCCCATGCGGGCATCGGGCGCGACACGGCCGGGCTCGAGTCCGCCGCCGCGCTCGTCGCAGGTGCACCGCAACGGCATATCCGCGGCGTCGCCGACGCCGAGGACGCCGCGCTGACCGTGGTCGCCGCGGCGCTGCTGTGCGCTGCCACGGCCCGCACCGAGACGCGCGGCTGCCATGTGCGCACCGACCACCAGGGCAGCGCGAAGCGGTGGCGGCGCAGCAGCACGGTCGTGCTCGATGCTGCCGGACGGCCGGTGCTCGACGAGCCCGCCACGGCGGTGGTCGCATGACGGCGCTGGTCACCGCCGGGCTCGATGCCGGCGAGGTCGAGCGGGTGGTGCGGACCGCACTGGACGAGGACCTGCGGTACGGGCCCGATGCCACCACTGCTGCTTGCGTGCCCGTCGGCGCGGTCTCGGCGGCGACTATCAGCCCGCGCCGGGCGGGCACGCTGGCGGGGGTGCCGGTCGCGCTGGCCGTGCTCGACGCGGTACTCGGTCGCGATGGCTACCAGGTGACTTCCCGGCGCTCCGACGGTGATGTGCTCGCTGCCGGCGAGGTGGCGCTGGGCCTGCGAGCCCCCACCCGCGGCCTGCTCACCGCCGAGCGCACCGCGCTGAACCTGCTGTGCCACCTGTCCGGAGTCGCCACCGCCACGGCCGCCTGGGTGCAGGCGGTGGCCGGTACCGGCTGCCGGATCCGTGACTCGCGCAAGACGTTGCCCGGGATCCGCGCGCTGCAGAAGTACGCGGTGCGCTGCGGGGGCGGGGTCAACCACCGGATGGGGCTCGGCGACGCGGTGCTGGTCAAGGACAACCACGTCCGGGCAGCGGGCTCGATCGACGCGGCGATCGCCGCGGTCCGCGCACACGCCCCGCAGCTGCCCTGCGAGGTGGAGGTCGACACTCTCGGCGAGCTCGATGAGGCCCTCGCCGCCGGGGTGTCGCTGGTGTTGCTCGACAACTTCTCGCCCGAGCAATGCGCCGAGGCCGCCGCGCGAGCGCGGGGGACCGGAACCGAGCTGGAGGCCTCCGGCGGGCTGACCCTCGACACCGCGTGCGACTACGCCGCGGCCGGCGTGGACTACCTCGCCGTCGGCGCACTGACCCACTCCGCCCCCGCCCTCGACCTGGGCCTGGACCTACGGTCCTCGTGAGCGTTTTTCGGTGCTATAGCACCGAAAAACGCTCACGGAAGGTCGGCGGCGCGCTGTAGCAGCAGGTCGACGGCGTCGTCGTTGCGGGCGGTCTCGCGCTCGATCACCGAGTCCGGGGGGTAGAACCCGCCTTCGGCTTGGCTCTCCGGGTACATCTCGAAGGTGAACGACCAGACGTCGTGCTCGGCCCACATCCAGTCGTTGACGCCGCCGTCGGTGATGTAGAGGTCGCTGGACTGCTGGGGGGTGTAGCCGTTGGTGTCGGCCATGGCCTCGCCCAGTTCCCGGAAGGTTGCGGCGTCGTCGGCGTCGAGGCCCGGCGCGGTGTCGGACTCGGTGTAGCCGTAGGGCCAGAGCACCAGCTCGGAGAAGGTGTGCCAGTCGATGTGCGCGGTGATCTGCTGCTCGCCACCGATCACCCGGCCGTCGACCCAGTCGCGGAGCTGCGCGGTCTCCGGCGCGGAGAACGGCGCCGCACCCCGGTACGTGTCGTTGCCCGGGTCGCCGCTCGAGCCGTCGCAGCAGCCCCACTCGGTGCCCCAGTTGCGATTGAGGTCGGTCCCGACCTCGGGGGTGCCCTCGTTGGGCTGGCGGTTCTTGCGCCACAGCGCGAAGGCCCCGCTGGCGATGTCGTGCTCGGCGCCGTCCGGGTTGGTCATCGGCATCACCCAGACCTCGCGATCATCGACGAGCTGCGGATCCGCGGCGAGCCGCTCGACGATGCGCAGGCACATCTCGGCGGTGAGGTGCTCGCGGGCGTGCTGGTTGCAGGTGAACAGCACCTCCGGCTCGGCCTCGTCGACGGCGACGTTGTCGCTGACCTTGACCAGCGGCAGCTCGCGGCCTTCGAACGATTCCCCGTAGCTCGACGCCGCGACACGGTCGGGGTGCGCTGCGGCGAGCGAGTCGAGCTCGGCGAGCAGCTCGTCGTAGGTGTGGTAGCCGGTGTAGCCGGGTGGGAACTGCCCGGCGAAGGGATTGCGCGGTAGCGGCAGCTCCGGCAGCGGCAGCAGTTCGAGCCCGCGGGCCCGCAGCCCGGCGGCTTCCGCGTCGCTCGCCCGGACCTCCAAATGGTTGCGCCCGCCGCCGAGCACGTCGACGCCGCTGCGCGCAACCTCGGAACGCTCGGCGGGCGACCCGAGCCCCTCGGCACGGTACGGGGCAGCCGGATCATCGGGCTCGGGCGGCGCCGCGGTGGCGACGGGCGCCAGCACCAGCACCCCGACCATGAGCAGCAGGAACACGATCGTGCGACGGTGACGCGGCATCCAGGCTCCCCTTCGTTCACACCTGGTGACACATAGTGGAGGACGTGCCCTGCCCGGGGCAACCGACCCTCATGAGTGGGGATGCGAGCCATGACTCGCATCGCCACTCACAGGCGCGGAGCGCACGGCATATCCTTGACAGCATGCTCTCCCGTACCGACCTACGTGGTCGCACCCTGTCCTTGACGCAGCTGCGTACCACCCTGCCGCGCGCCGAGGTCGACGTGGACGCGGTGGCGCACGAGGTCGCCCCGGTGCTCGACGCCGTCCGTTCCCGCGGCGCCGCGGCGGTGCTCGAGCTCAGCGAGCGGCTCGACGGGGTCCGCCCCGCCCGGGTCCGGGTCGCCGCCGAGGCCCTGCGCACCGCGCTGGCCGAGGTCGACCCTGCGGTGCGTGCCGCGCTCGAGGAGTCCATCGCACGCGCCCGGCGGGGCCACGCCGTGCAGCACCGCGCCGAGACCACGACACAGGTGGTCCCCGGCGGCACGGTCACGCAGCGGTGGGTCCCGGTGTCCCGGGTGGGGCTCTACGTCCCCGGCGGGCTGGCCGTCTACCCGTCGAGCGTGGTCATGAACGTGGTCCCGGCCCAGGTCGCCGGGGTGGAGTCGCTGGTGGTGTGCTCGCCGCCGCAGGCCGACCACGGCGGGCTGCCGCACCCGACGGTGCTGGCCGCCGCGGCGCTGCTGGAGGTCGACGAGGTGTGGGCGGTCGGCGGCGCGCAGGCCGTGGCGCTGCTCGCGCTCGGGGGCCAGGACACCGACGGCTCGACGCTGCAGCCCGTCGACATGGTCACCGGCCCGGGCAACCTCTACGTCACCGCAGCCAAGCGGGCGCTGCGGGGCGTCGTCGGGATCGACGCCGAGGCGGGCCCCACGGAGATCGCGATCCTGGCCGACGCCGGCGCCGATCCGGTGCACGTCGCGGCCGACCTGATCTCGCAGGCCGAGCACGATACCCTCGCCGCCAGCGTGCTGGTCACCGACTCCGTCGACCTCGCCGACGCCGTCGACGCCGAGCTGGCAAGACAGGTGCCCGCGACCCGGCACACCGAGCGGATACGCAGCGCACTGTCGGGCACCCAGTCGGGCTGCGTGCTGGTATCCGATGTGGACGCGGGACTGTCCGTGGTGGACGCTTACGCCGCTGAGCACCTCGAGGTCCAGACTGCTGACGCGGCCGCGGTGGCCCGCCGGGTGCGCAACGCGGGCGCGATCTTCGTCGGCCCGTACGCACCGGTATCGCTGGGTGACTACTGCGCCGGGTCGAACCACGTGCTGCCCACCGGCGGCTGCGCGAGGCACTCCTCGGGGCTGTCCGTGCAGACCTTCCTGCGCGGCATCCAGCTCGTCGAGTACGAATCCGACGCACTCGTCAAGGTCGCCGACCACGTGGTGGCGCTGGCCGAGGCCGAGGACCTGCCGGCGCACGGACAGGCCGTCACCGCGCGGTTCCAGGAGCGCCCGCAGTGACCACTGTGGACAGCTTGGTCGGAGCGGGCGTGACGGCCGACAACCTGCCGCTGCGCGACGACCTGCGCGGGCGCAGTCCCTACGGCGCGCCGCAGCTCGACGTGGCGGTCCGGCTCAACACCAATGAGAACCCGTACCCGCCCCCTCCCGCCCTGGTCGCCGACGTAGCCGAGGCGGCCGGGCGGGTGGCAGGTGAGCTGCACCGCTACCCCGATCGGGACGCCGTGGCGCTGCGCGCCGACCTCGCGTCCTACCTGACCGGCCGGACCGGTATCGGGCTGGCGGCCGCGAACCTGTGGGTGGCCAACGGGTCCAACGAGATCATCCAGCAGCTGTTGCAGGCGTTCGGCGGGCCGGGACGGGTCGCGATGGGGTTCACCCCGTCCTACTCGATGCACCCGATCATCGCGGCGGGCACCTGCACCGAGTGGCTCCCTATTGCGCGCCGTGACGACTTCTCGCTCGACGCCGGCGGCGCGCTGGCCGCCGTCGAGGCGCACCGGCCCGACGTGGTGTTCGTCACCAGCCCGAACAATCCCACCGGTCAGTCGGTACCGCTCGACGACCTGCGCGCGGTGCTCGCCGCGGCGCCCGGCATCGTCGTCGTCGACGAGGCTTACGGGGAGTTCTCGAGCGCGCCGAGCGCGATCGGCCTGCTGGCCGAGTTCGCCGACAGGCTCGTGGTGTGCCGGACCATGAGCAAGGCGTTCGCCTTCGCGGGCGGACGGTTGGGCTACCTCGCCGCCGCGCCGGCCGTGATCGACGCGCTGGCGCTGGTGCGGCTGCCCTATCACCTCTCGGTGCTCACGCAGGCCGCCGCACGCGCCGCGCTGCGCCACGGCGGGTCCACCTTGGACTCCGTGGCCACCCTGGTGCGCGAGCGCGAGCGGGTGTCGGCAGCGCTGCAGCGGCTGGGTCACGTGGTCGTGCCCAGCGACGCCAACTTCATCCTGTTCGGACGGTTCGCCGAGGCGGCCGTGGCGTGGCGGCGTTACCTCGAGGCCGGTGTACTGATCCGCGACGTGGGGATCGAGGGGCACCTGCGGGTCACGATAGGGACCCCCGAGGAGAACGATGCGTTCCTGGCCGCGAGTGCGGCCGTCATCGCAGTGGAGGATTAAATTGAGCCGAACGGCACGGGTGGAGCGGTCCACCAAGGAATCCTCGGTGCTCGTCGAGCTCGACCTCGACGGCACCGGCCGCACCGAGGTCAGCACCGGAGTCGCCTTCTTCGACCACATGCTCACCTCGCTGGGCAAGCACGCATCGTTCGACCTCGCGGTGCGTGCCTCCGGGGACAGCGACATCGACGCGCACCACACGGTCGAGGACGTCGCGATCGTGCTCGGGCAGGCGCTGCGCGAGGCGCTGGGCGACAAGTCCGGCATCCGGCGCTTCGGGGACGCCTGGATACCGATGGACGAGGCGCTCGCGCATGCCGCGGTGGACGTCTCGGGCCGGCCGTACTGTGTGCACCGCGGCGAGCCCGAGTCGCTGGTCGGGTTCGTGGTCGGCGGGAACTACCCGACGGTGCTCAACCGGCACGTCTTCGAGACGCTCGCCTGCCACGCGCGGCTGGCGGTCCACCTGCGGGTGCTCGACGGCCGCGACCCCCACCACGTCACAGAAGCCCAGTACAAGGCGCTTGCCCGCGCGCTGCGGGCCGCGGTGGAGCCCGACCCGCGCGCCGGCGGGGTACCCTCGACCAAGGGCGTGCTCTGAGCGGGGGTGGATCGGTCAGGTGCCACCCTCCGTCGTCGGCCGCAGCTTCGGGGCGCCGGGGCCGTTGACGGCCTGCTTGTCGGCTGGGTTGTAGAGCGCGCAGCGCTGCAGCGACAGGCAGCCGCACCCGATGCACCCGTCGAGGTCGTCGCGCAGCCGGATCAGCGCGTCGATCCGCGCGTCGAGCTCGTGGCGCCAGGAGCGCGACAGCCGCGTCCAGTCCCGGCGTGTCGGCGCGTGGTCGGCGGGCAGTGTCGCCAGTGCGTCGCTGACCTGCTCCAGTGACAGGCCGACCCGCTGCGCAGCCCGGATGAACGCCAGCCGCCGCAGCACTGAACGCCGGTACCGGCGCTGGTTGCCGGGGGAGCGGTACGAGACGATCAGGCTGCGGTCTTCGTAGAATCGCAGCGAGGTGTGCGGCACGCCGCTGCGGGCGGTGACCTCGCCGATCGTGAGCCACTCCGGAAGCGCAGTCATGATCGGATGCTAACTCTTGACCTCGATCCAGCTATCGGTCGCGGTCCGCGAGGGGGAGCGGTGCCGTGATGTCCGGCCGGGCGAGGTCGTGGCAGGCTTGCGGGCGTGACACGTGTCGTGGTGCTCGATTACGGCTCGGGCAACCTGCGCTCCGCGGAGCGGGCGTTGCGGCGAGCGGGGGCCGACGTGGAGGTCAGCGCGGACCCCGACACCGCGCTGGCTGCCGACGGTCTGGTCGTGCCCGGAGTGGGCGCCTTCGCCGCCTGCATGGCGGGACTCCGATCGGTGCGTGGCGAGCGGATCATCGGGCAGCGGCTGTCCGGTGGCCGGCCGGTGCTGGGCATCTGCGTCGGCATGCAGGTGCTGTTCAGCCGTGGCCTGGAGCACGGCGTCGAGACCGAGGGATGCGACGAATGGCCCGGCTCGGTGGAGCGGCTCCACGCCGACGTGCTGCCGCACATGGGCTGGAACACCGTCACGACACCCGAACGCACGGCGTTGTTCGCCGGCCTCGACGGCGACACCCGGTTCTACTTCGTGCACTCATACGCGGTACGCCGCTGGGAGATGCCGGTGGAGCGCAACCTCACGCCGCCGCTGGTGACATGGTCCGAGCACGGTGAGCCGTTCGTGGCCGCGGTCGAGAACGGCGCGCTGTCAGCAACTCAGTTCCATCCCGAGAAGTCCGGTGACGCCGGGGCAGCGCTGCTGCGCAACTGGCTCAAGATGTTGGCGTGAGGTTCTTGGCATGACGAGGCGTTACGGGCTGCCATCGGGCCGCGCCGCCTGGGTGCGGGTGACGGCGGCCGTGCTCGCCGCGGCGCTGGTCGCATCGATGGGGTATTCGGCACTGGCGCTGCTGTCCGCTCCGGGATGGACCGTGGCGCTGCTGCTCATCGGCGTCATCGGGATGCTCATCGGCCTGCTCTCGAGCGGGGCAGACCAACCAGGGCGGTGACCGATCCGGCCGCCGAATAGGGTGTGCGCGTGAGCTTCGTGCTGCTGCCCGCGGTCGATGTCGCCGGTGGCCGGACCGTCCGGCTGACCCAAGGGGAGGCCGGCACCGAGACCAGCTACGGCGACCCGGTGTCGTCCGCGCTGGTCTGGCAGCACGACGGCGCCGAGTGGATCCACCTGGTGGATCTTGACGCCGCGTTCGGCCGCGGCTGCAACGCCGAGCTGCTCGCCGAGGTCGTCGGCAAGCTCGACATCTCCGTGGAGCTGTCCGGCGGGATCCGCGACGACGCCTCGCTCGCCCGGGCGCTGGGTACCGGATGCGCCCGGGTCAACCTGGGTACCGCTGCCCTCGAGGATCCCGACTGGTGCCGCGCGGCGATCGCCGCGCACGGCGACCGGATCGCGGTCGGGCTCGACGTGCGGATCATCGAAGGGCGCCACACGCTGGCCGCCCGGGGATGGACCGCGAACGGTGGCGAGCTGTGGCCGGTGCTCGAGCGGCTCGAGGCCGACGGCTGCCCCCGCTACGTCGTCACCGACGTGACCAAGGACGGCACGTTGCGCGGTCCCAACCTCGAGCTGCTCACCGCGGTGTGTGCCCGCACCGATGCGCCCGTGATCGCGTCCGGCGGGGTCTCCGGGGCAGACGACCTGCGCGCGCTGGCCGGGCTGGCAAGCCACGGCGTGGAGGGCGCGATCATCGGCAAGGCGCTCTACACCGGCTCGCTGTCGCTGCCCGAGGCCCGTGCCGCCGTCGCCTGACCCCGCCCGCCCGTAGGCTGGCGCGTATGGCTGTGGCGGTACGCGTGATCCCGTGCCTGGACGTCGACGCAGGCCGGGTGGTCAAAGGTGTGAACTTCACCGAACTGCGCGACGCGGGCGACCCCGTCGAGCTCGCCACCGCCTACGACGCCGAGGGCGCCGACGAGCTGTGCTTCCTCGACGTCACGGCATCGTCGGCGGATCGGGAGACGACCTACGACGTGGTGCGCCGCACCGCCGAGTGCATCTTCATCCCGCTCACCGTCGGCGGCGGGATCCGCGAGGTGTCCGATGTGGACAAGCTGCTGCGGGCGGGTGCCGACAAGGTGAGCATCAACACGGCGGCGGTGGCGCGGCCGGAGCTGCTGCACGAGGCGAGCCGGCGCTTCGGCGCGCAGTGCATCGTGCTCTCGGTCGATGCGCGCCGGGTGCCCGAGGGCGCCGAGCCGACGCCGTCGGGCTTCGAGGTCACCACCCACGGCGGCCGGCGTGGCACCGGTATCGACGCGATCGAGTGGGCGGCCCGCGGCCAGCAGCTCGGCGTCGGGGAGATCCTGCTCAACTCGATGGACGCCGACGGCACCAAGGGCGGCTTCGACACCGCGATGATCGAGGCCGTGCGCTCGGTGGTCGACGTCCCGGTGATCGCCAGCGGTGGAGCGGGTGCGGTGGCCGACTTCCCGCCGGCAATCGGCGCGGGCGCCGACGCCGTGCTCGCCGCGAGCGTGTTCCACTTCGGGCAGCTGCGCATCGCCGAGGTCAAGGATGGGTTGCGCACCGCCGGGGTGACGGTGCGGTGAGCGGCTCGCTCGACCCGGCGGTTGCCGCCCGGCTGAAGCGCACTGCCGACGGGCTGGTCTGCGCGGTGGCGCAGCAACGCGGTACCGGTGAGGTCCTCATGGTGGCGTGGATGGACGACGAGGCGCTGCACCGGACCTTGACCACCCGCCGCGCGACGTACTGGGCGCGCAGCCGCAAGTCCTACTGGGTCAAGGGCGAGATCTCCGGACACACCCAGCACGTGCACGAGGTGCGGTTGGACTGCGACGGCGATGCGGTACTGCTCATCGTCGACCAGGCCGGTGCCGCGTGCCACACCGGTGAGCGCAGCTGCTTCGACGCCGACGTGCTGCTCGCCGCCGGCGAGTCGCCGTGAAGGGCACTCTCACGGCGTCGGGCGCAGTGGAGGTGCCCTTCACGGCGACTCGGGCTCCGGCAGCGGTCCCAGGTCCCCGGTGAGGTAACGCTGTAGGTTGGGGGCGATCGCGGCGACGACGGTGCCGTGGTCGGCCGAGGCCAGCGGCTCGAGGCGCAGCACGTAGCGCACCATGCCCAGCCCGGCGACCTGGGTGGCCGCCAGCGACGCCCGCAGCTCGGCACGATCGGGCGCCACCGTCCGGACGACCCGGCCGAGGACCAGCTTGGTGATGAACTCGCGCAGCATCCGCGCCGCACCCTCGTGGCTCGAGACGCTGCGCATCAGCGCGACCATCGGCCCGCCGCCGTCGGCGTCCCAGACGGTCAGGAAGGTGCGCACCACGCGCTCCGCGAGTTGCTCGGTCGGCCCGGCCAGCAGCTGCGGCACCACCTCATCCGGGTTTACCGGGATCTGTATCGCCGCGACGAACAGCGCGTCCTTGCTGCCGAACCAGTGGTTGACCATCGCCGGGTCCATCCCGGCCCGCTCGGCGATCGCGCGCACCGTCGCCCCGTCGAAGCCTCGCTCGGTGAACTCGACGCCGGCGGCGTCGAGCAAGGCCGATTTGGTGTCCTCCCCGGCCGGGCGCCTGCCCCGCCGGCGGGCACCGTCGCCGCCTGCCGTCACGCCGTCCTCCGGCGCAACGTCGCCGCGCCGAGCACCAGCGCCCCGACCGCGATGGCCGCCACCACGGCGAGGTTCGTCCACACCGCCACCGGCACCGTCGCTGCCCCGGTCAGCTCGGTCATCCCCTGCGCCGCATACCGCAGCGGCATCGCCCGGCTCAGCGCATCCAGCCACCCCGCCATCATCTCGGTCGGCGTGAACAAGCCGCAGAGCAGGATCTGGGGCGCCACCACGGCCGGCATGAACTGCACCGCCTGGAACTCCGTCGTCGCCAACGCCGAGACACCCAGCCCCAGCGCGCTGCCCAGCACGGCGGTCGCCACCGCGAGCAGCACGAGCACCAGGATCGAGGCGGGCTCGCGCAGCCCCAGCAGGCCCAGCGAGACGGTGGTCGCCAGCACCGCTTGCAGCAGTGCGAGCGCGCCGAAGGCCAGGCCGTAACCCAGCACCAGATCGGCCTTGCCGATCGGGGTCGTCAGCAGTCGCTCCAGGGTGCCGCTGGTGCGTTCGCGGACCATGGCCACGCTCGTCACCAGGAACATCGTGATGAACGGGAACACTCCGAGCATCACCGGCGCCACCCGCTGGAAGACCGCCGGTGTCGCGGCGAACACCTCCGAGAACAGCCACAGCAGCACGCACGGCGCCACCAGAACCAGCGCGAGGGTGCGGGGGTCGCGGCGCAACTGCGAGAGCACCCGCGCGGCGGTGGTCACGGTCAGCCGCACACTCATCATCGATGATTCGACCCTGCGAGCAGCTCTCATTGCGCCACCTCCTCGTGGGCGCCCTCCACCAGCCGTAGGAAGACCTGCTCCATGGTTGCCGCGCCGGTGGTGGCGCGCAGGCCTGCCGGAGTACCGGTGGCGACCACCCGTCCCTCCCGCAGCAGCACGAGGTGCTCGCAGCGATCCGCCTCGTCCATCACGTGACTGGACACGAGCAAGGTCACGCCGTCACGCGCTAGCGTGCGAAACAGCTCCCACAGGTCGCGCCGCAGCACCGGGTCGAGCCCCACGGTGGGCTCGTCGAGCAGCAGCAGCCGGGGCCCGGCTACCAGGGCACAGCCGAGCGACACCCGGCTACGCTCCCCGTTCGACAGCGTCGCGACCGTACGGCTGGCCAGTGCGGTTAGGCCCACCGCGTCGAGCCCATCGTCGACCGCCCGCCGGCCGCGCCGGTGCAGCGCGGCGTGGTAGCGCAGGTTGCCTGCCACAGTCAGGTCGCCGTAGACCGACGGTTCCTGCGTCATGTAGCCGATCTCGGACCGCAGCCTGGCGTGGCCCACCGGTCTGCCGAGCACCTGCACGGCGCCGGCATCGCTGCGCTGCAATCCGACGACGGTGCGCAGCAGGGTGGTCTTGCCGCTGCCCGACGGGCCCAGCAGCCCAGTGACCGCGTTCGCGGCGACCTCGAGGTCGATGCCGTGCAGAACAGGATGACCGCTGCGGCGCACGACCAGCCCGGAGATCGAGATCGCCGATGCCATCGCGAACCACCCCTTTTCAACGAATATTGAAAATATATGACGACTGCTGTGACTCGTCAATGGCCCGTCAACGACCCGTCGACTGAGTCGCGGCAGAATGGCGGCATGGTCAGCAACCCTGGCATCGGACCGATCCGACTGGACCGCGAACGGTTCCGCGCGCTGGCGGCGGACCGCCGGGTGATACCGGTGACGCGCACCCTGCTGGCGGACGGTGAGACTCCGCCCGGCCTGTACCGCAAGCTCGCGGCGGGGGGTGCCGGGACGTTCCTGCTCGAATCGGCGGAGAACGGGCATTCTTGGTCGCGTTGGTCGTTCGTGGGGGTGCGCAGCGCCGCCGCGCTGACCGAGGTCGACGGCCGCGCGGTCTGGACCGGCGCGCCCCCGGTCGGGCTGCCCGGCGTCGACGAGCACTGGCAGGGCAGCCCGCTCGAGGCACTGCGCGAGACGGTGGCCGCGCTGCACACCGAGCCGTTGCCCGGCATGCCGCCGCTGACCGGCGGGATGGTCGGCTACCTGGGCTACGACGCGGTGCGGCGGCTGGAACGGCTGCCCGAGCTGGCGGCCGACGACCTGCAGGTACCCGAGCTGGTGATGCTGCTGGCCACCGATCTCGCCGCGCTCGACCACCACGAGGGCACGGTCACCCTGATCGCGAACGCCATGCTCGGCCAACCGTTGTCCGCGGCAAGCCGCGAGAGGGACAACTCGCCGGAGCGGGTCGACGAGGCCTACGACGACGCGGTGGCCCGGCTGCAGCGGATGACCGAGCAGCTGTGCACCCCGGCACCGGCCAGCGCCGCGGTGTTCGAGCGGCCCGAACCGGAGTTCCTGCGACGCCGGACGCCGGAGCAGCACCATGCCGTGATCGAGACCGCGAAGGAGGCCATCCGGGCGGGCGAGGCGTTCCAGGTGGTGCTGTCGCAGCGCTTCGAGATGCCCACCGACGCCGATCCGCTCGACGTCTACCGCGTGCTGCGCACCAGCAACCCCAGCCCGTACATGTACCTGCTACGGCTCGACGGCTTCGACATCGTGGGGTCCAGCCCGGAGTCGCTGGTGACGGTGCGCGACGGGAAGGTGACCACTCATCCGATCGCGGGCACCCGCTGGCGGGGCGCCGACCCCGACGAGGACCTGCTGCTGGAAAAAGACCTGCTGGCCGACGAGAAGGAACGCGCCGAGCACCTCATGCTCGTCGATCTCGGCCGCAACGACGTGGGGCGGGTCTGCCGCCCCGGCAGCGTGCACGTGGTCGACTTCTTCCGAATCGAGCGCTACAGCCACGTCATGCACCTCGTCTCCACGGTGACCGGGCAGCTCGCCGACGGCAACACCGCATACGACGCGGTTGCCGCCTGCTTCCCGGCCGGGACGCTGTCGGGGGCGCCCAAGCCGCGGGCGATGGAGCTGATCGAGGAGCTGGAGCCGACCCGGCGTGGCGTCTACGGCGGTGTGGTGGGCTATCTCGACTTCGCCGGCGACGCCGACACCGCGATCGCGATCCGCACCGCCATGATCCGCGACGGGATCGCCTATGTGCAGGCCGGTGGCGGCATCGTGGCCGACTCCGACCCCGCCGCCGAGGACCGGGAGTGCCTCAACAAGGCGGGCGCGGTGCTCGCGGCGATCGCCACGGCGGGCACGCTGCGGCTGGCCACCGGCGCCCGAGCAGAGCCTGTCGGTGCCTGAACCGCCCGGACGACGTCTGCTGGGCGTTGCCGCACTGCTGCTGGCGGCGGCGAGTGCAGCGCTGGGGGCGGCGGCGGCACTCGGCTGGTCCCGCCAGGTCTTCGACGTGCCGCTGCGCGGCGCCGTGCCGGTCGCGGTGGACGGCGGGGCGGTGGCACCCGCGCTGGGCCCGCTTGCGCTGGTCGCGCTCGCTGCAATCGCGGCGCTGCTGGCCATCGGCGGGCAGCCGCGCCGGGTGGTGGGGCTGCTGCTGCTCGCCGCCGCGGCGCTGCCGGCCTGGTGGGCGCTGGGGGCGCTGGTCGGGTGGAACGACCTCGCAGCGGTCGCCGAACGCTCCGCCGACCTCGCGCCCCGCTCCGCGCCGCGGGGCAGCCCGGCGGTGCAGCCGGTCGGTCCGGGCGCGGCGTTGTTGGCGGCGCTACTGCTCGCGGCGGCGGGGTTGCTGGTGGTCGCCCGCGGCCACCGGATGCCACGCCTGGGTGCCCGCTTCCGCACACCCGCGGCTCGCCGGGGCGAACCCGCCGGCGATGCCCTCGATCCGGAGCGGGCCCAAGATCTGGAGCGGGAACTGTGGGACTCGCTGGACGCCGGTGAGGACCCCACCGAACGGCCGCGGTGAGGCCCGCGTCTAGCATCGACACCCGGCCGATCGGGGCTGCGGAAGGGGAATTGCTTGAGCGTTCTTGAGGGGATCATCGAGGGGGTCCGGTCCGATCTCGCCGACCGCGAAGCCTCCGTGGGCTTCGACGAGATCAAGCGGCGTGCCGGCCACGCCGATCCGCCCCGGAACGCCCTGGCCGCACTGCGCGGTCCCGGTATCGGTGTGATCGCCGAGGTCAAGCGTTCGAGCCCGTCGCGTGGACCGCTGGCCGACATCGCGGACCCCGCGGCACTCGCCGTGGACTTCGCCGAGGCGGGTGCCCGGATGATCAGCGTGCTCACCGAAGGCCGGCGGTTCGGCGGGTCGCTCGCCGACCTCGCCGCCGTCCGGACCGTGGTGGACGTCCCGGTGCTGCGCAAGGATTTCATCGTCGGCCCCTACCAGGTCCACGAGGCGCGGGCCTACGGTGCCGACGTCGTACTGCTCATCGTCGCGGCGCTGGAGCAGAACGCGCTGGAGTCGCTGGTCGACCGGGTCGGGTCGCTAGGCATGACCGCGCTGGTCGAGGTGCACACCGCCGAGGAAGCGGACCGGGCGCTGCAGGCCGGCGCGACGTTGATCGGCGTCAACGCGCGGGACCTGCACACCCTCGAGGTCCACCGTGACGTGTTCAGCAGGATTGCACCGGGATTGCCCGGCGAGGTGCTGCGGGTCGCCGAGTCGGGAGTGCGCGGCCCCGCCGACCTGATGGCATACGCGGGTGCCGGTGCCGACGCGGTGCTCGTCGGCGAGGGCCTGGTGACCAGCGGTGACCCGCGCGCAGCGCTGACCAAGCTGGTGACCGCCGGCTCGCATCCCGCCTGCCCGAAGCCGTCCCGATGACCACCGCGCGGCACGCCCATACCGGGTCCGGTCCAACTGGCCACGACCCCGATGGCCGTGGCCACTTCGGCCGGTACGGCGGCCGGTTCGTTCCCGAGGCGCTGATCGCCGCGCTCGACGAGCTCGCCGCAGCCTACGATTCGGCCCGCAGCGATCCGGAGTTCACCACCAGGCTCGACGGGCTGCTGGCCGACTACGCCGGGCGGCCGTCCCCGATCACCGAGGCGTCCCGGCTGGCCGAGCACGCCGGTGGCGCCCGGATCCTGCTCAAGCGTGAGGACCTCAACCACACCGGGTCCCACAAGATCAACAATGTGCTGGGACAGGCACTGCTGACCAGGCGGATGGGCAAGCCGCGGGTCATCGCCGAGACCGGCGCCGGGCAGCACGGTGTCGCCGCCGCGACGGCGTGCGCGCTGCTGGGCCTGGAATGCGTCGTCTACATGGGCGAGGTGGACATCCAGCGCCAGGCGCTCAACGTCGCCCGGATGAAGCTGCTCGGCGCCGAGGTGATCCCGGTGACGACCGGCTCGCGGACACTCAAGGACGCGATCAACGAGGCGCTTCGTGACTGGGTCACCAACGTCGACACCACGCACTACCTGCTCGGGACCGTGGCTGGCCCGCACCCATTCCCGGTGATGGTGCGCGACTTCCACCGCGTGATCGGCCTGGAGGCCCGGTCGCAGCTGCTCCAGCGCCACGGCAGGCTGCCCGACGCGGTGGCGGCCTGCATCGGCGGTGGCTCGAACGCGATCGGCATCTTCCACCCCTTCCTCGACGACGCGAGCGTGCGGCTGGTCGGTTTCGAGGCCGCCGGTGACGGGGTCGAATCCGGGCGCCACGCCGCGGCGCTGTCGGCCGGCGCACCGGGGATGCTGCACGGCGCGCTGTCCTACCTGCTGCAGGACGCCGACGGCCAGACCGTCGAGGCGCACTCCATCTCCGCCGGGCTCGACTACCCGGGGGTAGGACCCGAGCACGCCTTCCTCAAGGATTCCGGGCGCGCCGAGTACCGCAGCATCACCGACGCGGAGGCGATGGACGCCTTCGCGCTGCTGTCGCGCACCGAGGGGATCATCCCGGCGATCGAGTCGGCGCACGCCGTCGCGGGGGCGCTGCAGCTCGGCCACGAGCTGGCCGAGGGCGCCGTCGTGCTGGTCAATCTCTCCGGGCGGGGTGACAAGGACGTCGACACCGCTGCCCGGTGGTTCGACGTGCTCGCCTCGGAGGAGCTGCCCGACCTGCCCGAGGGCGAGGCGCAGTGACCTCGCGGCTGGCCCCGCTGTTCGACACTTGCCGCGCCGAGCAGCGAGCCGCGCTGATCGGCTACCTGCCTGCCGGTTACCCCACCGTGACCGGCTCGAAGGAGCTGCTCGCCGCCATGGTCGGCGGCGGTTGCGACCTGATCGAGGTCGGCGTGCCCTACTCCGACCCGGTCATGGACGGCCCGACGATCCAGGCGGCGGCCGACGCCGCGCTGCGCGCGGGTCTGCGGCTGCGCGATGTGTTCGGCGTGGTGGAGTCGATCGCGAGCGCGGGCGGTCGCGCAGTGGTGATGACCTACTGGAACCCGGTGCACCGCTACGGTACCGACGCCTTCGCCCGGGATCTCGCCGCAGCGGGCGGCCTCGGGCTCATCACCCCGGATCTGGTGCCCGACGAGGCGCAGGACTGGCTGGCCGCCGCCGAGGACCACGACCTGGACCGGATCTTCCTCGTCGCCCCGTCGTCGACCGACGCCCGCATCGCGGCGACTGCCGCCGCGACCCGCGGTTTCCTCTACGCCACCTCGACGATGGGCGTCACCGGCGCGCGTGATGCGGTGAGCGGCGCGGCGTCGGAGCTGGTGCGGCGGTCGCGGAAACACGCGCCACAGCTTCCGGTCGGGGTCGGTCTCGGGGTGCGCAACGGTGACCAGGCCGCCGAGGTCGCCGGGTTCGCCGATGCGGTCATCGTCGGTTCGGCGTTCGTGAGCGCGGCGGCCGACGCCGGTGACGAGGGTGGCGCCGCGGTTCGGGCGCTGGCCGCAGACCTCGCCGCGGGCGTCCGCCGAGCAGATACGGTGTCGGCGTGAGCAACGGGATGATCCTGGCTTCGTTCCCGAGCCCGCCGCAGGGGGTGTGGGAGATCGGGCCGGTGCCGATCCGGGCCTACGCGCTGTGCATCATCGCCGGTATCGCGGTGGCCATCTGGTGGGGTGAGCGCCGCTGGAAGGCCCGCGGTGGCGAGGCCGGCGCCGTCACCGACATGGCGGTCTTCGCGGTGCCCTTCGGGCTGGTCGGCGGTCGGCTCTACCATGTCGCCACCGACTGGCCGAAGTACTTCGGGCCGGGCGGCGAACCGCTCGATGCGTTGAAGATCTGGCAGGGCGGCCTCGGGATCTGGGGGGCGGTCGCGCTCGGCGGGGTCGGCGCCTGGATATTCTGCCGCCGCCGCGGCATTCCGCTGCCCGCGATGGCCGACGCGGTGGCGCCGGGGATCGTCGTCGCGCAGGCGATCGGGCGGCTGGGCAACTACTTCAACCAGGAGCTCTACGGCGGTCCGACCAGCCTTGCATGGGGGCTGGAGATCTACCGGCGGGTGGATCCGGACTCGGGGATGCTCGCCCCCGTCTCCGGTGTCGCGCAGGGGCCGCCGGTGGAGATCGTGCATCCCACGTTCCTCTACGAGCTGCTGTGGAACCTCGGGGTCGCGCTGCTGGTGGTGTGGGCCGATCGCCGGTTCCGGCTGGGCCACGGCCGAGCCTTCGCGCTGTACGTCGCCGCCTACACCGTAGGCCGGTTCTGGATCGAGCTGATGCGTACCGATCCGGCCACGATGGTCTTCGGGCTGCGGATCAACGTCATCACCTCGGTGGTGGTCTTCCTCGGCGCGATGATCTACCTGCTGCTGGCGCGGCGTGGCCGGGAGGACCGGGCATTGCTGGGCGAGCAACCGGCCGGTGGGGATTCGTCGGGCCGTCAGGCGAGTACCGCGACGTAGCGCCAGTCCAGCACGTCGTGCGGCGCTGCGGGTCCACTGCTGGCCCGCACCGTCGAGCGCAGGTGCGCCAGCGCGCCGGCCTCGCCCGGTAGCGGCTCGACTTGCTGTACCTCGACCCTGCTGGTCAGCGTGTCGCCCTCCCGGACCGGGCCGGTGTGGTCGCAGCCGTGCCAGCCGGTCACGGTCACCAGATTCGGCAGCGCCCGGGTGGCCTGCGACAGCGCGAGACCGATGGTGTGCCCGCCGTAGACCAGCCGGTGACCCGCCGTGGCCGCGTCGTGGTGCACCGTCGCGATGTTGAGGGTCAGGCGGGCCAGCTCCGGCGCGGACGACACGACGTCGCCGCCGCCGACCTCCCACACCGCGCCGGTGTGTACCCCGCCGGCATGCGGTCCGGGTACGGCGTCGCGGAACGCGTCGAGCGCCCAGCCGTGCACCGCGGCAGACAGCGACACGCCGGGGTCCGCGCCCACCGCGTTCAGGTCGTCACGGTGACCGGTGCTCACCTCGGGGTCGCGCAGCGGCAGCATCGCGCAGCGCCGGAAGTCGAGCACCGGGCGACCGTCCTGGTCGGCCGTGGTGATGCGCAGCGCGGCCAGCCCGGTGGCCGGCCGTCGGGGGCGGAGCCGGTTCTGCCGCAGCGCGGTGACCGTGGTGCGGGTGTGCAGCGTGTCGCCGATCCGCGGCGCGCGATGGAACACCAGACCTCGGTAGAACAGGTTGGCCACGACGTGCTGCGTGACCTGCGTCGACTGCCCGATCGCGACGTCCCAGACCAGCGCCGGGTGCGCAACCGGCGCCGCCGACCCGGTGACGCGGCGGCTCAGCTCGCCGTCCAGCGGCAGCCGTAGCCGGTCGCCGGTGATCACTTGGTGGCTCGCAGCGCGGCCCTCGGTCAACGTCATCGCCGGGGCGCCGTCGAACACCTGCCCGACCCGCAGGTCCTCGAAGTAGGGACCTTCCGCGATCCTCACCCGAGGCCCCCTCCGGCCGCCGTCACCTCACTACTGCTGCACCCCGGCGACGCTACCGGCTGCCACGGTGGCGACCGCCACCCGCCGATCCGCAGGCGGGCTCGACTCTCGATCGGTCCAGAACAGCGATATGCTGTCGCACCGTGAGTCGTCGAGCCAAGATCGTCAGCACACTGGGCCCCGCCACCGCCACCCCGGAGCGGGTCCGGGAACTGGTCGCCGCAGGCATGGACGTAGCCCGGATGAACTTCAGCCACGGCACCCATGCCGACCACGAACAGGTCTACCGGATGATCCGCGAGGCCGCCGACGAGAGCGGCCGGGCGATCGGCCTCCTCGCCGACCTGCAAGGACCTAAGATCCGGCTCGGGCGGTTCGCCGCCGGCCCGGTTGAGTGGCGAACCGGCGACATCGTGCGGATCACCGTCGAGGATGTTGCCGGCACCCATGACCGGGTGGGTACGACGTACACCGGCCTGGCCGACGATGCCCGCGAGGGCGACGTGCTGCTCATAGACGACGGCAAGGTCGAGCTGACCGTGCGCAAGGTCGAGGGTTGCGATGTGGTCTGCGACGTCATCGAGGGCGGCACGGTCAGCGACAACAAGGGGATATCGTTGCCCGGGATGGCGGTGTCGGTGCCGTCGATGTCCGACAAGGACATCGCCGATCTCGAGTTCGCCTTGACGCTGCGGGCCGACGTCGTCGCGCTGTCGTTCGTACGCTCGCCGGCCGACATCGACATGGTGCACCAGATCATGGACAGCACACCGGGCGGGCGGCTACCGGTGATCGCGAAACTGGAGAAGCCCGAGGCCGTGGACAACCTCGAGGCGGTGGTGCTCGCCTTCGACGGCGTGATGGTCGCACGGGGTGATCTCGGCGTGGAGCTACCGCTGGAGCACGTCCCACTGGTGCAGAAGCGCGCCATCCAGATCGCGCGGGAGAACGCCAAGCCGGTCATCGTGGCCACCCAGATGCTCGAATCGATGATCAACAACCCGCGCCCCACCCGGGCGGAGACCTCCGATGTGGCCAACGCGGTGCTCGACGGCACCGATGCCGTGATGCTCTCGGGGGAGACCAGCGTCGGCCGCTATCCGATCGAGGCGGTGAGCACGATGAGCCGCATCGTGCGAGCGGCCGAGGCCGGTTCGGCGACGGTGCCACCGTTGAACCATGTGCCGCGCACCAAGCGTGGCGTGATCTCGTATGCCGCGCGCGACATCGGGGAGCGGTTGCAGGCCAAGGCGCTGGTGGCTTTCACCCAGTCGGGCGATACGATGCGCCGGCTGGCCCGGTTGCACACCCGGCTGCCGTTGCTCGCGTTCACCCCGGTGGCCGCGGTCCGCAACCAGCTGGCGCTGACCTGGGGTACCGAGACGTTCCTCGTCCCGCCGGTGGAGACGACCGATGCGATGGTGCGGCAGGTGGACCAGGCGATGCTGTCGATCGGGCGCTACCAGCGGGGGGACGTGGTGGTGATCGTCGCAGGATCGCCCCCCGCGACCGTCGGCACCACCAACCTCGTCCGGGTGCATCGGCTCGGCGAGGACGACCACGCGTGAGCTCCGTGCGAGGTCGAGCGGCATGACGGAAGCTGCCCGCGCCGCAGCGCGGGGCGTCGGACAGCGCGCCCCGGAGACCGCCGACGGTGTCGCACACGGTCAGCCGGTGGTCGACCGGCTGGTGGCGTTGCTCGACCTCGAGCGCATCGAGGAGAACATCTTCCGGGGGGTCAGCCCCGCCGAGTCCCCGGTGCGGGTATTCGGCGGCCAGGTGGCGGGGCAGGCGCTGGTCGCTGCCGGTCGGACGGTGCCCTCCGACCGGGGTGTGCACTCGCTGCATGCCTATTTCATCCGTCCCGGTGACCCCGCCGTGCCGATCGTCTACGAGGTCGACCGGATCCGCGACGGGCGCTCGTTCACCACTCGGCGGGTGGTGGCCGTGCAGCACGGCAAGGCGATCTTCGCGCTGTCCGCGTCGTTCCAACTCGAGGCCCAGGGCATCGAGCACAGCGATCCGATGCCGGAGGTGGCGGCGCCCGACGAACTCACCGACTACGCCGGATGGGTCGAGGTGGCGGGGGAGCATCTCCCGCCGCTGGCGCGGTTCCCCCGCCCGTTCGACCTGCGCTACGTCAACGAACCGCCGTGGGCGGTGGCCGACGGGGTGCCGAGGCCCGCGCGTAACCAGGTGTGGATGCGCGCCGACGGCAGGCTGCCGGACGACCCGCTGGTGCACGTGTGCGCGCTGGCCTACGCGTCGGACATCACGCTGCTCGACTCTGTGTTCGCCCGGCACGGCATCTCACCGTGGCGGCACCAGGCGATGGTGGCCAGCCTGGATCACGCGATGTGGTTTCACCGCCCGTTCCGCGCCGATGAGTGGGTGCTCTACGACTGCGCTTCGCCCTCTGCCTCGGGGACCCGAGGGCTGGCGACCGGCCGGTTCTTCTCCCGAAACGGCACGCTCGTGGCCAGCGTGGTGCAAGAAGGTCTGATCCGGGCTCGGGAGTAGCGAGCACCGCGAGTCGGGTGCCTTGGCGTGCGGCTTCGCATGTTGCTACGGTCGTGGTGTGCGAAGCGTTGAGATCGTAGGCCCGCGCGTCGGCTGAGCCAGGCGTCCGACGCGCAGCTTCTCTCCGCGTGCCCATTGCGGGCACAGCACTGGATATGACGTCTTGAGACCTGGCTCGGAATCGACCTCCCAACCTCGTGGACAGGCAGGAGCCATTCTCAATGGATCTGATGTCACCGCCCCGCCCCGCCGACCTTGCGATGCGTATCCATCGCCGGCATGACATCGTCACCGCCGACGGTATGGACGGCGTGTTCCGCGTTGCGGCTGCGCTGCGGGAATCCGGTTACAGGGTGCGGGATTTCTCGGCCGACGTCCGGGAGGGCGTCGTCCTCAGTTCGCTGACGTGCACGGTGTCGCTCACGTCCGACGAGTCCGAGCTGTTCATCGATCAGCTGCAGCAGGTGCAGTCGGTGGTCTCCGTCGAGCAATGGTGATGCGCTCGATCGGCGAGCTGATGAATCGCCGCGAAGGGCCTCTTCACCGCGTCGGACGCCGTGACGGCGCCCTTCACGGCGCAGCGCAGGCTGTCTCACCGCTGCGGAAGCAACTCGAATACGCCGCCTTGCAACGGTCGCACAGCGCGGAAGTGGCGCTCATCGAAGGTCAACACCCGCAGCGTGCGCAGCCGCGCCGCGAGGACGACGGTGGCGCAGTCCGCCAGCCCCAGATCCAGCTCCGGGTACCCGCGGTCGACCTGTGTCACCGCTGGATACTCGTCGGGCGCGAGGCATTCCACGGTGAACCGGCCGGTTGCAAGGTCGTCGAGAAACGCCAGCCGTGCGAGCCGACCGATCCGCCTGCCAAGCAGGTAGTCGATCTCCGCGGTCACCGGGGCGGGGATGACCAGCGCACCACGCTCGGCTTCCAACACTGCCCGCACCCCATCGCGAAGCGGATCCCGTCGATCGGCCAGCGCCACCAGCGGCGCCGCGTCGACCAGCAGGGTCACTCGCCGAAGCCCTCGAACAGCCTGCTGTCGTCCACGTCAGCCACGGAGCCACCAGGCCCCTCTCCGGCACCGTCAAGGGCGAAGGACCGGGCGCCGCGGGGTTCGGGGACGTAGGTCCGGATGGCACGGCGGAGCAGCGATGCCTGCGACACGCCTTCCTCCTCGGCGAGGTGGGCCAGACGACGCGCATCTGCATCGTCGAGGTAGACGCTGGTCTTCCGCACCCACGTAGGGTATCACGTAGGGTATACGGATCGTGCCCATGTCCGGGCCGCTGCAGTCATCGGTGTGCCGGGAGCGGGACTCGAACCCGCATGTCCTTGCGGACAGACGCTTTTGAGGCGCCCGCGTATGCCTATTCCGCCATCCCGGCCGACACGTCGGTATCGAACCGAACGGATGTTAGCAGCGTGCCATGGGTGCGGAGTTCTGCAGCGTCGATGACGCTACGTGAGCGCATGAGGACGGCATGCTTCGGTCGATGCGTTGTGCGGGGTCTCGGGTCACATCTTCGTCACGACAAGCGGCGAGCATGCCGATCAGTGCGTCGACAGGTCTACCTTCTGACGTCTGGCGGGATGCCGTTGCTGGTCAGCGACCCGTCCTGGTCCCTTCGAAGGAGACACGAATGGCACAGCGCACACTGCTCCGCGCGGCCGCTGTCCTCGGTGCCCTCTCGGTCGTCGTGGCCGGCTGCGGGTCCGGGGGCGAGCAGGAGGCCGCCCAGGGCGACGGTCCCGGGCAAACCACGACGGGACCCCCCGCGACCGACTGCGTACCCCCGCAGGCCCAGGCCAGCGGATCGCCGAGTACCGAACCGTTGGAGATCGGCTCGTTGCTGCCGGAGACCGGCAGCCTCGCCTTCCTCGGGCCGCCCCAGTACGCCGGTGTGGACGTCGCGGTCGAGGAGATCAACGCGGCGGGGGGTGTGCTGGACAACCCCGTGACCCACATCCGCGGCGACTCGGGAGACGACACCACCGATACCGCGAACCAGACGGTCGACCGCCAGCTCGGGCAGGGCGTGCAGGCGATCGTCGGTGCCGCGGCGTCCGGCGTGTCGAAGCTCGTCATCGACAAGATCACCGGTGCGGGGGTGGTGGAGTTCTCGCCGGCCAACACCTCCGACGAGTTCACCTGCTGGCAGGACGAGGGACTGTACTTCCGCACCGCCCCGCCGGACGTGCTGCAGTCGCAGGCGCTGGCCGAGCTGATGGCATCCGACGGCGCGCAGCGGATCAGCATCCTGGCGCGTAACGACCCGTACGGCGCCGGGCTCGCCGACAACACCGAGCAGAACCTGCAGGCCGCCGGCATCCCCGCCGACCAGCTGCAGAAGCTGATCTACGACCCGAACGCGGCCTCCTTCAACGCCGAGATCGACCAGATCCGGCAGTTCAACCCGGATGCCGTCGCGGTGATCGGCTTCGACGAGTCCAAGCGCATCCTGACCCGGATGACCGAAGTGCAGATCGGCCCGGGTCAGAAGCTCGTCTATGGAACCGACGGCAATATGGGCAACGCGCTCGGCGAGGGTCTGCCGCCGGGCATGCTCGAGGGCATGAAGGGCACCACGCCGCTGACCGATCTGGCAGGGGACTTCCAGCAGCGGCTGTTGGAGCAGGACCCGTCGCTGGTCGACTTCAACTACTCCGGCGAGTCCTACGATGCCGTGATCCTGCTGGCACTGGCTGCCGAGCAGGCGGAGTCGACCAAGGGTGTCGATATCGCGTCGCAGCTCAACGGCATCACCAAGGACGGCGAGAAGTGCACCGACTACGCGGCCTGCAAGGAGATCATCGCGGACGGCGGCGACGTCGACTACGACGGTGTCACCGGAACGCTGGACTTCACCGCGGCCGGTGAACCAGGCTCCGGCTCCTATGGGGTCCTGCAGTTCGATGCGCAGAACCAGATCGACGATGCCGCGACGACGTTCGTGACGGTCGGCGGCTGAGTTCGATCACGCGATGGCGGGCGTCGACCTCTATCTCTTTGAGGTCGGCGCCCGTCAATGTGTCTCGCCGGAGCCGGCGAGGGTGCCCAGGTAGAGGTCGACGACCTTCGGGTCGCTCAGCAGCGCCGACCCGGTGTCGGTGTAGGCGTTGCGGCCCTGGTCGAGCACGTAACCGCGGTCGCAGACCTGCAGGCAACGCCGCGCGTTCTGCTCCACCATGATCACCGATACACCCGCTGCGTTGATCTTCTTGATCCGCACGAAGACCTCGTCCTGCAGCATCGGTGACAGCCCCGCCGAGGGCTCGTCGAGCAGCAGCACCGAGGGCTCCATCATCAGCGCACGGCCCATCGCGACCATCTGGCGCTCACCCCCGGACAGCGACCCGGTCTTGGTCTTGCGGCGCTGACCGAGTAGCGGGAACAACGAGCAGACCACCTCGAAGCGGGTGGCGAACGTCTTGGGCCGCAGGTAGACGCCCATCTGCATGTTCTCCTCGATCGACAGTGAGGGGAACACGTTGTTTCGCTGCGGGACGTAGCCCACCCCCTTGGTGACCAGCACATGTGCCTTGGCGGCGGTGATGTCGCTGTCGCGCAGCGCCACCGTGCCACCGCGCACCGGGAGGAGCCCGAACATCGCCTTGAGCAGGGTCGACTTGCCGGCTCCGTTCGGGCCGATGATGCCGACGATCTCGCCCTCGCGGAGGAAGAAGTTGCATCCGGTGAGGATGTCGACGCCAGGTACGTAACCCGCGACCAGGCCGTCGCCACGCAGCAGGGCACCCTCGGCCAGTTCGCGGTGCCGTGCCGGCCGCGCTGCCAGCTCCGCGGGTGAGGCCTGCCCGGCGGGCGGCTCTGCGTTGCCGGTGTTGCCCTCGACGCCGGTGCTCACGTCCGCTCCCCACGGTCGGGCCGATCGAGGCCGACGCTCTGGGCGGTCGGTGTCTGGGAGGGATCCACTCCCAACTCCACGCTCTCCATCTCGGTGACAAGTTCGGCGGTCTCGCCGATCGGGTTACCCTCGGCGTCGAACTCCAGCGCGCGGTCGTGGTGCGCGCCGAGATAGGCGTCGACGACATCCTTGTTGGACGATAACGCCTCCGGTGGGCCCTCGGCGATCACGGTGCCCTGCGCCATCACGACCACCCAGTCACTGATGTCACGGATGACGTCCATGTCGTGCTCGACGAACACCACGGTCATGCCGTCGTCACGCAGCGACTTGACGTGCCGCAGCAGGCTCTCGGTCAGTGCCGGGTTCACCCCGGCCATCGGCTCGTCGAGCATGATCACCGTGGGGTCCATCATCAGGGCTCTCGCCATCTCGAGCAACTTGCGCTGACCACCGGACAGTGACCCGGCGAGGTCGTCGGCCTTCGCGTCGAGCTGGAACCGGACCAGCAGCTCATGTGCCTTCTCGGTGTTGGCCTTCTCCTGGCGCCCCCACGGGGTCAGCAGTGCCCCGAAGAAGCTCTCACCGGTCTGTTTCGGGGCGCCGAGCCGCATGTTGTCGAGCACGGAGAGCTTGGCCAGCGCCTTGGTGAGCTGGAAGGTGCGCACGACGCCGCGTCGGGCCACCCGGTGCGGCGCCAGCCCGTGCAGCGGCCGCCCGTCGAACCTCCACCGTCCGCTTCCGGGCCGGTCGAAGCCGGTGAGCAGGTTGAACAGCGTGGTCTTGCCTGCCCCGTTGGGCCCGATGAGCCCGGTGATGGCGCCGCGCTGGATCTCCAGGTGCGCCACGTCGACAGCCTTGAGACCACCGAACGCGCGGGTGACGTCGTCGACGACCAGGATTGGGTCGGGCTTGGCGGCGCCGGGTTCGGGAGCCACGCCCGCCAGCGCCGCGCGGACTGCCTCGTCAGCGGGCATCGAGCGTCATCTCCCTTCTGTTACCGAAGATGCCCTGTGGGCGGTAGACCATCAACAGCACCAGGAAGATTCCCACCAGGACGAACCGGATCGCGCCGACGTCCTGGGTGTCGATGAAGCCGATCAGCGGATCGGTACCTCCGGTCGCCTGCCGCAGCAACCCGTCGGCGAACGAGAGGAACGCCCAGAACAGCATCGCGCCGATCACGGGCCCCAGTACCCGTCCGGCCCCGCCGAGGATCAGTGCGCAGTAGGCGAAGAAGGTCTGCGGTGGGGACCAGAAGTCCGGAGTCAGCGACTGGACCGACAGCGCGTAGAAGATGCCGCCGAGCGCACCCATGACGCCACCGAGCACCAGTGACTGGATCTTGTATGCGAACACGTTCTTGCCCAGCGCCCGCGCGGCGTCCTCGTCCTCACGGATCGCCTTGAGCACCCTGCCCCAGGGGCTGCGCACGATCAGCCACAGCAGCAGCACGCACAGCGCCACGGCTGTCCAGCCCGCGCAGATCGCCCACAGCTCGGTCCGCACGAACCCGACACCGAGGTACGAGTACTCGGGCCGGTCGAACGGGTTGGCGGCGGTGAACGCGTCGGCGTAGCCGGTCAGGCCCTGGGTGCCCCCGGTGAGGTCGGTCTGTGACGTGGAGCGGGTCACCAGCCGTAGGATCTCGGCGGCCGCGATAGTGACGATGGCCAGGTAGTCGGCGCGCAACCGCAGTGTCGGGATGCCCAGTAACACGCCGAGCGCTGCGCCGCAGGCCATGCCGAACAGCACCCCGCCCCACAGCGGGAAGCCGAAGCGGGTCACCGCGATCCCCATGCCGTAGCCGCCTACCAGGGCAAAGCCGATCTGGCCGAAGTTCAGTAACCCGGTGTAACCGAAGTGGACGTTGAGCCCGAGTGCGAGCAGCGCGTAGAAGACGGCCGAGGTTCCCACCAGCTGCGCGAGGCTGTTTGTGAGCAGCACCGAGAAGTCGATCATCGCCGTTACCCGATCCGTGCTCGGCTGCCGAGCAGACCCTGCGGTCTGAACACCAGGATGACGATCAGCACTGCGAGACCGCCCATGTACTTGAGGTCGACCGGAAGGACCAGCGTCGACAGCTGCACGACGACGCCGACGATCAGGCAACCGAGCAGGGCGCCGTACGCGGTGCCCAGACCGCCCAGGATGACCCCGGCGAACATCAGCAGCAGCAACCGGAAGCCCATCTCCCAGTACACCGTGCTGGACAGCTCCGAGAGCGCGAACAGCACTCCGCCCAGCGTGGCCAGTCCGCCGCCGAGCATCCACACGAACAGCACGACCCGGTCGACGTCGATGCCCGACGAGGCCGCGAGGTCGCGGTTGTCGGCCACCGCACGCATCGCCTTGCCGATGCGGGTGCGCTGCAGCAGCAGCGCGATGCCGATCATGACGGCGATGCTGACGATGATGGTCGTGAGATCCTTGTCGGTCAGCGCGATAGGGCCGTAGGAGCGGGCGATCTGGCTGGTGTAGTCCACGAAGGGCTCCGAGCGGCCGCCGAAGAAGATCAGCACGGCGTAGCGCAGCGCGATTCCGAGCCCGATCGACACCACCAGCTGGGCGATCAGCCCGACCCGGCGGCGGCGCAGCGGGCGCCAGAGCCCCAGCTCGTTGAGCGCCCCGAACCCCGCGCCGAGCACGATCGCGATGAGCGTCGCCCAGATCAGCTGCACGCCGAGGGTGACGTTGACCGTCCACGCCAGCACCGCACCGATCGTGACGATCTCGCCGTGCGAGAAGTTGGTCAGCCCGGTGGTCCCGAAGATCAGCGACAGGCCCACCGCGGTGATCGCGATGACGAGCCCGAACCGGATGCCGTCGACCAGCAACCGCAGCACCTGCGACGCGGTGGAGGTATCGAGCCCCTCGCCCTCCTCGCCGAATCGGAAGATCACGACGGACAACCGGTCCTCGGCGATGTCACGGGTCACTTCGCCCTGCAGCAGCTCCGTTCCGGGTGGCAACGATTCGGGGTCGATGCGGAAGGTGTATGTGCCGGCCGCCGGGACGGCGAGCTCCCATCGGCCCTGCGCGTCGGTCCTGGTCTGATCGACCTGCCGGCCGCCGGAATCCAGTGCCTCGACGGTGACGCCGGACAGGAAAGTGCCGTCGGCGTTGCGCAGTGTGCCGTCGACCGGGATGGTCTCTTGCGTGACGGCCGGAACGACCGCGCCGGCCAGCGCCGGTGCCGCCAGACCGAGCAGGGCGGCTGCGGGGATCAGGATGGTCAGCAGCAACCGCACCGGGCGGCGAGGCGGTCCGGGATCGCCGGGCCGCCCTCTTCCTGGTGGTCGCACGCGGCGGTCTCTCCTCGTCGACGTACCTTTGTTCACCTGGGTGGGCGTTCCCGCAACAAGCACGTCAACCGTGCGGTGCAGGTCCGCCGTCCCTGCTCGTCGTGCAGCGCGATCTCGAAGCTCGCGGTGCCGCGGCCTCGGTGCAGCGGGGTGCAGATCCCGGTGACCTCTCCCTCGGTCGCTGCCTGGTGGTGCGTACAGGACAGCTCCAGGCCCAGCGGAACACGGTCGGGCATGCTCCACAGCGCGGCCGCCGTCGACCCCAGCGTCTCGGCCAGCACGGCGCTGGCGCCGCCGTGCAGCAGGCCGTACGGCTGCCGGTTGCCGGTGACCGGAACGGTCCCGACGATCCGCTCCGGGTCCCATTCAGCGATGCGGATCCCCATCCGGTCGGTGAGCTGCTCGTCGACCCACGTCGCCATCACGGCGGCGGTGTGGGGGTCGGGCTGCAGACCGGGACTGCCGGATGCAGTCAAGGGCCACCTCCGTGGCGGTGCTGGGACCTCGGACGAGGTGAGGGTACGGCGTTGCGGCAGTCATCGATGTCGGTGGCCGGGCATAGACTTGCCTGCCGTGACCGCCACCGACGACGCCGCCACCGACGACGCAGCCCCTGACCTGTCGGGCGCGCCGCAGCGGCTGCTGCTGCTCGACGGCCACTCGCTGGCCTACCGGGCGTTCTTCGCGCTGCCCGCCGAGAACTTCCGCACCACCACCGGGCAGACCACCAACGCGGTCTACGGCTTCACCTCGATGCTGATCAACCTGCTGCGCGACGAGGCGCCCACCCACATCGCCGCCGCATTCGACGTCTCGCGCGCCACGTTCCGCGCCGAGACCTACGCGCCATACAAGGCCAACCGCACCACTACTCCCGACGAGTTCCGGGGTCAGATCTCGCTGATCCACGACGTGCTGGGCACGCTGGGCATACCGGTGCTGGCCAAGGAGGGCTACGAGGCGGACGACCTCATCGCGACCCTGGTCACGCAGGCCGAGCCGGAGGGCTTCGAGGTGCTGGTGTGCACCGGCGACCGCGACGCGCTGCAGCTGGTCACCGACCGGGTCACCGTGCTCTACCCGCGCAAGGGCGTCTCCGACCTCGTCCGATTCACCCCCGGCGAGGTCGCTGAGCGCTACGGTCTGTCGCCCGAGCAGTACCCCGACTACGCGGCGCTGCGCGGCGACCCGTCCGACAACCTGCCCGGCATCCCCGGGGTCGGGGAGAAGACCGCAGCCAAGTGGATCCGCGAGTTCGGCTCACTGGACTCGCTGGTCGACCGGGTCGACGAGGTGCCAGGCAAGGTCGGCGACGCGTTGCGCGACAACCTCGCCGCGGTGATGCTCAACCGGCAGCTGACCGAACTGGTACGTGATGTGGACATCCCGGACCGGCCCGAGTCGTTGGCGATGGCGCCCTGGGACCGCGACGCGGTGCACCGGCTCTTCGACGACCTCGAGTTCCGGGTGCTGCGCGACCGGCTGTTCGCGACCCTGACCTCGGCCGAGCCGGAGGCCGAGGAGGGTTTCGAGGTCCGCGGCGCCGCGATCGAGCCCGGTGGGCTGGCGGCGTGGCTGGATGCGCATGCCCGTGACGGGCGCCGGGTCGGGCTGTCCTACCGCGGTGTCGTGGCCCAGGGTGTCGGGGACATCGAGTGCATCGCACTGGCCGGCGCCGACGGTGAGGGCGGCTACGTCGACCCCGTGGCGATGACCCCGGACGACGAGGCCGCGCTGGGGCGATGGCTGGCCGACGCATCGGCCCCGAAGGCAGCCCACGACGCCAAGGCGCTGCTGCACGGCGCCCGCGCCCGCGGCTGGTCGGTGGCCGGGCTGACCAGCGACACGGCGCTGGCCGCCTACCTGGTCCGCCCCGGGCAGCGCAGCTTCGACCTGGCCGACCTGGTGCTGCGCTACCTGCACCGGGAGCTGCGAGCCGAGTCCGGCGACTCCGGACAGCCGAGCCTGTTCGAGGGGGAGGACGCCGCGGCGCTGGCCGCCGACGCGATCCTTCGGGCGCGCGCGATCGGTGAGCTCGCCGACGCGCTGGACGTCGAACTCGACCGCATCGAGGGTCGCGCCCTGCTCGCCGACCTGGAGCTGCCGCTGCTCGGCGAGCTCGCCGAGCTGGAGACGGCGGGTATCGCGGTGGACGGTGATGTGCTGGCGGGGCTTGAGGCGGACTTCGCCGCGGCGGTGAAGCAAGCCGCGCAGGACTGCTACGTCGTGATCGGCAAGGAGATCAACCTCGGCTCACCCAAGCAGCTGCAGGTGGTGCTGTTCGAGGAGCTGTGCCTGCCCAAGACCAAGAAGATCAAGACCGGCTACACCACCGACGCCGATGCGCTGCAGAACCTCTACGAGTCGACCGAGCACCCCTTCCTGGCGCACCTGCTGGCGCACCGTGACGCTACCCGGCTCAAGACGACGGTCGACGGGCTGCTGAAGTCGGTGGCAGCCGACGGGCGGATCCACACCACGTTCAATCAGACGATCGCCGCGACGGGGCGGCTGTCGTCGACCGACCCGAACCTGCAGAACATCCCGATCCGGACCGACTCCGGGCGCCGGATCCGGGAGGGCTTCGTCGTCGGCCAGGGCTTCACGGAGCTGATGACCGCGGACTACAGCCAGATCGAGATGCGCATCATGGCGCACCTCTCGGAGGACGCCGCGCTCATCGAGGCGTTCCGTTCGGGGTTCGACTTCCACGCCGCCACCGCGGCGCGGGTGTTCGGCGTCGAGCCGGCCGACGTCACCGGCGAGCAGCGCGCCAAGATCAAGGCGATGAACTACGGGCTGGCCTACGGGCTGTCGGCGTTCGGGCTGTCGGGGCAGCTGCGGATCAGCACCGAGGAGGCCCGCGGCCTCATGGACGAGTACTTCGAGCGGTTCGGCGGGGTGCGTGACTACCTGCACCGGATCGTGGACCATGCCCGCAAGGACGGTTACACGTCGACCATCCTCGGTCGTCGCCGGTACCTGCCCGACCTGGTCTCGGACAACCGGCAGCGGCGTGAGATGGCCGAGCGGATGGCGCTCAACGCGCCGATCCAGGGCAGCGCCGCGGACATCATCAAGGTCGCGATGCTTGGTGTGCAGCGGGCGCTGCGCGGCGGGGACCTGCGGTCCCGGGTGCTGCTGCAGGTGCACGACGAGCTGGTGTTCGAGATCGCCGAGGGGGAGCGGTCTGTGGTGGAGGAGCTGGCCCGCCGTGAGATGGGCTCGGCGTACACCCTCGACGTGGAGCTGGAGGTCTCGGTGGGCTCGGGTCACTCCTGGGACGACGCGGCACATTGAGCTGGGCTCAGCGCAGCGCGGTGGCCGGCCGTAGCTCCCAGACCGTCCACAGCGGACGATAGCCGTGCCGGGGCCAGAACACCGAGGACAACGGGTTGGGGGGGTTGTAGTAGAGGTACGCGCCAACCACTCCGGCGGCGGCGAAGGCGGCGTGCGCTCGGCCGACCAGCCGCCCCCCCACCCCCTGCCCGCGCGTGCCGGGAAGCACCGAGGCGCAGTTGATGTACCCCCAACGCCCCGCAGGCAGCCGGCTCGCCATCCGGCTACCCGGCACTGCATCGCTGTAGCCGCACTCGGCGATCCCGACGGCCAGGCCGTCCTGCTCCGCGAGCCAGATCGGCTCGCCGCGCTGCAACCGGGTGGCGAGCAGCCGCCGCTTGACCTCCTCGGTGTCCTCGCGCAGCACCGCCCCGCCGACCAGCGTCGAGTAGGCTTGCTCGGCCAGCGTCAGCCGCAGGCACACCTCCAGGTCGCTCGGGCCGGCCGGGCGCACCCCGTCACCCTGCGGGCAAGGTCGCGGCGCCTCGAGTGGGGTATTCACAGCGATCACCGACAGCGGCACGAAGCCGTGGTCGAGCAGCGCGCGGGCGATCTCGACGTCGCGGCTGGGCCAGCACACCACGCACGCCGAGTCGCTGTCGGGCAGTTCGAGATCGGGCAGCCGCTCCCGCCACGCCTCGAGCAGCGTGTTCATGCCGGCCAGCCCGGCGTCGCCGAGCACCGGTACCAGCTCGCAGACGTGGCCGGCTGACCACAGCCGTGCCGGCGAGCCTTCCGGATGATCGGATCGCAGCAGCGAACCGGCGACCGGACCCGCCACGAGCACCTCGGCGTGCGGCAGTGCCTCGGCCGGCGGGAGCAGCGGGTCGATCGAGCGCAACCGCTGCGTCTGCGCGGCCAGCAGGTCGTTGGCGCTGCTCACTCGGGCCGCCGGCAGCAGAAGATCGCGGTGCCTGGGAACAGCGCGCCACGCAGCGGGCTCCACTGCCCCCATTCCCGCTGGTGGCCTTCGGGCCACTCGGGCTCCACCAGGTCGGTCAGCACGAGCCCGGCAGCCGCGATCTCGCGCACCCGATCCCCGAGGGTGCGGTGGTGCTCCACGTAGGTCGGTCGGCCGGAGCCGTCGACCTCGACATAGGGAGTGCGGTCGAAGTAGGGCTGCACGGCTGTGAGCCCGGCCGGCCCGGGGTCGTCCGGAAAGATCCAGCGAATCGGGTGGTTGACGGCGAAGACCCATCGCCCGCCGGGTCGCAGCACGCGGGCGACCTCTCGCATCACGGCCGTCGAGTCCGCGACGAACGGGACAGCGCCGAACGCCGAGCATGCGACGTCGAAGGACATCTCGGCGAACGGCAGCCGCTCGGCACCCGCCTGCACAAGCGGCACCATCGTCCCGGTCGCTGCGGCGGCCGCCTGCGCATGGCGCAGCATCCCGGCCGAGACGTCGAGGCCGACCACCCACGCACCATGCTCGGCGAGCCACTGGGAGCACGGCGCCGAGCCGCACCCGACCTCGAGCGCCCGAGCTCCCCGCACGTCGCCGAGCAACTCGGCGTCCTGCTCGCGTAGGCCCTCGGGGCACCAGACGAAGTCGTGCACGCCGAGGAACTCCCCGTGCTCCGCGTGGTAGTCGTCCGCGTCGGCGTCCCACCACCGGCGGGTCACCGCGGTGGACTCGGCGGCAGACACCGTCCGGCGAACCACGCCGGCGGTGCCCAGCACCGCTTCAGCCGGGGCCTGCGGCGCCGCCGCGCCGTGATCGTTGGAGGGTGTGCCGCCGTTCACCGGTGAAGTCTTACAGACCGCGCGCGCGGGGTGCCGGGGGTGCGTTTGCCGCGCCCGGCCTCGCTGCGTATGATCGTCACGCGCGGTGGGTTCGGGCTGCTTGGGCATTCGCGATCTTCGGTCACAGGCGATCCTTGATCGGGTGCCTGCTCAGCATTTCACGCCTGTGGAACATGTGGCTCCTGTCGGTGGTTGCACTGCTGACAGTGCTTGCGTAGATGTCCGCGGCGAGGACGGACAGCCGTGCGGCACCAGCCACACCACCTGCACTGTTCAATCCATGATCTGAGTCCCTCCGGAGCAACCCACCGCATGACCACCGATACCACCACCGCCCCGACCATGCAGCAAGTCGCGATCAACGACGTCGGGACGGAGGAGGAATTCCTCGCCGCCATCGACCAGACGATCAAGTACTTCAACGATGGGGACATCGTCGAAGGCACCATCGTCAAGATCGATCGCGACGAGGTGCTGCTCGATATCGGCTACAAGACCGAAGGGGTCATCCCTTCCCGGGAGCTGTCCATCAAGCATGACGTCGACCCCGCCGAGGTCGTCGAGATGGGCGAGCCGGTCGAAGCCCTCGTCCTGCAGAAGGAGGACAAGGAAGGCCGGCTGATCCTGTCCAAGAAGCGCGCGCAGTACGAGCGCGCCTGGGGCACGATCGAGACGCTCAAGGAGAACGAGGAGCCCGTTTCCGGAACCGTCATCGAGGTCGTCAAGGGCGGCCTGATCCTGGACATCGGCCTGCGCGGGTTCCTCCCTGCGTCGCTGGTCGAGATGCGTCGGGTCCGTGACCTGCAGCCCTATGTCGGCCGCGAACTCGAGGCCAAGATCATCGAGCTGGACAAGAACCGCAACAACGTGGTGCTGTCCCGCCGTGCCTGGCTGGAGCAGACCCAGTCCGAGGTGCGCAGCGAGTTCCTCAACCAGCTGCAGAAGGGCCAGGTCCGCAAGGGCCAGGTCTCCTCCATCGTCAACTTCGGGGCGTTCGTCGACCTCGGTGGCGTGGACGGTCTGGTGCACGTCTCGGAACTGTCCTGGAAGCACATCGACCACCCGAGCGAGGTCGTCGAGGTCGGCCAGGAGGTCACGGTCGAGGTGCTCGACGTCGACCTGGATCGCGAGCGGGTGTCGCTGTCGCTCAAGGCGACGCAGGAAGACCCGTGGCGGCAGTTCGCCCGCACCCACCAGATCGGCCAGATCGTGCCCGGCAAGGCGACCAAGCTGGTGCCCTTCGGCGCGTTCGTCCGTGTCGAGGAGGGCATCGAGGGCCTGGTGCACATCTCCGAGCTGGCCGAGCGACACGTGGAGATCCCCGAGCAGGTCGTGCAGGTCGGTGACGACGTCATGGTCAAGGTCATCGACATCGATCTTGACCGGCGCCGGATCTCGCTGTCGCTCAAGCAGGCCAACGAGGGCCTGAGCCCCGAGATGGAGTTCGACCCGACGCAGTACGGTATGACCGCCGAGTACGACAACGAGGGCAACTACATCTACCCCGAAGGCTTCGATCCCGAGACCAACGACTGGCTCGAGGGCTACGAGAAGCAGCGCGAGGAGTGGGAGCGTTCCTACGCCGACGCGCATGTCCGCTTCGAGCAGCATCGCAAGCAGGTGGTCAAGGCGAGCGAGGCGGAGGCCGAGGTGACCGGGGAGCAGGATTTCTCCTCGGACAGCAACGAAGCGCCCGCTCCGCAGCAGCAACCGCAGCAGCCCTCCTCCGCTGACAGCGAGGGCTCGCTGGCCAGCGACGCTCAGCTGGCGGCGCTACGGGAAAAGCTCTCCGGCGGGTGACCGCTGACAGAATCGTCGCGTGCTGCGCGTGGGTCTGACCGGTGGGATCGGTGCCGGCAAGTCGACGGTCGCCGACGGGCTCGTCCACCACGGTGCGGTGGTGATCGACTCCGACCGGCTGGCCCGCGAGGTCGTGGCGCCCGGCACCGAAGGATTGCGCGCGGTCGTCGCCGAGTTCGGGGAGCAGGTGCTGACTCCCGACGGGGAACTGGACCGGGCCGCGCTCGCCGCAAGGGTCTTCGGCGAGGACGACGCGCGGCGGCGGCTCAACGGGATCGTGCACCCGCTGGTCGGGGCGCGGTCGGCCGAAGTGCTCGACGCCGCCCCCGAGGACGCAGTGGTCGTACACGACATCCCGCTGCTCGTCGAGAACGGCATGTCGGCTGGCTTCCCGCTGGTCATCGTGGTGCACGCGGATCCCGAGGTGCGGGTGCGACGGCTCGTCGAGCGGCGCGACATGGCCGAGCACGACGCGCGGTCGCGGATCGCAGCGCAGGCCACCGACGTGCAGCGCCGTGCCGCCGCCGACGTGTGGCTGGACAACAGCGGGCCGGCCCCGCACACCGAGGCAGCCGTGGACCGGCTCTGGCACCAGCGGCTGGTGCCCTTCGAGGAGAACCAGCGGTTGCGGCGCCCCGCCGCGCGCGCTGGTCGGCCCGTGCAGGTCGAAACGGACCCGGCGTGGCCGCAGGCGGCGGAACGGGTACGAGCGCGGATTGCCGCCGTCGCCGGGCAGCGCGCCCACCGCGTCGACCACATCGGTTCGACGGCGGTTGCAGGCCTGGATGCCAAGGACGTGCTCGACCTGCAGGTGGTCGTCGACGATCTGGCCGTCGCGGGCGAGCTGGCCGATGATCTGATCGAGGCTGGCCTGGTGCGACGGGACGGCCGATGGTGGGACAACGCGGCCGACGGCAGCCATCCGGATAAGGCGATGGCGTGCAACGCCGATCCCGCGCGACCGGTTAACTGCCACATCCGGCCCGCCGATTCACCGGCATGGCGGGCGTCGCTGTTACTGCGCGACTGGCTGCGCACGCATCCGGAGAGTGTGCGGGAGTACGCCGCGGTCAAGCACGAGCTCGCGGCACGGAGCTGGGACAGCATCGACGCCTACGCCGACGCGAAGACCCCGTTCATTCGCAGCGCACTCGACCGGGCGCAGCGATGGGCGGCCGAGACCGGCTGGCACGTCTTGTCGTGACCGTTACTGACGGCCGTGGCGGCGCCATATCGGATGGGCGTCGAGTGAGGCGAGCCAGCGATCCAGCCGGTAGCCGTGCCGTGCCAGCCCGTCGACCGTCGCGAACGCGGTGTGCAGCGCCTGCTGCGCGACGGCGTGGTCGAGCAGCCCGGCGGTGACAGCGGCCAGCAGCTCGTCGGTGTCGAGCACCTCAACCTCGCTGCCGGTGCGGACCACGAGGTCGAGGTAGTGGTCCTCGGTGCGCCACACCCGGTCACCGACCTCGATGGCCACCACGTCGAGGTAGAAGTCCTGGTCACGCTCGTGACCTGGGTAGAAGAAGAAGTCGGTGACTCGCAGATCCAGCAGGGGCAGCAGCCACGACTCGATCGCCCGGATGGTCGGATGGTCCACCACGTCGCGCACCACATGCAGACCGAACGGCTCCACCCGGTACTCGTCGACAGTCCGGACGATCCCCTTCGGGTCGGTGTTGGTCATCGCTTCGAGATCGAAAAGCTCGACCTTCGGCGGATGGATGGCGGTCTCAGCGGTGTGTTGGGACGCGGCCGTCATGTGGCTCGACACTACCCAAGAAATCCAGGGCAGCCTGCCGCGTGCGGCACAGTGTCGGTGCCCGGGCCTACCCTGACGACGTGACCGACAGCGCTACCGTCAGCCCGGACCTGCTCGCCCGTTCCGAGCACCGCCCGCTGGGCGATATCCCTCGCAGCCAGGGCCGTTTCCAGGTCGTCAGCGACTACTCCGCCGCCGGGGATCAGCCCGTGGCCATCGACGAGCTAGCGCGCCGTATCCACGGTGGCGAGCGCGACGTCGTGCTGCTCGGCGCGACCGGCACCGGCAAGTCCGCGACGACCGCGTGGCTCATCGAGCGTGTGCAGCGGCCGACCCTCGTGCTGGCCCCGAACAAGACCCTCGCAGCGCAGCTGGCCAACGAGTTGCGCGACCTGTTCCCGCACAACGCGGTCGAGTACTTCGTCTCCTACTACGACTACTACCAGCCCGAGGCCTACGTCCCGCAGACCGACACCTACATCGAGAAGGACTCGTCGGTCAACGACGACGTGGAGCGGTTGCGGCACGCGGCCACCATGTCGCTGCTGACCCGGCGCGACACCGTCGTCGTCGCCTCGGTGTCGTGCATCTTCGGTCTCGGGACCCCGCAGGAGTACCTCAACCAGTCGGTGTTCCTGCGGGTCGGCGAGGAGGCCGGCCGGGACGCGCTGCTGCGCGCGCTGGTCGACATCAACTACACCCGCAACGACCTGGCGTTCGCCCGGGGCACCTTCCGGGTCAGGGGTGACACCGTCGAGGTCATCCCAGCCTACGAGGAGCTCGCGGTTCGGGTGGAGTTCTTCGGTGACGAGGTGGAGTCGGTCTACTTCCTGCACCCGCTGACCGGCGATGTGGTGCGAGCGGTCGACGACGTCCGCATCTTCCCCGCCACGCACTACGTCGCCGGCCCGGAGCGGATGGACAAGGCCATCCGCGGCATCGAGGCCGAGCTGGAAACTCAGCTGGCCACGCTGGAGAACCAGGGCAAGCTGCTCGAGGCGCAGCGGCTGCGGATGCGCACCCAGTACGACGTGGAGATGATGCGCCAGGTCGGGTTCTGCTCGGGCATCGAGAACTACTCCCGGTTCATCGACGACCGGGAGGCGGGCACCGCACCCGCCACCCTGCTCGATTATTTCCCCTCGGACTTCCTGATGGTGATCGACGAGTCGCACGTCACGGTGCCGCAGATCGGGGGCATGTACGAGGGCGACGCGTCGCGCAAGCGCACTCTGGTCGACCACGGCTTCCGGCTGCCTTCCGCACTGGACAACCGCCCGCTGACCTGGGAGGAGTTCTGTGATCGGGTTGGGCAGAGCATGTACCTGTCCGCCACCCCCGGCCCGTACGAGATGGCGCAGGCGGGCGGCGAGTTCGTCGAGCAGGTCATCCGCCCGACCGGGCTGGTCGACCCCGAGGTGGTCGTGAAGCCGACGCAGGGCCAGATCGACGACCTGGTGGGTGAGATCCGGGAGCGCTCCGAGCGCGACGAGCGGGTGCTGGTCACCACGCTGACCAAGAAGATGGCCGAAGATCTCACCGACTACCTGCTCGAGCTGGGAATCCGGGTGCGTTACCTGCACTCGGAGGTGGACACGCTGCGACGTGTCGAACTGCTGCGCCAGCTGCGCACCGGAGAGTTCGACGTGCTGGTCGGTATCAACCTGCTGCGCGAGGGGCTCGACCTGCCCGAGGTCTCGCTGGTCTCCATCCTCGACGCCGACAAGGAGGGCTTCCTGCGCAGCGGGACCTCGCTGATCCAGACGATCGGGCGCGCCGCCCGCAACGTGTCCGGGCAGGTGCACATGTACGCGGACTCGGTGACCGACTCGATGCAGCGCGCCATCGACGAGACCAACCGCCGCCGCGCCAAGCAGATCGCCTACAACACCGAACGGGGTCTGGACCCACAGCCGCTGCGCAAGAAGATCAACGACATTCTCGATCGGGTCTACGCCGAGGCCGAGGACACCTCGGCGACGGTGTCGGTCGGGGGGTCGGGCCGCAACGCATCCCGGGGCAAGCGCGCCGTCGGGGAAGCCGGAACAGCGCAGGGCAGCTCGGGCGTCGTGGAGGGTCGCGACACCCGGTCGATGCCACGCGCCGAGCTGGCCGATCTCGTCCAGCAGCTCAACGACCAGATGATGGCAGCCGCGCGTGACCTGCAGTTCGAGCTCGCCGCCCGGTTGCGCGACGAGATCGCGGAACTGAAGAAGGAGATGCGCGGCATGGACGCCGCCGGGATCAGCTAGTCACGGGCGGTGCCGCCGTCGTCCAGCACGACCGCACCCGTCGGGGTCGGCCGCAGCTGGCTGCAGGGATCCCTGCCGGTGGAAGGATGGCGGGGTGGGCGAGGTGGCATCGAGCTACGGAGGGCAGGCGCTGCGCCGGCTGCTTGACGTAGTGTCGCAGCTCGGCGCCGAGCGGCGCAGCGAATCCGTGCTGCGCAGCATCCTCGACGCCGCGCGCGATCTCGCGGCCGCGCGCTACGCCGCGGTCGGCGTGCCCGACGGCGACGGCGGCTTCGCGCTGTTCCTCACCGCCGGTGTGGATGCGAGGACCTGGGAGCGGATCGGGGCGCTGCCTCGCACCCACGGGCTGCTCGGCGAGCTGGTGACGCGACCGGAGGTGATCCGGCTCGCCGACATCCGAACCGACCCGCGATTCCGCTATTACCCGCCCGCGCACCCGCAGATGCGGTCGTTCCTCGGTGTCCCGATCATGGCGGGCGGCGAGGTCGTGGCGGCGCTCTACCTCGCTGACAAGGAGGGCGCCGCCGAGTTCACCGACGCGGACCAGGAGCTGATCGAGACGCTCGCCGGGCATGCCGCGCTGGCCGTGGTGAACGCGCAGCGCCAGGAGCGGCTGCGGGAGCTGTCCATCGCCGACGAGCGCACCCGGATCGCCCGGGATCTGCACGACTCGGTGACCCAGAGCCTGTTCAGCCTCACCCTGGCGGCGGAATCCGCGGCCACGGTGGCCGGCGGTGACTCGCGAGCGGCGCCGCACCTGGACCGGGTGCGGGAGCTGTCGCAGTCGGCGCTGGCCGAGTTGCGGGCGCTGACCGAGACGCTGCGTCCGCCCGACGTCGACCGGGAGGGGCTCGGTGATGCGCTGCGCAAGCGGGTCGCGCTGCTGCGTGCCGTACACGACGTCCCCATCGAGCTGCAGGTGCGCGGGCGTGGTGGTGGCGGTGCCGTGGGACGGGAGGTGCTCAAGGTCGCGAACGAGGCGATCGGCAACGCGCTGGCCCACGCCGAGCCCGGCAGTATCCGGGTGCAGCTCGATCTCGGGCGCGATGCGCTGCGGCTCGGGGTGTCCGACGACGGGCGGGGCTTCGACCTGGCCGAAGCCCGCCGTGCCTCCCGCCGGCTGGGGCTGACCAGCATGCGGGAACGGGCCGAGGCGCTCGGTGGCAGCCTGGTGATCGATGCCGCGCCGGGCACCTGCACCACCGTCACGCTGGAGGTGCCTGCTGGCTGACACGATCCGGCTGCTGCTCGTCGACGACCACGAGATGGTGCGCACCGGGCTGCGCATGTTCTTCGAGTTGCAGCACGACATGGAGGTGGTCGGCGAGGCCGGCACCGGCGAGCAGGCGCTCGCGCTGGTCCGGGCGCTGAGACCGGACATCGTGCTGCTCGACCTGGTGCTGCCCGGCATGACCGGCGTGGCGACCGCACGCCGGCTGGGCGAGGCGCACCCCGACGTCAAGGTCGTCGTGCTGACGTCGTTTTCCGGGCAGGACTCGGTGCTGCCCGCGGTGCGTGCCGGCGTCGCGGGTTACCTGCTCAAGGACGTCGGCCCCACCGAGTTGGCCGACGCGCTGCGCACCGTGCACCGCGGCGGTGCGCAGCTGCACCCGCAGGTCGCCGCCGCCGTGATGCACTCGGTCACGGATGCCGCCCCCGATTCGCTAACGGTTCGGGAGCGCGAGGTGCTCCGGCTGATCGCGCGGGGGATGTCGAACCGCCTCATCGCGCGCGAGCTGGTGCTCTCCGAGAAGACGGTGAAGGCGCACGTCAGCGCGGTGCTGAGCAAGCTCGGCGTCGCCGACCGCACCCAGGCAGCGCTGCACGCGGTGCGTGAGGGGATGATCGATCAGGAGTCCTAGGACCAAGGTCTGCCCACGGCCGCAGCCGCAGACCGATGGCACGGCGCCCGTCGCGGACGAGCGTGGGTGGCATGCAAACCGCACTGATCACCGGCGCCTCTCGCGGCCTCGGCCGCGCCCTCGCCAAGAACCTGTCCCGGGATGGCTGGCGGATCGTCGCCGACGCCCGTACCGCCCCCGACCTCCACACCGCGGCCGCCGGCTGGCCCGGTGCCACCGCGCTGCCCGGTGACGTCACCAGCGAGGCCCATCTCCGCGATCTCGTCGCTGCCGTGGGACCGCGGCTCGACCTGCTCGTGCTCAACGCCTCGACCCTGGGTCAGAGCCCGCTGCCCGCGCTGGCCGACTACCGGCTCGACGAACTGCGCGCGGTGTTCGAGACGAACGTCCTCGCGCCGCTGCGGCTGGTCCAGCTCGCGCTACCGGCGTTGCGCGCCGGCCCCGGCAGGGTGCTCACGATCTCGAGCGACGCCGCGCTTGCCGATTACCCCGGCTGGGGTGGTTACGGTGCCAGCAAGGCCGCGCTCGACCAGGTCGCCCACGTGCTCGGCGCCGAGGAGCCGGGACTTCGGGTGTATGCGGCGGACCCGGGGGACATGCGCACCGCGATGCATGCCGCGGCATTCCCCGGCGAGGACATCAGCGACCGCCCGGAGCCCGAGGCGGCTGTCCCGGCATTGCGCCGCCTCATCGACGGAACGCTACCCAGCGGCCGGTACACCGTCGCGGCGCTGGCGGAGGTGCCGGCATGACCGCTTCTCGACCAGCAGGCGCCCAGCAACCCCGATTCGGTTCCGAAACGGGGTCGGATGTAGTCCGGGAACCCCGATTCGGTTCCGAAACGGGGTTCGTGGCTGCTACCGGTCCGCCGGAGACCCGTGGGGTGACCCGCGACCGGGTCCGGATGCTGGTGGCCACCCCGGGCGAGCTCGACCACCGAGTGATCGCGGACCTGCCCGGTGTGTTGCGTGCCGGCGACCTGCTCGTGGTGAACAGCTCGGACACGCTGCCCGCCGCGCTGACAGGGGTCACCGCAAGGTGTGAGCGGGTCGAGGTGCACCTGTCCACCCTGGAGCCGTCAGCGGGAACCACGTACCCGGTCGCGCTGGCCGCTACCGCATCACACTGGGTCGTGGAGGTACGGGCCCCGGGACCGCCCGGCGGCGTCGCGTCGTGGACCGACCGCACCGGTGCAGCCATCCACCTTGCGGACGGCGGGGAGCTCGACGTCGGGCAGCGGTACGCGCCTGGCTCGCGGTTGTGGACCGCGCAGCTGCACACCCCCGTGCCGTTGCGGGGCTGGCTGGCCGACCACGGGCAGCCGATCCGCTATTCCTACGCCGGCGCGCCGTGGCCGCTGTCGGCCTACCGCACCGAGTACGCCGACACGCCGGGCAGCGCCGAGATGCCCAGTGCGGGCCGTCCGCTGACCCGGCGGGTGCTGCGCCGCCTCGCGGCGCGCGGCGTGGAGGTGGCGGCAGTGTTGCTGCACACCGGGGTGTCCTCCGCGGAGGCCGGCGAGCCGCCGTACGCCGAGTGGTTCGCGGTGTCGGCCGCGACCGCCGCCGCCGTGACACGTGCCCACCGCGTCATCGCGGTCGGCACCACGGTGGTGCGGGCGCTGGAGACAACCGGTGGCACCGCGGGCACCGGCTGGACCGACCTGGTCGTCACGCCCGAGCACCGGATGTCCAGCGTGGACGGTCTGCTGACCGGCTGGCACGAACCGGCTGCCTCGCACCTGCAGATGCTGCAGGCGATCGCGGGACCCGATTTGCTCGCGGCGTCCTACACCGAGGCGCTGCGGGCCGGCTATCGCTGGCACGAGTTCGGCGACACCCACCTCATCCTCCCCGGGTAGGCGCCCTGACGACCCCGGTGGTGTCCATGAACTCGACGTGGCGGGGCTCCCTCGCGCCGACGGCCCCCACGGCGTCGAGCTCATGGACGCGGAGGAGGGTGCCGCGGCCGGCCCTCGTCGTGGTGATCAGATGGTCAGCTGAGCCAGTCGCCGAGGACCTGGTAGACCTCGGGGTGGGTGAGCAGGTCGAAGTGGTGCAGGCCGCCGAGCCGGGTCAGGCTCCCGGTGGTGCGGCCGTCGAAGGCGCTCGCGGTGCGGACTATGACGTCACCGAGTAGCCGGCCCACCAGGTGGCCGTCGGCCCGGGTCAGCGTGCACGCCACGAAGTGGTAGTTCACCCCGGGCAGATCGGCGCAGTCGCCCCGGTGGTCGTCGAGCAGCACGTCCGCCTGCCGGCCCGCCCAGTCGGACTCACCGAGGTAGCCGAATCGCATATCCTTGATCCCGCTGCTGCGCAGCTCGAGGAGCTCCGCGAACGGGCGGGTCTCGGCAGCGGCGCCCAGTGCCCAGCCTGCGATGTTGACCGCCTTCTCCAGGTCGGCCCCCCGGTGCGGGCTGCCCAGACACACCACCTGGCGCAACGCATCGGTCCACTCGGCGCCGCGATCGGCCCCCTGCCGCGCGGCGCCGCGCGCGATCAGGCCGCCCATCGAGTGGCCAACCAGCGCGAGCTCGGTCACCGGGACGGGCCAGCCGGCGACCAGCTCGTCGAGCAGCACGTCGAGTGCGGCGGCATTGTCGGACACGTGACGGCCGGTGTTGTAGCGGAGCTGCACCGGCGTCCAGCCATGGTCGGCGGCGAGCCTGGCGCCGAAGTCGGGACCGTCGTCGCCGGGCCACCACCACCGTTCCGTCTCCATGAGCCCGTGCGCGAAGAGCACCACCCGCCCCGTCGCATCGGGGTGGGCTGCTGCCAGTGAGGCGCGGTCGCAGCCGACCGACCGCGTTTCCTGTCGCAGTGACATGTCCAACGCGAGCGGGTTGTGCTCGTCGCTGAGCCGGTCGCCGATCAGCCCGTTGAGCGCAGCGAGCGCCTCTCGCCCGGCTGTGGTCTCGGACTGCGCGCCGCGCCGGGCGCCGATTGCGCCGGCCAGTGTTCCGGCTCCGGCGAGGACACCGGTCCCGACGCCGCGCACTGCGGCGTAGGCCAGCGCCGAGACGGTGTCATGACGGCGCCGCGCGGACTCGGCGGATGGCCCGATCGAGTCGAACGCGCGCCCCGCGATCTGCCAGTGCACCCGCGACACACCGCGCACCGCGCCGTCGAACGCCCATCCGGCGAGCCGGCCCGCCGCCCGGGCCTGCGCATCGGCGTCAGTCATGGCTCGACCCTGACAAGTGGGTCTCGGCCGCGGACCGGAAGGTGCGACGGTAGATCTGCGGCGAGACGCCGCGCTCGCGCACGAAGTGCTCCCGCAGTCCGGCGGCCGAGCCGAAACCTGCTTGCCGCGCCACCTCGTCGACCCGCTGCTCCCCACTTTCCAGCATCCGCTCGGCCAGCCGCACCCGCTGGCTCACCAGCCATGCATACGGGGTGGTGCCGGTGTGCGCGCGGAAGTGGCGGGCGAACGAGCGTGGCGACATGTGCGCCATGGCGGCGAGCGCTTCAACGTCGAGCGGCTCGGCAGCATGTTCGGTCGCCCACGCCAGCACATCACCGAGCCGGTCGGACGCTTCGGGCACCGGCTGCTCGATGAACTGCGCCTGCCCGCCGTCGCGGTGCGGCGGTACGACCATCCGGCGGGCCACGGCGTTGGCCACCTCGCTGCCGAAGGACTGCCGAAGCAGGTAGAGCGACGCGTCGATACCGGCTGCGGTGCCCGCGCTGGTCACCACCGGGCCCGCATCGACGTAGAGCACCCCTGGATCGAGCTGCACCTGGGGAAATCGGCGGGCGAAGTCGTCGGCGTGGCGCCAGTGCGTGGTCGCGCGGCGACCGTCCAAGAGACCGGCGGCGGCGACGGCGAACGCGCCGGTGCAGTGGGCGAGCACGCGGGCACCACGGTCGACGGCGGCGTGCAAGGCGTCGATCAGCGGTCGCGGCGGGTCGTCGTCGGAGTCCCAGGAGCAGACCACGACGAGATCGGCCGACGCCAGCCGCTCCAGCCCGTGCTCGGGCATGATGCGCAGTCCGGTGTCGGTGCGCAGCGGACCAGGCTCGCCTGCCACCACCGCGTAGTCGAAACCGGGCAGGCCCTCGGCCGTCCGGTCGCAGCCGAAGATCTCGCTAAACACCCCGAGCCCGAAGGTGCCGACGCCATGGCCGGCCACCGCCGCCACGTCATGCAACCGCCACGGACCATGAGGCATGCTTGGCAGGATAGCAACGATAATCGGCATTCCAGCCACTCGTGCCGCCGCCCGCACCGGGGCACGCTGACCTGCATGGTCAGCGTCTACTGCCCCCGACACGGCTCCCGGGTGCTGCTCACCGAGCGGCAGGTTCGGGCGCTGCACAACACCGATGCTGGGATCGTGATGGAGCTGGAGTGCTACGACAGCGAGCGCATCTTCGTCGTGACCGGTCGTGGTGCGCCTGCCGACCCTGTCGCCGCTCGTTCGCTGGTGATGTCCGTGGTGGCGAACCGCCACCACGCGGCCAGCCCGAAGACCGTCGCGTAACCGAGCTCGACAGCGCGCCTGCGGCCGGATCCGCTCAGTCGATCGGTGCACGCCGCCGTCAGCCTTCGTAACCTGTCAGCCTTCGTAACCTGTCAGGCCTTCGTGACTCAGCGGAACCGTGTCCTGAGCCTCGACGAGCTGCTCAACGCGCGGTGGTTCCAGGAAGAACCGGCTGACCGCCTCCCGCCAGCGCACGAAGTGCTCGGAACCGCAGAACCCCTGATGGAATGATTCCAGGCAGTCCCACTCGCTGAGCACGACGAATCGACTGGGGTCGCCGACGCTGCGGGTCAGCCGGGCGAAGCGGCAGCCCGGGGCATCGGTGATGTGACGCAACGCTGTACCGCAAGCCGTTAGGAACCGCTCGATATCACCCTGTCGGACGAGAATTTCGGTCGTAACGAACACCACTGGTTCATCCTGACACGAAGTAGGTCAGGCGTCGCCCCTCCGTCGGTGTAATGGCACTTCTTGATCGCCAAACGGTCGAGCTGACGCGGGTCGTGGAGCGCAGATCGCACCAGGAGTGCACATCTGCTCACGATCGGTCGCGCTGTGCTGCACACCACGTGGGCTGGCGAACATCCGCAAAGTGCGCAAGACTGGGTCAGTTCGTGGAGGGGAGTATTCCTTCGCGGCGGTATCGTCATCACGGCCCGCGACAGCGGTAGCCCGGTGCCGTCGGCCGGTTCGCCCGGTGGAAGAGACCTCCGGTGTTCGACGCTCGCCGTCTGCCGGAGGGATCTACGTGAACGTGCCCGCGTGGGTATGGCTCGCCACCATCGGCGGCCTGATCGTGCTGCTGGCGCTCGACCTCATCATCGTCGACCGGCACCCGCACGAGGTGAAGGTCGGCGAGGCGGCCCGGTGGGTCGTCTTCTACATCGTCTGCGCGGTCGTGTTCGGGCTCGGCGTCTGGTACTTCAGCGGCAGCCGCTACGGCATCGAGTTCTTCGCGGGCTACATCACCGAGTACTCGCTGTCGGTGGACAACCTGTTCATCTTCGTCATCATCATGACGACGTTCGCGGTACCCAAGATCCACCAGCACCGGGTGCTGCTGATCGGGATCGTGATCGCGCTGATCATGCGCGGCCTCTTCATCGCGGCCGGCGCCGCGTTGATCGCCGCCTTCAGCTGGGTGTTCTACATCTTCGGCGCCTTGCTGCTCGTGCTGGGTGTCCAGCAGATCCGGCAGCAGAGCGAGAAGGAGGAGGAGTACAAGGAGAACGTCGTGCTGCGGGGGCTGCGGCGGGTGCTGCCGGTGGCCGACGACTTCCACGGTTCCCGGTTGTGGGTGAAGATCGACGGCAAGCGTTGGATCACTCCGATGCTCGTCGTGATACTCGCGATCGGGACGGCCGATCTGATCTTCGCGCTGGACTCCATCCCTGCGATCTTCGGACTCACCCAGCAGGCGTACCTCGTGTTCACCGCGAACGCCTTCGCCCTGATGGGGCTGCGACAGCTCTACTTCCTCATCGGCGGGTTGCTCAAGCGGCTGGTCTACCTGTCCATCGGGCTCGGCGTGATCCTGGCGTTCATCGGCTGCAAGCTCGTCCTTGAGGCGCTGCACACCAACGAGCTGCCCTTCCTCAACGGCGGTCAGCCGGTGCCGGTGCCGACCGTCGGCATCGAGCTGTCGCTCGGCGTCATCGTGACCGTGCTGATCCTGACCACGGTCGCGAGCCTGCTCAAGTCCCGCAAGGACCCGGCCGCAGCGCAGCGGCGGGACTGAACGGCTCAGCCGGCGACCGTGCTGCGGGAGCGATTTCGGACGAGCGTGACCGCATAGGCAAGGATGGCCAGGTAGATCCAGCAGTAGATGTTGTGCGTCAGCAGGCCGAAGGGGCCTGCGCCCTCGATGAGGAACATCCCCATTGCCGGCGTGCCATCCGAGCGGATGCCGTAGAGCACCGACCCGGCGGCCAGCAGCAGCGCCGCGGCCCCGGCCGCACTGCGCCGGTCGCCGGTGCGGTACACCTCGAGGCACAGCACAGCCAGCAGCGGGACGAACCAGACCCAGTGGTGGCCCCACGAGAATGGGGAGACGATACTGGTGGTCAACCCGCACAGCGCCGTGCCGAGCACATGGTCGCCGGCCCGCCACAGCCGGACGGCGACGGTGAGCCCGGCCACGGCCAGCACGCCGGCGAGTACGAACCACACGCCGAGGCCACCCGGTACCGAGCCGTCACCGATCCTGGCGAGCATGCCGCGCAACGACTGGTTGGAGATCATGGTGGGCTCGGCGATCCGGGTGGACTCGAGGACCACGCCCGACCAGTAGGTCACCGAGGCCTGCGGTGCGACGAGGTACCCGACGCCGACAGTGCCGAGCGCGGTCACCGAGGCGACCGCTGCCTCCCTGCGGCGCCCCGTCAGCACCAGGTAAGGGATGAACAGCAGCGGTGTGAGTTTGATCCCGGAAGCGAGGCCGATCCCGAGACCGGGGGGCCATCTCGACGGCCCGCGCGGCAGGTCGAGCAGCACCAGCAACATCAGCAGCAGGTTGATCTGTCCCAGCCAGGCGGTCGTGCGGACCGGTTCTAGCCAGAAGGCCAGCGACGCCACCAGCAGCGGCAGCGCGACCGGCACCCTCGAGCCGGTCGCCGTCATCGAGACCCGCACCACGACGGTCAGCAGGACCAGGTTGAGGGCGAGTCCGAGGTAGTCGAGCAGCGGCAGCGGTACCAGCACCAGTGGCGTGAACAGGGCCGCGGCGAACGGGGTGTAGACGTGGTAGAGGCTGTGGATGCCGGGCTCGACGAGCGGCTCGCTGTAGAGATCCCGGCCGGCGAGCAGCGCCCGACCGGCAGCCTGGTAGACCTCGGTATCGATGTAGACGTTGTAGTAAGCGGGCCAGACCGCGACGGTGACCGCGTGCAGCCCCAGCGAGACCAGCACGGCGAGCACCCCGACCCGGAGCGGGATCGTGCGGCGGGCGGAGGGCTCACCCGTCGGGTAGCCGTCCGCAGGAGCCTGGACCACGTCGCCTGCCCTTTCCTGAACGCGGCGCTGCAGCCGTGCACCGGGCGCAGCAGATTATCAGCGTGCCGGTGTTCAGCCAGGTGACGGCTGCCCGGGCGGCCGGCCACTGAGCCGGGCCTGCTCCCGGATCCGGCGCTGCGCTGTCACGGCCGCGAGATACGGCTCCGCCGGAGTGCCCGGCGGCGGGGCCGGGCTCACTCGCGCGGCAACCTCACTGGCCAGGCTGGCCGCCATGCTCGCGCGTACCTCCGGGTCGAGCTGGTCGCAGCGCAGCAGGAACTGCCGGGCGGCCAGTGCGAGGTCGTCGGACAGGCCCGACAGCTCGAGCCCATCGGCCCAGTCCGCCAATGGTGGTGGCATCGGCGCCGGGTCCGCCTGCTGGCCCGGCACCCGCTCGCGGAGCACGACGGTCCCGGCCAGTACGTCGCCGATCCGCTTGCCCTTCTCGGAGCTCAGCGAGCTGACGAGGCCGATGACGCCGGTGAACAGGCTGAGCACCCCGAAGTCGACGATGAAACCGGCCAGCCCACGTGTCAGCGCCTGCCGGAAGCCGATCGGCCCGCCGTCCTCGCGGACCACCCGCAGCCCCAGCGCGATCTTGCCGACCGAGCGGCCACGAGTCAGCGTCTCCAGCGTGACCGGATAGCCGACGAAGATCACGAGGGTGACCGTGAGCCCGACTGCCGCGCCGAGCGCGTCGTCGACCGACTCCAGCGCACCGGTGGCGATGGCTAACAGCACCCCCAGCGCAGTGACCATGATCGCCAGGTCGATGGCCAGTGCCAGCGCACGGGTGGGCACCCGCGCGAGCCGCAGCTCCAGCACCACCGCGTCCCCGGTGACCACATCACTCACGCCCACTAGTCTGCCTGCTGTGCCCGGCGCAGGTCACAGTGACCAGCAGGGCGAAACCGGCACCCGGAGGGCCGCACCATCGACGTCGACGCCTACGCCGCCGCGCATCACGCGGAGTGGGACCGGCTGCAGGCGCTGTTGCACCGCTCCCGCCTGTCCGGCGCGGAGGCCGACGAGTTGGTGACGCTCTACCAGCGCACTGCCACCCACCTGTCGGTGATCCGCTCGGCGTCACCGGATCCCGCGCTGGTCGGTCGGCTGTCCACGCTGGTGGCCCGCGGCCGCGCTGTGGTGACGGGGTCGCGCAGCCCCGCGTGGCGGCAGGCCGCGCGGTTTCTCGTGGTGGGCTTCCCGGCGGCGCTCTACCTCAGCTGGCGCTGGTGGGCGTCGGTCGGCGTGGCGGTCATCGGTGTCGCCGCACTCGTCGCTGCCTGGGTGGCGGGCAACCCCGAGGTGCAGGCCAGCATCGCCGCGCCCGAGGAGGCGCGCCGGCTCGTCGAGCGCGACTTCGCCGCCTACTACTCGTCGAACCCTGCCGGATCGTTCGCCGCCCAGGTCTGGACCAACAACGCGTGGGTGGCGGCGGTGTGCCTGATCTCGGGCGTCCTGCTGCTGCCGGTGCTCGCCGTGCTGTGGCTCAACACCGTCAACCTCGGTGCCGTCGCGGGCTTGATGGCCGCCGGGGGCCGGCTCGACGTGTTCTTCGGCCTGATCACCCCGCACGGGCTGCTCGAGCTCACGGCGGTGTTCGTCGCCGCCGGGGCGGGGCTGCAGCTCGGCTGGACGCTGATCGATCCCGGACCACTGCGACGGTCCGAGGCGCTCGCGGCGCAGGGGCGTGCCACCGTAGGCATGGCGCTCGGGGTCACGCTAGTGCTACTCGTCTCCGGTGTCATCGAGGCGTTCGTGACGCCCTCGCCGCTGCCGACCTGGGCCCGCATCGGGATCGGCCTTCTCGCCGAGGCCGCGTTCCTGGCCTACGTGATCGTGCTCGGCGGGCGGGCTGTGCGGGCCGGCGAGACCGGCGACGTGTCTGCGGCCGAGGGCGGCGACCTCGCCCCGACCGTGGGCTGACGCTCCCTACAGACGTCCGGTGGCCTTGAGAGCGAGGTAGGCATCGGCGACCGCGGGCGCGACCTTCTCGGGCGGTGCGTCGACGACGGTGACTCCGTGGCGTCCGAGCAGCTGCGCGGTGTGCCGGCGCTCGGCGGTGGCCCGCTCTGCTGCGGCGGCCGCGTAGACGGCTTCCGGGTCGCCGCGGCCCGCCGTCATGGCCACCGCCCGCGGATCGGCTACCGCGACCACCATCACGCGGTGTCGCCGGCTCAGCGCCGGGAGCGCGGGCAGCAGCCCCTCGGTAACCGCAGCCGCGTCGAGGCCGGTGAACAGGACCACCAGCGACCGCCGGGAGACCCGAGACAGCACGATCGCCACCATCCCCCGGACGTCGGCCTCCACCAGCTCCGGCTCGACCGTGGCCATCGCGCCGACCAGTGCCGGGAGCACCTCGGTGGGCGCGACGCCCGACACGCTCGCCCGCACCGCGCGGTCGTAGGCCAGCAGGTCGACGCGGTCACCGGCCCGGGAGGCCAGCGCGGCGAGCAGCAGCGCCGCGTCCATCGCGTGGTCGAGCCGGGGTGCGTCACCCACCCGTCCCGCGGAGGTGCGCCCGGTGTCGAGCACGAGCAGCAGCTGCCGGTCGCGTTCCGGGCGCCAGGTGCGGACCATGACGTCGGTCGCGCGGGCGGTGGCGCGCCAGTCGATCGAGCGGACGTCGTCGCCGGCCACGTACTCGCGCAGCGAGTCGAACTCGGTGCCTTGGCCGCGGATCATCACCGGGGTGCGGCCGTCGAGCTCGCGCAGCCGGGCGAGCTTGGACGGCAGGTGCTTGCGGGTGGTGAACGGCGGCAGCGCCCGCACCGTCCACGCCACCTGGTGTGACCCCTGCCGGGCGGCTAGCCCGAGCGGGCCCATCGAGCGGACGGTGACGCGGTGGGCATGCCGGTCGCCGCGCCTGGTGGGGCACAACACCGTGGTCAGCCTTCGGCGCTCGCCGGGCGGTACCAGCACGTCGTGACGTGACCGCTCGGCGCCCGCACTCGGTGGCCAGGCGTCGCGCAGGATGCCCCGCACCCGCCTGCTGCCCGGGTTGGCGACCACGAGCTGCACCGAGGCCTGCTGCCCGAGCCGCACCGAGCGGTCGCCATCGCGGGTCAGCTGCAACTGCCGCACGCTGCCCGCCAACGTCAGATCGGCAGCTACCCCCAGCGCCAGCACGACCAGCACGGCGACCGGCCCCCACCAGGCGGGTGCCAGCAGCCCGACGGCCGGCGCGGCGAGGACGGCGAGCAGCGCGGTGCGTCCGGTCAGCGCCATCGTCAGCGCGGGACCGGCACGGTGGACAGCACCCCGTCGATGACGCCGTCAGCGGTCGCGCCGTCGAGTTCGGCTTCGGGGCGCAGCCGGAGCCGGTGACGCAGCGCCGGGCGGCCCAGCGCCTTGATGTCGTCGGGAGTGACGTAGTCGCGCCCGGACAGCCAGGCCCAGGCACGGCTGGCGGCCAGCAGCGCCGTGGCGCCGCGGGGGGACACGCCCAGCTGCACAACGGGGGTGGTTCGGGTGGCGCGGCAGATGTCCACGACGTACCCGAGCACCTCGGAGCGCGCGGTGACCCGGGCGACCTCGGCCCGGCCGGCCTGCAGTTCGGCGGTGCCGGCGACCGCGCGCACCCCGGCTGCGGCCAGGTCCCGCGGGTCGAAGCCCGCCGCGTGCCGGGCCAGGATGGCGACCTCGTCCTCGCGTTCCGGCAGCGGCACCGCCAGTTTGAGCAGGAACCGGTCGAGCTGCGCCTCGGGCAGCGGGTAGGTCCCCTCGTACTCGATCGGGTTCTGGGTGGCGGCGACGACGAACGGGTCGGGCAGCGGCCACGGCTTGCCGTCGACCGAGATCTGTCGCTCCTCCATCGCCTCGAGCAGCGAGGCCTGGGTCTTGGGCGGGGTACGGTTGATCTCGTCGGCGAGCAGCAGATTGGTGAAGACCGGGCCCTGCCGGAAGGTGAACTCGGCGCTGCGGGCGTCGTAGACGAGCGACCCGGTGATGTCGCCCGGCATCAGGTCCGGAGTGAACTGAACCCGGGTGACATCCAGCGACAGCGCCGCTGCCAGCGCGCGCACCAGCAGCGTCTTCGCCACGCCGGGCACACCCTCCAGCAGCACGTGCCGGCGGCACAGCAGCGCGATCACCAGGCCGGTGACCGCGGCGTCCTGGCCCACGACGGCCTTGCCGACCTCGTCTCGTAGTGCCTGTAGGGCGCCGCGAGCGGCTTCCGGGTCACGCGCGTTCACGATCGCCCCACCTCTGTCTCGAGCGTGTCCAGGTTGTCGGCGAGCCGCACCAGCGCGGTGTCGTCCGCCGGCGCCGGACCGTACAGCAGTGCCGTGACCTCGGAGCCGGATCGCCCGGTGCGTGACGCGGCGGCTACGGCCACCGCGCCCGGCTCGGCAGCCACCGGCAGCCCCAGCAGGGGTCTGAGCCGGGCACAGCTCGCGTCGCGCAGCGTCTGGGCCGCGTGATCGCGAGCGCCGACCCGCCGGTAGAGCCGGGCCTGCCCCTCGACGGTCTCGGCTGCGCGGACGACGACGGGCAGCGGCTCGGCCACCACCGGGCCAAGCCGCCGGGCCCGCCACAACGCCAGCAGCACGGCCGCGATCCCGAGCTGGGCCGCCCCCCACAGCCATCCCGGTCCGACGAGCTCGGCGAACGACTTCTGCTCGGCGGCCGGCACCTCGCCAGGGACGGGCAGGTACCACAGCAGCCGGTTCTGCTGGCCCAGCAGCCGCAACGCCAGTGCCGCGTTACCTGCCTCCGGCAGCCCGGTGTTGGTCAGCATGTCCGGTGCGCCGATGACCGTGACGGTGCGACCGGCGTCGCCGGCCTGGACCAGCGCCGCCCCGTCGGCTACCGGGTAACACTGCTGACCGTTGCCGGTCCGGTACAACCGCCCGCCGGTGTCGGCACCGCCGGCGGCACGGGCGGCGGGCAGCGCGCACTGCGCCGGGCGCTGCTGCACCGGTGCCTGCCCCGCCGCGGCGATGCCGGGTGCGAGTTCGGCCAGTGCGTCGGGCCCCGGTGCCACCAGCACCAGGTCGGCCCTCGTCCGCGCCACCGTGGTGAGCTGTGACGGCGCCAGCCGGTCCGGGAAGGTCACGAGCACCGTCGTGTCAGGTCCGGCGGAGGCAGCGCGGGCCGTATCGCGGGTCAGCTCGACGCCGACTCCTTGCCCGCGCAGCACCTCGGCGACCGCCCGGCTGCCCGCCTCGTCGGTGGCGCGGGGATCGAGCAGCCCGCGGTCGGCCTGCATGCTGACGACAGCGATGATCACGGCGCCGAGCAGCACGAGCAGGCCGATCGCGACCGGCCCGCGGGCGGCCGTCCACAGCTGCCGCAGCCGCGGGTCGACCGAGGTGGTCACCGTCGGCTGCCCGCAACGGCGGGCAGGCTGGGGCGGGCCGCGGCGGTGTCGGCATCGACCGTGCGCAGCTGCTCGTCCATGGCCGCCGTCGCCCGTCGCGACCCGTACCAGACGTCGTCGAAGGTCAGGGCGGCCTCGCGCAGCCCGGCATCGCACGACGGCAGTAGCGCGCCGGCCTCGATCGCGGCTTCGTCGGCGGTGCGTCCGGGCCGCACCTCCAGCAGGTCGCGTTCCTCCAGGCTGCGGACGATCGCTCGCAGCCGCTCGCGGATCGCGTCCGCCCATTCGCCGCGTGCGGCGTGGTCGTCTGCCGCGCTGCGGTGCTCGGCGGCCTGGCGCGGGGTGCCGGTGTGCAGCGCACGACCTTCGGCCCGGTTCCGGGCGATGGGGCCGATCGTGAGCCGGATCGCCACCACCGCCAGCACGGCGAGCACCCCGAGCACGATCAGCCCGGCGTAACCCCCGGGCGAGATCTCGCCGGCGCCACGCAGCAGTTCGTCGAGCCGGTTCAGCAGCCAGGTCATGCCCTGCTGTAGCAGCGAGGGATCGTCGCGGTGATAGACCGGGTCGGTCAGCTCGCGGCGCGCCGCGTCCCGCGCCTCGTCGCGGCCGATGTCGACCGGGACCTCGGCGCGCGGCAGAGCGCTCACCACGACGGTGGTGGCGGTGGGCCAGGTGGGCCGGGGTACGGCGGCGGGCCCCCGGCAGGCGGATGGGGCGTTCCTGCGGCGCGGGCGAGTTCGAGGTCCAGCGCCTCCCGGCGGATCCGCTGATCGACGTAGAGCAGCCCGGTGACGCCCGCGCTGAACGGTGCGGTGATCGTGCTGGCGATGATCGCGCCGACTGCGGCGATGACGAGGCTCAGCAGGCTTGGGGTGGCGACCGGGTCGGCCTCCAGCAGCGGACCATCCGCGAGGACGCTTGCGAACGTGGTCGGGATGGTGATGGTCACGTTGATCAAGCCGGCGATGACGGCCGCCAGCAGCAGGATGCCGAAGATCCGCCACCACTGCGGAGTGACCAGGGTCCGGGATCGCGACAGCGCCGCGATGACCCCGGGCTGTTCCAGCATGTAGACGGGGGCGGCCATGGCCAGCGACACGTAGAGGTAGACCAGCAGGCACACCCCGGCAATGAATCCGAGGATGCCCAACGTGACCGTGACCGCCACGGGCGCACCCGTCAGCCCGGTGACGACGGCCGGCACCGCGGCGACCGCTATGACGGCGAAGGCGATGAGCACGATGAGCACGCTGAGCCCGACCAGCCCCGGCAGCCGCCGACCGGCGGCAGCCCAGGTCTCGCTCAGGCCGACACGCTTGCCCAGCACGGCCCGGCTCAGCACGACGATCAGCAGCCCGTTGAGGACAGTGATCGCGACGAATCCCACCAGACCGCTGATGACCGCGGTGGGCGCGCTGCCCGCGAAGGTATCCGCGAAGTCCTGCATCGACGGTGGTGCGGTGCCTGGGCCGGTGTCGAGACCGGCGATGTCTGCTGCCAGGAAGTACTGGGCAGGCACTTGGATGAGCTGGGTGAGCGTGATGACCACCGCGGCGAGGCCGAGCGTCGCGGCCGGGTTGGCGCGGATGTAGGAGACGGCGCCGTCGAGGATCTCGCCGAGGTTCAGTGGCCGCAGCGGGATGACCCCAGGCTTGGGAGCCTGTTGCGGCGGGACCCAGCCGGGACCACCCCAGCCGGGACCACCGTGCGATGGTCCGGCGGGTGGCGGGCCGTTTCCCCCGGTGGGAGGTGGTGGATCGGGCGGTGGCTGCCCCGGTGCCGCCCAGCCGTTCGGATCGTTCATCGAGAGCACCCCCCGTCGATAAGGTCCAGCGCACATCGTGTCAGTTCCCGGGACGGATGCGACACCGGGTCGCCCATCGGGCTTTGACCGCACTCAGCGCGTCCATGAACTCGACGGGGCGGGGCTCGCACAGGCGGACGACCCCATGGCGTCGCGTTCACGGCCACGGGATCGGCGAAAGCCTCCGACGCCCAGGACGCCCCCGACCTCGCCGACCAGCCCACGGCTGGGTGGGGCTAGGCGAACGGGCCGAGGGGGGACGACAGCCAAGGCCAGTCAAGGCGCAACCAGTACGCGGCGATGCCGAAGACGTTCAGCAGCCAGAGGGTGACCAGCACGACGAGCCCGGTAATGGCGAGCACGGCGAGCCGCAGCAGCGGGCTCCGGCTCCGCATCCAATGGTCCCAGCGGTCGTACTGGACGCGGGCGTGATGCAACAGCCGCCGCGCCCAGTTGAACTCCGTACCCAGCAGGGCGAGTGCGGCGAACACGACCAGCCACCCGGGGCCGGGATAGGGGATCATCACGATCCCGGCCACAAGTACCACCCCGCCGATGACGCCGATGCAGCTGCGGTAGGCCAGATCGATGCCGTGCCGCGCCCGCACCCGCGCTCGGAAGGCGCGATACCGGTGCTTGCGCATGGTCTTTCCCGCTCGCACCTTGGCCTGATCGTGTTCGGCCGTCCCAGTCAGAGCGCGTCACCTCATCTGGTCGCCGGTATCGACCCGCAGCGCGCTGGGTACTGCGGTTGCCTCTCCAGGATGCACAACCGGCTGTCGTCGCGTCCAACCGCCCCCGAAGGTGGGCAGCGGCATCGTCTCAGTCGAAGATCGGGTCAAACACCCGACCCAGCGGATCGTCGCCGGGCGGAGGCTCGCTGGTCGGCGACGGGTTCGGCGGCGGCGGGTCCGTCGGGGCCTCGTTCGTTCCTGGTGATTCGGCTTCAGGTGCGGTGTCGCGTTCGGGCGGCTCGTCCTGCTCGGTCTGCTGCGGGAAGTCGACCACCGCGGTCGGGTCGGGAGTGGTTCCGGTGGGGCTGGTGCGCTCGGCGGGGGTCGTCTCCGACTCGGGCCCGAGGGTGAACGGGTGCGGTGCGAAGGGCCGGCTGCCCTCGTTCGTCGTGTCCGTGGCCTCACTCGCCTCGTCAGGGTCGGATTCGGTCGACGAGGACTGCGGGTCGGCCGGGCCGGGCCCGATAAGCGAAACGACACCGGCGATGACCACCGCGCCCACCACGCCGCCGCTGGCGAGCACTGTGGCCCGGCGGCGGCCGCGCTGAGTGGGGCCGTGCGGCGTGTCGGGCGACTGCCCGTGGCGGGCCAAGAGCTCGGCCGCGCTGACAGACCCGTCGGCGCCGCGGCGGTGACCAGGGCCGTCGGTCATCCCACACACCCTAGCCGAATGCGGCCCGAGAGCAAACAGCTGCACGAAGTCAAGACGGAAAAACGACGTCTACTGGTACATACACGACTGAGTTACAAGCCGCGCTCGTAGCGGTCACCCTCAGGCGTCGAGCTGGTCGAACAGATCGTGACACCCCGGCCCCGCACGTCACCTACCTCACACAACACTGTGGCTGCACCCCTGACCCAGTTTCAAGCATATACATCATTCAAATAGACTAAACCGTTGGAACAAACGTACCGAGCCCGCGCATTCGTAGCCACGGAATGTATTCGATAGGAAGCCCAACTAAAATGTGCAGTCGCAGTCGTGTTTGACACGGCCTGCGATCGCCCGTAGTGCTGTAGGCGCTGAGGTGCACCGTCAGCAGGAAGCAAGAAACCCCTCACAAGATGGGATACCACCATGAAGCGCACCTATGAGGCCCCGACACTGTTCGGAGTCGGTTCGTTCCGGAAGGTCACTGGCTTTCTCCGCCGGAACGGAAACGACCGACTGCTGTTGAGCAAGAACTGATCAACGGCAACCGCTGACGAGCCATGTCGCAACGACACGGCGCGCTGGGTCACGGCGGGGGCCCCTTGCGGTCCTACCCGACTGCGAGGCGGCCACCGCCGTGGCCCGGCTCTTGGCGACACCGGCAGCACGGACGGTTTCCCACCCCTCCGGCCGGCCGTGGTTGATCGGGCAGTGGACGGACGACGAGATCACGACGGCGGTGGCGGGGGACACCCGACTCGCGGTCATCGGCAGTTCTCCGATCACCGTTGATCAACTCACCGGCGAAGCGGACCGAGTGCGTGACCTTCCGGCGCTCGACTGGCTGGCGCGCAGCATGGTGGGCAGCGCACACCTGATCGGCGCCCTGGCCGGCGAGATGCGGGTGCAAGGCACCGCTTCGGGGCTGCGGCTGGTCTTCCACACCCGGCTCAACGGCATCACCGTCGCCGCGGACCGCGCCGACCTGCTCGCTTCGCTGACCGGCGCCGACCTGGACGAGCGGCAGGTCGCGGCGCGCATGCTGTGGCCCGTACCCCATCCACTGCCGGACACGCCCGTGTGGCACGGGGTGGACGCGGTGCCGGCGGACAGTTACCTGCTCGTCGCCCAGGACGGCCGGCGCACCCGCGTCTCCCGGTGGTGGACGCCTCCGGAACCGCGACGGTCGCTGGCCGAGCAGGCACCTGTCATCGGCGAGGCGCTCACCGCGGCGGTCGACGCTCGCACCTGCGGCGGTGTGGTCAGTGCCGACCTCTCCGGCGGCCTGGACTCCACCTCGATGTGCTTCCTCGCCGCGCGCGGCGACGCCGAGCTCATCGCCAGCACCTGGCCGGGCCGTGATCCAGCAGACGACGACCTCGACTGGGCGCGACGGGCAGCCGCTCACCTTCCCGACGTCGAGCACGTCGTCTGGCCCGCGGAGCAGTCCCCGCTGGTTTACGAGAAGCTCCTGGAGGTCGATGACCCGCTGGACGAACCCACCATCGGGGCGATGGATAGGGCGCGGGTGCTCAGCCACATCCCGGGGCTGGTCGCCAAGGGCAGCCGCATCCACCTGACCGGGATCGGCGGCGACCATCTCGCGTGGAGCTCCGAGGCCCACTTCCACACCCTGCTGCGCCGTCGTCCGCTGTTCGCGCTGCGCCAGCTCAGGGGTTTCCGGGCACTGTTCAACTGGCCCCTCGGCGGGATGGTCCGGGCGCTGGCCGACAACCGTTCCTACCGGCGGTGGCTGACCGACGCGGCTGCCGACCTGCGTGCGCCGGCACCTCCACCGGTCGCGGGCGCACTCGGCTGGGGTGAACAGCCACGCATGTTGGGTTGGGCGACACCCCAGGCCGTGGAGGCGGCACGAGGCGTCCTGCTGGACGCGGCCGGCACCGCCGAACCACTGGCGCCAGACCGGGGCCAGCATGCCGACCTGGAGCAGATCCGCGACGGCACCCGCATCGTCCGGCAGTGGGACCAGATGTGTGCCCGCGAGGGGTTGCCGATGGCCTCCCCGTTCCTGGATGACCGGGTCATCGAGGCCTGCCTGGCTGTGCGGCCCGAAGAGCGCGTCACCCCCTGGCGCTACAAGCCGCTGCTCGTCGCTGCCATGAGTGGCCTCGTCCCCGCCGAGTGCCTCGCCCGGACCAGCAAGGCGCAGGCGGCCACGGATGCCGCCGCCGGGCTCCGGGAGCACCGTGGCGACCTGCTCGAGCTGTGGCAGAACTCCCGACTGGCGCAGCTGGGCCTGGTCGACGCAGACCAGCTCGTGGCACTGGCCCATCGCCCGGCCACGCCGGAACTCGGGAAAGCGATCTTGTACTCGACCATCGGCTGCGAGGTCTGGTTGCGCGCGCTTCCTGCCGGCGGCCGCGAGCCGATTGTCACCGGCCATTCATGACGGGAGCACGGGAAATGGCATTGCAGTTGCGGACCCACATCTCCACCGCGGAAACCGATTACGGCACGGTGTTGCTCGATGAGCGCAGCGGACAATACTGGCAACTCAACGCCACCGGTGCGCTCGTGGTGCAGACCCTGCGCGACGGGGGGACGCAGGCCGAGGCGGTCGCCACCCTGGTGGATCAGTTCGAGGTCGACGAGTCGCAGGCCAACGCCGATGTGGCAGCGTTGCTCGACGGGCTGCACTCTGCGGGGCTGGTGACGTCATGAGCATGCCCAGCGCACTGAACCGGCCAGGCGGGGTTCCCCTGCAGCGGCGCGTAACGGCCAAGCTCGCGGTCGGGCTGACGTACCTGCTGACCCCCCTGCCACCCAGACGCATCCGATCGATCCTGGCGTTGCTGCGGCGCGGGGCAACACCCGCGACTTATGTGCAGGCGCTGGATGCGCGCGATGCCGTGCTCGCGAGCAGCCTCAGCTGCTTGGGAACGCAAGGGTGCCTGCGCCGGTCACTGGCCACTGTGTTGCTGTGCCGGATGTCGGGACGGTGGCCGACCTGGTGTGTCGGCGCGCGGATGCTGCCGCCGTTCGGCGTGCATGCGTGGGTCGAGGCGGAGGGCAGCCTGGTCGACGAAGATGTCCCGGACAGCTACTTCAGCCGTCTGATGGCAGTACCCCCGAAGGACCACACGACGGCATGAGTTCCCCCGACAGCGAGGGTGTGTCGCCCCGCGGTGGGGATCAGGCGACGGCGGGTCACCTGCTGCGGTTGGTGGCAGACCACAAGGTAGCCGTGACGATTGCCGTCGTCCTGACGATCATCGGATCCGGGCTCGGTCTGGTCCAGCCGCTGCTCGCCCGGGAGGCGATCGAGTCGGCCGGTCGTAGCGAGCTGGCGACCGGCTTGCTGCTGGGGCTCGCAGCGCTGTTCATCGGCCAAGCGCTGATCGACGCGACCGGACACTTCCTGCTCGAACGCACCGGCGAGGGCATCGTGCTCGGGCTGCGACGCCGGCTGACCAGCAGGCTGCTGCGGCTGCGGATGTCGGTCTACGACGAGCACCGGCTCGGTGATCTGATCTCCCGGGCAGGAACGGACACGACGATGCTGCGCAATGTGGTCGCGCAGAGCTTCGTCGACCTTGCCACCGGGCTGCTCACCGCCGTCGGCGCCATGGCGCTGATGCTCTGGATCGACCCCGTGCTGTTCGGACTGGTGGCGCTGACCGTCGTGGTGGCGGCCGTGGTGGTCAGCTCGTTGCTCAAGGGCCTGCGCGCAGCCAGCGAGCGGGCCCAGCACAGCGTGGGCGCGATGGCGGCCGACCTGGAACGGGCCCTCGGCGGCGTGCGGACGGTGCGCGCCAGCCGGGCCGAGGACCGGGAGAGCGCCCGGATCGACGAACGCGCCACCTCCGCCTACACGGCCGGGGTGCGCACCGCCAAGCTGGCTTCGCTGATGAGCCCGGCGGTCGAGCTGGCCGTGCAAGGCTCGCTGCTGCTGGTGCTGCTCGTCGGTGGGATGCGGGTCGCTGGGGGCGATGCCTCGCTGGGTGATCTGGTGGCATTCCTGCTCTACGCCACCTTGCTCGTCGTACCGCTCAGCGGAGTCTTCGAGGCCGTCGGCACGCTCTACAAGGGGTTGGGAGCACTGCAGCGGGTTCGCGAGGCACTTGCGCTGCCCGTAGAGGACGACGGCATCGCCCCGGCTCGGCGACCGGTTGCGGCCGCCTCCGGCAACGGTGCCTCCGGGGCTTGCGCGTTGGAGTTGCAGGACGTCTGGTTCGGCTATCGCAAGCAACCGGTGTTGCGGGGTGTGTCGTTCACGGTGCCGGCCCGGTCTCACGTCGCGCTCGTCGGCAGGTCCGGTGCCGGCAAGTCCACGATCTTCACCCTCATCGAGCGGTTCTACGACCCGGAGCACGGCTCGATCCTGCTCGAAGGACACCACGCCGAGAAGCTCGGCCGGCAGGAGTGCCGCAACCGCATCGCGCTCGTCGATCAGAATGCCCCGGTACTGCACGGCACGCTGCGCGACAACCTCGTCTACGCCGCACCGCATGCCAGTGACGCCGAGGTCGAGGGCGTCGTCGACTTGATGAACCTCCGGGAAGTCGTCGATCGGCTCCCGGAAGGACTGGCCAGCCAGGTGGGGGAGCGGGGTGGCTCGCTCTCGGGAGGCGAGCGTCAGCGGATCGCGATCGCGCGGGCGCTGCTCACCCGGCCCTCGCTATTGCTTCTCGACGAGCCGACGTCCAATCTGGACGCGATCAACGAGGCCTCGCTCGGCCGGGCCGTCGACCGTGCCCGGCAGCACTGCGCGCTGCTGGTCATCGCGCACCGGTTGTCGACGGTGCGCCGTGCTGACCAGATCGTGCTGCTGGAAGGCGGTGAGGTGGCCGCCACGGGCAGCCACGACGAGCTGCTCGACAGCAGCCCGCTGTATTATGAGCTGGCCAACGCGCAACTGCTGGCAGAGACCTCTGAATCCGACCAGTCGAACGGCCACCTGTGGGGGCGTCCGAGCGCCAGCGCCACCAGGGCGTGACACCGGCCCGTGCACCGTGGGCGAATCACCAAGCAGGGCAGCTTCAGTCTGCCGCGTAGTGCGCGGCCAGTTCGGTGATGCGTTCCGATCGGCGGCCGCGGTGCTCGACGAGTTGTCCGATGACGGCTCGCCCGAGTGGTTGTAGCCGCGACCACTGTGGCGCCAGTGCGCGGGCGGCGGTGAGGTGGTCGGTGACGGTGCAGCACGCCTTGGCTCGGGCAGCCGCCTCGGTGACTCGCCAGGGGGCTGCTAGGTGAGGCCACGTAAGGAGGGGAAGGGGGCGACGTCAAGCATCCTGGGCAGGGTGGCCAGGGTGAACACGCGGCCGTCAGTGTCGCGGATGACCGGCCCCAGCGTGTCGTTGACTCGTGCCCAGCCCATGCCGCCGAGGACAGCGAGTAGCGGCATGCCGCCGAGCCGCACGGACTCGGCGCGTAGCCCCACGAAGCGAAGGGCCTTGTCGCGTGCGGTGCCGCCGTCGTTGGTGATCTCGCATTCGAGCATCGCCCGGAGGGTGTCGCTGCCGTCGAACACGACGAAGTCCGGGGCTGGGGTGACCTGTACTTCGAACCGTTCGGCGATGTCGCGTTGGTTGTGTGAGCCAGTCCGGATGTAGGGGATGCCAGCGTCTGTGAACAGCGTCTCAACGGCGTCTTCGATGAGATCGCCGCGGCGGCTGGAGGTGGCGTCGAGGACTTGGCGGAACGCGCCACCGTAGTGACGTTGGTGCAGGAAGTCGGCGTACGGCACGCCCGTGGATGCGAGGTGCTGCACCGACGACCAACCGTGCTCGGTGTCGAGCTTGGCCTGCTTACTGCGCAGGTCGGCTTCGGGGGCGGGGAACAGCGATCCCTCGGTGAAACCGATGGTGGCCGCCTCGGCCACGTGATAGACCTCCCGGAAGTAGGCGGCCTCGTAGAACGAGGCGGGATGGATGTAGGCGAAGTCGGGTGCCAGGTGCGGCACGTAGCCCTCACGGGCCACCCGTTTGTCCCATGTGGTGCCTGGAGGATGTCCTGGATGGTCTGCTCGACACTGGGCACTATGGCAAGCTTCCTTGGCGAGATCGTTTAGCCGATGTCCAAGAGCGCGCCGGCAACGTCGTCGGCGATGCTGGCCGCGATCCGCCGTTGGGCCTCGGTGACGAAGTCCTGGTGCAGTTCGATCCCGCCGCCGTGTCGCCCGAGCCGACGGGCTACCACGGTTGTGGTGCCGCCGCCGGCGAACGGGTCGATGACGATCCCGCCGGGCGGGGTGGTCGCCATGATGAAGAACGAGGCCAGCCCCTCGGGCATGGCCGCTGTGTGCGCCACGCCGTAGTGCTGGTTGTAGGTCTGCGCCACGCTGAGCACATTGCCTGGGTCCGCGCCACCGCGACCGTAGGTGGTGGTGCGGTTGCGGCCGAACCCGGCCTCGGTGTTACGCCGGCCGTTGCCATCGAGCTTGCGGCGGTCGATCTCGGCCTCGGTGGTCTTGTAGGGGACCCGGACCGCATCGAGATCGAAGTAGGGTTTCGGTCCACGGGCGAAGTGGTAGACGTACTCGAAGGCGTCCTTGGTGCGCGGACCGAACCGGCCTGGTACGGCGTTCGGCTTCGCCCAGATGTAGGTCTCCAACCAGCGCCAGCCGATGTTCTGTAAGGCGATCACCAGCTGGTAGACGTAGGGGTGCCGCTGTCCCTTGAATGGACCGCTCTTGGCCACTCGGTTCTTGATGTTGAGCACCAGCGACCCGGTCTCCGTCGTCGCCTCGTACATCGCCTGCGCGAACGGCAGGAACCACTCCACGTAGCGGTCCGGGTGGATGCGGGAGTAGGGACGAGCGTCCGCATACGGGGGCGAGGTGAAAAACAGGTTCACGCTCCCGGTCGGCAGCGCCGGCAGCCAGACCGACGAGTCCCCCCAGGTCACACCCTCCTGAAGCAGCAGTGCCAGGACCGCAGCAGCGTCGGAGGGCACCTGAGCCTTGGACGACGGGACCGGTTCCAGATGCACGGTCGGCACCCTAGCGAGCCAGTCCGATAATCAACGGAACCCACGCCCAACAGGTGTCCGCTCGCCGCCCGTACCGGCCGTCTACATGGTGTCCTCGCCCCGGATCGCGGCGACCTGACCGAGGAGTTACAGACGTGGCTGAACACGCCCGGTGCCGGGGTCAGCAGCGCAGCGCGAGCAACGGTGTCCGGCGGTTGCGTCCAGATATGACGCCCCGCGAGCCGAGCGCGGCCGCGGGCTGGCTGGACGGCTACCGGGACGCCTATGTGCTGCTCGGCGACCCGGGCGGCACGTCGGGCTGACCGTCGCGGGCGAGGCTCCAGCGTCACCGTGACCCCTGCTACCCGCCTGGCCGCGCTGGGTAGCCTAGGCACATGGCCACCGACGCCGCAGAGATCGGCCAGCGAGCGCGCACCATCCGGCGCCGCAGGGGGCTGAGCGTGGAGGTCGCCGCCGGGCTCGCGGGGATCTCCAAGGGCTACTTGTCGATGCTCGAACGCGGGCTGCGCAACTTCGAGCGCCGGGGGCTGATGGAGGATCTCGCCGGGGGGCTGGGCTGCTCTGTGGCCGATCTGACCGGCCAGCCCTACCTACCCGCCGACCGGGACACCGCCGACGCGCTGGCCGCCATCCCCGGTATTCGGCTGGCGCTTGCCGACTACGGGCCGGACGATGTGCCCGACGTGGCGCCTCGTCCACTTGACCAGCTTGTCGCGCAGATCGACCAGGCCAGCGCCCACGTCGACCAGACCCGGTTCTCGTTGGCCGGGCGCGATGCGGGCGCTCTGGTCACCGAGCTGCACGCGCACGCGTTGACTGCCAAGGCACCCGACAGCCAGCCGGCGTTCGCGGCTCTGGTCACCGCGTGCATGGTCGCGGGCGCGGTCGCGAAGAACCTCGGCTACATCGACTTGTCGGTCACTGCGGCCCGGCGTGGTGTCGAGTTCGCCCGACGGCAGGGTGATCCCGGCATAACCGGATTCGCCCGCTGGTATTGGGGGATCGGGCTGATGCGGCTCGCCGCGCGCCATCGCGCGTCGTCGGTGCTGACTGCCGGCGTGGATGAACTGGCTCCCGCCATGCGACTGGACAACACCGATGACAGCTTGCCTGCCGAGATGGCCGGGCTGATGCACCTGACCTCGGCACAGACCGCAGCTCGGGATCGCGACGCCGACGACGCTCGCGCCCACCTCGATGAGGCGGCCGCGGTCGCAGCTCGGATTGGGGAGCGCAACGGGATGCGCCAACACTTCGGACCGACCAACGTCGCGGTGTGGCGGCTGGGAATCGGTATTGAACTCGGCGAGGGCGGCCGAGCTTACGAGGAAGCCACCCGCGTCCCGATTGACGTCGAGGCGTTAGGTAGCGCCGAGCGGTCCTCAGCGCTGTACCTGGACATGGCACGCGCACTCGCGCAGGAGGGCCACGACCGCGACGGCGAGGCGATCCGGCACATCGATGCCGCCGACCGGCTGGCGCCGCAATACGTCCGCCCCGATCCGCTTGCCCGTGAGCTGGTCGCCGCCCTGGACCGCCGGGCGCGGCGCCGGGTGTGGGAGTTGGACTCGCTGCGCAATCGGTTCGGCATCGGCTAGCGGTTCACGCGCCGTGAACGACTAGCCGCACGCCCTCGCCACTCGGCATGCTCGAACAGTTGGCAGGCGTGGCGGTCATGCTCGCCGTGATCGTGTTGCCGCTGCTGGTGCCGACACCGCGTCTGCGTGACCAGTTGCGGCCTCGTCGGGCGGCAGGTCGCCACCGTGCCCTCTCGCTGGCCCGGACGGCGCTGTGAACGCCCCGGCGGTGCGGTGGGCGGTGTCCCCACTCGACGGTCGTTGTCACGCCTTCGCGGCCGTCACCGTGGAACGGGCCGCTGTGCAGTGCTACGCCGAGGCGCTGTGCACACACCGTGGCCGATCGGATCATCGCCGCTGACGCTCCGGCGAGGTGCGCCAGATTCAGGCGCGGCTGGATGCGCTGCGCGCCCAGGCCGGAGACTTCGAGGCCTCGGTCGACGGCGACGACGACTGGGCCGATGATGACGCCAAGTCCGAGCGCAGCAACGAGCTGCTCAGCGCGGTCAATACCGCGATGGCCGATTTCCATGACGCCGAGCGCCGGTGCGCGAACGCCATCAACGCGCTCTACGGCGGCCAGCAGTACCGCGCCCCCGACGGTGACGGGCGGCATGAGCGCGGCGAGTACGGCGCCACCGCCGGCCAGTACGGCGCTGCCGCCGCCAGCCGAGAATTAGGGAGTCCTCCAGTTACTACAGTAACATGACGAACGAGGCCATGATCGACACGAGTAGCAGCTATGAAGGTCCTGGGTGGGATGGCTCTTGACGCTTTTCGGCGCGTATCTGCACCAGGACTGGAAGGAGATCTACGGCGACGCGTGGACCGCGGTGAGTGACTTCCGCTCCGTTGAGCCAGCGGACTACGTTGCCCGCGCGGCCGATCAGGTTCGCCGGATCCTCGAGGCCGACCACGACGAGGCACAGCTGGACGCGATCACAGGCAAGCTGGGGAGCTACTACTACCCGCCTGGAAGCGGGTGGACCTACCGAGGCTGGCTGACTGAGCTGGAGAAGCTCCTGCGCTCCGCCGCATAGCTGAGGCTAGCTCCGCACGGTGGGAACGCGGCTGATCGGGGCACTTCGGCGCTGAACGACCATCGCGGTAGCCACTTGGCCCGTTCGGCTCCAACCAGCCGCGTCGAGCGGCTACCGTCGAGCCCGGCGGCGCGGCTTCTCCCCTTGCGGCCGCGCCCCGCACCGCGCGGGCCGCCCTCGTCGAGCCCACCACCGCCCCCGGTGACCACCGTGGTCGACGTTGTCGACGGCGACACCGTCACACTCAACGACGGGCGCACCGTAAGGATTATCGGGATCGACACTCCGGAGACGGTGGCACCCGGCAAGCCGGTCGAGTGCTGGGGACCCGAAGCAACCGAGTTCGCCCAGCGGACCCTGCTCAACCAATCGGTCACCGTCGTCGAGATCCCACTCAGGACCGGGTGGATGGCTTCGGTCGCACGCTGGCATACATCCTGCTGCCCGATGGTCGGGACTTCTCGGTGCTGACCGCTCACCGCCGCGAGTTGTCGAGCCAGAGCCAGCGGCCCGGCCCGAACCCACGACGGAATCGGACGGCGGTGGCCTCGCCTACTACGACAACTGCTCGGCCGCTCGCTCAGCTGGCGCCGCACCGCTGTATGCCGGTGATTCCGGCTACCGGTCCGGCCTGGACCGCGATGACGACGGTGTCGCCTGCGAGAGCTGATGGAGCCACTTCCCCCGAAGCCTCGGCTGGATCACCAACCCCGCTGGCGCCATTCCTGCAGGTGTGGGCGCTGCTCGCCGAGGGTGGAGTCGTCCCCGTGCCCGGGGTAGAACCAGGTCTCGTCCGGCAGCTGGTCGAACACCCGCGACTCCAGGTCACCCACGAGCGACTCGAAGTCCTCTGGGCTGGTTGTCTTGCCAGGCCCGCCAGGGAACAACGCGTCGCCGGTGAACAGGTGCGGCCGATCGCCGTCGCGGTAGAGCAATGCGATCGAGCCCGGGGTGTGGCCCCGCAGGTGGATCACCTCGAGCAGGCAGTTCCCGACGGTCACCGTGGCGCCGTGCTCCACCAGCTGATCGGGAGGCAGTGGCAGCCCGGGAGCGTCGACCGGGTGCGCGATGGTCTCGGCACCGGTGGCTCCTGCGACCGCACCGAGCGCCTGCCAATGGTCGCCGTGACGGTGGGTCGTGACGATGGTGCGCAGCTCGGGACGGTCCGCCCCGTGGCCCACCAGGTCCATCAGGCGCTCGGCCTCGTTCGCCGCGTCGATCAGCAACGCCTCGCCGGTCGACCGGCAGGTCAGCAGGTAGGCGTTGTTGTCCATCGGCCCCACCGACAGCTTGCTGACGGTCAGGCCGTCCAGTGTGCGTCGGGTCGCCGACCCGCCCGGGTCGACATGTCCGGTGTAATCATCAAGCACATCCACGCCCGAGACAGTAGTGCCCCGGCACCGCGTCCGACACCGCACGGCGCAGCAGGCCGCGCGGATGACGTCGCCCGCGGGTTTTGTGTCGGTGCCGGCGCATAGCATGGGTACCGCTCCGCGCGTCCCGTCGGGTGGGTCTCGGGCCGAGGCCGTATCGGGTCCGCCGGGGCACCCGATCGACTCCGATCCGAAGGGATCGCATGGCCGACCGCCTCGTCGTCCGCGGCGCGCGCGAGCACAACCTGCGCAGCGTCGACATCGACCTTCCCCGCGACAGCCTCATCGTGTTCACCGGGCTGTCCGGCTCGGGCAAGTCCAGCCTGGCCTTCGACACCATCTTCGCCGAGGGCCAGCGGCGCTACGTCGAGTCGCTGTCGGCCTACGCGCGGCAGTTCCTCGGGCAGATGGACAAGCCCGACGTGGACTTCATCGAGGGGCTGTCGCCGGCGGTGTCGATCGACCAGAAGTCGACCAGCCGCAACCCACGCTCGACGGTCGGCACCATCACCGAGGTCTACGACTACCTGCGGTTGCTGTACGCCCGCGCCGGCGAGCCGCACTGCCCGACCTGCGGCGAGCCGATCTCGCGGCAGACCCCGCAGCAGATCGTCGACCAGGTGCTCGGACTCGAGCCCGGTACCCGGTTCCAGGTGCTGGCGCCGGTGGTGCGCACCCGCAAGGGCGAGTTCGTCGACCTGTTCGCCGAGCTGCAGGGCCAGGGTTACTCGCGCGTGCTGGTCGACGGCACCGTCCGCCCGCTCACCGACCCGCCGACGCTGAAGAAGCAGGAGAAGCACGACATCTCCGTGGTGGTCGACCGGCTGGCAGTCAAGGACAGCGCCAAGCAGCGGCTCACCGACTCGGTCGAGACCGCGCTGCGGCTGGCCGACGGACTGGTGGTGCTCGACTTCGTCGACCGCGAGCGCACCGACCCCCATCGCGAGCGCCGGTTCTCCGAGCGGATGGCCTGCCCCAACGGCCACCCGATCGAGGTCGACGACCTGGAGCCGCGCTCGTTCTCGTTCAACTCGCCCTACGGCGCCTGCCCGGAGTGCACCGGCATCGGAGTCCGCAAGGAGGTCGACCCCGAGCTCGTCGTGCCTGACGAGGAGCGGTCGCTCGCCGACGGCGCGATCGCACCGTGGTCGGCCGGCCAGACCGCCGAGTACTTCAGCCGGCTGCTCGAGGCATTGGCCGGGACCGTCGGGTTCCGGACGGACCTGCCATGGCGGCGGCTGTCGGCGCGGGCACAGAAGGCGGTGCTGCACGGCAGCGACGACCAGGTCCACGTTCGCTACCGCAACCGCTACGGGCGGCAGCGCTCCTACTACGCGCCCTTCGAGGGGGTGATCCCGTTCCTCGAGCGCCGGATGAGCCAGACCGAGTCCGACTACATGCGCGACCGGTACGAGGGCTACATGCGGGAGGTGCCCTGCCCGGCATGCCAGGGCACCCGCCTGAAGCCCGAGATCCTCGCCGTCACCCTGTCGCACCGCACCGAGGGCCGGAAGTCGATCGCGGACGTCTGCGCGCTCTCGGTCCGCGAGGCGGCGACCTTCCTCGACGACCTCGTCCTCGACCAGCGGCAGGAGATCATCGCCGCGGCGGTGCTCAAGGAGATCGGGGCACGGTTGCGCTTCCTGCTCGACGTCGGGCTGAACTACCTGTCGCTCGACCGCGCCGCCGGGACACTGTCCGGCGGTGAGGCGCAGCGGATCCGGCTGGCAACCCAGATCGGTTCCGGCCTGGTCGGCGTGCTCTACGTGCTCGACGAACCCTCGATCGGGCTGCACCAGCGCGACAACCACCGGCTGCTGGCCACACTGAGCCGGCTGCGCGATCTGGGCAACACGCTCATCGTCGTCGAGCACGACGAGGACACCATCCGCGCAAGCGACTGGGTCGTCGACATCGGGCCGGGCGCGGGCGAGCACGGCGGGCGCGTCGTGCACTCCGGGCCCTATCCCGAGCTGCAGCGCCACGAGACCTCGCTGACCGGCGCATACCTGGACCGGCGCCGGACCATCCCGCTGCCGGCCGCCCGTCGCCGGCCCGACGGCAAGCGGCAGGTCACCGTCGTCGGCGCGCGGGAGCACAACCTGCGCAACATCGACGTGTCGTTCCCGCTGGGCCGCACGATCGCCATCACCGGGGTCTCCGGGTCAGGAAAGTCGACGTTGGTCAACGACATCCTCGCCCGCGTGCTGGCGAACCGGGTCAACGGCGCCCGCCAGGTGCCCGGCCGTCACACCCGGGTCACCGGGCTGGACAACGTGGACAAGCTGGTGCTCGTGGACCAGTCACCGATCGGGCGCACCCCGCGGTCCAACCCGGCGACCTACACCGGCGTCTTCGACCGCATCCGCAAGCTGTTCGCGGCGACCACCGAGGCCAAGGTGCGCGGCTACCAGCCCGGCCGGTTCTCCTTCAACGTCAAGGGTGGTCGCTGCGAGGCGTGCGCGGGCGACGGCACCATCAAGATCGAGATGAACTTCCTGCCCGACGTCTACGTGCCCTGCGAGGTGTGCGGCGGAGCCCGCTACAACCGGGAGACGCTGGAGGTGCACTACAAGGGCAAGACGATCTCCGAGGTGCTCGACATGCCGATCGAGCAGGCCGCGGACTTCTTCGAGCCGATCAACGCCATCCACCGCCACCTCAAGACCCTGGTCGACGTCGGGCTCGGCTACGTCCGGCTCGGGCAGCCCGCGCCGACGTTGTCCGGCGGTGAGGGGCAGCGGGTCAAGCTGGCCAGCGAGCTGCAGAAGCGCTCCACCGGCCGCACCGTCTACATCCTCGACGAGCCCACCACCGGGCTGCACTTCGAGGACATCCGCAAGCTGCTCGGTGTCATCGACGGTTTGGTGGACAAGGGCAACACGGTGATGGTCATCGAGCACAACCTCGACGTCATCAAGTGCGCCGACTGGGTCGTGGACATGGGGCCGGAGGGCGGTTCCGGTGGTGGCCTCGTGATCGCCGAGGGCACCCCCGAACAGGTCGCAGCCGTCGACACCAGCTACACCGGGCAGTTCCTGCGCACGATCGTCGAGCCCGAGCACGTGAGTGCAGCGCCCGCGGCGCCGCGGCGCCGTCGGAAGGTCAGTGCCACCGCCGGATGACGGTTCAGCGCACCGTGATTCGGAACCGAAATGCAGTCATGTGCCGGAGTCGCGCTCGAACTCGGCGAGCAACGCCGTCGGCGTGGCCGACTACGCCGCCACAGCCCGCTAGCAGAGCCTGCGCAGCCGCCGCAGGACCGTGGCGCTGACCTCGTCGACATCGGCGTCGAGCGCGACGTCGACAAGACGGCCGCCGGCACCGCTGCGACGGGCGGCGAACAGTACGCCCCTGGCGGGGCCGTGGTCGTAGACCACCTCGAGCGGCAGCGCGGTGGTGCGCAGCGTCCCCGGCACCGCAGCTTCGAGCACGGCCAGCGAGTCGTGCAGCGGGACCGCGTCACCCCCGGAGAACTCACGGAACTGCGTGCGGTAGTGCTCGATCACCCGTCCCAGCGCGGCGCCGCGCGGGCCGGCGGTGGCCAGCTCGTCGAGCCACGCACCGTCGACCGCGCAGCGCAGCGTGAGATCCAGTGGGACCAGCGTCGTGGCCACGTCCTCCTCGACGAGGACCCGCCGGGCCGCCTCCGGGTCACACGCCACGTTGAATTCCGCGGCTGCAGTGGTGTTGCCGCCGGACAGGCTGCCTCCCATCACCACGATCCGGGCGATGTGGGGTTTGACCTCGGGATGCGCCGCCAGCAGCAGCGCGACATTGGTCAGCGGGCCGATCGCGACCAGCGTCACCGGCGACGGTGCGACAGCCAGCAGGTCTGCCATCAACGCGACGGCGCCACGAGCGTTGACCGGACCGTCGGGTTCCGGTAGCTCGGCGGCGCAGCCGCCCAGCCCGTCACTGCCGTGCCAGCGGTCGGCTCGCTCGGCCTGCGGGTGCACCAGCGGCCGGTCCGCCCCGGCGGCCACCGGCACGTGGCCGAGTGCGGCCAGCGCCCGCAGTCGCAGCGCGTTGTCGGTCACCGCCTCGAGCCCGACGTTGCCGAAGACGGTGGTGATGGCGAGCAGCTCCAGCTCGGGGCTGGCGGCGGCGAGCAGCAGGGCCACCGCGTCGTCGACCCCCGGGTCGGTGTCGATGATGACGGGAACGGTCACCGGGCGAGCACCTCGTCGATCTCGGCGGCGGTGGGCAGCGACGGCTGCGCACCGTGGCGGGTGGCGGCCAGCGCGCCGGCGGCGCAGGCCCGGGCGAGCAGGTCGGCGTCGGCGCGCCCCTCCAGCATGCCGACGACGGCCACCCCGACGAACGCATCCCCGGCGGCCGTGCCGTCGACGGCATCGACCGGCGGTGGGATCGCCCGGGCGACCTCACGGCCGTCGCGCAGCAGCACGGCGTCGCGGGGCCCGTCGGTAACGGCGACGACACGGGCGCGGTCGACGCCGGGCAATGCGGCGTGCTCGGCGCGGTTGACCACCACGAGGTCGGCCCGGCGCAGCACGGCGTCGGGCACCGGGCGCGCCGGTGCGGCGTTGAGCACGAACAGCCCATCGGCATGCTCGGCCGCGGCCCGCACCGCGGCATCGGGCACCTCCAGGACGGACAGCACCGCGTCGGCCCCGGCGACGTCGTCGCGCGACACCTGCAGCTGCGCATTCGCGCCGGGCACCACGACGATGGTGTTCTCACCGGTCTCGTCGACCTCGATCAGCGCGAGCCCGGTGGCAGCGTCGAGCGTGCGCACCCCGTCGAGTTCGACGCCGTCGCGGCGCAGCAGCTCCAGCGCCACCTGCGCGTCGCCGTCGTTCCCGACGGCGGCGACCAGCCGGACCCGCGCGCCCGCCCTGGCGGCGGCCAGCGCCTGGTTCGCACCCTTGCCACCTGCGACCTTGCGCAGGCCGCTGGCGGTCAGCGTCTCGCCGGGTTGCGGCAGCCGTGGCAACGCCGCCACCAGATCGAGGTTCACGCTGCCGACCACCGTCACCGTGCGCGGGTCCACCCGCCCATCCAACCCTACGGTGCGCCGGTGGCGCGTAGCCTGTTGCGGCGATGCGCAGGTTGAGCACGGCAGGGCGCCGTGACCCCGAGCAGGCCCGCTTCCTGTCCCGCGACTCGCTGCGCTGGGTGCTGCGCAACCGGGCCTTCACGCCCTGGTACCTGCTGCGGTACTGGCGGCTGCTGCGGCTGCGGCTGATCCACCCGCACATCGTGCTGCGCGGGATGGTCTTTCTCGGCCGCAACGTCGAGCTGCAATGCCGGTCCGGCTACGGGCGGCTCGAGATCGGCCGCTGGGTGCACATCGGCGACGGCAACTCCATCCGGTGCCACGAGGGCTCGCTGCGGATCGGCGACCGGGTCGTCTTCGGCAACGACAGCACGGTGAACTGCTACCTCGACATCGAGATCGGCGCTGCCACGCTCATCGCCGACTGGGTCTACGTGGTCGACTTCGACCACCGCGCCGACGACGTGCACCAGCCGATCAAGGACCAGGGGATCGTGAAGGGTCCCGTCCGGATCGGGCCGGGCAGCTGGGTCGGGACCAAGGTGACAGTGCTGCGCGGCACCCGCGTCGGGCGGGGCTGCGTGCTGGGTGCGAACGCCGTGGTGCGGGGGGAGATCCCGGACTACTCCGTCGCCGTGGGCATCCCGGCGCGCGTGGTGCGTGACCGGCGCGATGACTACGAGGCCGCCGAGGCGCAGCGGGCCGCCGTCGCCGACATCGCCCGCAAGACCGATGCCGCAGTGCAACGGCGGCTCCGCCGTTAGCTGCAAGCCCAGCGGCGTCAGCGCGAACGGTTCGTCGCAGTAGCGCCTGCCCGATGGTCGTCGGCTCGATGACCTGCGTCAGCACAAGGCGGTGCGGGCCCCCCGCCGCCGCCCCCCGGCAAGCACGACAAGAAGTAATGGCTGACCCCGCCGACCTGCGTGCGCGGTTGGTCGGCGAACTGGAAGAATTGCCCGGGCCGTGGCGGCAGGCCTTCGCCGACGTGCCTCGGCACGCTTTCATCCCTGCGCTGGTGTGGCGCCAGCGGCGGGATGTGGACGGCAATGACATGTACCCGCTGCACCGCGACGAGGAGCCCGGCGAGTGGCTCGAGGTGGCCTACGCGAACCGCGCCGTCGACACGCAGGTCGATGACGGTAACCCCGCCGAGGACGGCACCGGCCACGAGGTGACGTCCTCGGCGTCGCAGCCGTCGGTGGTCGCGGACATGCTCATCGGGCTGCAAGCGGAACCTGGGATGACGGTGTTGGAGGTCGGCACCGGCACCGGATACAACGCCGCGCTGCTCGCACACCGGCTCGGCCAGGACAACGTGGTCACCGTCGAGATCGACCCGCAGGTGGCCGACCACGCCAGGGACGCCCTCGCCGCGACCGGCTTCGGGAAAGTCACCGTGATCACCGGCGATGGGGCGCAGGGATACCCGGCGAACGCGCCCTACGACCGGGTCCTCGTGACCGCAGCAGTCACCACGATCCCGTACGCGTGGATCTCGCAGACGGTGCCAGGTGGGCGCGTCGTGGTGCCGATGGCCGGGACCTATCAACCGCCGGGGATACTCACCCTCGACGTCGGCCACGACGGGACGGCCAGCGGCCGGTTCGGTGGAGCGGCCGCATTCATGGCGCTCCGCGCGCAACGCGTCCCTCGCCCGCGTGGCCGGCCCATCGACACCGACACCGCAGCCGTGTCGACCACCGACGTGCACCCCTACCGGGTCGCTGGGGACCGCGATGCCGCTACCGCCATCGGCATGCGCGTGTGCGGCATCCACAAGCACTACGCCCCCGGCAGCGACAGCACCGGAACCCAATGGCTGCTCGACCCCGACACCGGGTCGTGGGCCGCTATCGCACTCACCCCGGATCCGCCCTACGAGGTTCGCCAGGGCGGTACCCGCCGCCTCTGGGACGAGGTAGAGGCCGCCTATCGATGGTGGATCGACACCGGCAAGCCCACCGTGGACGCCTGGCGCGTCACCGTCACCCCGGCCGGCCAGTGCAACGAGGTGGACATCCCGGCCCATCTTTTCGACTCCCCAGCGCAGAATGACCAACCCGGCGTTCACCGGTGGGTAAGATCTTCGACCGGGACCTGACCGGTGGGTAGGGTCGAGCGGCGTGACCGCGGAAGCGCGTGCCGGTCTCGACACCGTCGCCGTGGCGATAGCCCGGTGAGGCCGCTCGGGACGTTCTGCCTGGTGCTGCACTCGCACCTGCCCTGGCTGGCCCACCACGGGGCGTGGCCGGTCGGCGAGGAGTGGCTCTACCAGGCCTGGGCGCACTCCTACCTGCCGGTCACCGACATGCTGGCGCGGCTGGCCACCGAGGGGCGCCGCGACGTGCTGACCCTGGGCGTGACACCGGTGCTGGCCGCGCAGTTCGACGACCCGTACTGCCTGCGCGGGATGCACGACTGGCTGGGTGGCTGGGCGCTGCGCGCGCAACTCGCCGGTACCCGCCGCGACCTGGGTGACCTCGGGCGACGCGAGCACCGCGCCGCCACCGCCGCCATCGAGGACTTCGAGCAGCGCTGGCGCCACGGCGGCTCGGCCGTGCTGCGACCACTGGTCGACGGCGGTGCGATCGAGCTGCTCGGCGGGCCACTGACCCACCCGTTCCAGCCGCTGCTGCATCCGGCATTGCGCGACCTCGGGCTGGCCGAGGGACTGGCCGACGCCGGGCACCGGCTCGGTCACCGGCCCGCGGGCATCTGGGCACCGGAGTGCGGTTATGCGCCCGGCATGGAGCAGGATTACGCGGCGGCCGGTGTCGGCCACTTCCTCGTCGACGGCCCGGCGCTGCGCGGCGACACCGCCGTGGCACGCCCCGTCGACGGCTCCGGGGTGATCTGCTTCGGGCGCGACCTCGACGTCACTTACCGGGTGTGGTCGCCGAAAGCCGGCTACCCCGGCGACCCTGCCTACCGCGACTTCCACACCTTCGACCACCCGACCGGCTTCAAGCCGTCCCGCGTCACCGGCCATGACGTCGCGCCGGAGCGCAAGCGGGCCTACGACCCGGAGCGCGCGGCGCGCACCGTCGGCAAGCACGCCAAGGACTTCGTGTCGGTGGTGTGCGACCGGCTCGACGGCCTGGCACGCCGCGACGGGCAACCGGGGCTGGTTGTCGCGGCCTACGACACCGAGCTGTTCGGGCACTGGTGGCACGAGGGCCCGGCCTGGCTCGAGAGTGTGCTGCGCGCGCTGCCCGAGGCCGGCGTCGACGTCACCACGCTGCACGGCGCGCTCGAGGCGGGACATGTCGGTTCGCCGGTGACACTGCCCGCCTCGTCATGGGGCTCGGGCAAGGACTGGCGGGTATGGGACGGCGAGCAGGTCGCCGACGTCGTCGCCGACAACGACGCGCTGCAGCGCGAGCTGCTCGCGGCGCTGCCGAAGGCCGGCACGGCGCGCGATCCGAGGGCCGACCAGGCGCTGCGCGAAGCGCTGCTGTCGCTGTCTAGCGACTGGGCGTTCATGGTGAGCAAGGACTCCGCCCCGGACTACGCGCGGCGCCGGGCGCAGCGCCACGCCGCCCGGGCCCGCGAACTGCTCGATGGCGGCGGCGACCCGGCGGGCTGGCGAGCGGTGTCACCCTTCGGCGGGCTCGACGCCCGCAGGCTCACGCTGCGGGCGTGGCCGCCACCATGCGCGTGCTGATGCTGTCCTGGGAGTACCCGCCGCTGGTGGTCGGCGGGCTCGGTCGCACCTCGAGCTCTACCGTGGCATCGTCGGGAGCCGGTGGCAGCCGGGTGAGCAGGCTCACCTCGGGTCGAAGCGTGCTGTGGCTGTCACGGACTTTACTGGCGAGTAACATTCGGGTGGCCAAGGGCACCGTGCTCGCGCCACCCGAGTCGTGGCAGTGTGCATGAACCATCGGTGCATGACGCCATTCGCGGCGGCGCGGCGAGGCGCTGCTGCCGCCCGGTACGGCCGCAGGAGGTCGAAGAGGACCATGAACATCGTCGTCCTGGTCAAGCAGGTGCCGGACACCTGGTCCGAGCGCAGGCTGACCGACTCAGACCACACCCTGGACCGAGGGGCTGCGGACGCCGTGCTCGACGAGATCAACGAGCGCGCTGTCGAGGAGGCACTCAAGCTCAAGGATGCCGGCGACGGCGAGGTCACCGTCGTGTGCATGGGCCCCGAGCGCGCCACCGACGCGATCCGCAAGACCCTGTCGATGGGCGCGGACAAGGCCGTACACCTGTCCGACGAGGCGCTGCACGGCTCCTGCGCGGTGCAGACCGCCCGGGCGCTGGCCACCGTGATCGGGACGCTCGGCGAGGTCGACCTGGTGCTGGCCGGCAACGAGGCGACCGACGGCACCGTCGGCGCCGTGCCGGCGATGGTCGCCGAGGCGCTCCGGATGCCCGACCTCACCCACGCCCGCACGGTGACGGTCGAGGGCTCCACCGTCACGATCGAGCGAGAGACCGACGACGCGATCACCACGTTGCAGGCGACCCTGCCCGCCGTCGTGAGCGTCAACGAGAAGATCAACGAGCCGCGCTACCCCTCGTTCAAGGGGATCATGGCCGCGAAGAAGAAGCCGGTCACCACGATGACGATCGCCGACGCGGGCATCGACGCCGGGCAGGTCGGGCTGGCCAGTGCCACGTCGACGGTCACCGCGTCGCGGCCGCGGCCACCGCGCGAGGCCGGACAGGTCGTCACCGACGAGGGCGACGGCGGCGTCAAGCTCGTCGAGTACCTCGCCGGGCTCAAGCTCATCTGATCCGCACCGTCGCGATCGAACTAGGAGAACCACTCATGGCAGAGGTCCTGGTCCTCGTCGAACACAGCGGCGGCGAGGTCAAGAAGGTCACCAACGAACTGCTCACGGCAGCCGCGACGCTCGGCGAGCCGGCGGCGGTGGTCGTGGGCACGCCCGGCACCGCGATGAAGATCAAGGACGGGCTGGCGCAGTACGGCGCGGCGAAGGTCTACGTCGCCGAGTCCGACGACGCAGGCACCTACCTGACCGCACCGTCGGTCGGCGCGCTGGCCGCGCTGGTCGGCTCCGTTGCACCCACCGCCGTGCTCATCGCGACCTCGCCCGACGGCAAGGAGATCGCCGGCAAGCTCGCGGTGCGTACCGGTTCCGGGCTGCTGTCCGACGTCGTCGGCCTCACCGATGACGGCACGGCCACGCACTCGGTGTTCGGCGGCTCTTACCTCGCCGAGTCCAAGGCCAGCACGCCGACCGCGGTGATCACTCTCCGGGCCGGGTCCGTCGACGCCGTCGAAGCGCCGGGCGCTGCGGTCGAGGAGACCGTCGACGTTCCCGCGATCGACGCCGCGACGACCGCGACGGTCATCGAGCGCAGGCCCATCGAGGGCGGCGACCGTCCGGAGCTGTCCGAGGCGGGCGTCGTGGTCGCCGGTGGCCGCGGGGTCGGCTCCGCCGATAACTTCGGGGTCGTGGAGCAGCTCGCCGACGCGCTGGGCGCGGCGGTCGGAGCGTCGCGCGCCGCGGTCGACTCCGGCTACTACCCGCACCAGTTCCAGATCGGGCAGACCGGCAAGACCGTCTCCCCGCAGCTCTACGTGGCGCTGGGGATCTCGGGTGCCATCCAGCACCGGGCCGGGATGCAGACGTCGAAGACGATCGTCGCGGTCAACAAGGACCCCGAGGCGCCGATCTTCGAGATCGCCGATTTCGGCGTCGTCGGTGACCTGTTCACCATCGCGCCGCAGCTGGCCGAGGAGGCCACCAAGCGCAAGGGCTGACCCCAGCCGACGGTGGCACCTGGGTTTCACCGAGGTGCCACCGTCCGGTCACGCCGTCGTCGGTTCGCGGGGTGCTGGGACCGGTAGGACGACCCCATGAGCACCTCGCAACTGCTGGTGACCACGTCCGAACCCGGCGTCGATGCGCCCCGATACTCGCTTCTGGTCGCCGGCGAGCAGGCCGAGGTCCGCGCTGCGCAGCAGCTGCGGTACCGGGTCTTCGCTGGTGAGATGGGGGCGGTGCTGCACAGCCCGCAGCCCGGCCTCGACGTCGACGCCTTCGACCCGTACTGCGACCACCTGGTGGTGCGCGAGGACCGCACTGGGCAGATCGTCGGCACCTACCGGATGCTGCCGCCGGAGTCCGCCCGCCGGGCCGGCGGGCTGTACTGCGAGACCGAGTTCGAGGTGCCCGGCCTCGACGGGCTGCGCGGCGAGCTGGTCGAGACCGGGCGTTCCTGCGTGCACCCCGACCACCGGGCCGGTGGGGTGGTAAGCCTCGTCTGGGCCGGCATCGCCCGCTACATGCTGCTCACCGGTCACCGCTGGCTGGTCGGCTGCGCCTCGGTGCCGCTGCACACGCCAGGCCGGCCGCACGGCACCGTGGCGGCGGGGGTGTGGGATCTCGTCTGCGACAAGCACCTGGCCCCGCCGAAGTATCTGGTCAATCCACGCAACCCCTGGATATCCGACGGCGTGCCCCGGCCGCAGCGGGCCGTGCTCCCGCCGTTGCTGCGCGGCTACCTGCGGCTGGGCGCCTGGGTGTGCGGGCCGCCCGCGCACGACCGGGACTTCGGCGTGGCCGACTTCCCGGTGCTGCTGCACCTCGACCGGATGCACCCGCGCTACCTGCGCCACTTCCTGGGGGAGCAGGCGTGACCCACGCCTGGATGCCGGTCTCCCCGTGCGGCGCCGGCTGCCTGCCCGCCGCCGGCGCTGTGCCGGCGGCGGGGTGTGTCCGGCAGGCCTGCCGGCTACTGGCGGTCGGCCTGTTGCTGGTGGCGGGAGCCGGGTTGTTCGCCGTGCTGCCGCTGCTGCCCGGCGGTGTGCGGGAGCGAACGCAGCGCCGATGGTTCCGGCTGCTGCTCGCGGCGCTCGAGATACGGATCCGGATCACCGGAGAGGCCCGCTTCGCCGCCCGGGGCCAACCGGTGCTGGTGGTCAGCAACCACGTGTCCTGGCTCGACCTCGTCGCGCTCAGCGCGGTGCAGCCGGTGCGGCTGGTGGCCAAGAGTGAGGTGCGGGACCTGCTGCTGATCGGCCCGCTGGCCACCCTCGCCGGTACCGTCTATGTCGACCGGGAGCGGTTGCGCTCGCTGCCCGACACGGTCGGCGCGCTGACGAGGGCACTTCGCCGCGGCGCCGCGGTCGGGGCGTTCCCGGAGGGCACCACGTGGTGCGGAGTGGCCGGGGGGCGGTTCCGGCCCGCGCTGTTCCAGGCCGCGGTCGACGCCGGTGCCGCGGTCCGCCCGGTGGCCGTGAACTACCGGGTGGCAGACCGCCCGACCACCGTGACGTCGTTCGTCGGCGACGCGACGATGTGGCGGTCCTTGGTGACCGTCGCCGGCGTGCTCGGTGTCGGGGTGCAGGTGCAGGTGCTCCCCACCATCCCACCATCCCCCGAGCCGACCCTCGAAGCCGCGGCGGACGCGGTGACAACGTGGGGGCGGGCCGCCCGACGGCGTGCGCTGGCCGGAGCCGCGGACCGGGCGGTGCGCGAGGTCGCCCTGCCGGCGTTGCCCCGACTGCAGCCGACCGGCGTCGTGGTGCCGCTCGAGCCGTCGATCTGCGCCGGGATCGAGCCGTGAACCGGGACGCGCCGGCGTTCGCGTGGGAGTTCCTGTGCGATCCGCCGCGCACCGCGTCGGTGGCACCGAGCTCGGCCGCGCTCGCCAGGACGGCGACGTCTCCGGTTCCCGGCAGCGGGGACCCCGTGGTGGTCGAGCTCGGCCCGGGAACAGGCACGATCACCGAGGTCATCCGCCGCCGGCTCGGCGGCCGGGGCCGCCAGCTCGCGATCGAGGTCAGCCCGCGGCTCGCCGATCGGCTGGCGCTTCGCTACCCGGACGTCGAGGTGATCTGCGCCGACGCTACCGAGCTGCCCGCGATTCTGCTCGACCGTGTGCTGGTCGCCGACGTCGTCGTCAGCGGGCTGCCTTGGGCGGCTTTCGCCGGTGCCGGATCACCGACGCTGCTGGACCAGTTGCCCGGTTGTCTCGGCGGCAACGGTGCGCTGACCCAGCTCGGGTACGCGGCCACGCGCTGGGCGCCACCCGCGAGGCGGCAGCTCGACGAACTGTGCCGCAGCTTCGAGGAGGTGACCACCAGCCGCACCATCTGGCGCAACCTGCCGCCCGCCGTGATCCACGTCGCCCGGCGCCCGCGGCGGGATCGGTGACCCCGTGCTGCGGCCGTTGAGCCGCCGCAGGCGTGATGCCGTGACGATCGGACTACGCTGGTCTCTCGATGACCTACCTGGACCACGCCGCGACGACCCCGATGCTGCCGGAGGCGGTCGCTGCGATGAGCGAGGCGCTGACCACCCTGGGCAACGCCTCGTCACTGCACAGCTCCGGGCGGCGCGCTCGCCGCGCCGTGGAGGAGAGTCGCGAGTCCATCGCCGACGCCCTGGGAGCGCGCCCCTCCGAGGTGGTGTTCACCGGCGGTGGCACCGAGAGCGACAACCTGGCCGTCAAGGGCCTGTACTGGGCGCGGCGGGAGGCCGACCCCCGGCGGCGGCGCATCCTCGTCTCTACGATCGAGCACCATGCGGTGCTCGACGCCGTGGAGTGGCTCGTCGAGCACGAAGACGCCGAGGTGGGCTGGCTCGAGACCGACCGGTGGGGCCGGCTGGCGACCGAGACGCTACGTGCGGCGCTCGCGCAGGACCCCGACTCGGCCGCGCTGGTCAGCGTGATGTGGGCCAACAACGAGGTCGGGACCGTGGCACCGGTGCGCGAACTCGCGAGTGTCGCAGCCGAGTACGGCGTGCCGCTGCACACCGACGCGGTGCAGGCCGTCGCCCAGTTGCCCGTCGATTTCGGCCCCTGTGGGGCGGCCGCGATGACGCTGACCGGCCACAAGCTCGGGGGCCCCTACGGTGCCGGCGTGCTGCTGCTCGGCAGGGAGGTGGCGGCCACGCCGCTGCTGCACGGCGGCGGTCAGGAGCGTGACGTGCGGTCAGGGACGCTGGACGTGCCCGCGATCGTCGGGCTGGCCACCGCCGTCCGGCACGCCGTCGACGTGCAGCCGCAGACCGCGAGCCGGCTGGCGGACCTGCGCGACGGACTTGTCCGCGGGCTGCTCGAGCGGCTTCCCGATGCGGCGCTCAACGGAGACCCGGGCCGTGACGAGATCGACGGCGGCCCTTCCCGGCTGCCCGGCAACGCGCACGTCACCTTCCCCGGCTGCGAGGGCGATGCGCTGCTGATGCTGCTCGACGCACAGGGTGTGGAGTGCTCCACCGGGGCAGCGTGCACCGCCGGCGTCGCGCAGCCGTCGCACGTGCTGCTGGCGATGGGCGCTGAGCCGTCGACGGCGCGGGGGTCGCTGCGCTTCTCACTCGGCCACGCCTCCACCGCCGCCGACGTCGACGCGCTGCTCGCAGTCGTGGAACCGGTCGTGACTCGCGCCCGGGGTGCCGGCACCCGGCGGATGGCGGGCAGCGGAACGGGATCGTGACCATGAAGGTCTTGGCCGCGATGAGCGGCGGTGTGGACTCCGCGGTGGCGGCGGCCCGCGTTGTCGACGCGGGCCACGAGGTCGTCGGAGTGCACCTGGCGCTGTCGGCGAATCCCGGCACGCTGCGCACCGGTGCCCGCGGCTGCTGCTCCAAGGAGGACTCTCGTGACGCCGCCCGCGCGGCCGACATGTTGGGGATCCCGTACTACGTCTGGGACCTCGCCGAGCGGTTCCGCGCTGATGTGATCGACGACTTCGTCGCGGAGTACGCCGCCGGGCGGACGCCCAACCCGTGCCTGCGGTGCAATGAGCAGATCAAGTTCTCGGCGCTGCTCGACCGGGCGCTGGACCTGGGTTTCGACGCGGTCTGCACCGGCCACCACGCGCAGCTGTCCAGCGGCGAGCTGCGCAGGTCGGTTGATCCGGGCAAGGATCAGTCCTATGTGCTGGCCGTGTTGTCGGCGAGCCAGCTCGAGCACGCGGTCTTCCCGGTCGGGGACACCCCGAAGGACGGCATTCGGCAGGAGGCCGCGCGGCGCGGGCTGACCGTTGCCGACAAGCCCGACAGCCACGACATCTGCTTCATCCCCTCCGGCGACACCCGGTCGTTCCTCACCGAGCGGCTCGGCAGCCGTCCGGGTGACGTCGTCGACGACGAGACCGGCGAGGTGCTCGGCCGACACGACGGGGTGCACGGCTTCACCGTCGGGCAACGGCGCGGCCTCGGGATGGACCGGTCCGCACCCGACGGGCGGCCCCGGTTCGTGCTGTCGCTGGAACCAGCCAGCGGAACCGTCCGGGTCGGTGGCGCTGAGCGGCTCGGCGTCAGCGAGATCGAGGCGCAGCGCCCGGTGTGGACCTCCGGTGCGGTGCCCGCGGGGCCGATCGACTGCGTGGCGCAGATCCGGGCGCACGGTGGCACCGCTCCCGCCGTCGCGAAGCCGGTGGACGGCGGGCTGCACGTCGCGCTGGGTGAGACGCTGCGCGGGGTGGCGCCCGGGCAGGCTGTGGCGTTTTACCGGCCCGATCCCGGCGGGGACGTGGTGCTCGGCAGCGCTACCATCACCGCGACTGCCTGACCCGCCCGAAGCTGGTAAAATCGCACATCATGATTCCCGGACCAGGGCATACACCGGATAGTGACGACCTGCCGGAGGAGGGCGTGCCATCTCAGGCGGCCGTGCGCGACGACTGGAACGAAGAAGATCATACTCGGGTCGATTACGCCGAGTGCACCGATGCGAACTGCCAGAACGTCAACGTGAACGTCGGTTTCCAGGGGATGACCGAGGTCGACTACATCTGGACCCCGACATTTCTGGGCACGAAGCGGGGGAACCAGTCGGTGGGCGACGACGTCCGGTCTGCCTGGCAGACGCAACTCGAGCGCGAGGGCAAGCACAGCACCGGAGGCACCAATCTGCGCGAGGTCATCTTCGGTGACGCGCAGCAGTCGGACCCGCCCCGGTCCGACTAGGCACGGCGACCGTTCGGCAAGACTCCTCATTCGAGGTGTCGATCCGGCCACTTCCCGTTCGACGCATGAGTAGAGGCTGGACACTCGACACCAGAAGGAGACCCACGATGCGGTTCATGATCTTGATCAAGGCCAACCAGAACAGCGAGGACGGCGTACTCCCTGGCGAAGAGCTCCTCACCGCGATGGGGAAGTACAACGAGGAGCTGGTGAAGGCCGGCGTGTTACTCGCGGGCGAAGGGCTGCACCCAAGCTCGAAGGGCGCGCGCGTCAGGTTCTCCGGCGGGAAGCAGACCGTGATCGACGGGCCCTTCACCGAGGCGAAGGAGCTGATCGCCGGGTTCTGGCTGATCCAGGTGAAGTCGAAGGACGAGGCGATCGAATGGGTCAAGCGTGTGCCCAACCCGCAGGACGAAGAGACCGAGATCGAGATTCGGCAGGTGTTCGAGGCCGAGGACTTCGGTGAGGCGCTCACCCCCGAGCTCAGGGAGGCCGAAGCGAGCCTGCGATCGCAGGTGGCCGCGCAGCAGTAGTCGCTCGCTCGGTCTTGCCGGGCGCTGGCGAAGCTGCTCTGATCGATCGCGTGACGGCTTCCGAGACGCATCGCGCGATCGACGGGGTCTGGAGGATCGAGGCGGCGAAGCTCATCGCCGGTCTCACGCGGATCGTGCGTGACGTCGGTCTCGCCGAGGAACTCGCGCAGGACGCTCTCGTCGCGGCGCTGGAGCAGTGGCCGGAGTCGGGCGTCCCGGACAACCCCGGCGCCTGGCGCATGGCCATCGGGAAACGGCGAGCGATCGATCTGATCCGCCGCAGGGAAACGTTCACACGCAAGCTGGCTGAGCTCGGTCACGAGCGGGAGGTCGAGGGGGAGAGGGCCGCGCCGGGTCCCGGCGCGGCCCTCGAAGGCGACATCGAGGACGACCTGCTGCGGTTGGTGTTCATCTCCTGTCACCCGATCCTCTCGACCGAGGCCCGTGTCGCGCTCACGCTCCGCCTGCTCGGTGGTCTGAGTACCGGGGAGATCGCGCGTGCGTACCTCGTGCCGGAGTCGACGCTCGCCCAGCGGATCGTCCGAGCCAAGCGGACCCTGGCCATGGCGCGAGTTCCGTTCGAGGTTCCCGAGGGTGACGAGCGGGCCGCGCGGCTGTCGTCGGTGCTCGAGGTCATCTACCTCGTCTTCAATGAGGGCTACTCGGCGACCAGCGGTGACGACTGGATGCGGCCGGCGCTGTGCGAGGACGCACTCCGGCTCGGCCGTGTCCTGGCCGAGCTCGCTCCGGAGCCGGAGGTCCACGGCCTCGTCGGGCTGATGGAGATGCAGGCGTCGCGCATGCGCGCGCGGATCGGACCGTCCGGTGAGCCCGTTCTGCTACTCGATCAAAACCGTGCGCGCTGGGATCATGTTCTCATCCGCCGTGGTCTGGCGGCGCTCGGCCGTGCTGAGCAGCTCGGCGGCGCGCTCGGCCCATACGCGTTGCAGGCTGCGATCGTCGCCTGTCACGGGCGAGCGCCTACTGCGGCCGAGACGGACTGGGCACGTATCGCGGCGCTCTACGAGACGCTCGCCCACGTCGCGCCATCCCCGGTCGTGGAGCTCAACCGTGCGGTCGCGCTCGCGATGGCGTTCGGCCCAGCAGTGGGCCTCGAGCTCGCTGATGCGCTCACCTCCGAGCCCTCGCTCGAGAACTACCACCTCTTGCCGAGCGTGCGCGGTGACCTGTTGGCCAAGCTCGGTCGTGTCGACGAGGCACGCGGAGAGTTCGAGCGCGCGGCATCGCTGACGCACAACGGGCGTGAGCGCACGCTGCTGCTGGCACGTGCCGCCGCGTGCGCCGCGCCGCAGTAGCCACAATGATGGCCCGTGGCCCCCTTTGGTAGACACCGCACCATGACCGAATCCATTGCCTGGCCACCCGGTACCGCGACCGGTATCGGTTCGATGCCCGGGACCGACCCGCTGGAAGCTGCCCGCATCGTGGTCGGAGAGCTGCCCGAACTGCCACATCTGCCCGAACTTCCCGGTCGCGGCGTCGGCACCGACCTGATCGGCCGCACCGCGGGCCTGCTCGTCGACCTCGCGGTCGAGGTGGTGCCCTCGGGGTACCGCGTCGCTGCCCACCCCGGCCGCGACCACCGGCGCGCCGCCGACCTGCTGCGCACCGACATCGACACCTTCGAGGAGGCCCTCGAGCGCGCCGGCGCCCGGCCGCCCGCGATCAAGGTGCAGGCCGCCGGGCCGTGGACGCTGGCGGCGTCGGTCGAGCTGCACAGCGGCCATGCGGTGCTCACCGACCCCGGGGCGCTTCGGGACTTCGCCGCCTCGCTGGGAGAGGGCCTGCGTCGGCAGGTCGAAGAGCTCACCCGCCGGTTGCAGACTCGGGTGATCGTGCAGCTCGACGAGCCGTCACTGCCCACGGTGATCGCCGGTGGCATCCCCACCCCATCCGGCTACGGCACCGTGCCCGCCGTGCCGGACAGCGACGCCGCTGAGCTGCTGCAGGGGGTGCTCGAGACGCTGCCGGTGCCACGGCTCGTGCACTGCTGCGCGCCCCGGCCGCCACTGGCGCTGCTGCGCCGGGCCGGGGCCGACGCACTCGCGGTCGACGCCGCGCTGCTGGCCGGTGCCCCCCGCGCGACCGTCGACGCCCTCGGTGAGGCCTGGGACTCCGGTGCCAGCGTGTTGCTGGGGCTGGTGCCTGCCGTGGCGCCGGGAGTGCCGCCCAGGTTGCACGAGCTGGCCCGGCCGGCGCTCGACCTCGTCGACCGGCTCGGCTTCCCCCGTGCCCTGCTCGGGAAGCAGTGTGTTCCCACCCCGTCCTGCGGACTGGCAGGTGCCGAGGCCGAATGGCCGCGGCGGGCACTGGCGCTGGCCCGCGAACTCGGCCACGCGTTCGCCGATCCTCCCGAGTCGTGGTAGCAGAGAGGTCATGGCGTCCGACCTGTCCGACCGGGCCTACCGGCTGCTGACCGAGGATGACGACGAGGGGCGCGCCTGCGAGGCCATCTCCGACGACGCCTGCGTCGAGGCACCGGTCAACTACCTGCGCAACGCCGGCAACGGGGCGGCGACCAAGCTCGCCGAGCAGGTGGCGAGCCCCGGTGTGGTGTAGCCGGCTGCGGCGCCGATTTCCAGGATGCGGTGGCCGGGGCGGACGCGAGCTGGTCGAGCATCATGGCGACGATCGTGGGCACGGACGCGCAGCTCGACGCGACACCGTCGGCGCCTCGGTTGGGGATCACGGCGATGTCGGCGTAGGCGTCCTCGGAGGTGGCGTCCGGGACGAACCGGTGCCGCGGAACGGTCCGCAAGGCCTCCTCGACCGGACTCGTGCTGGCATGGCGTTTCCCTGATGTTGTCGACCATGCTCACGCGGAGCGTCTCGGGCGTGGTGTCGGTGGCGGTGGTGTGCTGGACCAGCCGTACGCCTGCCTCACGTTCCAGCAGTCCGTCGTGGTCCGGTGGCCTTGGTCAACTACGGCGCATCCGTCAGGCACCGATCGCGAACGCCTCGGGGATCTCGCCGCAGTCACAGAACCCTCCGAAGCCGCTCGACGGTATCGATCAGGGGGTGCCGGATAAGGTCCCGCAGGTAGGCCGTAGTGGCCTTTCCGATTGGCGACGGGCACGATCTCGTCGGTGAGGCGGGCGCAGAGTTGCACCGCCTGGGTCGGAACGCTGCTGTGCCACAACGCCTCGCGGAGCCGGCTCGCGTCAACCTCTGGTAGCGGCGGCTCGGCAGCCAGCAGGTCCCGGACGTCAGGATCGTTGGTGTGCTGGGCCAGGAGGGCCAGCGGCACCGTACGCCGCAGGTTAGCGATCTCGCCCAACGTGTCCTTGTCGTCATCGATCACGCCGGGGAAAGCGCCGGTGAGGTCATCGATCACCTGCGAGGCGGTGCCGATCCGCGCCAGTAGTTCGCCAACAGGTTTGGTGACGCGGTCGTTGTGGCTGGCGAGCCTTGCCCCAAGCGTGAAGGGGAAGACGTAGCAGTAGTAGGCCGCCTTGCGCTCGCCGGTTGAAGCTTCGCGATGACCCGCAGCATGACGCCTACCAGAAAGTCGGCATAGTAGGTCGCGAGATCCTTGCCATGTTGGGTCAGCACGGTACCGGCGCCGTCCTCGCTGACAGCGCGACGGGTAATGGTGGCGCGCCGAACTTCTCGAGGTCCTCGTCCACGATGTCGTCACGGATGGCCAGGACGTCTCGCAGGAGCTGCGGGACAAGCAAGCCGTCGCCGATACGTTCGACGTCGGTGAAGTCAGCAGAATCCGTGAGAGCGTGGTAACCGAAGTAGGCCAGCACCGGTCGCGGCAGGTGTAGGTCCCGGAGGGCGTACTCGGTGTAGAGCTGGTGGAGGTGGTCGAGTTCGGGGCTGTCTGCGACCTCGTTGCAGAGCAACGCGCGGTACCGTTCGGCGAATTGTGGGCTGAGGTGTGTGAACGCTTCAGCGAGCACGGACGGCACCGTCCCTTCGGCCTACGGTTGAGGTTGCTGACCCAAGGTTCGCGCCTCGGGCGGGGTGTGGGGATCGTGGTCGGATTGCAGGTGCACGAACGAGGTGAAGCCCCAGGATTCCAGGCGGGCCAGTTGGGCGCCGAACTTGCCGCGACGGCGGATCACCGAAACCGTGCGGCCGTTGCTACGTAGTTCTCGTGCAAGGCCGAGTGCGTCGGCGACCGGGACGTCGGAGTCATGGAGCACGACCACTGCCTCCCTACGTGGGCGTTCGTCGAGCAGATCCACGATCCGCTCGAACCCGATGCTGAAGCCGCACGCGGGTACGTCCTTCCCCAGCGAGGAGCCGATCAGCTTGTCGTAGCGGCCACCGCCGGCCACCGACGACGATGACTTCGGGTGGGTCACCTCGAAGATCTGCCCGGTGTAGTAGCCCATGCCCCGCACGAGCGTGGGGTCGAACTCCCACTGCAGCTCCCGGGCGCCGCTGATGAGGTCCAGGCACCTCGTCGTGGTCACCAGGTCCGTGATGATCTGTTCGTCGACACCGGGCACCACGGCCGTGATGGCGTCGGCCAGCTTCGAGGCATCCAGGCCGCGCAGGTTTTCGATCCGATCGGTAGCACTGGTGACCGCCTCGGGCGGAATTTCACGGAGATTGAGCAGCTCCGCGCGAACGCCGTCCCAACCGATCTTGTCAAGCTTGTCCAGGCTGATGAAGAAGCCGTCCCACGCCTCCTGCGGGAGCCCAGCCGCCTGTGCCAGGGCAGCCAGCAGGCGCCGATCCGATAGCCGGACGGTGGTACCCGGCAGGCCCACCGCGGCCAGTGCCTCGGTGGTGGCCTCGATGAGTTCCACCTCGGCCAGCACGCTCTCCTCGCCGATCAGGTCGATGTCGCACTGGGAGAACTGCCGGTAGCGACCCTGTTGCGGTCGCTCGGCTCGCCATACCGCACCGAACTGCAACGAGCGGAACGGCAACGACAGGGCAGCGTGGTTGTTGCCGTAGAAGCGGGTCAGCGGCACCGTCAGGTCGAACCGCAGCCCCAGATCGACGAGATCGGCCAGCCTTGCGCCGGCCTCGACCTGGTCGCCGAGACCGCGTCGGAGCACCTGGAAGATCAGCTTCTCGTTCTCGCCTCCCTGGCCGCCGGTGAGGCGGTTGATGTCCTCCAGGCACGGAGTGTCGATCCGCTGGTAGCCATACCGGTGGTAGACCTGCGTGATCTTCCCGAGGACATGGTCGCGGACGGCGACTGTGGCGGGAAGCAGGTCACGGGTGCCCCTGGGCGGGCTGTTGTCAACCTTCACCTGTTAGTCCTCAGCTACGAGCATCGATTGAGTCTCTCCGATCCCGCGCGCTGCGGCGTAGCTGCGCCAGCGTTCCGCAGCACTTGCGGGCGCCTTCTGGTGGCCACCGGCGACGACCGTCTCGATGACGTGCCGATGGGTGCGAAGGATACGATGACGGACGGTGAGCCTACCCGCTCGTGAGGACTGCTGGATCTGAGGAGCTATCCGTGCCTGATTCCCCCCGTGCCGCAACCGAGCGCGTTCCGGTCCCGGCCGGGACGACGTGCGGCGAAGCCGTCGCGGCCGCGGAGCTGTCGATGGCAGGCCCGGACGCTGTCGTCGTGGTGCGCACCTCGGATGGGGCGTTGAAGGATCTCGATTGGGCGCCAGACACTCCTGGCGAGGTCGAACCGGTCACACTCTCGAGTCCTGATGGCCTCGATGTGTTGCGGCACTCCACTGCGCATGTGCTCGCGCAGGCCGTGCAAGACCTGTACCCCGAGTCGAAGCTCGGCATCGGGCCACCGATCGAGGATGGGTTCTACTACGACTTCGACGTGCACACCCCGTTTCAGCCCGACGATCTCAAGCGCATCGAGGAGCGCATGCGGGAGATCGTCAAGGCTGGGCAGCGTTTTCGCCGGCGGGCGTTCCCGTCGTCGGAGTCCGCCAAGGCGGAGCTGGCGGGCGAGCCGTACAAGCTGGAACTCATCGACCTCAAGGGCGAGGTGGACCCCGGCGAGGTCATGGAGGTCGGTGGCGGGGAGCTGACCAGCTACGACAATGTCGACCGTCGCAGTGGGCAGGTGTGTTGGTCGGACTTGTGCCGGGGTCCGCACCTACCGTCGACCAAGCTGATCAGCGCGTTCAAGCTCACCCGCAACGCTGCGGCGTACTGGCGCGGCGACGAGCGGAACCTTCAGCTGCAGCGGATCTACGGCACCGCGTGGCCGACACGTGACCAACTCAAGGATTACCTGCATCGTCAGGAGGAGGCAGCCAAGCGCGATCACCGCCGGATCGGTGAGGACCTGGAGCTGTTCACCTTCAGCACGGAAGTCGGCAAGGGCCTGCCGCTGTGGATGCCGAACGGCACGGTCATCCAGGACGAACTGGAGGGGTGGGCAAGCCAGACCGAGCGCCGCCTCGGATATCAGCGAGTCTCCACGCCACACATCACCAAGGACGCCCTGTACTACCTATCCGGGCACCTGCCCTACTACAGCGACGACCTGTACGCGCCGATCGACATCGAGGGCGAGAAATACTACCTGCGGCCGATGAACTGCCCCCATCACCACATGGTGTACCGGGCCCGGCCGCGCAGCTATCGCGAGCTGCCTTTCAAGATCGCCGAGTACGGCACCGTCTACCGGTTCGAGCGCAGCGGGCAGCTGTACGGACTCATGCGCGCACGGGGGTTCACGCAGAACGACGCCCACATCTACTGCACTGTGGACCAGGCGAAGGACCAGTTCCTCGAGGTCATGCGCATGCATGACGAGTACTACCGGATGTTGGGTATCACCGACTTCTACATGGTTCTCGCCCTGCGTGACCCCGCCAACGCCGCCAAGTACCACGACGACGAGCAGATGTGGACCGACGCCGAGCGCATCACGCGGGAAGCGATGGACGAGTCCAGCATCCCCTACGTCGAAGACATCGGCGGTGCCGCGCACTACGGCCCGAAAGTCGACTTCATGTTCCGGACGGTGACAGGCAAGCCGTACGCAGCGTCGACCAACCAGGTTGACCTGTACACGCCGAGCCGTTTCGGGCTGACCTACACCGACTCCGATGGCACCGACAAGCCGGTCGCGGTGATCCACCGGGCTCCGCTGGGTTCTCACGAGAGGTTCATCGGGTTCTTGACCGAGCACTTCGGTGGGGCCTTTCCCGTCTGGCTCGCTCCCGAGCAGGTCCGCGTCATCCCGATCATGCCGGACCTTCTTGACTACGCGCACAAGGTCCGTGACGTCGCATTCGACGCTGGCCTACGCGCGGACGTCGACCCCAGCGACGCCAGGCTCAACGCCAAGATCCGAACTGCGGTGACCCGCAAGATCCCGCTGATCGTCGTAGTGGGTCGCCGCGAGGCCGAGCAGCACACCGTGTCGGTGCGTTACCGCTCCGGCGCGGAGGCGTCGATGACCGTGGATGCCTTCGTCGACCACGCGCTGGACCTGGTGCGCAGCAAGAGCCTCGACGGTGCCGGACACCTGCGACCGGCGGACGACGTCGCCTCCGCAGAAACCTGAGCAACGAACGGCGCTACCCGTACGGCCCCTTCGAGTGCTGGCCGAGCAGCCGCAGCAGCCGGTCCGACGCGCCGTCGAGCACCCGCTCCGGCATGCGGTAGTTCAGGAAGGGGAAGAACCGCTGGCTGATGAAGCTTGTAGTCGCCGGCTTCTGGCGGATCTCCAGCGACGCCAGTGTCGACATCGTCTGCTCGGAAATTCCCGAGGAGGAGAGGCCTGCGTTCGCTTTCCCTCATGACCGTAACTATCTGCGCTACGCCAAGTTCGCCGACCTCGACAGCCTCATCTACGTACGAGCGCGGCTGTTGCAGACGTTGCCCACCGTCGGCATCCGTGACTTCTCGCCCTCCGAGTACTACGGCGCGGGAGCCGACAGCCTGATTGTCATCGGTGGCCCGCCGTGGAACGCGAAGTTCCGCGAGTTCCTGCCGCAGCTGCCGTTCTACTTCGAGCCCAACTCGCTCGGCGAGGACGACCCGTTGGTCGTCCCCTGCCTCGGGTACCGCCAGCTCGGTCCCTCTTGGACGCCTCGTTCGGAGCTGCTGTCCGACGTCGCGGTGTTCGTCCGGCTCACGCTGCGGCAGGGCACTACTGTCTTCCTACTCGGAGGGTGTCTCACTCTCGGTGTCCTCGGCTCGGCCAAATGCTTCCTACACGGGGACCATGGCGCAGCGAACATCCAATACGTCAGCGATCTCGTAGGTGAGCGTGACTTCGTGCTGGTGACCGAAGCGGCCCGCCTCGGAGACATCGCCGACATCGCGGATCTCCCCCGAGCGGCACCCTTGCTACTTCTCCGCGCGTGCCCCCGGCGAGCAGTTCGAGGTTCTGATTGACCACACCGAGCGGCGTCCGTACTCGTGAATGGCTCCTGCGCGGGCGTTCCGCACTGCTACATCGTCAATCCGGGTAACAGCACCCGCAGCCGGTCGCGGATCGTCAGACCGGGGGTGACGACGAGGAACCGCTTGCTGAACCGCTTGTCCTGCGGCGCGGCGACCTTGTTGAGCACCTGCCAGGCGATGAGCATCGCCATCACGACCGTCTTGCCCGAGCCGGTCGCCATCTTCAGCGCCACCCGCGGCAGCCCGTCGTTGTGCTCGCCGTTGACCTCGTCCAGCGAGTTGCGCATCCACACGTCGGTGTCCCGGGAGGCGACCTCGGACAGGTAGATGGCCGTCTCGGCCGCCTCCCGCTGGCAGAACAGCACCCGGTTCTCCCGCTCCGGGTCGGCCCAGTGCTCCAGCAGCCGCCGACTCGTCGGCGTCACCCGCGGATAGCCGGCACGGCGCCACCGGGTCACCCGCTCGCGGATGCGGTTGACCAGCTCGTTGAGCCGGATCTGGTCCGCGGTCAGCTCCGCGAGCTCCAGCTGCCGGGTGCCCTTGCGCGGCCGGGGCACCGGCACGAAGTACGACGACGGCCGCCGTGACTCCTCGACCCGGTCGGTGATGCCCTCGTCGTCGAACGCGAAGTGGCGCGTGGGCACGTCGTAAGGACGGTTCAGGATCGGGTTGTCGATCACCTTATCCGCCACTGCCCGACCACCCTTCGCCGCTCGCGCCCGAGCGTAGTGAACCAGTCACAGTCGACACACCGCGACGCCCGACGGGATCGCGACCACACCGTGAGCGGCGCGAGACCCGGCTCGCTGGTCCGTCCCGGACGCACAGCGGCCCTGCACCCACCCGGGGTGCAGGGCCACTGCGGAAGTCGGATCAGACGGCGCGAACGGAGTCTGCTTGCGGGCCCTTCGGCCCCTGGCTGGACTCGAAGCTGACTCGCTGGTTCTCGTCGAGCGTGCGGTAGCCGTCACCCTCGATGGCGGAGAAGTGGACGAAGATGTCGGGACCGCCGCCGTCGACGGCGATGAAGCCGAAACCCTTCTCCGCGTTGAACCACTTCACAACGCCTTCAGACATGTGCTCTCCCTCAAGATGCGGTGTCCAGGCCGGCACTGCGCCGACCCGCAGTTGCACGAACCGCACTTACATGGAGGAGAGAACCCGCCAGAAGCGCAAAGTCCGCTGTCACACATTCCACGGACGCTTCACAACGAGCGGGAAAACACGACTGCAACCTGCGGCAGGGTAGCACGGCGTGCGTACAGCTGTCGGTCCCCGGAGCTAACCTCGGAACGTGGCCAGTACCGAGGACCTGCCGGAGGACCCGACGGCGGAGCAGGACGACACCCCCCCGCCCCGGGTGCGCACCCAGCACAGCGAGCTGGTCGAGACGGTCCGCGGCCACCAGTTCCGCTACTACGTACTCGACGCGCCGACCGTCGACGACGCCACCTTCGACCAGCTCTTCCGCGAACTGCAGGACTTCGAGGTGCAGTGGCCGGCGCTGCTGACCCCGGACTCGCCGACCCAGGCCGTCGGGGGTGGTTTCGCCACCGAGTTCGCCGCCGTCGATCATCTCGAGCGGATGCTCAGCCTCGACAACGCCTTCGAGACCGGTGAGCTGCGTGCCTGGGCCGAGCGGGTCACCCGGGAGATCGGCACCGAGGTGCACTACCTCACCGAGCTCAAGATCGACGGGCTGGCCGTGAGCCTGGTCTACGAGAACGGCAGGCTCATCCGCGGGCTGACCCGCGGCGACGGGCGCAGTGGCGAGGACGTCACGCTCAACCTGCGGACACTGCGCGACGTCCCGGAGCGGCTGCACGGGTCCGAGCAGTATCCGGTACCGGAGCTGCTCGAAGTGCGCGGCGAGGTGTTCTTCCGGCTGGCGGACTTCGCCGAGCTCAACGCCTCGCTGGTCGAGGCCGGCAAGCCGGCCTTCGCCAACCCGCGCAACTCCGCCGCCGGGTCGCTGCGGCAGAAGGATCCGCGGGTCTCGGCCACCCGGCCGTTGCGGCTGCTGTGTCACGGCCTGGGCCGTCGCCGCGGCTTCGAGCCCGCGCGGCAGTCCGAGTCCTACCAGGCGCTGCGCGCCTGGGGTCTTCCGGTGTCCGACCACACCCGGCTGCTGTCCGATGTCGAGGAGCTGATCGAGCACATCGGCTACTGGGACGAGCACCGCCACGACGTCGAGCAGGAGATCGACGGCGTCGTCGTCAAGATCGACGAGGTGAGCGCGCAGCGCAGGCTCGGTTCGACGTCGCGGACGCCGCGCTGGGCGATCGCCTACAAGTACCCGCCCGAGGAGGCCACCACGACGCTGCTCGACATCCGGGTCAACGTGGGCCGCACCGGCCGGGTGACCCCGTTCGCTTTCATGGCGCCGGTGACCGTCGCGGGGTCCACAGTCTCGCTGGCCACACTGCACAACGCCGACGAGGTCCGGCGCAAGGGCGTGCTCATCGGTGACACCGTCACCATCCGCAAGGCGGGCGACGTGATCCCGGAGGTGCTCGGCCCGGTCACCGACCTGCGCACCGGCGACGAGCGCGAGTTCACCATGCCGACGCACTGCCCCGAGTGCGGCACGCAGCTTCGCCGCGCGCGCGACAGCGACGTCGACATCCGCTGCCCCAACGCCAGATCCTGTCCCGCCCAATTGCGCGAGCGGATCTTCCACGTCGCCGGTCGCGGCGCCTTCGACATCGAGGTGCTCGGGTACGAGGCCGCGGTAGCGCTGCTGACCGCCGGCGTCGTGACGGACGAAGGCGACCTCTTCGCTCTCGACGAGGATGCGCTGCTGCAGGTCGAGCTGTTCCGCACCAAGGCGGGTCAGCTGTCGGCCAACGGCCACAAGCTGCTGTCCAACCTCGAGACGGTCAAGGAGCGGCCGCTGTGGCGGGTGCTGGTGGCGCTGTCGATCCGGCACGTCGGGCCCACCGCCGCGCAGGCGCTGGCCAGGCAGTTCCGGTCGCTCGACGCGATCGAGGCCGCCGACGAGCAGCGGCTCGCCGACGTCGACGGGGTCGGCCAGACGATCGCGGCGGCGGTGCGCGAGTGGTTCGCGGTGGACTGGCACCGCGAGGTCGTCGCGAAGTGGCGCGCCGCCGGGGTGCGGATGTCCGAGCCGGTCGACGAATCGGTGCCGCGCAACCTGGAGGGACTGTCGATCGTGGTCACCGGGTCGCTCGACGGGTTCTCCCGGGACGAGGCCGCCGAGGTGATCATGGAACGCGGCGGCCGGGCGGCGGGGTCGGTGTCGAAGAAGACCGCGTTCGTGGTTGCCGGTGACTCGCCCGGCTCGAAGTACGACAAGGCCGTCTCACTCGGAGTGCCGGTGCTCGACGAAGACGGTTTCCGGGTGCTGCTGGCCGATGGTCCCGAGGCGGCCCGGGCGGTCGCCTCGGCAGACGAGGAGACCCTGTGAGCCCGCAGGTCATCGTGCGACCCGCACGGCCCGATGAGTTCGACGCGGTGGGGGAGCTGACCGTGCGGTCCTATGTGACCGGCGGCTTGCTGGATCGGGAGGATCCCTACGTCGCGCGGCTGTACGACGCGGCGGGGCGGGCCCGCGACGCCGAGCTGCTGGTGGCCACCGACGACACCGACCGGCTGCTCGGTACCGTGACAGTCTGCGAGCCCGGCAGCCCGCTGAGCGAGGTGTCGCGACCCGGCGAGCTGGAGTTCCGGATGCTGGCGGTATCACCCGCCGCCCGCGGCCGCGGGATCGGAGAGCTGCTCACCCGCGCGGTTCTCGACCGCGCCGCACAGCGGGGCGCCCGCCAAGTCGTGCTCTCGAGCTCGGAGTGGATGTCGGTGGCGCACCGGCTCTACACGAGGCTCGGTTTCAGCCGGCTGCCCGATCGCGACTGGCAACCCGTCCCAGGGCTCCGGCTCGTCGCATTCGGCCGATCCCGCGCGGCAGATGGCTGAACCCGAGTCGATCCTGCGCCGGTTCATCCGGGTGGCCCAAGCACCCCGCCGACGCCGCCCCCCGCTGATCTGACGCCGGCCGCGTCACTGCCCGTGTGTGGTTACGCGAGATGTTGTCGGCGCCGCGCAAGGAGTTTCCGGAGTTCCCCGCGGCGATCGCCTACCTTCCCCTGCTCGACCCCGACGACGCGCTCGGTCGGCTCGAGGCGCGGTACACCCGGCTTCGCGAGGAGCTGGCGCAGTGCGACGTGGAGCTCGCCTCCGCGTCGGAGATGGTGCCCCGACTGTTCCTGTTGGAAGGGGAGTACCTGCGGGCCGTCACTGCCGCGGAGCTGACGTGGGTCGGCGCGCTCATCGACGACATGCGTGCCGACCGCATCACCTGGACGCCCGAATGGCTGGCCCGAGTCGCCGCCGGGTCCCGATCCGCCGGGACCACCCACACGCATTGATCGAAGGAGGGCTTCGATGTCGACGGCGCAGATCCCGGTTCTGGTGGTCGGCGGCGGCTTGACCGGATTGTCCAGCGCCGTGTTCCTGGCCTGGCACGGTGTGGCGTGCACGATGGTGGAACGTCACCCTGATCTGCTGATCCACCCCCGGCTACGCGGTGTCAACCCGCGGACGGTCGAGCTCATCCGGCACGTCAGGTCAGGATCTCGTAGGTGGCGAGGACGCTGGCTGAGCCCTCCCACGTCCGGGTGGCGAGGAGACGCATCGAGCCGCGAGGAGGCGCGGCAAAGGTCGGCGTCCCGCCGCCCAGTACGACGGGGCCAATCAAGAGATGCAGCTCGTCCACGAGATCGTGGGCAAGGAGGTCGTTCCACAGCGTCCGGCTGCCGAGGACAAGAATGTCGCGGCCCGGCCCGCGCTTGAGCTCGGCGATCGTCTCGTGGGCGGCGGAGCGGGCGACGATCCGGGTCGTGCTCGACCACGGCGTCGTCTCGTCGGATGTGAGCGTGTCGGAGACGACGACCTTCTCGATCGCGTTGTTGAGCCGAGAGATCTCGTGCTGCGCCGGTCCCGCGTCGGTGTCGTCTTGGACGGGCGGCCAGTAGCCGCGGAACATGTCGTACGAGGTTCGGCCCACCAGGAGCGTGTCGGCCGCGCGCAGGCGCTCGGCGTTGTAGGCGTCGAAGGCGTCGGCTATCGGCAGTGGGGGTCCGCCGGGTGGTCCCGCCACGTAGCCATCGAGGGACACGATATTTGAGACGATCACTCGGCGGGTCGTCGCGTCCGTTGGTCGAGGGCTGCTCATCACTCGGCTCCTAGTCGATCTGCGGGAAATACTCACGGAGAAGACCGGCGTCGACGCCGCAACTCATCGCTGGGCCCGCGAACCACCACAGGTCTGCTCATGGCGAAACGGTGCCGCGGATCAGTGCCCAGACGCCGATCCAGCTGCTCGGCCGGGGTCAACGACTGAGTACGACGGCGATGATGCCGGCCATGTGTTCGAGCCGCGCCACCTCGGCCGCGCGGAACATCGGACCGCCAGGGCGGCCCACCAGCAGCGCCTTCTCCGAAGTGCCCAGCGGGGTGGCGGCCAGCTCGGTACCCAGCTCGCGCCACGGCTCCGGAACCCAGCCCTCCTCGCCGTCGAGGATGGTCGCGCGCCGCAGCGGCCACCACGGCAGGTCGATCGCGCTCGTCTCGGGCGCGGCGGTGGAGGCTGCCAGCTGCTCAGGATGGTCATTGTGCTGGGCGAGCACGATCGCCCAGCCAGCACGGATGATCTTTGGAACGCCCTCGGTGAAGATCTCCAGGCCGTGCGAAGGGTCAGCCGCGACCTGTTCGACCAGTTCGAGCTCGCGGTGGGTGTCCAGCACTCCGGCGTAGGGGCGGACCGCATCCACCTCCACGCCCTCGACCGACTCGGCAGCGGTGATCAGGATGTCCGGCAACCGGCCCGACGGCAGCTCGACCACGAGATCGTCGATGGCGATACCGCAGCTTCGCTCCACGACGTCCACGCTGAGGATGTCGGCGCCGGTCGTGCCCAGCGCGGTCGCCACCGCTCCGAGTGCACCTGGACGGTCCGGAAGCTGCACCCGGATGAGGAAGGACATCCGTTGCCACGCCTCTCGATCATGGGCACGGGACTGGGCCGCCCGCGCTCGACGGCCGCTGATTGTCGCAGAGCCACCATCGCACCAGGGGGGCCGTACCGGCGGGAACCGATTCGGCCCAGCTGGCCGCAGGCGCATAGACTCACGCGGTCACGACACCTCACGACGTGCTCGCAAGGAGCCCGAGTGTCCACCATCTCCCGTGGCGAGGTCGCCCGTCTCGCGCAACTCGCCCGGCTGGCTGTCACCGAGTCCGAGCTCGACGTCTTCGCCGACCAGCTCGACGTCATCCTCACCTCGGTCGCCCGGGTGGGAGAGGTCGCCGCCGACGACATCCCGCCGACCTCGCATGCGGTGCCACTGACCAACGTGCTGCGCGACGACGTGGTGCGGCCCGGGCTGAGCCAGCAGCAGGCTCTCGCCGCGGCGCCCAGCGCTGAGGAGGGGCGCTTCCGGGTGCCGCGCATTCTCGCTGCGGACGACCCCCAGCAGCGGACCGACATGGGAGCGGAGCAGTCGTGACCGAGCTGACCCGGTGGACCGCCGCCGCGCTGGCGCAGGCCATCCACACCAGGGAGGTCACGGCCGTTGCGGTGACCCGGGCGCACCTGGACCGTATCGCTGCTGTGGACGGTCCGGTGCACGCCTTCTTGCATGTCGACGCCGGAGGTGCGCTGGCCGCCGCGGCGCGGGTCGACGCGGCGCTCGACGACGACGAGGCTCCGGCGTCACCGCTGGCGGGGGTACCGCTGGCGCTCAAAGACGTCTTCACCACGGCGGACATGCCGACCACCTGCGGCTCCCGGACACTGCGGGGCTGGCAGCCGCCCTACGACGCGACGGTCGTCGGCAGGCTGCGCGAGGCCGGCGTGGTGATCCTGGGCAAGACCAACATGGACGAGTTCGCGATGGGCTCGTCCACCGAGAATTCCGGCTACGGCCCCACACACAACCCGTGGGATCTCGACCGGATCCCCGGCGGGTCCGGGGGCGGCGCGTCGGCCTCACTGGCCGCGTTCGAGGCCCCGCTGGCCATCGGCACCGACACCGGCGGCTCGATCCGCCAGCCGAGTTCGGTCACCGGGACCGTCGGTGTCAAGCCCACCTACGGGGGAGTCTCGCGCTACGGCCTGGTGGCGTTCTCCTCGTCGCTGGACCAGGGCGGCCCGTGCGCGCGGACGGTGCTCGACGCCGCGCTGCTGCACGAGATCATCGGTGGGCACGACCCGCTGGACTCGACGTCGATCGATGCCCCGGTCCCGCCGGTGGCCGAGGCCGCCCGCCAGGGCTCGTCGGGCGACCTGCACGGCGTCCGGGTCGGTGTCGTCACGCAGTTCTCCGGCGAGGGCTACCAGCCTGGCGTGCTGCGGGCGTTCGAGGCCGCGGTCGAGCAGCTGACCGCGCTGGGCGCCGAGGTCGTCGAGGTGTCGTGCCCCTCGTTCGACTACGCGCTGCCGGCCTACTACCTCATCGCGCCCAGCGAGTGCTCCTCGAACCTGGCCCGGTTCGACGGGATGCGCTACGGGCTGCGGGAAGGTGACGACGGCAGCCGCAGCGCCGAGGAGGTCATGGCACGGACCAGGGATGCCGGCTTCGGCGCCGAGGTCAAGCGCCGCATCATGATCGGTACCTACGCGCTGTCCTCGGGCTACTACGACGCCTACTACGGGCAGGCGCAGAAGGTCCGCACCTTGATCCGCCGCGACTTCGAGGCGGCCTTCGAGCGGGTCGACGTGCTGGTGTCGCCCACCACGCCGACCACCGCGTTCCGGATCGGCGAGCGGGTCGACGACCCGCTGGCGATGTACCTGGCGGACCTGTGCACCATCCCCGCGAACCTGGCGGGCAACGCGGCACTGTCCGTCCCGTGTGGACTGTCCGAGGAGGACGGGATGCCGGTGGGGCTGCAGGTGATGTCGCCGACCCAGGCCGACCACCGCGGTTACCGGTTGGCGGCCGCGTACGAGGCGGCGCGCGATGCCGCGGCCGGCGAGAGTCTGATCAACGCAGTGCCCCAGTTGGAGGTGGCAACCCGATGACTGCCGTAGCGAACGCCAAGAAGTATCTCCCGGTGCTGGGGGTGATCAGCAGCAGTCGCAAGGTCGCCGACGGGGTTCGTGCCTCGCGTGAGGCAGCGGATCTGGTGACCCGGCTCAACGCGCTGGGCAACGCCCTTGTGGCGATCACCGGGTTGATCCTGCTGATCCGTGAGCTGCGCAGGGATCGCTCGACGTGACCCGAACCGCGGCGCTGATGTCCTACGAGGATGTGCTCGGGCGCTTCGAACCGGTGCTGGGTCTCGAGGTGCACGTGGAGCTGTCCACCGCGACCAAGATGTTCTGCGGCTGCGCCAACCGCTTCGGCGCCGAACCGAACACCCTCGTCTGCCCGACCTGCCTGGGGCTGCCCGGCTCGCTGCCGGTGCTCAACCGTGCCGCGGTCGAGTCCGTGATGCGGATCGGGCTGGCGCTGAACTGCTTGATCGCGCCGTGGTGCCGGTTCGCGCGCAAGAACTACTTCTACCCGGACATGCCCAAGAACTTCCAGATCTCGCAGTACGACGAGCCGATCGCCTTCGACGGCTCGCTGGTGGTGGCGCTCGACGACGGCTCGGAGTTCACCGTGGGTATCGAGCGGGTGCACATGGAGGAGGACACCGGCAAGTCGCTGCACCGTGGCAGCAGCACCGGGCGGATCCACGGATCGGACCACTCGTTGCTCGATTACAACCGGGCCGGGGTGCCGCTCATGGAGATCGTCACCAAGCCGGTGCCCGGCGCGGGGCACCGGGCTCCCGAGGTCGCCAGGTGCTACGTCACGGCGCTGCGCGACCTGTTGCGCGCGCTGCACGTCTCCGACGTGCGGATGGACCAGGGCTCACTGCGGTGCGACGCCAACGTCTCGCTGACGCCCCGTGGGGCGTCGGCGTTCGGGACCCGTACCGAGACCAAGAACGTCAACTCGCTGCGCAGTGTGGAGCGGGCGGTGCGCCACGAGATGCAGCGCCAAGCCGAGGTGCTGGCCGGTGGTGGCACCGTCATCCAGGAGACACGGCACTTCGACGAAGCGTCGTGGACGACGATGGCGGGACGGCGCAAGGAGACCTCCGAGGACTACCGCTACTTTCCCGAGCCTGACCTGGTGCCGATCGCGCCGTCACAGCAGTGGATCGAGGACCTGCGCACCACGTTGCCCGAGTTGCCCTGGCAGCGACGTGCCCGGGCACAGGCCGACTGGGGGCTGTCCGATGCCGAGCTGCGCGATCTGGTCAACGCCGGCGCGCTGGAGCTCATCGCGGCCACCGTCGACGCCGGCGCGCCGCCGTCCGAGGCCCGGTCGTGGTGGGTCTCCTACCTCACCCAGCAGGCCAACACGCGCGACGTCGAGCTCGCCGAGCTGCCCGTCACCCCGGCGCAGCTGGCGCGGTTGATCGAAATGGTCACCGAGGGCGCATTGACCACCACGCTGGCTCGCCAGGTCGTCGACGGCGTGCTGGCCGGCGAGGGCGAACCGGACGAGGTCGTCGCCGCCCGCGGGCTGGCGGTGGTCTCGGATGACTCAGAGCTGCAGGCGGCGGTGGACGAGGCACTGGCCGCGCAGCCCGAGGTCGCCGAGAAGATCCGCGGCGGCAAGACCGCGGCCGCGGGCGCCGTGGTCGGTGCCGTGATGAAGGCGACCGGGGGAAAGGCCGACGCGAAACGCGTCCACGAGCTGGTGCTGGCGCGCTGCCGCCCGTGAGCCGCTGGTCTCCAGCTAGTCCCTGCCGCCGCCACCGCCGACGATGTTGGGGAGTCGCAGCACCCGCTCGTCGCTGGAGATCGGCTTCCCCCCGTCGGTGTTGGAGGTGCCCAGCCACACGACTCCACCACCGCCCGCCGCGGCGGCGGAAATGCGCCCGTAACGCGGCAGCGGGACCGTCTGTGGCTGACCCACGAACGATCCGTCGGGTCCGAGACCCAGCGCGAAGATCGACGCGGTGTCCGCGAGCGGCACCTGTGCCCGTCCCTGCATCACCGTGCAGCCCGAGGCGCCGGGACGCTCCGGCCACACCCACTCCGGCTCGCCGAGCGGCTGACCCGGCACCACCCGGTGCAGCAGGTCACGGTCGCCGTCGTCATCGGTGATCCAGGTACTGCCGGCCACCGCGCCGCTGCACATCCCCGTCGGCGCGTGCAGGCCGGCCGCCACCACCCGCGAGGCCGGGTCGGGGTTGTCGTCGGCCGCCTCGCCGGAGGTGTCGATGCGCAGCACCTTGCCCGCAAGTGACGCCGGGTCGGTGGCCGACCGGGGGTCGCCCGCATCCCCGGTGGCCACCATGAGCGCACCGGTGCCGTCGATCCCCAGCGCTCCGGAGTTGCCGCTGGACCCGCGCGGAATTCCGGCCAGCACCGGTTTGGGCTCGTCGCCCGGCGCGATGCGCAGCACGCGGTTCTCGCTGGCAGTGGTGACGTAGGCGAAGATCAGCTCGTCCTCACCGTAACTGGGTGACAGTGCCAGCCCGGACAACCCTGCCTCGCCCGCAGCGTCCACCTGCACCGAGGCGACCTCGACCGGGTCGACCCCCTTCTCGACCCGCAGGATCCGGCCGCCGCGCTCGGCCACCAGTGCCGATCGGCCACCGGGCAGCACCGCGATCGCCGTGATCGGTTCCAGGCAGGTCGCGACCACGGCGGGGTCCGGGTCGTCGCAGCCGCGTGGCGGCCCGGGCGGCGACGGCGGCGACCCTTGCGGTGAGCCCGGCTCCTGCGGTGTTCCCGGCAGCCCGGGAGCGTTGGGGACCTGCGGTTGTGGACCCGCCTGTGGGCCGATCTCGGGCTTGGGGCGCCACTGCCCAGAGCCTTGCTCTGGGAAATCGGGCAGCGCCGCGCAGCCGACGAGTAGCGACATCGCGGCCAGCAGCCAGGCCACCCGGGCCCGGCGCGCGGGCACCTGAGGCAGGGAAGGCACAGCACGCCAGGTTAGGCGCTCGGCCGTGAGTCGCGGGTGAACGGGTCGACCGACGCGTCCACCGCATCGGCGCGGTGCTGCAGCAGCCGCAGCTCGTCGAGCACCGTGGCCGGTGCCTCCAGCGGGAGGAAGTGCGACGTCGGCAACAGCCGCTGCCTGGCCTGGGGCACGCCCGCCATCCTGTGGGAGATGTGCTCGGCGTCGGTGAGCAGGTCATAGCGCCCGGCCAGCGACGTCACAGGGCAGCGCAGCGCGGTGACGTCCAGCGGCGCACGGCCGCTCACCGCGAGCGCCAGGCCGAAGTACCACTGCCAGTCGTGCCGGGCGAAGCGGCGCACGGCCGTTGCGGTGTGCTCCGGATCGGCTGCGGGCAGCATGAATCCGCTGTGGCGCAGCGGCCACACCGTCACCGGCGTGATGGGCAGCCGGTGCATCAGCGCATCGATGACCGGGCCTGCGGCGTGCAGCCCCTGCGTGACGGTGCGAGCCAGCGGGGCGCGCATTCCGTCCGGCAGTCCGATCACGCCGCCCATCGAGCCGAAGGCCGCTCCGGGGACGCCGGCGACGAGCAGCAGGCCGGACACCCGCTCCGGGTGCTGCAGCGCCAGCTGCACCGCCACGGTCACCCCGACCGACCAGCCGGCGACCACGCAGCGGTCGACACCGGCGTCGTCGAGCACGGTGATCCCGTCGGCGACGTGATCGTCGAGCCCGATCCGTGCGGGATCGTCCGGGCGGCCTGACCCGAACGTGCCGCGGTGATACCAGCTGTGCAGCCGGACCCTTGCCGAGGCGTCGAGCAGCGACGGCCAAGCCTCCGGGATCGTGCCGAGACCCGGACTGATCAGCACCGGCGGCCCATAGGCACCATGTGCCCAGGCCCGCAGTGCGGTGCCGTCGCCACCGGGGACGTCGTGCTCGTGCATGTGGGGAGTCTGCCGTAATGCCCGGCTCGGCCTGCTGGTGCTGCCCAGTTGCCGCGAAGCACCTTTACTGCGTCCGATGCAGTGAAGGCGCCCTTCGTGGCGTGTTCAGCTCTGAGTCGGGTCCGTGATCCGGTCACCGCTGGATCGAGCCAGCAGCGGCAGGTGCCTGGTCCGCACCCCCGGCAGCGCTGTCTCGCGCCCGCCGTCGCTCCGGGTGGGGGTAGCAGGCCGCTCCCGGCAGTCCGGGAGTGACGTCCCGCGAAGTTGACGTCACGGGCGGTGCCCGGCTACCGTTGACACCGTGTTGGAAGCAGCCGTGATCGTACTTCGCAGGCGTGTCGCCGCCTGAAGAGTACCCACGGCGTCGACGCGCAACCCTCGTCCCGGCTCGTACTGCGGGTGGCGAGGGTTTTTTCATGTCGAGACAACCGTCACCCTGACCGCGCCCCAGCTGTCCCCGATCGAGACCAGAGGCAGGCCCGATGACCACCGTCACCCCGCGAGAAGCGCCCGTCCCGGCGTCGCCGCCCAAGCCGGCGCCGCCTGCCGGCGCACCGGTACGGGTCACCGGCGCGCAGTCGCTGGTCCGTGCCCTCGAGGCCGTCGGGTGCGACGCGGTGTTCGGGATCCCCGGTGGTGCGATCCTGCCGGCCTACGACCCGCTGCTCGATTCGGAGTCGGTGCGCCATGTGCTGGTTCGTCACGAGCAGGGTGCCGGCCACGCGGCAGCCGGCTACGCGCAGGCGACCGGGAAGGTCGGCGTGTGCATGGCGACCTCGGGTCCGGGCGCGACCAATCTCGTCACGCCGCTGGCCGACGCACACATGGACTCCGTCCCGATGGTCGCGATCACCGGCCAGGTGGCCCGTCCGATGATCGGCACAGACGGCTTCCAGGAAGCAGACATCTCGGGCATCACCATGCCCATCACCAAGCACAACATGCTCGTGACCGACCCGGCGAAGATCCCGCAGGCGATTGCTGAGGCGTTCCACCTGGCCGCCACCGGACGCCCGGGCCCGGTGCTGGTCGACATCCCGAAGGACGTGCTGCAGGCGCAGACCTCGTTCGCCTGGCCGCCCGAGATGCACTTGCCTGGCTACCGCCCCACGACCCGCCCGCACGGCAAGCAGGTCCGCGAGGCCGCGCGGTTGATCACCTCCGCGCACCGGCCGGTGCTCTACGTCGGTGGGGGCGTGATCAAGTCCGGCGCGACGGCCGTGCTGCGCGAGCTCGCCGAGCTCACCGGTGCCCCGGTGGTGACCACGCTGATGGCACGGGGCGCGTTCCCCGATTCGCATCCACAGCACGTCGGGATGCCGGGCATGCACGGGACGGTGGCCGCCGTGGCGGCGATGCAGAAGTCCGACCTGCTGGTGGCGCTCGGCGCCCGGTTCGACGACCGGGTCACCGGGCAGCTGTCCACCTTCGCCCACGATGCCGCGATCGTGCACGCCGACATCGACCCGGCGGAAATCTCGAAGAACCGGCGGGCCGACGTGCCGATCGTGGGGGACTGCACCGAGGTGATCGGCGAGCTGATCGCGGCGGTGCAGGCGGAGCTCGACGACGGCGCCCGGATCGACCTGCAGGAGTGGTGGTCGCAGCTGTCCAACTGGTGTGAGACCTTCCCGCTGGGCTACGAGTCGCCGTCGGACGGGTCGCTGTCACCCGAGTACGTCATCGAGCGAATCGGGGCGCTGGCCGGGCCGGACGCCGTCTATACAGCCGGCGTGGGTCAGCACCAGATGTGGGCGGCCCAGTTCATCCGTTACGAGCACCCGCGCACATGGATCAATTCCGGCGGCCTGGGCACCATGGGCTTCGCGGTGCCCGCCGCCATGGGGGCCAAGCTCGGCAGGCCCGATGCGACGGTGTGGGCGATCGACGGCGACGGCTGCTTCCAGATGACCAATCAGGAGCTCGCGACCTGCGCGATCGAGAAAATCCCGATCAAGGTCGCCGTGATCAACAACGGGAACCTGGGCATGGTCCGGCAGTGGCAGAACCTCTTTTACTCCGAACGCTACTCGCAGACCGACCTCGGCACCCACACGCGAATCCCGGATTTCGTGATGCTCGCCGAGTCGCTGGGCTGCACCGGGCTTCGCTGCGAGACCGCGTCCGAGGTGGACGCGGTGATCGGCCAGGCGATGGCGATCGAGGACCGCCCCGTCGTGATCGACTTCGTGGTGGGCAAGGATGCCCAGGTGTGGCCGATGGTCGCGGCGGGCACCGGCAACGACCAGATCATGGCGGCGCGCGGGATCAGGCCACTGTTCGAGGAGGACGAGACCTGATGACCCGGCACACGCTGTCCGTGCTGGTGGAGGACAAGCCCGGCGTGCTCGCGCGCGTCGCCGGGCTCTTCAGCCGGCGCGGATTCAACATCGAGTCACTGGCAGTCGGCCCGACCGAGAGCCCCGACATCTCTCGGATGACCATCACGGTCAATGTCGACGAACTCCCGCTCGAGCAGGTTACCAAGCAGCTGAACAAGCTCATCAACGTCATCAAGATCGTCGAGCTGGACCCCGGGGTGGCGGTGTGCCGCGAGCTGATGCTCATCAAGGTTCGGGCCGATGCCACCGTGCGGTCGCAGGTGCTCGAGACCGTGCAGCTGTTCCGGGCCAAGGTCGTCGACGTGTCGCCGGAGGCGCTCACCATCGAGGCGACCGGCACCGCCGACAAGCTCGACGCGCTGTTGCGGATGCTCGAGCCGTTCGGCGTCCGCGAGACGGTGCAGTCCGGCATGGTCGCGATCGGGCGGGGACCGCGTGCGATCACCGCCGTGTCGGTCCGCTGACCGGCTTCTCTATCAGGCACGCATGCACTCACCGCGACAGCGTCAGGAGGACCACGAGCACCGATGAACGCACCCGCACCAGCTGAAATTTTCTACGACGACGACGCCGACCTGGCGATCATCGCAGGCCGCACCGTGGCCGTGATCGGGTACGGCAGCCAGGGTCACGCGCACGCGCTGAGCCTGCGTGACTCCGGGGTCGACGTCCGCGTCGGGCTTCCGGAGGGCTCGAAGTCACGGCCCAAGGCCACGGACGAGGGACTGCGCGTCGTCACGCCCGCCGAAGCGGCGATCGAGGCGGACGTGATCATGATACTGGCGCCCGACACCAAGCAGCGGTCCATATACGCGCAGGACATCGCGCCGAACCTGAACTCGGGTGATGCACTGTTCTTCGGGCACGGCTTCAACATCCGCTACGACCTCATTCAGCCGCCGTCCGATGTGGACGTCGCGATGGTGGCTCCGAAGGGCCCGGGGCACCTGGTGCGCCGGCAGTTCGTCGACGGTAAGGGCGTGCCGTGCCTGGTCGCCGTCGAGCAGGACGCGACCGGTTCCGCGCAGCCGCTGGCGCTGTCCTATGCCAAGGGCATCGGCGGCACCCGTGCCGGTGTGATCAAGACCACCTTCACCGAGGAGACCGAGACCGATCTGTTCGGGGAGCAGGCGGTGCTCTGCGGCGGTCTGTCGGCGCTGGTGCAGGCCGCCTTCGAGGTGCTCACCGAGGCCGGGTACGCCCCCGAGGTCGCCTACTTCGAGTGCCTGCACGAGGTCAAGCTGATCGTCGACCTGATGTACGAGGGCGGGCTGGCCGGCATGTGGTACTCGGTGTCGGACACGGCCGAGTACGGCGGCCTGACCCGCGGCCCACGGGTGGTCACCCCCACGGTCAAGGACGAGATGCGAAAGCTGCTCACCGAGGTGCAGGACGGTACCTTCGCCCGGGAATGGGTCGCCGAGGACGACAACGGCCGCCCGACGTTCAACAAGCTTCAGTCCGAGGGTGAGCAGCACCAGATCGAGCAGGTCGGGGCCAAGCTGCGGGGCCTGATGTCCTGGGTGGACCGGCCGCTCGATGACACCGCCTGACGTTGCCGTCACGCCCTCATGGGGACGTGGGGGACATCAACGGTCGGGTGCGCCGGGTGCGTACCCAGTCATTCGGGGAACCATTCGCCGAGGCTGGCCTCGGGTGCCATGGCGTGCCCGCAGCTCGCGGTCATCGCCCGGCCTGTTCGTCGTCCGCGGTCGTCGGTCACGGCATGTGCGCGGTGGTCGGTCGGGGACAGTGCCCACCGGGCTGCCGGGGAGGTCACCGCGACCCCTCCTCGGGCAGCTCGGGCGGCTTGCTACCCGGCGGGTCCGCGCAGTGGCTGGTATGCACGCACGATGTCGGCGCGCTCCGTCGGGCGGGGGTGAGTTGGGCGCGGTGAACGCCTACGCTCCTACGAGTACCGCGTCGAGGGCTGAAGCGAAGGGTGGCGATGGAGCTCCTGCACTCAGGCAAGGTCCGCGATGTGTACGCGGACGGCGAGGACGTCATCCTGGTCGCCTCTGACCGGGTGTCCGTCTATGACGTGGTGCTTCCTACTCCGATCCCGGAGAAGGGCAAGTTGCTCACGCAGCTGTCGTTGTGGTGGTTCGATCAGCTCGTCGACATCGTGCCGCACCATGTGATCTCGGGCACCGACGTGCCGGACGAGTGGGCTGTCCGCGCCGTGCGCTGCCAGCGTCTCGACGTCATCCAGGTTGAGTGCATCGCACGCGGCTACCTCGCCGGGCTCGGGCTCAAGGAGTACGAGAAGCATGGCTCGGTCTCCGGGGTACCGCTGCCCGAGGGCCTGGTGGAGGGCTCCAAACTGCCCGAGCCGATCTTCACACCGACCACCAAGGCCAGCGGTGGCGCGCACGACGAGTTCATCACCTTTGACGACATCGTTGACCGGGTCGGCGCCGACCTCGCCGCCCGGCTGCGGGACCTGACGATCCAGCTGTACTCGCGGGGCGCCGAGACCACCGCGCGCAACGGCATCATCATGGCCGACACCAAGTTCGAGTTCGGGTGGTCTGCCGACGGCCAGTTGATGCTCGGCGACGAGGTGCTCACGTCGGACTCCTCGCGATTCTGGCCGGCCGAGGCGTGGGAGCCTGGCCGAACGCAGTTCGCCTTCGACAAGCAGTTCGTGCGCGACTGGGCGGCCGGCACGGGCTGGGACAAGACCCCACCAGCCCCGCCAGTGCCGGACGACATCGTCGCCGCCACCAGCGCCCGCTACATCGAAGTCTACGAACGGATCACCCGTCGAACCTGGCCGAACGAGGAGACAGCCTGATGACAGCTGCGGGCCAGTCCTACGACCCCTACCACCTCATCAACGACGTCACCGAACTCCTGCGCAGCCACGGACTCAACCCCGAGGTCGCGCACGGGAATGCGGGCGAAGCACTCGGTGGAGCTGGGATGCTGCTTCGTGCCCTCGGCGTCGAACCCTCATGGATCCGATCGACTCCTACAAGCACAGCCTCAACCGAGGCTGGACCGACCGTGACGACTGCGACACCGGGGGAGCCCAGTAACGCCAGCCGGATCGTCGTCCCACCCGTCACGCAGCGCGAGCGCGCCGGCCACCACTGGATCGACCTGGCCGCGGCTTCCTACTGCATGGCGACCTCGAAGTCCCTGCAGGCGTTGCAGAGCGCCTACGAGGTCTCACCGGAGCAGACCCGATACGACCCGCAGGTGCGCGAGACGGTGGCGACGCTGGCAGAGGCCGACGCGCGAGCCACCGATAGCCTCGCCGGCTTCGCGCGCCGCATCGGGCTGCGGGTCTGACGCTGGGTTGTCCGTCAGTGGCGGTGCACCTTTCTCCACCGACGCGACCGTGCCTGCGTCACGGTTGCGAAGCGAAACGGTGGCGGAGCCTGGCGAACCAGCGCACCAGCAGTGGCCGGTGGGGTGGTCCGCGACGCCCAGGATCAGCAGTGGGTGCTCGGCGGCTGGTTCCCATGAGACGGGTGCGGCGATGCGGCCGTGGAACACGATCCACCATCGCGCCGCCGAGTGTGGCTTGGCCGAGCGTGGCTGGTGCCAGGACAGCCGCCCGGCAAACTGAAACGCCTGGTCGAGCAGGTGCTGCTGGTCGCTACCGGATGGCAACGTGACCGGATCGCGGCGGCAGGAGGCGGCGAGCCGCGGACCGGTGAGTTCGAAGAGGTTCCCGGCACGATGGATGCAGGTGATCGCATCGAACCGGCGAGTACCACTGCCCGGCCGGCAGGGCAGGCAGTACTCGTCGTCAGTGCCTGCCACGAGGTAGAAGTCCGCTCGGCGGGTGGTGCACCAGGACGGCGGTCGCCGGCTGGCGCGCGCTGTGGGCGCGAGCCGGTCCAGCAGTTCCCGGCGGGCGCGGTCGGGATCGCGGTGCCCGCCGCACCGTTGCTGGAAGCGTTCCACCGCGTGCGGCAGCACGTTGACCTGCTCCAGCAGGTTCCGGCCGCACAGCGCGAAGACGTCGGCCTCTCCCGCGGCGGCGGTGCGTTTCCAGGGGGTGGGCTACGCAGCTGGTGGCGATCCACTGCTGCTGACCATCCCGGTCAGCAGCGGGCGGTCATCGCCCGGCCCGTTCGTCGTCCGCAGTCGTCGGTCACGGCGTGTGCGCGGTGGTCGGTCGGGGACAGTGCCCACCGGGCTGCCGGGGAGGTCACTGCGACCCCTCCTCGGCCAGCTCGGGCGGCTTCGTGGCGTGGGCAGCGCCGGCATCACCGAGGAAGGTACGCCGCGCGGCGCCCTCGATCAGGTCCCCCCGCCGGGCGGTGGAAACCGATCACGGCGGACGGGATCGACCTGTTCAACCTGGCATCAGTACCGGTCACCCGCTACCGATACCGGGGCAACACGATCCCCAACCCCTGGGCCCTGCACAACCAACGCCCGACGGCAGCAACCGTGGAGAGCCCGGTGCGGTGAGAGTCGCACGCCGGGTTCGGCGAGCGGCCTGGGGAAACGGATCGGCGGTAACGCCGACACCGCGCCCCAGGCCGACTCCACCCGACAACGCCGTGGTGCTCTGCGTGGACGAGAAGTCGCAGGTCCAAGCCCTGAACCGGACCGCGCCGATGCTGCCGGTCCGGCCCGGGCTGCCCGAACGCGCCACCTACGACTACCAGCGAAACGGCACCACCACGCTGTTCACCGCCCTCGAGGTCGCCACCGGGCGGGTCACCGACGCCTGCTACCCGCGCCACCGCCACCAGGACCGAGGTGTGTCTGAGTAAATGAAGGAGTCGGGCGATGGAATACCCCACCAGGGCCGGGTGTGATCATCGTTGGTCCTCGGTTGTGGTTCGACGGTAGTTGACCCGGGCTTGCCGGGCGTGGCCGAGCCCGTCACGGCGAGCCTGACGGATGCCGTCGCCGCGGCCATGGCGTTCGTCGTCGGGGGTGACGTAGCCGATCCCGGCGTGCAGGCGCACGGTATTGTATTCGTGGCGCACGCGGTCGAGCTCACGCTCGGCCGGGGTCGGTGATCTTCTCCAGGTGTGGCCAGTCGCCCTTGACGTGTCCGAACAGGCTTTCGATCCAGGCCTGGTCGGTGGGGGTGTGTGGGCGCCCGAACTGCTGGGCGATGGCCACCCCGGCGAGGAACTCGCGGGTGCTGTGGCTGCGCATCTGGGGCCCGTTGTCGGAGATGGCCAGCAGCAGCAGCGGCACCTGCCTCGGCGGCTGGTGTACCGAGCCTGTGCGCACGGAGTCGTCTCGCTTCGGCAGGATGGTCAGGGCCTAGTGTCAGGCTCGGGCGCATTCTCCAGGTCGATCTCGGTGGCGGTGCGGCCGGTCGGCAGCTGCTTCTTGGCGATCTTCTGGGTCTCGGTGAGCGGCCACTGCTCGACGAACTCAAGGTAGCGCGGCCGCTTGTAGGGCGGCAGCCGGTCGGCGCACCAGTCCCGCAGCTCGATGACCCCGACCTGCTCGCCGGGGCGCAGCAGGACGAAGCCCTTGACGTCCTCCTCGGTCAGCGGCGACGGCACGCCGATCACCGCGCTGGACGAGACGGCCGGGTGCGCGTCGAGCACGACCTCGACGTCGGAGGGGGAGAGGTTCTCGCCGCGGCGGCGGATCATCTCCTTGACCCGGCCGGCGAAGTAGTAGTTGCCGGCCTCGTCGCGGCGGGCGAGGTCGCCGGTGTGCAGCCCACCGTCGCGCAGCACCGCGGCCGACTCCTCGGGCATACCGAAGTACCCCGGTGTCGTGGCCGGGTTGCACAGCAGCAGCTCACCCACCTCGCCGGTGGCGACGTCGGCGCCGGTGTGCGGGTCGACGACCCGCGCGCTGTTGATCTGCCCGAGCCGCGGGTGCTGGCGTGGCCGGCCCATCGAGCCGTACACCGTCGGCTCGTCGACGGGCGAGATCAGGCCGTACGGCGACTCCGACAGCGCGTAGCCGATCACCAGCCGGAACCCGAACCGCTGCTCGATCTCCTGATGCCGCTGCCGGTGCGGCGCGGGCGCGGAGTAGCAGTAACGCAGCCGGTGCTCGCGTTCGGCCGGTGACGGCTCGCGCGCCATGAGGATCTCGACCATCGCGCCGATCGCGTTGACCACCGTGGCACCGGTCTCCCGGGCGGTCTCCCAGAAGGTGCTCGCCGAGAACCGCGGCAGCAGGACCAGCCGGGCGCCGCAGCCGAAGGACCCGAGGGTGGAGTAGGCCTGCGCGTTGAGGTGTGACAGCGGCAGCCCCGTCAGCAACACGTCGGAGCCGGTCAGGCCCAGCCAGTAGGGGTAGCCCTCGGCGGCCATCGTGTACATGCCATGGGTCTGGATGATGAACTTCGGCCGCCCGGTGCTGCCGGAACTCTGGATGTAGGACGCCGGCTGGTCCGGGGTGCAGGTCGCGGGCTCCGCCGGGCCGCCCGCGCACAACTCGGCGACGTCGACGCGGGTCACGCGTGTCGGCACCGGGGTCCCCGCCGGGGCGATGACCAGCGACGCGCCGGTCTCCTCGACCACGCTGGCGAGCTCGGACGCGGCGGCCTTCGGGTTGACCGCGATGCTCACCGCGCCGGTCAGCACCACACCCAGCCAGGCCCGCACGAAGTCCAGGCCGTTGGGCAGCACGAGCACGACGTGGTCACCGGGGGACACGCCCAGTGCCCGCAGCCCGCCCACGCAGCGGCAGGCGTCGGCGTGGACCTCTGCGCGGGTGGCCGAACCATCCGGCGCGCGGCACCACGGCTGGTCGGGCCACCGCGCCACGGCCCGGGCAAGGAACTCCGGCAGGGTCAGGACCTCACTCACGCTCGACTCCTCAGGCAGCAAACCCTGGCGACGTGACTACAACCATGCGCTGTTCCCGGTACAACCCGCCGTCATCGGTCAAGAAGAACGCGCTGCCATGGACGTGACGTCCTTGGGGTGTAGACCACGTCGCGCTCGAAGATGACCAGGCGGCCTTCCTCCTCCCACGCATCGTGTATGGGTGGGAGGGACCGGATTCGCCCCGCCCGTGTAACAGAGCAGGGACCTGTCGGGTGCTAGGCCGCATAATGCGCGGCCCTGGGACTCCGGCCCGCTGGTCGGGCTCCGATGTGCACCTTTAGCGAAACCTGTCGGCTCGGGGCCGACGGGGTTTCGCGGACTCGAGCCGACGGTGGTGGCGTCGCCGGGGTGAATTAGATGGTGAAGAAGAGCTTGCGGAAGGTGTCGATGGCCGGCTGGTCGCCGCTGGCGGTGCCGCCCTGCAGGCGCTGGTAGACGTCCAGGCAGAACTCGTGGCAGGGGAAGGTGAAGGTTGCGTCCGGGTTCTCCGGCTTGCCGGGCTGGTAGGTCAGCTGCCCGTCGCGGACTTGCACGGTCCAGTGCTCGTCAGCGGAGGTGGAGATGTGCACGTCGATGCTGAGGTCCACGCCCTCGGCGAGTTCGGGGGCGAAGCAGATCTGCATCAGGCCGAACATGAACGGCACGAGGGTGTCGGAGGCCTCGTGGTCGACGAAGGCCTCCTGGCCGAGGGCCTTGCGCAGGTCCCAGTTGTGCACCGAGTAGTCCATGAGCTGGAACGCGGCCATCATGAACGCTGGCACTGGGCCGACCCAGCGGTGTGGCACCAGCTTCCCGGCCCACTCGTCTTCGGTGAGACGGTCGAAGTAGCTGAACAGCAGCTCGGTGCAGGCCTCGAGCCGGCCGAGGACCTCCCAGCGGTAGACGCTGCGATATTGCAGGGCGCTGCGCCCGAGGGCATCGGCGTAGGGGCGCATGCCGCGGGGCTCCTCGGTGGGCCAGCCGTGCTCGGCCTGCTTGAAGTAGCCGAGGTAGCAGTAGGCGGCGTCGAGCAGGTGTCCGGCCATGTCCCGGACCTCCCACAGATCACAGGGGGTCTGGGCGTGCCATTCCTGCTCGCTGGCGGCGACCAGCATGTCGAAGCAGGTCTGGTACTCCTGACGGATCAGCCGGGTCATGGTGTCCTTGCCCGAGAACTGGGTAGCGTCCACGCGGGTCGGCGCGGTCGGGCTGGTCGTCATCGGGAACGCCTCCTTGGGGTCTGCCCCACCCGGGTCGGGCCGGGGTCGGTGGTTGGGGACTGATCAGCTGGTCGGGACGCCGATCTGGCGCAGCCAGTCGGCTCGGTCGAAGAGGGTCCGTACGGACGTCACGGCACGTTGATCCGTGTGGACGACGACGACGCCGGGCACCTCGAACGGCTGGCCGGTCCCGTGGTGCAGGCAGTCGCGCCAGGCGAGCTCGCCGTTAAACCTTCCGGTGAACATCACCTCGGCCAGTACCGCGCCGTTCGCGGCTGCGGCTGGGGTCGAGACCAGCTCCATGGCTAGGCCGGAGAACGTCGTCGTGGTGCGCACGAAGTGCGCCACGGCGGCGTCGCGGGTGCGAACCGGTTCGGCGCGGAACAGCGAGTGCACCAGCACGTCGTCGGCCAACACCGCGCCGAGCGCGGCCGTGTCCCGGTTCTCGTGCGCGCGGTGCCACCCTTCGAACACCTCGAGCGCCTCGGCAGGATCCGGCGCGGGATCCACCGCAGCGTCAACCGTCGCGCCCGAGTCACTGCTCACAGCAACGGCTCCGCCGGGGCGGGCCCGCGCACCTGCCAGCCATAGATCCCGGTACCGGTGGTCGGGATCGTCATGGTGGTCGGTTCTTCGACCACTCCTGGCATATCCCACTCCTTCGTGGTCGCTTTGCCCGGTCCCGTCAGTCAGCGGGACAGCGGCGGAAGATGTGGCGGAGGTTTCCGCCCAAATCCGGCCGGCTCGACCTTCCGCGTGACACACTTGATCAAGCTGGTTGTATACGAGCCAACGTAGCGGGCGTCACATCGGAACGTCAAGGCCGCTGTAGGATTGCTTTCCGCTGAGCAGCGCCACTGCAGCGCGAACCGCTCGACCACGGCGCGCCACGTCTCCGATACCACCGTCGACGCGAGAGATATGGCCAGGGCGGGCGGAATCTCACGCACGGTCGCGGCCGCGATCGCCGGGCGCCGTCCCTGGGCGCTGGCTGCTCGACATCCGATCGAGGATCACGGCCCGTTGCGGGCCGCGTTCCCGCCACGCTGAGCATGACTTGTGTACGACTGAGGCAGGTGGGGCCATTGCATGTCAGTTGGACACCGGCTGGTGTCCATGGCTTGGGCGTGCACGCTATTGATCGCCGCGCACCCGAACGTTCGGGTCGGCGACCACCTCGTCCTGGGCCTGCTCGGGCAGCAGCCCGACTAGGTAGTCCTGGTCTGCGGCCCGTTGTGGACCGCAGGTCCGTCGAGGTTGGTCAGCCCGGGGTTGTACGAGCTGAGGGCAGCGCCGCTCTAGTGCCGGTTTGGATGTCAGGTGCTGGCGAGCTGGAGAGGGTGGGTTGGTCCGGCGATCTGATGACGGTCTCGCTGCCGAGTTCGGCGGGCTGGCCGTGTCGCTCCATGCCCTGCAGCGATCGGCGGCCGTGGCGCAGGTGGGCGCGCATCACGCCGTCGGCCCAGTCACCGTCGCCAGCCTGTAGCGCCTCGAGGATCTCGCGGTGGTGACCGAAGGACCGTTCGAGATCGGCCGTGGTGTGGTGGTGGAAGGCCTGACGGACGAACGGCGTGCCGAGCACCGTCGGTAGGAGGTTGAGTAGCTGCCGGTTGCCCGAAGCCCGTTGCAGGGTGGTGTGGAAGTCGATGCAGAGCTGGCCGAGCCGCTGCCGGTCGTGCTCGTCGGCATGGGGCAGCAGCTCGTCCATCTCGTCACACAAAGCCCACAGGGCCGGGAAGTCGATGTCGTCGCATCGGGCGGCGGCTCGCCGCACCCCGTAGCACTCGAGCATTACCCGCAGGTCGTAGAGGTGGTCGAGGTCCTCGGCCGTCCAGCCGACGACCATGGCGCCGCGGTGGCGCAGGATCTGCACCAGGCCCTCGGCCTGCAGGCGGTGCAGTGCCTCGCGCACCGGGGTGCGACTCACACCGGCCTCGGCAGCTACATCCTCCTCGCGCAGCCAGCTCCCCGGCGGGTACTGCCCGCTCGTGATACCCCGCTGCAGGACCTCATAGGCCAGCTCTCTCGCCGACGTCATCTGACCTCCGCCTTCTCGCTCCTCGCTCATTCCACCACACGCCGGCCGCGCGTCGTGTGGTCACGCGCCCGCCTCCCCTCTACTGGTTGGATACAAACCGTGTCGCGCGTCGGTCACCTGGCGGCGACGCGGCAGCCGGCGTCAGCACCCCTTATCGCGTCCGAGCACGCCACGATGAAAGGGCCGCTGAGCAGTGGCAACATCGCTTACTAGGAGTCGGGAACGGGGCGGCGCCAGCAGCGAGACGCGGCGACCCGTAGTCCGCGGCGCTCTCGAGCCCTTGTGGACGACCGGGAAAATCGAATACAGTTTAATCGTCAACGGGAGGGCTCGGCCGTCCCTTGCCCGGCCTGGCGTGGCCCGACCGCCGCGCGCGAACCGACCGCTGCGCAACGCAGGAGGACGAGATGGCTTCGATCAACTATGCGGGGCTCAACCACCTCGCGCTGGTCACCAACGATATGGACAAGACCGTGCGGTTCTACCGCGACGTACTGCAGATGCCGCTGGTGGGCACCACCGGCAACCGCGACGAGGGCTACCCGCACCGGCACTACTTCCTTAGCATCGGCCGCGGGGCCTCGATCGCGTTCTTCGAGTGGCAGGACGTCGAGCTGCCCGGCCGGAAGGACTCGGGCATCCCGGCCTCGGGCATCCAGTTCGACCACGTCTCGATCGGAGTCGGCTCCGACGACGACCTGGAGGCGCTCCGCAAGCGGCTGAGCGACTTCGGCTCCGATGTGAGCGAGGTCGTCGACCACGGGCTCGTGCGCTCGGTGTATGCCACCGACCCCAACGGGATCTCCATCGAGTTCTCGGTCTCCGCCCGCGATCTGGACGCCGAGCCATGGTTCGACGACGCCAAGCCGGTGCCCGCCGTCCAGCAGTCCCAGGCAAGCTGAATCTATGGCGCGCTTCGAGGCCGACCTCCCGCCGATGACGACGTCGATCGGACACTCGACGGCCGACGACATCTGGGTCCAGGGCTACAACCTGGCCGACGAGCTGATGGGGGAGGTGGACTTCGGGAGCACGTTCTTCCTGCTCGTCACCGGCCGGCTGCCCACACGGGGTGAGGCGCGGCTCTTCAACGCGGTGCTGGTCGCGCTGGCCGACCACGGGCTCACCCCGACCGCACTGGCCGCCCGGCTGACCTACACCGGGGCGCCTGACGCCATCCAGGGCGCGGTCGCGGCGGGTGTCCTCGGTGCGGGCTCGGTGTTTCTGGGCGTGTTCGAGGGTGCGGGCCGCGTGCTGCGAGCCGCAGCGCCGGACGCCGAGGCGAGCAGCGACGAGGAGCTCGACCGCCTCGCCGCCGGGATCGTCGAGGACCACCGCCGACGGGGCAGCCGGATTCCCGGGCTCGGGCACCCGTTCCACAAGAACGGCGACCCCCGCACCGCGCGGCTACTCGCCCTGGCTCGCGAGCACGATCTGCTCGGCCCGCACACCCGGCTGATGCTGCGCGTCCAGGCCCTGGCGACGTCCCCGTCGGGTAAGGCGCTGCCGCTCAACGCCGGTGGAGCGTGCGGCGCGTTGCTCTGCGACCTCGGCATCGAAACCGAGGTGCTGCGCGGCGTGGCCGTGGTGTCCCGGGCCGCGGGTGTCGTCGGTCACCTTGCCGAGGAGGCGCGGGCCCCGATGGGCACCACGCTGTGGCGCCTCGCCGAGCGCGAGGCCAGCTACGAACCGCGCCGCTGACCTGCCCGGAATCGAGAGGAGCACGGATGGACACCGGCCATGAGGGCACCGCCCACGGCGGGCCGCTGGCTGGTGTGCGGGTGATCGAGACGGGCACGCTGGTCGCCGGCCCGTTCTGCGGCCAGCTGCTGGCCGACTTCGGCGCCGAGGTGATCAAGCTTGAGGACCCGGCCGGTGGTGACCCGATGCGGCAATGGCGTACCGATGAGAACGGCGTGTCGCTGTGGTGGCCAATCATCTCCCGCAACAAGAAGTCGGTGACCTGCGACCTGCGCGACCCCGCCGGGCAGGACCTGCTGCGGGAGCTCGTCGGCCGGTCCGACGTGCTCGTGGAGAACTTCCGGCCTGGCACGCTCGAACGCTGGGGACTCGGCTATGAGGAGCTGCAACGGATCAACCGGCGGCTGGTTCTGGTGCGGGTCACCGGATACGGGCAGACTGGGCCCTACGCCCACCGGGCCGGGTTCGGTTCGGTCGGTGAGGCGCTGGGCGGGCTCCGGTATGTCACCGGCGAACCGGACCGGCCGCCGAGCCGGACGGGGATTTCGATCGGAGACTCGCTCGCCGGCACCTTCGCCGCCCTCGGCACGGTCATCGCGCTGTTCGCCCGCGAGTCCACCGGCCGCGGCCAGGTGGTCGACTCCGCCATCTACGAGGCCGTCCTGGCGATGATGGAGTCGCTGCTGCCGGAATGGGAGATCGCCAACACCCGGCGAGAGCGGTCCGGAGCCGTGTTGCCCGGGATCGCGCCGAGCAACGTCTACCCGAGCGCCGACGGAGCCGAGGTGCTCATCGCCGCCAACCGCAACACCGTCTTCGGTCGGCTCTGCGCGGTGATGGATCGGCCCGACCTGACCGCCGATCCGCGGTTCGCCGATCATGCTGGCCGAGGGCAGCACGCCGCGGAGCTCGACGCCATCATCGCCGAGTGGTCGAGCGCCCTGCCCACCGACGAGTTGCTGCGTCGGCTGCACGGGGGCGGCGTTCCCGGCGGGCTGGCCTACACCGCCGCGGACATGCTCGGCGACGAGCACTTCGCCGCGCGCCGGGCCGTGATTCGCCTCGTGCACGACAAGTTCGGGGAGTTCCCCATGCAAAACGTCGTCCCGAAACTGTCCGACACCCCAGGCTTCCTCCGCCGCCCTGGTCCTGATCTTGGACAAGACAACGACGAGGTTTACAGCTGGCTGCTGCGTCTCGGTGCCCACCGGCTCGACCACCTCAGAAGCCAGGGGGTGATCTGATGGCAGGCGCTCTGGTGAGTGGCCCGGAGCTCCCGCCGGTCGAGATCGTCGAGGTCGCACCACGCGACGGGCTGCAGAACCAAGACACGCTTGTGCCCACGGCCACAAAGATCGAGCTGATACGGCGGGCCGTCGCCGCAGGAGCGCGCCGGATCGAGGCCACGTCCTTCGTTCATCCCGAGCGGGTGCCGCAGATGGCCGACGCCGACGCCGTGATGGCCAGCGTTCCCCGAGTCGACGGCGTGCGCTATCTCGGCCTGGTGCTCAACCGTCGCGGTGCTGAACGGGCCGTCACCGCCGGGGTCGACGAGATCAACGCGGTGGTCGTCGCGAGCGACACCTTCGGCAAGCGCAACCAGGGCGTCGGCTCCGCCGAGAGCATTGAGGCCTGGCATGACATCGCCGCCGTCGCGCATTGCGCCAATATTCCGGCGAGCATCACGGTCGCCGTGGCATTCGGCTGCCCCTTCGAGGGCGAGGTGCCCGCGGCCCGCGTTGCTGAAATCATCCGGCGGGCCGCCGACGCCGGTCCTGCAGAGATCGCCCTGGCCGACACCATCGGGGTGGGTGTACCTACACAGGTCGCCGAACTCGCCCGAGCCGCGGCGACGACCGCCCCGGACATTCCGCTGCGCTTCCACTTTCACAACACCCGCAACACCGGCTACGCCAACGCTGTCGCGGCCGTTCAGGCTGGAGTCACCACGCTTGACGCCAGCATCGGTGGCATCGGTGGCTGCCCGTTCGCGCCCACCGCCACCGGCAACATCGCCACAGAGGACCTCGTCTACACGCTGGACCGGATGCGTGTCCACACCGGGATAGATCTTAGCGCCGTGACGAGCGCCGGCACATGGATCGCCGAACGGCTCGGGATCGACCCATCCGCCCTGCTCGACCGGGTCGGGCCGTTCCCGCTGCGGCGCCCGCCGGCGAGCGGTGGTGAGCACGTAACAGCTGAGGCCGTATCCCCGCCCCAGGCCCCGATCGGGCAGCTCGTCCGGCGTGGGCTCCGGTGCTGTTCCAGCTATGGCACCGCAGTTCCGGTCGGAAAGTCGCCGTGTTCCAGGTAGCTCGCGGTGGTGCCGTTGGCGTCGCGGCCGAGCCGGGTGGCGCTGTCTTGGGCCTCGGTCAGGAACGCGGTGGTGGTCTGCCGGTCCTCGGCGCGGGACGCGGCGACCGCGCCGGTGAGGAACAGCGACCCGTACACCGACACGAGTGCCAGTCCTCGGTGCGGCCGACCAGCCCGGCGAGCACCTCTTGGGACTGTCCGCGGCGCCGGCGGTGGAAGGCGATGCGGTCGCCGATGGCCAGGTGCTCGGTCATCCCTCGCATACGTCCAGTCTCCCAACCGGCTTGGTAACGACCCCGGAAAGTTCTTCCGGGTCGTTCCCCGATCTCGCTTGGAGCCTAGAGGCGCAGGGCGACAACGCCCAGCACCTCAGGGTTCAAGGAGGCGAAGGATGAGGACCCCTGTGAGGGATCAGGTCGGGACGGCGGGTCCCGTGGCGACGGTAGAGGCGCCGCGCTTCTACAGCGTCGCGCAGGTTGCCCGGATGCTCGGTACGGCGCCGGTGAAGGCCGTCAGGTACTCGTGGGCGACGTCGTCCTTACGTTGACCCTTGACGAAGTCCACCCACGGCACCTGCTGGTCGCGGGCGAAGCGGCGCACCGCATCGCTGAACGCGTCCGTGATCTTGCCCAGCGGGGCGGTGGAGGCGATCGGCAGCCCCAACTGCGGCGACCGGTGACCTTGGTGTGGATCAAGCGGGTCTGGCGGTGTCCGCACCGGTTGTGCCCGAAGCGGACCTGGACTGAGACCTCGCCGGTGATCGCGCCGCGGGCCTGGCTGACCGAGCAGGCGCGGGCGGAGATCTGTCGCCGGGTCGGACAGGACGGGGCTTCGGTCGCGGCGACGGCGCGGGACTTCGGGGTGGGCTGGCGGACCGCGATGGCCGCGGTCCGCGAGCACGGCACCCCGCGGGTCGAGGACCCCGACCGCCTCGTCGGGATTGCGGCGCTCGGCCTGGATGAGACCGCGTTTGCCGCCGCGTCGGCGACCCGCTCGACGAGCTTCGTCACCGGCATCGTCAACCTCACTCGTGGTCGGGGCTCGGCCCGGCTGCTGGACGTAGTCGCGGACCGCTCCGCATCGGCACTGGTCCGCTGGATGCACCAGCGCGAGGATGAGCTTGCCCCCGTAGCACGGACACCTGACGTGCGGTGGCCTCGGCCACCAGGAAGGATGTCTCGGTGCCTGCACCACACCCACCTGAGTTCCGTCAGCGTGCCGTTGAGTTGGCTCGCGCTGGCCACACATCGATCGCAGAGCTGGCCGAGGAGTTGCGTATCAGCGACT
>WHTH01000033.1 GCA_009377865.1 Pseudonocardiaceae bacterium | reverse complement strand
CGTCGGTCTCGACCGGCACCTCGGTACCGTTCGATGCGGCCATCGTCTCCTCACCCGCGTGCAGCCGGACCAGGTAGTCGATGGTCGTGACGATGTCGTCCTCGGTGAGCACGCCGGACCCCTGCGGCAGCTCCAGACCGAGTTTCTTGTTGACCTTGTAGCGACCGACCTTGGCGAGGTCGTAACGCTTGACCTTGAAGAACAGGTTCTCCAAGAGCGTCTGCGCGCTCTCCTTGGTCGGCGGCTCGCCGGGGCGCAACTTGCGGTAGATGTCGAGCAGCGCCTCGTCCGGGCCCACGGTGTGGTCCTTCTCCAGGCTGGCGAGCAGCGTCTCGCTGTGCGCGAACCGCTCCGCGATCTGCTCGGTGGTCCAACCCAGTGCCTTGAGCAGCACGGTGACCGACTGGCGGCGCTTGCGGTCGATGCGGACGCCGACCGTGTCGCGCTTGTCGACGTCGAACTCCAGCCACGCGCCGCGACTGGGGATGATCTTGACGCTGTAGACGTCCTTGTCGGTGGCCTTGTCCACCGAGTGGTCGAAGTAGACACCGGGCGAACGCACCAGCTGCGACACCACGACCCGCTCGGTGCCGTTGATGATGAAGGTGCCCTTCTCAGTCATCATGGGGAAGTCACCCATGAACACTGTCTGCGATTTGATCTCGCCGGTGTTGTTGTTGGTGAACTCCGCGGTGACGAACAGTGGCGCGGAGTACGTCATGTCCTTGTCCTTGCACTCCTCGACGAAGGCCTTGACCTCGTCGAAGCGCGGGTCGGAGAAGGACAGCGACATCGAGCCGGAGAAGTCCTCGATCGGCGAGATCTCCTCCAGGACCTCCGCCAGACCACCCTTCGGGTTCTGATCACCGGCGTCGACCCGGCGCTGGAACCACCCCTCGGAGCCGACCAGCCACTCGAAGGAGCGGGTCTGCAGGTCGAGGAGATCGGGGACTTCGAGCGGTTCGCGGATCTTCGCGAACGAGGTCCGGGCGGGTGCCCCGGGCAGACGCCCGTTTGCGGTGTTATTGCTTGCGGTGTCGTTCGCGGCGGTGTGGTTCGCAGCAGAGGTCTTGGTCGCGCGGGAGACTGCCAAGATGCGTCCTTCCGAACACTAGCGCTGCCGAGCGGCGCGGGCTTTACTGGCCACTACTGTGGCTTGAGCCTGTCGCTGCCGATGCTGTTGTCAGTGCGCAGCCCGATAGACCCCTGACCTGAGACACACCCAGGGCTGACCTGAGGACACCCAGGGCGGGGACAGAGTGAGGGCAGCGCAAACCAACAGTCTAGCCCAGAACGCGGCGACTGTCCAACGCCAGGCGAGCCGCCTGGCGCGAGCGCGTCCCCAGCGTGGCCCGCAGTCGCGCTCACGTCAAGAGGGCACGCTCGATCAGTGGCGCTCGGGACGCGACCAACGGCACGCGCGGCGATCGGCCGGACCGATCGCACGCACCGGCACGACACCGCCCGGCCCGACGTATCCGGTTCAGCGTATCGAGTTCAGCGGTTCTCCACCGCAGCGATCTTCCATTGACCGTCCACCCGCTCCGCCGTGACTGTCAGCCGGCCGGGTGCAGCGATCTCCTCGTCGGTGGCGCCCTTCGTCCCCCGCTGATTGAGGAAGACCACAAGTTGCGCGCGATCACCGTCGAGCACCTTGACCGCCGAGTTCACCACAACCGCCGACACCACCGCTTCCTGTGGCGGAGCCAGTTCCCGCACCTCGGCGAACAGCGCGCGGTAGTCCTCGGTGAACTCGCCGGTGACCACCTCGCTGGCCGCAGCCTCGTCGGCGTCCAGGCTGCTGAAGTCATAGGAGTAGACGATCTCCAGCGCCGCACTGATCTGGCTGTCGACCTGCGCGGTGGCCTGCGCGTTCACCAGCGCGGCGTTGTTCGTATCCGCCCTGCTGCGCAGCCCGTCGGCCTCACCGCGGAACCACACCGCGAGGGTCATGGCGACGAGGAACACGGCCACGAGCACGACCAGGGTGGCGATGTCTCCGTGGCGGCCGTGCCAGCCCGCCGCTTCGCCGTAGGTGGAGGGGTCGACGCGGGCCTCGGTGTCTGTGTCGATGCCGGTATTGCGGGTGCGCGTACCGGCCACCCGGGGACGCCGGGTGGGTGGGGTGCGACGAGGAGGGGGCACGGGCGGCGCTCCAGTTGATCGTGCAGGCGGCTTGCGGTCTTGTTCGGCTGTGCGGGTCGGGAGCTATGCGGGTCGGGGCTAGCCGCTGCCGACGGGTTGGATGGCGCTGGCCTTCCAGCCCTGCTCGGTGCGCGACATCTCCATCTGGAGGCGTTGCCGGTTGACGACCGGCTCCCCCTGCTCCCTGGTGGCGGTCACGTCGACGATGAGCAGCACACGGGCGGTGCCGGCCGTGGGATCCAACGCGGCGGCCGCCGCGTCCAGCACCCTGGCCTCCGTCTTGGTGCGGGCCGCGGTGATGGCGTCGGCATAACTCTCGCGGTTAGTGCGGAACTCGTCCGCCAGCTGACCGGTGGACGCGCCGATCCAGCGGTCCAGCCCGGGCTCGACGTTCTCGTAGTCGAGGGTGTTGAGGTTGACGGCGACCTGCTGTGACTCGCGCAGTACGACGTCGCGAGCCGCGGCGACGTCGAGTGACTCGTCATGCGCCGCGCGGTACCACGAGATCCCGAACCAGCCCGCGGTGAGGCTCGCGAGCACTGCGAGCACCACCGTCACCACGATGGCCATGCGCAACGGCTCGGTGGGGATCCGGGCCGCTGCTCGGCGGGCCAGTGTCATGACACTCCAGGGTAGGGGTTGTTGCCGGCATCTCGTCCCGGCCCGCGGGTGCTCACTGCCGCAGCACCGAGGCGAGATCGGTCAGGTACACGGGTCGTGGCTGCGCACCCGGGCCCGGGACGGACCGCGCAGACCACTGCGACGAAGGTTGCGCTGAGTCCTGAGTGGATTCCGGGGCCGGTCCGGGAACCGATCCGGGAGCCGGAGGTGGCGGGTTGTCGGGTGCGGCCGGCTCGGGGACACCCGCCCGCGGCACGTTCTGCGAACCGCGGACAGAGATCTCGCTGCCCCTGGGCTGCTCGCAGAAGGCATCGGTATTCGCCGGGATCGGCCGCAGATCGGTGCCGGGCCGCTTCGGGGTCTCCTGGTACGGGCTGTCCTCCGCCAGGCCGCACGGGAAGGGATCGAAGGAGCTGTCCAGCACGAGGCCGAGGTGCGTCGTACCATCACCGGGCGTCGTGGTGTACGCAGTTGACGTTACCGCTGGGTAGGTGACGAGGATCTGTTCGAGGCTGTCGACGCGGGGCTCGGCGATTCGCGAGAGGGTGAGCAGGTCGGCGACCAGCTCACCGATCCCGGGGCCGCTCTCGCGCAGCAGCTCGGTGGCCTGTACCGAGAACCGCGGCGCCGTGTCGATCAGCCGGCGCAGGTCGGGATCGGATTCCTTCAGCTGCCCGGCGAGCAGCCGCAGATCGCGGCTGAACGAGATGATGGCGCTCGCCTGCGCCGGGTCGTTCTGGGTGTCGAGCACCGTGCGCCCGTCCCGGATCAGCGTCAGCGTCTCGGGCAACGCGTCGACTGCGTCCTCGGTGAACAGACGGTTGGAGTCGAGCAGGGCCTCGAGCTCCGGACCGGTGTCGGAGAACGCGGTGCCGAGCTCGTCGACCGTGGTACGCAGCGAGTCCAGCGGCACCGACCGTACGAGCTGGTCGAGGTTGAGCAGCACCTCCTCGATCGGGACCGGCGTCCGGGTGGCCTGCTCGGGGATGACCGAGCCCGCCGCCAGCATCGGTCCGGCGTCGGTGTCGGGCCGCAGGTCGACGTACTGCTCTCCGATCGCGGACAGGTTGGCCACCACGGCCGTCAGGTCGGCGGGGATCGGCGGGGTGTCCTTGTCGATCAACAGTTCGACCGCCACGCCGCTGTCGGTCAACGACAACTCCCCGACACGACCGACATCGACGCCCTGGTAGGTGACGTTGGCGCCGCTGAAGATGCCACCGGAATCGGCGAGCTGCATGGTCACCGAGTATCGGGGATCGGCGACCAGCCGTTCCAGACCGGCGTAGCGGACGCCGACATAGCTGACACCGACCACGGTGATCACGAGGAAGGCGAGGAGCTGGATGCGGACCAGCCGGCTGATCACGGCGTGCCTCCAGCCAGCGATCCGGGCAACCCGGGCAGCGGCGCCGGCGGCGACTCCGACGGCGGCGCGCCCGGCAGTGCGGGCTCATCGGGCAGCGGCAGTGCGGGCTCATCGGGCAGCGGTAGCGCCGGCTCATCCGGCCGGGGCAGCAGCGGGAACTCAGCCACGGGCGGGGACTGCCCGTTCGCCCCCGGCGGCTGCGAGGTCTCCAGCTGCCGCAGCAGCAGCGGCACGTTCACATTGAGGTCGACGTAGAGGTTGATGTAGTCGCTGCCCTTGATCCCTTCGACGGCACCGTTGGTGAACGGGAATGTCGCGATGAGCTCCAGCGCGTCGGGAAGGTCCTCGCCCGCCTCGGCGAGCTTGCCGAGGATGGGCTGCAGCGCGCGCAGGTCCGCGATGGTGTCCTCCTGGCTGCGCTCGACGACGTCGGTCGCCACTGCGGAGAGGCGGTCGAGCGACTGCAGCATGGTCACGAGGTCGGTGCGCTGCTCGGCCAGCACCGCCACGCCCGGTCCCAGGTCCTCGAGGGCGGTGGCGATCTGCGACCGTTGCCCGTCCAGCGTCGCGGACAACCGGTTGAGCCCGTCGAGCGCGCGGGTGATCTCGCCCTTGTGCTCGTCGAGCTCGGAGACCAGCGTGTCCAGGTCCGACAGCAGCGCCTTGATCTCCGGCTCGTTTCCGTCCAGCGCAGTGTTGAGCTCCCTGGCGATGGTCTGCAGCTGGGCGACGCCACCACCGTTGAGCAGCATCGACAGCGCGCCGAAGACCTCCTCGACCTCGGTGCCCGAGCCGGTGCGCTCGACCGGGACCAGCGCCCCGTCGGCGAGCGTGCCGCGCGGCGGCTGCGCGGTCGGCTGCCGCAGATCCACGAACTTCTCGCCGAGCAGGCTGGTGGAGCGGATCCGCGCCGCAGCATTGGCGGGCAACGTCACCTTGTTGTTCACCAGCACCGTCACCACCGCGTTCCACGAGTCGCCCAGCTCGATGCGCTCGACCGACCCGACGGGCACGTCGCTGACCTTGACCTGCGATCGCGGCACCAGGTCGAGCGCGTCGGCGAACTCGATGCGAACCCGGTACGGGTCGTCGCCGAGGTCGGGACCGCCGGGCAGCGGGGCACCCTGCAGCCCGCCGCTCAGCGCGCCGCAGCCCGCGGTGAGAGCGAGAGTCAGCACCACGCCCAGGATCGCGGGGAAGACCGCACCACGACGGCGCATCACCGGTCTCCCTCCGGCACTCGCGGGACCGCCAGCCCGCCCATCGGCGGCGGCTCCCCTTCCTCCAGCGAGGTGATCACCTCGGCCAGGCTGGGCGCGGGCACGGCACCCGAGACCTCGGGCTCGAGCCGAGTGCACAGGTCCGTCAGCGTGGGTGGCACCTGTTCCGGGGTGCCCCGCGCCGCCAGCTCACAGGCCAGCTGCATCGGGGGCAGCGCCAACTCATTGATGTTGCCCCGGGTTGCGAGCGTGCCGGTGTCCGCGTCGTAGGCGTTGTTCAGGTTGCCGAGCGCGGCCGGTGCGACGTCCCCGATCTCCGCCAGCGCCTCCCGCTGGCGCACGAGCACCTCGGTGACCTCGGTGAGCCGGTCCACATTGGAACCAAGGATCGCGCGGTTGTCTTCGATGAAGACGCTGACGTCGCCCAGCGCGATGGACAGCTGCTCGACCGCGGCGCCGAGGTCCTCGCGCTCGCCGGCCAGGAAGCCGGAGATGTCGGCGAGCTGAGTGTTGAAGCGCCGCACCTCGTCGTCGTTGTCGGACAGCATGGTGGTGAAGGTCTGCAGGTTGCCGATCGTGCCGAACAGGTCTTCGCGCGAGCCGGCGAGCGTGCGGTTGGCCTCCCCCAGGTTCTCGATGGTGTCAGCCAGCGCCTGCCCGTTGCCCTCCAGGTTCTGCGCGCTGACGTCGAGCAGGTCCGACAACTCTCCCTGCGCATTGGCGCCTTCCGGGCCCAGCGCCGTCGCCAGCCGGTTGGTCTGGCGCGCGAGATCGTCGAACTCGAGCGGCACGGCGGTGCGTTCGCGGGGGATGACCCCTCCGTCGGCCAGCTGCGGGCCACCGCTGTAAGCTGGGGTGAGCTGGACGTAGCGCCCGGTGACGATGCTCGGTGTCACCACGACGGCTTGCACGCCCGCCGGGACGGCCACGTCGTCGTCCAGTGCCAGCTCGACGCGCACCACGTCGCCCTGCGGGTCCAGCGAGGCGACCGAGCCCACCGGCACACCGAGCACGCGGACGTCGTTGCCCTCGTAGACGGCGGTGGTGCGCTCGAAGTAGGCGGTGACGGTGCGCTGCCCGTCCCGCAGCACCAGCCACACCGCGGTGGCGGCCACCAGCGCTATGACCAGCGCGACCGCGGCGATGCGCGTGCTGCTGTCGAGGGCGACCCGGATACCGGCTCCCACGCGCCTAGTTCCCACGCGCATAGCACCCCTCCGAGTTGATCGGGCCCTCCCGTGGCGGGACCAGGTTGCAGACGAAGTTGTCGAACCACCGCCCGTTGGACAGCGTGTTGTTGAACAGCCGCACGAACGGGGCCAGTTGCTCGATACCGCGGTCGAGGTCGTCCTGGTTGCGCTGCAACGTCGCAGCCACCCGGTCGAGCGCCTCTAGCGCGGGCCGCAGCTGCTCGCGGTTCTCGGCGACCAGCCCGCGCAGCTCGGTCGACAGCCGCTGGGTGCTCGTCAGTAGCGCGCTGATCGCCTCCCGGCGCCGGTCCAGCTCTGCGAGCAGCAGGTTGCCGTCGCGAAGCAGCCGCTCGAACTCCTGGTCGCGGTCGGCCAGCACGCCGGAGACGTTGTCGGTGCCGTCGAGCAGCGTGGCCAGCTGCTCGTCGCGAGAGGCGATGGTGCCCGACAGCCGCGACAACCCGTCCAGCGCGCCGCGCGCCTCTTCGGGGGTGCCGCGGAAGGTGTCGGCCAGCGTCTGGAAGCTACGGCCCAGCTGGTCGGTGTCGATGTCGCCGACGGTCTCGGACAACCCGTTGAACGCCTCCACCACGTCGAACGGCGCCACGGTGCGCGACAGCGGGATCGGCTGGTCCGGGTCGAGCACCTCGTCGCCCCTGGGATCGAGCGCGACGTACTTCGCGCCCAGCAGCGTCTTGATCTGGATCGAGGCGCTGCTGCGGTCACCGACCCAGGCGTCCTGCACCCGGAAGGTGACCAGCACCCTGGCGCCGTCGAGCGCGACGTCGGAGACCTCGCCGGCCTTGACCCCGGCGATGCGGACCTCGTCGCTGGTGCGCAACCCCGCCGCCTCGCTGAAATACGCCTGGTAGCTGGTGCCCCCGCCGATGATCGGCAGCTCGTCGACGTAGTAGGCCGACAGCGCCACCAACGACAGCACGACGAGGCTCACGATCCCGATCGGGATCGGGTTGCGTGACTGGAACGAGGTCATTGCGAACACCTCGCAGCCTCATTGCGGTAAACCTGCACCGGCTGGTCCGGCTCCGGGACACCCGGCGGCAACGTCAGCGTTACGTTGGCCTCGCACAGGTAGAAGTTGAACCAGGAACCGTAGGACCCGGTCCTGTTGAGCGTGTTCAGCTTCTCCGGCAGCACCTGCAGCGTGTTCTCCACCACCTGCTCGCTGTCGTTGAGGTTGCCGGCGACATCGCCCAGGGCTGCGATGTCATTACGCAGCGGCTCCCGGGCCTGCCCGACCAGGCCAGCGGTGGCCTCGTTCAGCTCGTTGACCGCGACGATCGCCTCACCGATCGGCTCGCGGTCGGCCGCGAAGCCCGACACCAGCTGCTGGAGCTGGGAGATCAGCGCCGAGAGCTGCTCGTCGCGGGCGTTGACGGTGTCGAGCACCCGGTTGAGGTTGTCGATCACCTCGCCGATGACCCGGTCCTTGTCGGCGATGCTGTTGGTCAGCGAGGCGGTGCTCGCGACCAGGCTCTCCACAGTGCCGCCCTCACCCTGGAGCACCTGGATGATCTCGAACGACAGCTTGTTGACCTGCTGCGGGTCAAGGCCTTGGAACAGCGGCTTGAACCCGTTGAACAGCACCGTGAGGTTCAGCGCGGGACGGGTGCGTTCCAGCGGGATCGAACCGCCGGCAGGCAGCGTCTGCGCCGTGGCGCCGGGACCGGGCTCGATCGCGAGGTAACGCTGGCCGATCAGGTTCAGGTAGCGGATCGAGGCGAGGCTCGATGCCGGCAACTCCGTGCCCTGCTGCACGGAGAACCGGACCTCGGCGAACCTGCGATCCACGATCTCGACCGACTCGATCTTGCCGACCATCACGCCCGAGATCCGCACGTCGTCGCCCTCGAGGAGATTCGTGACGTCGGTGAAGGTCGCCGAGTAGGTGTTCGTGGCACCGAAGGTGATGTTGCCGATGGTGAAGCCGACGATGGCGGTGGCCAGCGCGGTCACCACCGTGAACACGGTCATCTTGCACAGCGGCGCCCAGACCCCCCTCATCGCAGGCTCACCTCCGATCCGCGCAGCAGCGGGCCGACCAGCAGCGTGCTCCACCCGGGAACCTCGGAAGGATCGGTCCCGTTCGCGGAGGACAGCAGTGATGCCACGAAGCGTTGCTCGGCAGCCGAGTTCGGCAGCCCGAGACTGAACCCGTTCGCTGCCTGCGGACGGGTCTGCGCGGGTTGGTCATCCCCGCTGCGGGCGGAGGCGGCGGGCGGCGGGTCCGAGCCGTCCTCGATGGGACCGCCGGGAGGGTACTGCGGATGGTTGCCGGGCACCTCGGCCGGCACGCAGTACGGGCCGCGCTGGTCGCTGTATTCCGGTTCCTCGCCGGGACGGTACGGGCCACGGCTGTCGGGTATCAGCTCGACGGTGAAGTGGGCACCGGGCTCGTCGGTGCCCTCACCGAGCACCTCGTCGATGCGGGGGACCAGCCCGTCGAGCTGACCCAGCAAGCAGGGGTACTCGGGCGCGTACTTCGCGAGCACCTCGAGCGTCGGGCGGCCGGTGTCGGCCAGCGCGATGAGGTTGTCGTCGTTGACCTCCAGGAACCCCGTCGTGTCGTCCGACGCGCGGGTTACCGTCGCATACAGGTTCGACAGGTTCTCGCGCTGCTCGACCGCGGTTCGGCTGGTGACGGTGAAGTCCTCGAGTGCAGCCAGCAGGTCGGGCGCGGCCTCCGAGTAGGTGTCGGTCACGTCGGCGAGCCCGCTGATGTCCGCATTGATGTCGGGCAGCTCGGTGTTGAGCTGGCTGAGGTATCGCTGCAACAGCACCAGCGTCTCGCCGACGTCGTCACCCCTGCCCTCCAGGGTCTGCGACATCGCGTTGAGCGTGCTGGCCAGGTCCTGTGGCCGCACCGCTTCCAGCAGCGGCAGTAGGCTGTCGAGGACCTGCTGGACCTCGATGGCGGTGCGGCTGCGGTCCTGGGCGATGACGTCGCCCGCCTGCAGCGACTGCCGGCTCGCCACGTCCGGGGCGGCCGGGGCGACCAGCGAGACGTACTTCTCACCGAACAGCGTCTTGGGCAGCAGCCGCGCCTGCACGTCACTCGGGATCATGTCCACCATTCCGGGCCGCATCGACAGCGCCACGGTGGCGCCGTCACCGGTGGTCTCGATGTCGCTCACCTTGCCGACGATGACCCCCCGGATCTTGACGTCCGACCGCTCCTGCAGCTGGTTGCCGACCTGGTCGGCGCGCAACGTGACGGGCACGTAGTCGACGAAGACCTCGTTGTACTTCGCGATCGATCCCGCGATCAGTGAGCTGACCACGACGATGAAGCCGACGCCCAGCAGCCGGCGGCGGATCACTGACATCGCGGTGTTCATCCGGCCACCCGCACCGACGTGCTGGTGCCGAAGATGGCCAGCGTGAGGAAGAAGTCCAGGATGGCGATGGTGACCAGCGAGGCGCGCACCGACCGGCCGACGGCGATGCCGACACCAGCGGGCCCGCCCGTGGCGCGGTATCCGTAGTGGCAGTGGATCAGGATGATCGCAAGCGCGAATGACAGCACTTTGACGAACGACCAGAGCACGTCACCGGGCGGCAGGAACAGGTCGAAGTAGTGGTCGTAGGTCCCGCCGGGTAACCCGTTGACCAGCGTCACGTTCAACCGCGCCGCGGCGTAGGAGCACAGCAGCCCGATCACGTACATCGGGATCACCGCGAGGAACCCGGCGATGACCCGCGTCGTGATGAGGAATGGCACGCTGGGAACGGCCATCACCTCGAGCGCGTCGATCTCCTCGGAGATCCGCATGGCGCCGAGCTGGGCGGTGTAACCGGCACCGACGGTCGCTGTCAGCGCCGTCCCCGCGATGAGCGGGGCGATGTCGCGGGTGTTGAAGTACGCGGTGATGAAGCCCGTCAACGCCTCGGTGCCCAGTGCGTCGAGGCCGCGGTAGCCCTGCAGGCCCACCAGGCTGCCGACGAACAGTGACAGCGCGGCCATCACACCCGCGGTGCCGAGGATGACGGCCAGCGCTCCCGAGCCGAAGCTGACCTCGGCCAGCAACCGCGCGATCTCCTTCTTGTAGCGCCGGACGGTGCGCGGTCCCCAGCCCAGTGCCCGCCCGTAGAGCGACAGCTGGTCGCCGAGATCGTCGAGGGTCTTCAGCGGCGTCCTCGCCGCATCGCGGGCACGGCGCGTCACGGTGGCCATGTCGTCACGATCCCTTCGGCGGCACGATCTCGAGGTAGATGCCGGTCACCACCAGGTTGATCAGGTAGACCAGCACGAAGGAGATGACCACGGACTGGTTGACCGCGTCGCCGACACCCTTGGGCCCGGGCGGCGGGTTCAGGCCCCGGTAGGCGGCGACGATGCCCGCGGTGAACCCGAACATCATGGCCTTGAGCTCACTGACCCAGATGTCGGAGACCTGTGCGATCGTGGTGAAGCTGGCGATGTAGGCGCCCGGTGTGCCGTCCTGGATGATCACGTTGAAGAAGTACCCGCCCGCCACCCCGACGACGGTGGCGAGGCCGTTGAGCACCACCGCGACCAGCATCATGGCCAGCACCCGTGGCACGACGAGGCGCTGGATCGGGGAGATACCGAGCACCTCCATCGCCGAGATCTCCTCGCGGATGGTGCGCGCCCCGAGATCGGCGCAGACCGCCGAGCCGCCGGCGCCCGCGATGATCAGCGCGGTGACGATCGGCGCGGCCTGCTGCACGATCGCCAGCACGCTGCCCGCGCCGGTGAACGACTGCGCGCCGAACTGCCGGGTCAGCTCGGCCAGCAGCAGCGCGATCGTCGCCCCGAACGGGATCGTGAACAGTGCCGTGGGCAGCGCCGAGACCTTGGTGACGAACCAGGTCTGCTCGATGAACTCGCGCAACTGGAACGGTCGCGCAAACGTGGCCCTGGCGACGTCGAGCGCCAGCGCGAACAGCCTGCCCGTCTGGCGCAGCCCGTTCGTGCCCCTGACGAGCACGTCCGGGCGCGTGGTCACGACCGCTCCCGCGAGAACGGCCAGCGGGAGTGGCGCTGCTCGTGGCCCACCACCGGCATGGCCACCGGCGAGCGGGCCTGCGCCCGCTCCGGGGCGCCACCGTTGACGCCGTAGCGGCGTCGTTCGTCGTCGGTCAGGCTCTCGGTGATGGCTTGCTGCGCCCGCTCGGGCAGCGTCTGCAGCGTCCCGATGACCCGCTCCAGACGCCGCCCGGCCGCCTTGCGTTCCACCCCGTTCAGCGGCTTGAGCTGCGGCTGGAGTGGCGGCAGCTCGGCCTGCTCAGTATCACCCTCCGCGGCCCGCTCATCGGTGTCCTTCTCCTCCGACATACCGATCGGGCCCTCCCGACGGCCGTTGAGGAACTGCGAGACCACCGGGTCCTCGGACGTCAGCAACAGCTCCCGCGGGCCGAACATCGCCAGATGACGGTGGTACATGATGCCCATGTTGTCGGGCAGCGTCTGGGCGGTGTTGATGTCGTGGGTGACGATCAGGAAAGTCGAGTCGGTCTGCGCGTTCAGGTCGACGATGAGCTGGTTGAGGTAGGCGGTGCGGACCGGGTCCAGCCCCGAGTCCGGCTCGTCGAACAAGATGATCTCGGGATCGAGCACCAGTGCCCGCGCCAGCCCGGCGCGCTTTCGCATCCCCCCGGAGATCTCGCCGGGCAACTTGGTCTCGTCCCCGCCGAGCCCGACCATGTCCATCTTCTCCGCGACGATGTCACGGATCTGCGACTCTGATTTCTTCGTGTGCTCGCGCAACGGGAACGCGACGTTGTCGTAGAGGTTCATCGACCCGAACAGCGCACCGTCCTGGAACAGCACCCCGAACAGCTTGCGGATCTCATAGAGCTTGCTCTCACTGGTACGGACCAGGTCGGTGTCGTGGATGACGATCTTCCCGCGCTCGGGCTTGAGCAGCCCGATCAGGCACTTGAGAAACACCGACTTGCCCGTTCCCGACGGGCCCAGCAGCACGCTGATCTCCCCCGGCGGCAGTGTCAGCGTCACGTCCGACCAGATGTTCGCGCGCCCGAAGGACTTCGACAGCCCCTCGACTGTCACTTCAACGCCGCTCACTGGTCCTCCTAGCTGCGGCAAGCGTCATCACCATGCCCTTCGACCACCCGTCCGAGTGAGCTATCGCAGGGTGTGCTCACGTTATGCGTTCGCGTCGCCTACGAGCATCACGGTCGGCGGTTACTGATCGGTAGAGTAACTGCGGCGGCACCGGCGTGTCGACACGGGGCGTAACACACGTCGGGGCGGGGCGCCCGGCCCCGCCCCGACAACACGCTCGCGCTCGCCCGATCAGGTGAGGCTGACGGCAGCCCCGGCCTCCTCGAGCTTCGCCTTCGCGGCGTCGGCCTGCTCCTTGCTCGCAGCCTCCAGAATCGGCTGCGGGGCGCTCTCGACCAGGTCCTTGGCCTCCTTGAGCCCCAGTCCGGTGACGAGCTCGCGGACCACCTTGATGACCTGGATCTTCTTGTCTCCCGCGGAGTCGAGCACGACGTTGAACTCGTCCTGCTCCTCCTCGGCGGCCGGCGCGGCACCCTCGCCCCCGGCAGCGGGGGCCGCGGCTGCGACCGGCGCAGCCGCAGTGACGTCGAAGGTCTCTTCGAACTGCTTCACGAAGTCGGACAGCTCGAGCAGTGTCATCTCCTTGAACACGTCGAGCAGCTCGTCGGTGGACATCTTCGCCATGGTGGCGTTCTCCTTACTCCTGCGGTGATCAGCGGTGTCGGCAGGGACCGGCATGGGTTTGCGGCGGTGGCCAGGCTTGTGGTGGCCAGGTTTGGTCGTCAGTCGGAGCCGGGCTCCGCGTCACCCTTCTTCTCCTGCAGCGCGGCCGCCATCCGTGCGACCTGGGAGGCGGGCGCGGCGAACAGCCCGGCAGCCTTGGACAGGTTGCCCTTCATCGCCCCCGCGAGCTTGCCGAGCAGCACCTCACGGGACTCCAGGTCCGCGAGCTCGTTGACTTCGGCGACGGTCATCGATCGGCCGTCCATGTAGCCACCCTTGATGACCAGCGCGCGGTGCTCGCGGCCGAAGTTGCGCAGCGTCTTCGCCGCCTCCACCGGCTCGCCGTTCACGAAGGCGATCGCGGTGGGGCCCACGAACAGCTCCTGCAGGCCGTCAGCGCCGGCGTCCGCCGCAGCGCGGGAGACCAGCGTGTTCTTCGCGATCCGGTACTTGACGTTGTCGCCGAGCGCACGGCGCAGCGCCACGAGCTGGGGCATCGACAGGCCGCGGTACTCGGTCACCACCGCAGCCGTCGCGGTACGAAACCGGCCCGCGATCTCGGCGACGGCGTCGACCTTGTCCTGCTTGGCCAAGGATCGTCGCCTCCTCTCTACTCAATGGCTCGACCCTGCACACGGGTCTCACCTGACTGGACATCCCCGGCTGGCCGATCTCGGGTGCCCTGGAGACGACGAACGCCCCGGCGCAGTAGGCCGGGGCGTCAGGGGCGGCGCGCAGCGCGCTCACCGGATGGCGACCTCGTCCTCCTGCGCGGGCCGCCCGCTACTGCGGGGCCCTTCGATCCGTGCGGATGCACGGACGGCCAGCGGTCTTCGGTGGAATCGCTGCGCAGCGTACTCGGCCGGTCGGCGGCGCTCCAAGCCCACCCCACGCCACTCGTTGCGAAGGGCCCCTACGGTGCGACCGGGTGCAGCCGCGATGCCGCGAAGGAACCCTTCACGGCCTCCGAGGCACCGTAGGGACCCTTCACGGCGTGGCCAGAGGAGCAGACGCAGTAAAGGGACCCGTCACGGCGTGTGCAATGGCGGGTTAGGCGGTGGCTGCGACCGCCTCGTCGACGAGGAGGTTTCGCATCCGGTTCGGGTCGACCGGAATGCCGGGCCCCATCGTGGTCGAGAACGTGACCCGCTTGACGTAGCGTCCCTTGGCCGCTGACGGCTTGGCACGAAGCACCTCGTCGAGCGCTGCGGCGTAATTCTCGACGAGCTGCTCGACGTCGAACGACGCCTTGCCGATGATCATGTGCAAGTTCGCCTGCTTGTCCACCCGGAAGTTGATCTTACCGCCCTTGATCTCCGTGATGGCCTTGGTGACGTCCGGGGTCACGGTGCCGGTCTTCGGGTTGGGCATGAGCCCGCGCGGCCCGAGGATGCGGGCGATCCGGCCGACCTTGGCCATCTGGTCCGGAGTCGCGACCGCGGCATCGAACTCCAGCCATCCGCCCTGGATGCGCTCGATGAGGTCCTCCGAGCCCACCACGTCGACACCGGCTGCCTCGGCCTCGGTCGCCTTGTCGCCGGTGGCGAACACGATCACGCGGACGGTCTTGCCGGTGCCGTGTGGCAGGTTCACGGTGCTTCGGACCATTTGGTCGGCCTTGCGGGGGTCGACGCCCAGCCGTATCGCCACCTCGACGGTCGCGTCCATCTTCGTCGGAGAGGTCGCCTTGGCCAGAGCGGCAGCTTCCAGCGGGGTGTAGAGCCGGCTGGTATCGATCTGCTCAGCGGCCATGCGGTAGGCCTTGCTGCGCTTCATGTCACTGTCCTCCGATACGGATCAGTCGTGGTCCCGGGCCAGCGCCTGGCCCTCCCACTGGGGGTCTCGGTATTGGGCGGGTCTCGGTTTCGGGCGGGTCCCAGTATGGGCAGGTCTCAGTCGACGACCGTGATACCCATCGACCGCGCCGTGCCGGCGATGATCTTGATCGCGGAGTCGACGTCGTTCGCGTTGAGGTCCTCCTGCTTGCGCTCGGCGATCGCACGCAGCTGCTCCCGGTCGACCCGGCCGACCTTGTTCTTGGCCGGCTCGGCCGAACCCTTGTTCAGCGAGGCGGCCTTGAGCAGCAGTGCCGAGGCTGGCGGAGTCCGCAGCACGAAGTCGAACGACCGGTCCTCGAAGACCGAAATCACGGCGGGCACGACCTCGCCGCGGCTGTTCTGCGTGCGGTCGTTGTAGGCCTTGCAGAACTCCATGATGTTCAGGCCGTGCGGCCCCAGCGCCTGGCCGACCGACGCGGGGTTGGCGGTGCCCGCTTCCAGCGCGATCTTCACGGTGGCCGCGAGCCTTCTCTTCTTCGGTGGCATGGTTCCTTCCTCGGACGTGCGGGGCCGCCGTTCGAACGGGCGGCCCCCGACCAGCGGCGCCGGTCAGATCTTGGAGACCTGGCTGAACGAGAGCTCGACCGGTGTCTCCCGGCCGAAGATCGACACCAGGACCTTGAGCTTCTGGGCGTCTGCGTTGACCTCGTTGATCGTGGCGGGCAACGTGGCGAACGGGCCGTCCATGACCGTCACCGACTCGCCGACCTCGAAGTCGACCTCGACGGGTTGCTTGGGCGCACCGGCCTGCGCGGCCTGCTTGCCTCCCGATGCCGCGGCAGACTTCGGCTGCTCCACCTGTGGCGCGAGGAACTTCAGCACATCGTCGAGCGTGAGCGGTGAGGGCCGGGAGGTCGCACCGACGAAGCCGGTGACACCCGGGGTATTGCGCACGGCGCTCCAGGAAGCGTCGTTGAGCTCCATCCGCACCAGGATGTAGCCGGGCAGCACCTTGCGCTGCACCAGCTTGCGCTGGCCGTTCTTGATCTCGGTGACCTCTTCGGTGGGCACCTCGACCTGGAAGATGAAGTCCTCTACGTCGAGGGTCTGCACCCGGGTCTGCAGGTTCGTCTTGACCTTGTTCTCGTAACCGGCATAGGAGTGCACGACATACCAGTCGCCGGGAGCGCGCTGCAACGCCGCCCGCAGTTCCTCGACGGGGTCGGCAGGCCCCTCGTCGACGGGGTCGGCAGGCTCGGCCGCGGTGGCCTCCCCCGAAGCGACCGCGCCGGTACCGGCCTCGGCATCGGCAGCCTCGTTCGTCGCGGTCGCGCCATCCCGATCCGCGTCCGGGGCGGTGTCACCCGTCTGTTCGGGCTCGGCGTGCTGCACATGCGGGGAGTCGGAGTGCCGCACGGCCTCGGACACCTCGGTGTCGGACAGGCCGGTGAGCTCCTGCCCGCCGTCGCCGTCGTGGGAGGTCACAGTCGGTCTCGCTTCCTCTCGTGCATGTCGTCGTGTCGCTGGTGGTCGGATTCCGGTTATGACAGTGCACGCCCGTGTGGCCCCGGCGCTCGGGCGGGCCGTGTCACTCGCCGAATACGTAGAAGATGACCCGCCCGAAGCCCATGTCCAGCAGCGCCACGAACGTCACCATCACGACGAGGAAGACCAGCACCACCGCGGTGTAGTTCACCAATTGTTTGCGGGTCGGCCAGATGACCTTCCGCAGCTCGGCGACGACCTCTCGGAGGTACCTGACTAACCGGGACCACGGCGACCCGGCCGCGCCCCGGTCATCTCCCGACCCGGTCGAACGACGCCCCGCAGCGGTGGCAGGCCCGGACTTCCCGGTCCCGGCCGGTCGCGTGGAGCCGGCCCGGCGCTCCCGCCGCGCAGCCCTGGATGCCGGCGAGGGAGCTTCTCCGGCGTTCTCGGAGCGCTCCTCTCGATCCGCCGCATCGTCAGCGCCGCGGTCGTTGCTCACGCCCACTCCTCCACTCGCCGTCCAGATGTCGACTCGGTCTCGCGTTCGACTCCGTCGAAGTCCAAACTCCGTCGAAGGTCGATCACATCGTGCAGGGGTGGCAGGACTTGAACCCGCAACCTGCGGTTTTGGAGACCGCTGCTCTGCCAGTTGAGCTACACCCCTCCGACACGCCTGGTGGCGCAACGGGCGGGCACCGTCGAGCCACCCTGAACCGGCCTTCGCCGGGCACGGGAGATCCGCTGGTGAACCCAGAACTCAGAGTGTAGGACACCACGGCGCGCCGGTTCCACCTGCCTGGGCTGCTGTCACATGACAGCAGCACCGTGAGTAATGGGGCATCCCGGCGATCCGCCGCATTGTCTGCGATGATACGGACCATGGCAGCCCCCGACAGCATCGCCTCCCGTCGAATCTCGGCTCGCGTCGGCGGGATCGCCGAATCGGCGACCCTCGCCGTCGACGCCAAGGCGAAGGAGCTGCGTGCGGCGGGCCGACCGGTCATCGGGTTCGGGGCCGGGGAGCCCGACTTCGGCACGCCCTCGGCCATCGTCGATGCGGCCGTCGCGGCCTGCTCCGACCCGAGCAACCACCACTACACCCCCGCCGCCGGGCTGCCCGAGCTGCGCGAGGCCATCGCGGCCAAGACGCTGCGCGACTCGGGACTGGCGGCCGAACCGGACCAGGTGCTGGTGACCAACGGCGGCAAGCAGGCCGTCTACCAGGCATTCGCGACGCTGGTCGACCCCGGCGACGAGGTACTGCTGCCCGCCCCCTACTGGACCACCTACCCGGAGGCGATCTCCCTTGCGGGAGGAACACCGGTGGTCGTGCACACCGACGAGTCGAGCGGCTACCTGCCGAGCGTCGAGCAGCTCGATGCCGCCCGCACCGGGCAGACCAAGGTGCTGCTGTGGTGCTCGCCGTCGAACCCCACCGGCGCCGTTGCGCCCCCCGAACTGGTCGCCGAGATCGGCCGCTGGGCCGCCGAGCACGACATCTGGGTCATCACCGATGAGATCTACGAGCACCTGGTCTACGACGGCGCGCAGCACTCGTCGATGCCCGTCGTGGCGCCCGAGATCACAGATCGTTGCGTCGTGCTCAACGGGGTGGCCAAGACCTACGCCATGACCGGCTGGCGGGTGGGCTGGATGGTCGGGCCTTCAGATGTCGTGAAGGCCGCGACCAACCTGCAGTCGCACCTGTCCTCCAACGTCTGTAACGTGGCGCAGCGCGCGGCGATCGCCGCGGTCTCGGGCCCGCTCGACGCGGTGGCGCAGATGCGTGAGGCGTTCGATCGCAGGCGCCGCACCATCGTCGACCTGCTAGCCGGCATCGACGGCGTCACCTGCCCGGAGCCGCGCGGCGCGTTCTACGCCTACCCGTCGGTGCGCGACCTGCTGGGCCGCTCGGTGCGCGGCACGACCGTGGAGACCAGCGTCGACCTGGCCGCGGCCCTGCTGGAGCACGCCGAGGTGGCGGTGGTTCCGGGCGAAGCGTTCGGAACACCCGGGTACTTCCGGATGTCCTATGCGCTCGGTGACGAGGACCTGCAGGCCGGCGTGGCTCGCATGGCCGAACTGCTGGCCGAGACCCGCTGACCGCCACTGGTCAGTTGCCCTGCTGGTCAGTTGCGCAGCGCAACGGTGGCAGTGGCCTTGCCGAGCACGGTCTGCGCCCCCGAGCGGGCAGTGATTGCCACCACCACGGTGCCGTCGTCGCGACGCTGCTTGACCGATCCGGTCACCTCGAGCTGCGCGCCGCTGCCGTCGTCGGGCACTACGACCGGACGGGTGAACCGGACGCCGTAGTCGACCAGCGCCGCGGGATCGCCGGCCCATTCGGTGACCAGCCTGCCGGCCAGTGCCATCGTGAACATGCCGTGCGCGATGACATCGGGCAGCCCGACCTCCCGAGCGACCCGCTCGTTCCAGTGGATCGGGTTGAAGTCACCCGAGGCACCCGCATAGCGGACCAGGTCGGCCCGGGTCACGGTCACGTGCAACGGCGGCAGCTCATCGCCCTCGGCCACCTCGGAGCAGGCACGCAGCGTCACGCCGATCCCTCCTGCTCGCTGGTGCCCCGCACTACCAGTGTGGAACCTGCGGTGCTCACGGGATTCCTCTCGGCGTCCGCGATCTCGCACCGCACCGTGAGGATGTCGTTGCCCGCGGCGGTGCGGATGCCGTCGACGTGCACGGTCGTCGACAACACGTCGCCGACACCGATCGACCGGTGGTGACGGAATGACTGGTCCGCATGAACCATCCGGCTGTAGTCGAGCCCGAGCTCAGGGTCGTCGATCAGGACGTGCCACGAGGACATCGCAACGACGATTGCGAACGTCGGTGGGGCGATGACATCGGAGTGTCCCGCTGCACGCGCGGCTTCCCGGTCGCGGAACACCGGGTCGTCGTCACCTATGGCGTCGGCGAACTCGCGGATCTTCTCCCGGCCCACCTGGTAGGCAGCGGTGGGCGGGTATGACCGTCCGACGAAGGAAGGATCGAGGGGCACGGCGGTGCACGTTACCCGGCCCACGCGACGAAGCCGCCCGGCCTGGTGGGCAGGGCGACTCCGCAGTGATCGCGCGCGGCGGTCAGCGGGTCTCCTTGTGCGCCCGGTGCTTGTTGCAGTTCGGGCAGTACTTCTTCATCTCCATGCGGTCCGGGTCGTTGCGCCGGTTCTTCTTGGTGATGTAGTTGCGGTGCTTGCACTCCTCGCACGCGAGGGTGATCTTGGGACGGATGTCGGTGGTGGCCACGGGTGCCTCTCTCACACGATCTTCGACTGAGACTTGCTTGCAGGGTCGCAGCATCGACACTGCGACGGGCGGCGCGGCTGCGCCGACCCACGGGTCCTGCCGGTAGCGGTGGCCGGACTTGAACCGGCGACACAGCGATTATGAGCCGCTTGCTCTGCCTGACTGAGCTACACCGCCCCGGGTGGGCCGGGCGAGCCCACCCACACAGGCGGCCGCGGCACCGTTGCGCGTCGCCACCGCCGCCCATCGAGCCCCAATACGGAATCGAACCGTAGACCTTCTCCTTACCATGGAGACGCTCTGCCGACTGAGCTACTGGGGCATCACTCCGGGCTCGATCCGTGAGCCACGACGATGCTACACAATGGGTGACGCCGGGGCGAAACCCGGCTCGACCCGCTCGTGCCCTCACCGCACCAGCGTCAGCACCGTCTCGTCGCGCCGTCCCCGCGCCCGCATGGTGCGGGCTCGCAACCAGGCTTCGAACCGCTCGCAGGCCAGCGGCCGGGAGATCAGATACCCCTGCGCGACGTCGCAACCCATCTCGATGAGGTGATCACGCGCAACGTCCTCCTCCACTCCCTCGGCGACCACGGTCAGGCCGAGCGAATGCCCCAGATCGACGATGGCGCGAACCACCGCGAGATCGGAGAGGTCACTGCCCATCCCCAGCACGAAGCTCTTGTCGATCTTCACCTCATCGACCGGCAGCCGGCGAAGGTAGGCCAGTGAGGAGTAGCCGGTACCGAAGTCGTCGACAGCGATGTGCACCCCGAGACCGTGCAGCCTGCGCAGCACCGGCAGCGCCCGCTCCGGGTCGCTCATCACGGCGGACTCGGTCAACTCGAAGCCGAGCAACCCCGGCGGTACGCCGTGGCGCTGCAGCGCTTCGGTGACCCGCTCCGGGAACTCGGCGTCGGCCAGGTTGCGTACCGATAGGTTGACCGCCACCGAGAGCCCGAGGCCGCGGTCGAACCATACCCGGCACTGGGCCAGAGCCTGGTCCAGCACGAAGCCGGTCAGCGCGTCGATCAGGCCGGTGGCCTCGACGATCGCGACGAACTCCTCCGGGTCGAGCATGCCGAACTCGGGGTGCTGCCAGCGCACCAGCGCCTCGACACCGATGACCTGCCGGGTCGCGAGCGCGAGCTTGGGCTGGAAGTGCACGTCGACCTGCCCGGTGTCCAGCGCCTGGCGGAACTGGGTGACGAGTTGGAACCGGCGCAGGAACACCTGCCCCATGCTCGGGACGTAGCTGCGCACCGAGGCGTCCCCGAGCCGAGTCGTCTGCAGCGCGACGTCGGCGCGCTGTAGCAGCGTGTCGACATCGCGGGTGGGCTCGACGTCGCTCAACGCGATACCGATCCGTGCGGAGCTCTCCACCTCGAGCTTCTCCACGGGGTAGGGTGGGCGCAGCGCAGCCCGGACCTGCTCGGCGACAATGACTGCCTCCCCCTCGTCGCAGTCGAGCAGCAATGCGGCGAAGGTGTCACCCTCCAGCCTCGCGATGATCACGTCGGCGGGAAGCTGCTCGCGCAGCCGGCGTCCGGCGGCCACGATGATCCGGTCGCCCCAGGCATGCCCCAGCGCGTCGTTGACCGACGAGAGCAGGTCGACCTCGATGACGAGCACGGCGAAGCTCTGGTGGTCGCGCAGCACCTCCACGGCGTCCTCCCGGAAGCCGAGCCTGTTACGCAGTTCGGTCAGGGTGTCGTGGTAGGCGTCGTGGCGAAGCTGGGCCAGCAGCCGGCGGTTGTCCATCCCGGTGGTGAAGTGGCTCGCCAGGGTCTCGACCAGCCGCAGGTCGGCGTCATCGAAGCCGCGCAGCCGGCTCTGCCGGTCGTGCACCTCGATGATCCCGAGCAGCTGATCCGCCCCCGGTAGCCGGGCCACCAGCACCTCGGACGCGCCTCGCACGTCCAGCGCGTCACGCACCGCGGGGTCGGCGACGCCGCCGGACACTCGCCGGGCTCCGCCGTTGTCGTCGCCGGCTGGTCGCACCAGCAGCGGTTGCACATCGCTGCACGTCAAGGCCCTGGGTAGCGGCTGTCCAGCGACCACCGTCTGGAACCTCTCGGCAGTGATCCTGCGGTGCAGCACGACCCGGCCGGCGTTGAGCTGCACGCGGGCGAGTTCGAGTGCGGGCGCCCAGACGTCGTGATCATCGGAGACCGCCGCGGCACAGTCGATCTCTTCGGTGCGAGCAGCCGACGCCACCCGGAGGCTGACCTCGTTGAGCACTCCAAGGTCACGCTGGTCGCGCAGCAATCCGTAGTAAGTGCGGTATATCGCAGCCAGGCAGATGGCCAGCAACGTCACCAGCAGCCAGCCCCAGCGCGCGCCGAGCACAAGCTCGACGGCGACCAGCCCGGCGACGGCGGCGAGGATGCCGGTGACGTAGGTGTGCAGCATCACCCGCGTTGCGGTGCGGAAGGTCCCGGCTCCCACCAGCCGGATGCCGAGCAGCCCCAGTCCCGACGTCAACGCGTGACCCACTAGGAAGGACAGCAGGATGACCGCCCAGGCCGGAGCCAGCGGCAGCAGCGGTCGCACGACGAACTCCGCGGTGACTGCGGTCGCCGCCACCACGACCGTGCTGGACGCGACGTTGAGCACCAGTTTGGCCGGTTGGTCGCGCCGGTAGAGTCGCGCGATGAGGGTCACCGACGCGAAGGCGAGCGCCACCACGGGTGCGGAGACGAGCAGCAGGCCCACCACGACGGGGATCTCGGTGAGGGTGATCCGCCACGAGGTGTCCCGGATGTCGACCTCGATGGCAATCTTGCGGGCGACCGCGAAGGCGACGACCAGGGCCGCTCCGGCGAGCAGGTCCCCGGCCACCGGCGACCACCGCAGCGCGGTCTGCGCGAACAGGGCGGCAGCCGCCAGGAAGGTCAGCGTCGCGAACCCGGCGAAGGCGACGCCGCCACCACCACGGGCACCGGGCCGTCCAGGGCGGACCACCGAACGCCTACGCGTTGTCACCACGCCTCCATCGAGGAGAGCCACCGTGGCTCCAGCCTTGTCCGATGGCGTGATACTGATGGATCAGTGCGGCGAAATCCAGACCACGCGGGGTAGCCGGATCGGGACGTGGCGCCTGCCAGCCGGGTGGCGCCGCCGCATCAACCCATTTCCCAACCACCGCGGGCAGCGCAGCAGACACCACCATTGATCGCCATCGCCGTGCGGAGAGCCGCTGAGACCATCGAATGCTCCCGAAACTAGTTGACGGTTGGACTGACATTCGCCTCTTCGCTAGGGAGAACGACCGGGTGAACCTCCGGTTCCTCCAATCATGGCGAATTGTGCACCCGCGTCCCCCTTCTGCGCTACCCGGAGGATGCTGGCTGTAGACGGCCAACTACTGTGAGCAGCACACTGTGCCCAAACCGACAGGGGCCCAACCGACGGGGCCAGTGGAGGGTGAATGGCACAGGAGGCTCGACGCAGGGCCTCGGGTTCGTCGGAACCGGCAGGCGTGGACACTCCTGCGTTCCGGCGGCTGTGGTGGTCCTGGACGCTGTCGCTGTTCGGCGACGGCGTGCGCGGCATGGCGCTGCCGCTGTATGTGGCCTACGAGACGCGGAGTGCCCTCGCGGCCTCTGCCGTCACGGCTGCCGAGGTCCTGCCGTGGCTGCTGTTCGCGCTGCCGGCCGGCGCCCTGGTCGACCGGATGCAGCCGCGCACCGTCATCGCGGTGACCCACGCCGCTCGTGCCGTCCTCACAGCGGCGCTGGTGCTCGCGATCGTGTTCGATGTCGCGAGCGTGCCGGTGTTGTGCGCGTTCGCCTTCGTGCTCACCGTGGGTGAGACCTTCGCCTATCCCGCCAACCAGGCGGCCATGGTCGAGCTCGCGGGACGCGATCAGCTCGACCGCGCGAACGCGCAGTTCTACACCGTGCACACCATCGGAATGAACCTCGCGGGCCCGCTGGCGGCCGGTGCTCTCGTCGCGCTCGGACCTGCGCTAGCCTTCGCGCTCGACGGGCTGACGTTCGTGCTCGCGGCTGCGCTCGTCGTGACCCTCCCGGCGATGACCCGGCAGGCCGTCCCCGACGGCGCGCGCCCCCGGTTGAGGACCGACGTCCTCGACGGCATCACCGTGCTGTGGCGGATCGCCGGCCTGCGCATCCTGGTGCTGATGGTGATCACCGGGACCATCGCGGTGAGTGCGCTGAACACGCTCACGTCGCTGTATGCCCTCGAGGTCCTGGGCATGGCCACTCAGTACGTCCCGGTACTGCTCGTCGTGGGGGCGCTCGGGATCCTGCTCGGCACGCGCATCGTGCCCGCTGCCGCTCGCCGATGGGGCGACGGCGCGGTGCTGGTGGCCAGCATGGCGGCGCTCGGCCTCGGCGCGATCACGTTCGGCAGCTACCCGCTCATCGGTGTGGCACTGCTCGGCAACGCCGTGGCCGGTATGGGTGTCGGTGGTTGGAACGTGCTCGCCGCCGCGCGCCGACAGCGGCTGACACCGCCGGCGATGATGGGGCGGGTGTCGGGTGCATACCGGATGCTGGCGTGGGGTCTGATGCCGGTCGGCGCCGGGTTGGCCGGACCGCTGGCGGTCGCGACCTCGCTGGGCTCGGTGTTCGTCATCGTCGGCGTGCTGGTGCTGGTCATGCTCGCCATCACCGCCCGATCGCTGCTACTGACCGGTGCGGACGCGCCGCCACGTGAGGCCGTAGCAGTGCCCCGAGAGGTCACTCGCCGGCAACGTCCGATGCCGGCATCGGAGTGACAGCATCGGACTGGCGGCACTGCCCCGCCGTCGACGGGCGCGAGGCGCAGCCGGCTGCGACCATGGAAAGCAGGGGACCGCACGGAAAGGGACACAGGCCATGAAGCGGGGCGACGTGATGATCGTCGTTGTGATCGCCGTCGTGACCGCGTCGTCGTGGTCGACCTCCATCGCCCGCGATGCCGATCGCATCAGCGCGGAGTCCTTCGCAGCCGGCCGCGAGTGGGCACAGCAAACCGCGGCCGACCCCGACAGCTGCCACCTGGAGGTGGCCGCCCGAACCGGGCCCGAACTCGACTCGCAGGCCTGGCGACAGGGGTGCGTCGCCGGGGCCGAGACCAATGCAGCAGGCGTTCGGAGACCCTGACGGACAGATCCGCGCAACGGAACGGTAGCGATGTCACCCGCTGGGCTAACGCGTGCCCGGTTTGACACGATCACCTAGATTATGGCGCTTCACTCCGATTCCGAACGGTGGACCCATCGTCACCCCGTGATGGCATGGCTGGTGGGAGTGTTCGGCGGTGCGGCGGCTGCGGGCGTCGCTGCTGGGGTGATGGTGTTAGCGACCGGTCCCCCTGCTGAGCCGGGGGTTGTGGCAACGCCGCCCCCGTCTCCTGGTAGCGCTCCCGAGTCGGTGCGCAATACCGAGCACTGTGAGAAGGGCGCCGAGACCCTCGGCGATGTCGGCCGAGCGGTCACGGACTCTGACAGCCTCATGCACGACTCGGTGATCGCCGAGTTGGACAACGCCGAGTCCCGGATAGCCCGGCGGGTCGAAGCACCGAGCCGACGACTGACCGCGACGTTCGCAGAGATCGAGACAAGCCTCCGGGACTTGCGGCACGCGATCGAGGATGACGACGGCGTGGGCAGCGCGGTGGACACCACGCGCGATCTGATGGGCACGCTCAGCGACCAGTGTTACGATGTGTTGCTACCGGCTGGCGGGCGCGACTTGGGCTGAGCCCAGTAACCACCGTATCGGGCCCTGACCACGTTCGTGCTGGTCAGGGGCCGTTCTGGCTGGTGGTGGCGGGTCAAGGATTCGAACCTTGGAAGGCTGTGCCGGCGGATTTACAGTCCGCTCCCTTTGGCCACTCGGGCAACCCGCCCTGGTCGGTCGAACGCGCCGACCGCGCATGTCAGGATACACATTCGCGCGCTACGGGCTCACCGGGGACCGGCCGGTAGGGTCGGCACGGGCATCGAGCAGGAGGAGACGACTATGGCGGATCCGTCCTTCGACGTGGTGAGCAAGGTGGACCGGCAGGAGGTCGACAACGCGGTCAAGCAAGCCGCGAAGGAGATCTCCACCCGCTTCGACTTCCGGGGCACCGGCGCCGCCGTTGCCTGGTCGGGCGAGGAGAGCATCACCATCGAGGCCGGGACCGAGCAGCGGTGCCGTGCGGCGATCGACGTGCTCAAGGGCAAGCTGGTCAAGCGGGGCATCTCGCTGAAGTCCTTCGAGGTAGGTGACCCCGCTCCGGTAGGCAAGGTCTCCCGGACAACCGGAAAAATCCTGCAGGGCATCAGCCAGGACAAGGCCAAGCAGATCGCCATGGCGGTGCGCGACGAGAAGCTCAAGGGCGTGCAGGCGCAGATCCAGGGCGATCAGCTACGCGTCACGGGCAAGAAGCGCGACGACCTGCAGGCGGTCATCGCTTTGCTGAAGGAGCAGGACTTCGGCGTCGCGCTGCAGTTCACCAACTACCGGTAGGCGCACTCAGACCGAACACGGGTGTGACGTGCCGGCCGACGAGTAAGGGTCGCGATGGGAGACGTGATGCAGCGCTGTGACGGGTACGCACGCCGAGCAGCGCCGCGCCGGCGCACCGGCGGGCACCGGTGAAGGGGATCATCCTCGCCGGGGGAAGCGGCACCAGGCTGCAGCCGCTGACCCAGGCCGTGTCCAAGCAGCTGCTGCCGATCTTCGACAAGCCACTGGTCTACTACCCGCTCTCGGTGCTCATGCTGGCCGGCATCCGGGAGATCCTCATCATCTCCACCCCGACCGATCTGCCGGCGTTTCGCCGGTTGCTCGGCGACGGCAACAAGCTCGGCCTGCAGCTGCACTATGCCACGCAGCCCGAGCCCAACGGGCTCGCCGAGGCCTTCGTGATCGGCGCCGACTTCATCGGCGACGACGATGTCGCGCTCGTCCTCGGGGACAACATCTTCTACGGTCCGGGCTTCTCGGGCACGCTGCGGCGCCATGTGACGTCGCTGGACGGTTGCGTGCTGTTCGGCTACCCGGTCAAGGATCCGCAGCGCTACGGTGTCGGCGAGGCCGATGCCGACGGTCGGCTGATCTCCATCGAGGAGAAGCCCGCGGTGCCACGATCGGACCGCGCGATCACCGGGCTGTACTTCTACGACAACGGGGTCGTCGACGTCGCACGCTCGTTGCGCCCGTCGGCACGCGGCGAGCTGGAGATCACCGACGTCAACCTGCGCTACCTGCGGCAGGGTCGCGCCCTGCTCGTCGACCTCGGTCGCGGCTTCGCCTGGCTCGATACCGGCACGCATGACGCGCTGCTCGAGGCCGGCCAGTTCGTGCAGGTGCTCGAGCACCGCCAGGGCGTGCGCATCGCCTGCATCGAGGAGATCGCGCTGCGGATGGGCTTCATCGACACGGATGCCTGCTACGAGCTCGGCGCGGCGCTGGCCAAGTCGGGCTACGGCGAGTACGTCATGGACGTCGCCCGCAGCGCCCGCTGACCGGCATCGAGCGTGGTGGCTACCAGGGCAGCTCGCGGCCTGCCATCTCTTCGAGCCGGCGCACCCGATCAGCGAGTGGCGGGTGGGTGGAGAACCACTTCGCGGCACGCTCGCCCGGGCGGAACGGGTTGGCGATCATCAGGTGCGACTGCGAGGCGAGCTGCGGCTCCGGGCGCAGCGGCACTGCCCGCGTCCCGCGTTCGAGCTTGCGCAACGCGCTCGCGAGCGCGAGCGGGTCACCGGTGAGCTCGGCGCCCGAGGTGTCGGCCTGGTACTCCCGCGAGCGGCTGACCGCCAGCTGCACGATGCTAGCCGCGATCGGGCCGAGCAGCGCGATGAGGATCATCGCCAGCGGGTTGGGTGCGTCGTCGTCACCGCCGCCGAAGATGCTCGCGAATATCGCCAGGTTGGACAGCGCGCTGACCATGCCGGCCAGCGCTCCGGCGACGCTCGATATGAGGATGTCGCGGTTGTAGACGTGGCAGAGCTCGTGGCCGAGCACGCCGCGCAGCTCCCGCTCGTCGAGCAGCTCCAGGATCCCGGTCGTGCAGCACACCGCGGCGTTGCGCGGGTTGCGACCGGTGGCGAACGCGTTGGGCGCCTGGGTGGGACTGATGTAGAGCCGCGGCATCGGCTGCCGTGCGTCGGTCGCGAGCTGGCGGACGATGCGGTACATCGCCGGCTGCTCTGCCTCCGACACCGGCCGAGCCCGCATGGCGCGAAGCGCGATCTTGTCCGACTTGAAGTAGGCGTAGGCGTTCATCCCCAGCACCAGCAGCAAGGCGATGAGCAAACCGGCGCGGCCGAAGAACTGGCCGACGAACACCACCAGTGCGCTCAGCGCGCCGAGCAGCAGCGCGGTCTTCAGCGTGTTGAAGTGCCTGTGCACTGCGGTACAACCTCCGGTCGATCGAGTCTGCAGTGAGAACGTGCCAGGCGCACCGAGGGTTCCGGGTTCCGGCGACCAGCGGTCCCCGGCACCGTGGGCGACGAAGCCGATGGCAGGATCGCGAGCCATGGCCGCAGATGTGCTCGTCGAGCGAAGGGACCGCGTGGCGGTGGTCACGGTGTCGGACCCGGACCGTCGCAACGCGCTCACCGTCGACCTCTCCGACCGGCTGGCCGGCGCAGTCGTCGACTGCGAGCAGGATGCGGACCTCGGCGCGATCGTGATCGCCGGTGCACCTCCCGCGTTCTGCGCCGGCGGCGACCTCGGCGCGCTCGCGGATGCCGGCCGCACCGACGACGATGTCGCGCTGCGCCGGATATACGACGGCTTCCTGGCCGTGGCGCGCTGCACGCTGCCGACGGTGGCAGCGGTCAACGGCGCAGCGGTCGGCGCCGGGCTCAACCTCGCGCTCGCCTGCGACGTCCGGCTGGCCGGGCCCCGCGCCCGGTTCGATGCCCGCTTCCTGCGACTCGGAATCCACCCCGGTGGGGGCATGACATGGATGCTGCAACGAGCGGTCGGCCCACAGGTGGCCAAAGCGATGGCGCTGTTCAGCGAGGTGCTCGGCGCCGAGGAGGCGGTTCGCACCGGGCTGGCCTACCGGCTGGTATCAGCCGGCTACGCCGGCGAAACAGACCGCGTCCACGATGCCGTTGTGGATGCCGCCGTGGAGCTCGCGGCTGCCGCGGCCGCCACACCGCGCGCCCTCGTGATCGACACCAAGCACAGCATGACCGACACCGCCGGCATGACCGGGCACGCCGAGGCGGTGGAGCGCGAGGTCGCGCCGCAGGCAGCCTCGCTGCGATCGGAGACATTCGCGCAGACGTTGGAGCAGTCCCGTTCGGCACGGCGCAACCCGGAGCCGATCCACGGTCTGCGCCCCGACCGCTGATCCAGCCGGTTCAGCGGTTGCGGCTCCAGGCCCGGAAACCGGCCGCGGCTGCATCCTGCTCGTTGCGGAACCACACATCGGCCTTGGTGCGCTTGTAGTACGGCGAGGACGGGCCGTGGCAGAGCATCGATCCCTCCTTGCCCTTGACCGTGTACTCGGGAGACGGCGCCGCACCATCCGTCAGTGGCTTGGCCGACCCCGGGTAGGTCCCCGGAACCACGCCGACCCCGTCCGGGGACGCCGAACCGGGGTCCCGGGCGAGTTCCGCAGCGACCTCCCGGACGGGAATTCCCATCGCGGGGGTGTCCAGGTCGGCGATCGGCTGCCGGGACGGCGCCGGCGCCGGCGGTGGGGCTGCCGGCGGGCCCCCCCGCCTTCGCACCCACGCGATGCCCGCACTGACGAGCCCGAATCCCAGCAAGCACAGCAACCGGTGCCGCCGCATCCACCTGGACAGCAACCTCACGAGCCGCTCCTCTCGACAGTCTTGCGTCCAGGGGTCTTATCAGCCGTTCGGGTGCTACGCCAGGGGCCGCACCGCTGCCACGCCCACTGGTTGAATCACTTCACCCGACCGGGGTGACCGCTGCCCGGCGGTGCCGTGGACAGGGCCTGCCGACATTGGCGAACACACCGTGCGGGATGCGCTGACACGCCGGTTTTCTTGGGCACCTCAGCCGGTGCGTGCGACGAGGTAGTCGGTGAGAGAGGACAACGCCTCGCGGGCCGGGCAGTCGGGCAGCACGGCTAGCTCCGCCCGCGCCATCTCGGCATAGGAGTGCAGGTTTCGCATCCCCCGTTCCAGCCCGCCCGAGGTCCGCAGCAGGTCGAGTGCCTCCGCTACCAGCGCGTCGTCGGTCAACGGCTCCGATAGCAGTTCGGTGAGCCGCTCGGCAGCAGGACCGCGGTCGGCCAGCGCGTAGAGCATCGGCAGCGTCTTGACGCCCTCCCGCAGGTCGGTGCCCGGCGTCTTGCCGGACTCGGCCGCAGGGGAGGCGATATCGATGATGTCGTCGGAGATCTGGAACGCGGTGCCGATCACGTCACCGAACCGGCGCAGCGCGTTGGTCTGCGGCTGCCCGGCGCCTGAGAACATCGCCCCGTAGCGCCCGGCGGTGGCGATCAGCGAGCCGGTCTTCTCCGCTACCACAGCGAGGTAGTGCTCGACCGGGTCGGCGCCGTGGCGGGGCCCGAGGGTCTCGCGCATCTGCCCGGTGACCAACTCGGCGAATGTCGTGGCGATGATGCGCACCGCCTCCGGCCCGAGATCGGCGACCAGCCGGGATGCGTGCGCGAACAGGAAGTCGCCGGTCAGGATCGCGACGGTGTTGTCCCAGCGCGCGTTCGCACTGACCGCGCCCCGGCGCATGGTGGCCTCATCCATGACGTCGTCGTGGTACAGCGTGGCCAGGTGGATCAGCTCCACCACCGCCGCCGCCCGCACCACATCCTGGCTCCCACCCGAGCCGAACTGCCCGGCGAGCAGCGTGAACATCGGCCGGAAACGCTTCCCGCCCGCGTCGACGAGATGCAGCGACGTCTCGGTGAGAAACTGGAACTCGCTCTGCACCTCGCGGTGCAGCAGCGCCTCCACCTCGGCGAGGCCCCGCTCCAGTTCATCGCGCAGCGCGGGATCAGCCAACTCGACCCCGGCGACACGGTCGAACGACGACGGCTTCATCGCTCCTCACCTCCCCCGACGACAAGACGACGAGTGTCAGGAGGCGAATCCTCCCAGCGCCGCCCAGTCCAGGGCGAAGGAGGGCAGCACACCGAGCAGCACCGTCACCACGACACCGAGCGTGATGGCAGCGGTCGTGAACCCACCGGGCACGCTCACGGTCGGCCCGTCGGCAGCGGGCTCGCTGAAGAACATCAGCACGACCACCCGCAGGTAGAAGAACGCCGCCACCGCGCTGGCCACCAGCGCGATCACGACCAACGGTGCCATCCCGTCCGCGAGCGCCGCCGAGAACACCGCGAACTTGGCGGTGAACCCGCTGGTGGCCGGGATACCCGCCATCGCGAAGAGCAGGAACGCGAACACCCACGCGGTCAACGGCGAGCGGCGGGCCAGGCCCGCCCACTGCGACAGGTGGGTCGCCTCGCCCTGGGAATCGCGGACCAGGGTGACAACCCCGAACGCGGCTAGCGTGGTGAAGCCGTAGGCCAGCAGGTAGAACAGCGTGCCGGACAGTCCCTGCTCGGTCAGCGCGATGGCGCCGACCAGGATGAAGCCGGCATGTGCGATCGAGGAGTAGGCGATCATGCGCTTGACGTCGGTCTGGGTCAGCCCGAGCACCGCGCCGATCACCATGGAGGCGATGGCGATACCCCACAGCACGCCCCGCCACTCCCAGCTGGTCGACTCGAACCCGACGTTGAGCACCCGCAGCATCCCCCCGAAGGCGGCGACCTTGGTGCACGAGGCCATGAACGCCGTCACCGGCGTCGGCGCACCCTGGTACACGTCAGGCGTCCAGGTGTGGAACGGGCCGACCGAGGCCTTGAACATCAGCCCGATCACCAGCATCGCCAGCCCGCCGAACAGCAGCGTGTCCGACCGGTCGGTTCCGCCGGAGGCCTGCGCGATCTGCGCCAGCGTGACGGAACCGGCGTAGCCGTAGAGCAGCGCGATGCCGTAGAGGAAGAACGCCGAGGCGAACGCGCCGAGCAGGAAGTACTTGACGGCGGCCTCCTGCGACAGCAACCGGCGGCGGCGCGCCAGCCCGCACATCAGGTACAGCGGCAGGCTCAGCACCTCGAGCGCGACGAACATCGTGAGCAGGTCGTTGGCCGCGACGAAGGCCATCATGCCGCCCAGCGAGAACAGGAACAGCGGGAAGATCTCGGTCTGTGACCCGGTGGCCCCCATGGCCGACGTTGCGGGGGTCGCGGCCCCCGGGGCCTGCCGTGCCGACAGGTTCTGCGCCCGGTCCTGTGCGGTGCCGATCCGCACCGCGGCGTCGGCGACGAACGCGCCACCCGGCTCGACCGTTCGGTCCGCGATGAGCAGTACCGCACCCAGCGCGAGTGCCAGCAGCGTGCCCCACAGGAACAGCGCCGGGCCGTCCACCACGACCGCACCGGCGAGGGTCACCACGTCGCCGACCCCCGAGGACAGGTGCATCCCCAGCGTCACCGCGGCCGCGGCGAGGCCGAGCACGGTCAGCAACACCTGCGCCGGCCACCGCGCCGGCCGCGGCGCGACCGCCTCGACCACCACGCCGGCACACCCGGCGCCGAAGATCACCAGCAGCGGCGCCAACGCGCCATAGTCGATCCCGGGCAACTGCACGCCCTGCGCCAACGTCAGCTCGGCACCGGGGATCTGCTGCATCGCCAGCACGTCAGTTGCCTCCCTGTCCGCCGCCTGTCGATCCCACCGGGTCGGTGAAGCCGGCCTCGCTCATCGTCGCCTCGACCGACGGGTTGATCACCTCGAGCACCGGCTGCGGGTAGAAGCCGAGCAGCAGGATCAGCAAGACCAGCGGCGCGAGCACGCCGACCTCCCGCTTCGAGAGGTCGGGGAACGCCGCCGCGGCGCGCCTGCGTGTCGCCTCCGGGTCGGTCGCCGCACCCGGCCCTGCGAGGGCGGGTTGCCGCGGTGCCTCCTCGTCGCCCAGCACGGCGGCCCCGCGCAGCGGGCCGGTCATCATGCGCTGGTAGACCCAGAGCACGTAGAGCGCGGCGAGGATGATGCCGCAGGTCGCGATGATGGTGAACACCGGCTGCCGCGGGTAGGACCCGAGCAGCACCAGGAACTCCGAGACGAACGTGTTGGTGCCGGGAAGTGACAGCAAGGACAGGCCCGCGAGCAGCAGCATCCCGGCCAGCACCGGGGCCAGTTTCGCGACACCGCCGTAGTCGGCGATCGCCCGCGAACCGCCGCGGGCGATCACCATGCCCAGCACGATGAACAGCATCCCGGTGGAGATGCCGTGGTTGACCATGTAGAGCACGGCGCCGGCGTGCGCCTGGGTGGAGAAGGCGAAGATGCCCAGCGCGATGAAACCGAAGTGTGCCACCGAGGTGTAGGCGACGAAGCGCTTCATGTCGGACTGCCCGACGGCCAGCAGCGCGCCGTAGACGACGCCGACGACCGCCAGCACCAGCACGATCGGCGCGAGCCGGCGGGAGGCATCGGGAAACAGCGGAAGGCAGTAGCGCAGGAAGCCGTAGACACCGACCTTGTCGAGCACCCCGACCAGCAGCACACCCGCACCGACCGGCGCCTCGGCACCGGCGTCGGGAAGCCAGGTGTGCAGCGGCACCAGCGGTGCCTTGATCGCGAAGGCGAGGAAGAAGCCGAGGAACAGCCAGATCTGGACGCTCTCCGGGATGTCGTCGGCGATCGTGACCAGCGTCGCCCAGTCGAAGGTGCCCTGGCCGAGCTCCTCGGAGCTCACCACGAAGACGCCGATGACGCTGGCGAGCATCACCAGCCCGCCGAGCAGCGAGTACAGGAAGAACTTCACCGCCGCGTACTGCCGGCGGGGCCCGCCGAACCTGCCGATGAGGAAGTACATCGGCACGAGCATGACCTCGAAGAACAGGTAGAACAGGAACACGTCGGTCGCGGCGAAGACCCCGACCATCATCGACTGCATGGTCAGCAGCAGCGAGTAGAAGCCGGCCGCGGTGCGGCCCTCGGGCAGCTTCTCCTCCCAGGAGGAACCCATCACGATCGGCACCAGCACCCCGATCAGGGCGATCATGACCAGCGCGATGCCGTCGACACCCAGCGCGAACCGGGCACCGAACTCGGGGATCCACTCGACCGACAGGCCCAGCTGCAGCCGACCGGCGCCCGGCTCGAAGGCCCGCCACGCCAGCGCCGCGAAGACCAGTTCGGCCAGCGCGAACGCCAGCGCGGTGGCCTTGGCCGTGCTCGGCGCCGAGCGCATCGGGGCGACGGCCAGTGCGCCTGCCAGCGGCAGCAGCAGCATCGCCAGCAGCAGCAGGCCCCCGCTACTCACTTGCGCGCCCATCAGAACGTCACCACCAGCAGCATCGCGACCACCAGGACGGATCCTCCGAGCATCCCGAGGGCGTAGGTGCGCACGAAGCCGGTCTGCAGCCTGCGCATCCGGCCCGACGTCCCGCCCAGCAGCGCCCCGGTGCCGTTGACCAGCCCGTCGACGCCCTTGTTGTCCACATACACCAGCGCCCGCGTCGCCCAGGTCCCCGGTCGTGCGATGACCGCCTCGTTGATTGCGTTGGCGTATAGCTCGGCGCGCGCGGCCCGCACCGGCAGCGACACCCGGTGCGGCCGGGCCACCGGAACCGACCGCCGCCCGACGATCAGGTAGGCCACCAGCGCGCCGAGCGCGGAGATAGCCACCGTCAGCCAGGGCACCAGCGCGTGCGGGATCGGGCTCGCGTCGACCGATGCCACTGCCCCGAGCGACGGCTCGAGCCAGCCGGTCAGCAGCTCACCGCTGTAGAGCAGGTAGCCGGCCCCGGCCGAGCCGAGCGCCAGCAGCACCATCGGCACCCACATCACCGGCGGCGACTCGTGCGGGCGGTATTCCTTGTTCTGCGCAGTCCGCAGCCCGAGCCACCGTTCCCGCCCGAAGAACGTCATCAGCACCAGGCGCGTCATGTAGAAGGCGGTGAGCCCGGCGGCGAGCAAGGCGGTCCCACCGAACACCCAACCCGCGGCGCCACCCTGGTCGAACGCCGCCTCGATGATGGCGTCCTTGGAGTAGAAGCCGGACAGGAACGGAAACCCGACCAGCGCGAGGTAGCCCAGCCCGAACGTCACGAACGTGACCGGCAGGTGCCGGGCGAGTCCGCCCATCCGGCGCATGTCGACCTCATCGTGCATCGCGTGCATCACCGAACCCGCGCCGAGGAACAGCCCGGCCTTGAAGAAGCCGTGCGTGAGCAGGTGCAGGATGCCGAAGGCGTACCCGGCGGGACCGAGGCCGACGGCGAGGAACATGTAGCCGATCTGGCTGACCGTGGAATAGGCGAGCACCTTCTTGATGTCGTCGTAGGCGCAGCCGATGATCGCCCCGAGCATCAGCGTGATCGCGCCGACGCTCGCGACGACGAGTCTGCCAGTCGCGGTGAGGTCGTAGAGCGGGTTGCACCGCGCGATGAGGTAGACCCCGGCCGTCACCATGGTTGCGGCGTGGATCAGCGCCGAGACCGGGGTAGGGCCCTCCATGGCATCGGGCAACCAGGCCTGCAACGGGAACTGGCCGGACTTGCCGCAGGCGCCGAGCAACAGCAGGATCGTGATCGCCACCAGCGTCGCGCCGTCGATCTGCCCGGACCGGGCGAACACCTCGGCGTACTGCACGGTGCCGAGCTCGGCCCACAGCAGGAAGATCGCCAGTACCAGGCCGACGTCGCCGACCCGGTTCATCAGGAACGCCTTCTTGGCTGCGGTCGCCGCCGACGGCCGGGCGGTGTGCCAGCCGATCAGCAGGTAGGAGGCCAGGCCGACGCCCTCCCAGCCGAGGTAGAGCGTCACGAAGTTGTCGCCCAGCACCAGCACGAGCATCGCCGCGACGAACAGGTTCAGGTAGCCGAAGAACTTGCGCCGCCCGTCGTCTTCGGCCATGTAGCCGATCGAGTAGATGTGGATCAACGCGCCGACCCCGGTGATGAGCAGCACGAACGTCAGCGACAGCGGGTCGAGCCGGACGCCGAAGTCGACCTGCAGCGCCTGCACGCCGAACCAGGTGAACAGGTCCAGCTCCCGGGTCCGCTGCTCGGCTGGCATGCCGGCGGTCTGCACGAACAGCGCCACGCCGTAGCCGAAGGCGCCGAGCACCGTCGCGCAGCCCAGCAGGTGCCCGAACCCGTTGGTTCGCCTGCCCCCCGCCAGCAGCACCAGCGCACCGGCGGCGGGCAGCGCGACCAGCAGCCAGGCGTACTGCGCGATCCCCCCAGCGGCGAGGACCTCGGTCACTGCACACCCCCGCCACTGCGCGCTGTCCGTGAACTCGACACCACGGGGGTCCCGTCACGCCGAAACCCCCGTGGTGTCGAGTTCACGGACACCAGCGCCCATTGATCCACGTGCACCCCTCAGTACTTCAGCAGATTGGCTTCGTCGACCGAGGCCGAACGGCGTGACTTGAAGATCGACATGATAATCGCGAGGCCGACCACGACCTCTGCGGCGGCGACGACCATGACGAAGAACGCCATGATCTGCCCGTCGAGCGTGCCGTTGATCCGTGAGAACGTGACCAGTGACAGGTTCACCGCGTTGAGCATCAGCTCGATGCACATGAACACCACGATCGCGTTTCGGCGGACCAGCACCCCGACCGCGCCGATCGCGAAGAGCAGCGCAGACAGCAACAGGTAGTAGGTGGGGGTCACCGACCCGCCTCCCGGTCCGGGCTCACTTCCTGGTCGGAGCCGGTGGGGGGCTCGGGGCGGTGCAGCGCCCGCGCGCCGAAGTCGGGCTCCACCTCTTGGCCGCTGCGCACCTCGTCGCGCAGCTTGTCGCGGGTGATGGACTCGATGATCTCGGACACCGACTCGGGCGCTACCGAGCCGTCCGGCAGCAGCGCCGGGGTGGCGACCGAGTTGCCGGTCGCGAAGACGCCGGGGCCGGGCAGCGGTGACGGTCGCCCCTGCTGGCCGCGGATTCGGGCCTCGACCATCTCGCGCTGGGTCGGGCGGTCGCGGTTGCGCTCGCTGTAACCGAGCACCATCGCGCCCACCGTGGCGACGATCAGCAGGACGGCGGTGAGCTCGAACGCATACACATAGTCGGTGTAGAGCGCGCGCCCGATGCTTCCCGGGTTGCCGCCGGGCCCGACGTTGCTCGGGGCAATCCCTGCCGGTGTGACCTGGGTCAGCGACCGGGCCAGCGCTGACACCAGCAGCGCCGCGAAACCCAGGCCGACGAGCATCGCGACGAACCGCTGGCGTCGCAGCACCTCGACCACCGAGTCGGAGCTGTCCCGGCCCACCAGCATCAGGACGAACAGGAACAGCATCATGACAGCGCCGGTGTAGACGATGATCTGTACGAAGCCCAGGAACGGCGCCCGTTGCGCGATGTACATCGCGCCGAGGCAGAGCATGGTCAGCACGAGCCACAGCGCGGAGTGCACCGCGTTTCGCGCGATGACCATCGCCAGCCCGCCGGCCAGCGCCACCGGGCCGAGGATCCAGAACGCGATGGCCTCGCCCGCACCCACCGCGCCGGACGGGTCGGCGGGTGCCTGGGCCAGCAGCGCGGCGAGCGAACTCACGCCTCCTCCTCGCCGGTGGCGCCGTACCGTGGCTCCAGCGTCGGGCCCTGCACGTAGTAGTCGGTCTCGGTCTCCCCCAGCCGCATCGGGTGTGGCGGCTGCTCCATCCCCGGCAGCAGCGGGCCCATCAGCTCTTCCTTGGTCCAGATCAGGTTCTGGCGGCTGTCGTCGGCGAGTTCGAAGTCGTTGAGCATCGTCAGCGACCGGGTCGGGCAGGCCTCGACGCACAGCCCGCAGCCGATACAGCGCAGGTAGTTGATCTGGTAGATGGCGCCGTAGCGCTCACCCGGCGAGTAGCGCTCCTCCTCGGTGTTGTCGCCGCCCTCGACGTAGATGGCGTCGGCCGGGCAGGCCCAGGCACACAGCTCGCAGCCGATGCACTTCTCCAGCCCGTCGGGGTGCCGGTTGAGTTGGTGGCGGCCGCCATGGAACCTCGGGGCGGTGACCTTGGGCACCTCGGGGTACTCCTCGGTGACGACCTTCTTGAACATCGTCGAGAAGGTGACCCCGAAACCCTTGACGGGATCAAGAAGTCCCATTGTCGCGCTCCTTATTCGATGCCGTGTCCGGCCCGGTGTCCGCCGTGTCCGGCGACCCGGCCGTCACCTCCACCGGGCGCCGCTGCCCGTCACCGCCGAGCGCGCTGCGCCGCCGCGGCACCGGCGGGACGGTCAGATCCAGCGGCGGCAGCGGGTAGTCCGAGCCCGCCGTGGCCACGCCCTCGACCTCCTCGGGCGCCGAACGATCCGGAAGCAGCACCGCGAGCAGCACCAGCGCACCGAGCAGCACTCCGCCGACCACCAGGATCTGGGGGGTGGTGACCTCGGCATTGCGCAGCACGCGCGCACCGGAGACCAGCACGATCCACACCAGGCTGATCGGGACGAGCACCTTCCAGCCCAGCCTCATGAACTGGTCGTAGCGCATCCGGGGCAACGTACCGCGCAGCCAGACGAACACGAACAGCACGACCACGGTCTTGCTGAGGAACCACAGGAAGGTCCACCAACCGGTGTTGAACATCTCCACCTGGCTCAGCGGCCACGGTGGCTGCCAACCGCCGAGGAACAGCGTCGTGGCCATCGCCGAGACAGTGACGATGTTCACGTACTCCGCCAGGAAGAACAGCGCGAACTTCAACGACGAGTACTCGGTGTGGAAGCCGCCGACCAGCTCCGACTCCGCCTCCGGCAGGTCGAACGGCGCACGGTTGGTCTCGCCCACCATCGACACGCAGAACACCGCGAAGCTGGGGAACAGCAGGAAGGCGAACCACCACTGCTCGCCCTGCGCCAGCACGATGTCCAACGTGGACAGCGAGCCAGCATAGAGGATCACCGCGACGATCGACAGCCCCAGCGCGATCTCGTAGGAGATCATCTGCGCGGCTGAGCGCATCCCGCCGAGCAGCGGGTATGGCGACCCGGACGACCAGCCCGCGAGCACGACGCCGTATATCCCGATCGACGAGGCGGCCAGCACCACGAGCACGCCGACGTCCAGGTCGGTGATCTGCAGCAGCGTCTGCTCGCCGAAGATCGTCACCGGACCGCCCATCGGGACGACGGAGAACGCCACGAACGCCGGGATCGCCGACACCATAGGCGCCAGGATGTAGACCCACTTGTCGGCCAATACCGGGCGGATGTCTTCTTTGAAGGCCAGCTTGAGCCCGTCGGCCAGCGATTGCAGTATCCCGAACGGGCCCACCCGGTTCGGCCCCGGGCGGTGCTGCATCCGCCCCACCACCCGGCGCTCGAACCAGATCATGAGCAGCGTCGTGATCATCAAGAAGGTGAAGACGAACTGCACCTTGAGCGCGATCAGCCAGAACGGGTCGTCGGCGAGCATCTCCCTCATGCGTCGCTCCGCCCGGCCGGAGGGTGACCGGCGGGTCGGAAGCGACCACTTCCACGCTTGACCGTGACGACCGAGCCGTGGCCGGCACCCAGGCTGCGGCGAACGGTGCCGGGGCCCGAATTGGCAGGTACCCACACCACCCCGTCGGGCAGGTCCGCACACTGCGCGGGCAGCGTCATCGCCCCTCGCTCGGTGCTCACCGTGAGGTTCTCGCCGAAGCGCACCGCCAGTCCAGCAGCAGTGGCTTCGGACAGTAGCGCGACGACCGGGCGGGCGGTTCCGGCCAGATGCGGCTCACCGTCCTGCAGCGACCCGTTGTCCAACAACCGCCGCCAGGTCGCGAGCAGCGCCTGTTCGGCACCCGGGGCGGGCTGCGGCGGCGCCGGTATCGCCGGCAGCGCCGGGCGCGGACCGCCGTAGGCGCCCAGCCTCGCGAGATCGGCCGCGGCGGCGGCCGGCGTCTGGGTGAACAGGTCGACATCCATCTCGACCCCGAGGGTGTCGAGCACCCGGCAGTCGGGTAGCGACCCGGGAGCGCCGGTGATCGTCGTGCCGAACTCGCGGCGGCGGCCTTCCCAGTTCAGGTACGACCCGGCCTTCTCCACCGCGGGGGCCACGGGCAGCACCACGTCGGCGTGCTCGGTGACAGCACTGACCCGCAGCTCCAGGCTCACCAGGAAACCGACCGCGCGCAGCGCGCGGTCGGCCAGCGCCGGGTCGGGCAGGTCACCCGGATCGACCCCGCCGACGACCAGTCCTGCGAGCGCGCCGGACTCGGCTGCGGCGAGGATCCCCATCGTGTCGCGCCCCGGCTGCACCGGCAGCTGCCCACCCCAGGCTGCCTCGACCTCGGCGCGGGCAGCATCGTCGGTGACCGGACGGCCGCCCGGTAGCAGGGTCGGGACCGCACCGACCTCCAGAGCGCCGCGGTCCCCGGCCCGGCGCGGCACCCAGGCCAGCCTGGCTCCGGTGGTCGTGGTCAGCCGGGCGACCGCGGAGAACAGCCCGGGAACCTCCGCGGCACGCTCCCCGACCAGCACCACCGCGCCCTCGGCGCGCAGCGCCTCGAGGACGTGCTCGGGTAGCGCATCCAGCGCCGCGGGCTCGCCACCGGGCACCGAACCGATCAGCGTGCCAGCCGAGGTCTGCTCGGCAGGGCCGACCCCCATCGCCGTCTTGGCGACCGCCGGGGTGCTCCAGGCGCCGAGATGCCAGACCTTCGTGCCCGCATCGCGCGCCGCCCGCCGCAACCGGAGGAAGACGATCGGCGACTCCTCCTCCGGCTCGAAGGCCACGCACAGCACCGCCGGCGCGGCCGACAGGTCCGCGTACGTCACCCCTCGTGAGTGGCGATACGAGTCAGGACTCGCATCCCCACTCACCGGGCCGGAGGCCACGACGTGGGCGGCGAGGAACTCCAGCTCCTCGTCCGAGTGCGCCCGCGCCCGGAAGTCGATGTCGTTGGTGTGCAGCGCGACCCGAGCGAACTTCGAGTAGGCGTAGGCGTCCTCCAGCGTCAGCCGCCCACCGGTGAGTACCCCGACGCCGCGGGCACGGGCCGCCGACAGCCCCTCGGCGGCGGCGGTCAGCGCCTCGGTCCAGGACGCCGGCGCCAGCGTGCCCGAGTCGTCGCGCACCAATGGCCGGGTGATCCGGTCGTCGGCGCGGGCGTAGGTGAAGGCGAAGCGGCCCTTGTCGCAGTTCCACTCCTCGTTGACCTCGGGGTCGTTGCCGGCCAGCCGGCGCTGCACCCTGCCGCGCCGCCAGTCGGTGCGCTGCGCGCAGCCCGAGGCGCAGTGCTCGCAGATACCGGGGGTCGACACCAGGTCGAACGGGCGCGATCGGAACCGGTAGGCCGCCGAGGTCAGCGCACCGACCGGGCAGATCTGAATGGTGTTGCCGGAGAAGTAGGACTGGAACGGCTTGTCTGCGGCAACCCCGATCTGCTGGTTCGCGCCGCGCTCGAGTATGTCGATGAAGGCGTCGCCCGCGATCTGCTCGGAGAAGCGGGTACAGCGCGCACAGAGGATGCAGCGCTCCCGGTCGAGCAGCACCTGTGTGGAGATCGGCAGCGGCTTGGCGAAGGTCCGCTTGGGCTCCACGAACCGCGAGTCACCCCGGCCGTTGGACATGGCCTGGTTCTGCAGCGGGCACTCGCCGCCCTTGTCGCAGACCGGGCAGTCCAGCGGGTGGTTGATCAGCAGCAGCTCCATGATGCCCTGCTGGGCCTTGTCGGCGACGGCCGACGTGTGCTGCGTGCGCACCATCATGCCGTCGGCCACTGTCAGCGTGCAGCTGGCCTGGGGCTTGGGCATGGGTTTGCCGCCCATCTCGACCTCGACCAGGCACTGCCGGCAGGCACCCGCGGGGTCGAGCAGCGGGTGGTCGCAGAACCGCGGCACGATGATGCCCAGCCGCTCGCAGCTGCGGATCACGAGTTCACCCTTGGGGGCATCGACCTCGCGGCCGTCGATGGTGAGCCGGACGTGACCCTCCGGGACGGGCGGGCTGTCCTGCTCTGATGTCGCTACGTTGATGCTCGGACCTGCACGCAGTCCTTCGGAAGTCATGGACGCACCCCCGCAAGCTCGGCCTGCTGCTCGGGCTGTGCAACGTCAGGTTGTTCCTTGCACAAGTCGAGGAACTCCTGCCGGAAGTACTTGATCCCGCTGGTGATCGGGCTGACCGCCCCGTCACCCAGCGCGCAGAAAGACCTGCCCAGGATGTTGTCGCACACGTCGAGCATCGTGTCCACATCGGACGGCGTGCCCTCGCGGCGCACCATGCGCTGCAAGATGTGCGTCAGCCAGTACGTCCCCTCCCGGCACGGGGTGCATTTCCCGCAGGACTCGTGCTTGTAGAACTCCGTCCACTTCATCACGGCCCAGGGCACGCTCACGGTCTCGTTGAACACCATGATCGCGGTCGTGCCCAGCATCGACCCGACCTCCGCCGTGCCCTCGAAATCCAGCGGCACGTCGAGGTGCTCGGCGGTCAGCAGCGGGGTCGAGGAACCGCCCGGCGTCCAGAACTTCAGCGGGATCCCGTCGCGCATCCCACCCACCAGCTCCAGCAACTCGCGCAACGTGGTGCCCAGCGGGGCCTCGTACTGCCCCGGGCGCTCCACATGACCCGACACCGAGTAGATCTTCGGTCCGGGGGACTTCTCGGTACCCATCGAGCGGAACCACTCCGAACCACCGCTGACGATGTAGGGCACGGTGGCGATCGTCTCGACGTTGTTGACCACCGTCGGAGCGGAGTAGAGACCCTTGGTCGCCGGGAACGGTGGCTTGAGCCGGGGCTGCGCGGTGCGCCCCTCCAGCGAGTCCAACAGCGCGGTCTCCTCACCGGCCTCGTAGCAACCGGCGCCCGCGTGCACCACGATGTCCAGGTCGAATCCCGATCCGAGGATGTCGGAGCCGAGATACCCGGCGGCATAGGCCTCGTCGACAGCGTTGCGCACCCGTCGCAGGCAGTGCGGCACCTCGCCACGGACGTAGATGAAGCACTCGTGTGCGCGGACCGCGTAGCTGGTGATGATGCAGCCCTCGATCAGCGAGTGCGGGTCGGCCATCATGAGCGGGACGTCCTTGCAGGTCCCCGGTTCGCCCTCGTCGGCGTTGACGACGAGGTACTTCGGCTTGGCCCCGGGGCCGTCCTCGCCCTGCGGAATGAAGCCCCACTTCATCCCGGCCGGGAAGCCGGCGCCGCCGCGGCCCCGCAGCCCAGAGTCCTTGATCAGCTGGATCAGCTGGTCGGGATGTGAGTCGAGCGCCTTGCGCATCGCGGCGTAGCCCTCGAGCTGGGTATAGGTGTCGATGCTCCAGGACCTCGGGGACAGCCACCGCCGGGTCAGTACCGGTGTCAGTGGCGACGTTCGGGGCGACGTCGGGGGCGACGTCGGGCTTTGCGTCATGTCGTCTCCGGCACTCGTCACGGCCTCTCCAGAGCCTGTCACTTCGGGCCTGTCATTTCTTGTCCGGGACCGGCGGCAGCGGGCTGTCATCGGGCATCGGAGGCGCCTGCCAGCCTCGCCGCTCGGCAAGCCGGGCACCGACCATCGTCTCCTCCGAAGTCGATGGTGCATCCACCGCCGCCTGCAATACCTCGGGCTCACCGAAGAAGCCGGCGAGTTGCATCTCGGTATCGCGCCAGGACGTCAGCGGCGCGCCACGGGTGGGCACCGGCCGCTCGCCGCGGCGAAGCGCGTCCACCAGCTCGATCGCCGACTCCACGGTCTGCTTGTCGAAGTACTCGTAGTTGACCTGCACCACCGGTGCCAGATCGCACGCCGCGAGGCACTCCACGTGTTCCAGCGTGACCGAGCCCGGCGTGCCCGGCTCACCCGCCGTCTCCTCCTGACCCAGCGGTGCCTCCGCCGAACCGAGCCGCTCACCCAGCCGGGCGTAGATCTCGTCACCGCCCAGCGCAGCACACAGCGCGTTGGTGCAGACGCTGACCAGGTGCTCGCCGGACGGCTTGCGCTTGTACATCGAGTAAAAGGTGACCACCGCGCTGACCTGCGCGGTGGTCAGCCCCAACTGCTGCGCGCAGAAAACGATGCCGGCCTGGCTGATATGACCCTGCACGCTCTGCACCAGGTGCAGCATCGGCAGCAGCGCCGACCGCGACCCCGGGTAGCGCGGGACGATCTCTCGGGCGAGCCGCACCGTCTGCTCGTCGAACACGGAGGTGTCCACCGGCAGCGGCTGCTCGACCGGTGCGTCCTGCAAGGTCGACAGCGTCTCGCCCGAAGCCTGGTCGGCAGCCTGCGCCGCATCGGCAGGCCTGGCCCGAAACGCCGGGTTGGCGGAATCGACGGGGTGTTCCGGCTCGGCCGAGCTCATCGGTCCACACCTCCCATCACCGGATCGAGCGAGGCCACTGCGGCGATGACATCGGCCACCAGTCCGCCCTCGCTCATCGCGGGCATCGACTGCAGGTTGACGAAGCTGGGATCGCGCACGTGCACCCGGACCGGCCGGGTGCCGCCGTCGGAGACCAGGTGATACCCCAGCTCCCCCCGCGGCGACTCGATCGCAACGTAGGCCTGGCCCGCAGGCACCCGGAAGCCCTCGGTGACCAGTTTGAAGTGGTGGATCAGCGACTCCATCGACTGACCCATGATCTTGCGGACGTACTCGAGCGAGTTGCCGATGCCGTCGGCGCCGACCGACAGCTTGGCAGGCCAGGCGATCTTGGCGTCGGCCACCATCACCGGCCCCGGCTCCAGCTTGTCCAGGCACTGCGCAACGATCCGCAACGACTCGTGGATCTCGGCCACCCGCAGCACGTAGCGTGCATAGCAGTCGGCGTCGGTGGAAGTGGGGACCTCGAAGTCGTACTCCTCGTAGCCGCAGTAGGGCTCGACCTTGCGCAGGTCCCACTCCAGCCCGGCCGAGCGCAGGATCGGGCCGGTGACGCCGAGTTGCAGGCAGCCGTCCACCGGGAGGTAGCCCACACCCTGCAGCCGCTGCTTCCAGATCGGCTGCACCGTCAGCATCTTGTCGTAGTTCGGCAGCCGCTGGTCCATCACCCGGATGAAGTCGCGGATCTTGGCCTCGAAGCCGTCTGGCATGTCCTGCGCCAGGCCACCGGGCCGGATGAAGGCGTGATTCATCCGCAGCCCGGTGAGGAACTCCAGCAGGTGCAGCGCCTCCTCGCGCTCCCGGAACCCCGACGTCATGCCGGTCAGCGCGCCGAGCTCCATGGCGCCGGTCGCCAGCGCCACCATGTGCGAGGAGATCCGGTTGATCTCCATCAGCATCACCCGGAGCACCTGCGCCCGACGCGGCACCTCGATGTCGAGCAGCCGCTCGGTGGCCAGGCAGTAGGCGGCTTCGTTGTGCAGCGGAGCCAGGTAGTCCATCCGCGTCACGAACGTCACGCCCTGCGTCCAGGTGCGGTACTCGCAGTTCTTCTCGATCCCGGTGTGCAGGTAGCCGATCACGCTGCGGGCCTGGGTGACCTGCTCGCCTTCCAGCTCGAGCACCAGGCGCAGCACGCCGTGGGTGGACGGGTGCTGCGGGCCCATGTTGATCACGACACGCTCGTCGTGCTGGGTGTCGTCGAGCAGGGTGTCCCAGTCGCCACCGGTCACGGTGTAGACGCGGCCCTCGGTGGTGTCGCGCGACGTGGCGGCGTAGGGGTCGGAGCCGACGTAGGGGTCGGTCATGGTGTCGGTCGCGGCGTCGGCACCGGTGTCACTCGTCGTACCGGTGGCGCGGGTGTGCGCGTCGCTGCTCACGAGTAGGCCCTCCGCTGGTCCGGCGGGGGGATCTCGGCACCCTTGTACTCCACCGCGATCCCCCCGAGCGGGTAGTCCTTGCGCTGCGGGTGCCCGTCCCAGTCGTCGGGCATCAGGATGCGGGTCAGCGCCGGGTGGCCGTCGTAGACGATCCCGAACATGTCGTAGGCCTCCCGCTCATGCCAGTCGGCGGTCGGGTAGACCTCGACCACACTGGGCACGTGCGCATCGTCGACGTCGACCGCCACCTCGAGCCGGATCCGGCGGCGGTAGGTCATCGAGGTGAGGTGATAGACCGAGTGCAGCCGCTGCTCGACGTCGACGCCGTAGTCCACCGCCGAGACGCTGCTGCACAGCTCGAAGCGCAGCCCGGGATCGTCGCGCAGCGCGCGGCACAGCGCCACGAGGTGCTCGCGGCGCACGTAGTAGGTGATCTCGCCGCGGTCGACGGTGACCTGCTGGATCGCCTCGGCCGGCAGGCCGCGCTCGTCCATCGCGGCGATCAACTCGTCGGTCACCTCATCGAACCAGCCGCCGTAGGGCCGCTGCGCCGGGGCGGGGACGTGGGCGGGTAGCCGCAACCCGCCGAAACCGGAGGTGTCGCCGCTGCCGCGGACGCCGAACATGCCCTGCCGTGCCCGACCGGCGACCACACCACCGCGCGCCTCGTGCTCGGCCTGCTCGCCGGGCGACATGACGTCCGATGTGGACTCGTCGCGCCGGTCCATCTCGCCTCGGCCGTCGGGATCGGTCATGCCACTCACCGCTTCCGCGCCTCGATGATCTCTGACTTGCCGGTCGCGGTGCTGGGGGGCGACTCCTTGCCGGGCGCGAACCGGACCGAGGACGCCACCAGCTCCGTGCGCTTGCCCTGCTCGGCGGCCAGTGCGGCGCGCTTCGGCCCGAGCGGCTCGTCCATGATCTTGGCGTGCAGCTTGAGGATGCCGTCGAGCAGCATCTCCGGCCTCGGCGGGCAACCCGGCACGTACATGTCCACCGGG
>WHTH01000016.1 GCA_009377865.1 Pseudonocardiaceae bacterium | reverse complement strand
GACCTTGCGGTGCGCCAACCGCGGCGACCCCGCGATCCGCTTCAGGTCAGCCCGTTGATCGTCGGTCACCGGCAGCGCCGGCGCGGTCATCACTGCCATACCACAAGTATACCTTGTTATTTCGCAGACACACCACTAGTCGGCCCGCCCGAAGTTGTGGATCACCTTCGCTGTGGACACTCCGGTGACCGGGTGCCGCTCACTGTGCGCCAACTGCAGGTAGCACACCACCGAACCGTCGGTGTTCTTCCGCCGAGTCTCCCGCAAGTACATACCTTAAGCCAACACCGTTCCAGCAGCTCACGTCCAGCGACACGCCCAAATACGTGTGCCTACAGAAAGTCGGCTCGGGTGACCCCTCACACGCCACCCACCAGGCCAAACGCTACCGATCAAGGCCAGATATGCCTACAAGCTGCGGAAGTCCAGCCCGAGACACGGCTACACCGGTTACAGGCCGCCATCGAGGCCGGTGTCGACCCGGCGGCGGTCGTCGAGGCGATCAACGAGGCACAGGCACAGTGCGCTGCCGCGCGGGCCGAGATAGACGGCACCCCCGCACCGAACACGCTGGCCGAGGCCGAAGTCTACGCGATGATCGACTCGCTGGGCGATGTCGGCGCAGTGCTCTCCGATGCCCAGCCGGAGCACCTGAGCCGCCTCTACCAGGAACTTCGTCTGGAACTTCGCTACGAGCCACACGAGCGCACCGTCGTGGTCACGGCCTCGCCGCGTGTGGTTAACGAGTGTGTCCGAGGGGGGACTTGAACCCCCACCCCCTTGTCGGGGACTAGCACCTCAAGCTAGCGCGTCTGCCATTCCGCCACTCGGACCTCACGGGCACCGGAGGGGTGCTCACGGTGTGCGCCGCATGAGGGTAGCCGATCGGGGTACGGCGGCCCAAGTCGCCTGCGCGCCCCACGACACGCGGGTGGTAGGAAGACGGCGTGAGTGAGCCAGCGAGCCCCAGCACGGCCGAGGACGAGGTCGTCGGCCTGGCCTGCGATCTGATCCGCATCGACACCACCAACACCGGCGACCCGGACACGCTGATGGGGGAGCGGGTGGCGACGGAGTACGTCGCGGAGAAGCTGTCAGAGGTCGGCTACGACACCACCTACGTCGAGTCCGGCGCGCCGGGCAGGGCCAACGTGTTCGCCCGGCTACCCGGCGCCGATTCCACGCGGGGTGCGCTGCTCGTGCACGGCCACCTCGACGTGGTGCCCGCCGATCCCTCGGAATGGTCGGTGCACCCGTTCTCCGGCGCCATCGAGGACGGCTACCTGTGGGGCAGGGGAGCCGTGGACATGAAGGGCATGCTCGCGATGACGCTGGCCGTGGCGCGGCGGTTCAAGCGCGAGGGTGTCACGCCGCCCCGTGACCTGGTGTTCGCCTTCCTCGCCGACGAGGAGGCCGGCGGCCTCTACGGGTCACAGTGGCTCGCCGACCACCGCCCGGGACTCGTGGCGGGCTGCACCGAGGCGATCAGCGAGGTGGGCGGTTTCTCGCTGACGGTCGGCGGCGCCGGCGGCGTCGACCGGCGGCTCTACCCAGTCGAGACCGCCGAGAAGGGCATCGCCTGGATGCGGTTGCGCGCCCGCGGTCGCGCCGGGCACGGGTCGATGGTGCACGACGACAACGCCGTGACGCTGCTGTGCGAGGCGGTCGCGCGGCTGGGCAGGCACCGGTTCCCGCTGGTGATGAGCGACCCGGTGCGCGAGTTCCTCGACATCATGTCCGAGGAGACCGGCTTGGACTTCACCGGCGACGACCTCGACGGCGCGGTGGCCAAGCTCGGCGGGCTGGCCCGCATCGTGGGGGCGACGCTGCGCGACACGGCCAACCCGACGATGCTCGACGCGGGCTACAAGGCCAACGTCATCCCGTCGACGGCCGAGGCCGTGGTGGACTGCAGGGTGCTGCCGGGACGCCAGGCGGCGTTCGAACGTGAGGTCGACGAGCTGCTCGGGCCGGACGTCGTGCGCGAGTGGGTGGTGAACCTGCCGCCGGTCGAGACCACCTTCGACGGTGACCTCGTCGCCGCGATGGACGCCTCGATCCTGGCCGAGGACCCCGGCGCCCGCACGGTGCCCTACATGCTGTCGGGCGGCACCGACGCCAAGGCGTTCAGCCGGTTGGGTATCCGCTGCTTCGGCTTCTCACCACTGCGGCTGCCCCCTGACCTCGACTTCGCGGCGCTGTTCCACGGTGTCGACGAACGGGTGCCCATCGACGGCCTGACCTTCGGGACCCGAGTGCTCGACCGCTTCCTGCGCACCTGTTGAGACACGTGCCCGAGACCCCTGGCGCATGGCCGTCGTTCTGCTAACGTCTGCACCCGTAGCAGTCTTGGTTCCAAGGACGCCTGTGGAGCAAGCGCGCCACAGGCGTTCGTTGTGCCCGGCCGGGTGAGGCGGCAGCCTGCGTCCGAAGCGGTGATCACGACGGCGATCCGGGACACCCGCAGTGCGGGCCGCGAGGGCGGCCCGAGAAGGAGATGGAAGATGGCGACCGGCACGGTCAAGTGGTTCAACGCGGAGAAGGGTTACGGCTTCATCACCCAGGATGGTGGCGGCCCCGACGTGTTCGCCCACTTCTCGGCGATCCAGGCGACCGGCTACCGCACGCTGGAGGAGAACCAGCGGGTGGAGTTCGAGATCACCCAGGGCCCCAAGGGCCCGCAGGCCGACCAGATCCGCACGGTCTGAACTGACCCGGATCGAGCGCAGGGCCCGCACCGCTCACGGTGCGGGCCCTGCGTCTCTTGACAGCAGGGTTGTCAGACCGACAGGCCCGGCTGGGCCGCCGAGGTGCGGCGGCGCCGCAGCCAGACCCTGCGGGTGCCGTCGGAGTAGAGCCGCACCCGGGACAGCTCCCAGCCAGCGAACTCGGCCTGGACGGCCAACTGGGTCGTCGCGCTGCGCCGCGACAACTCTGCCGGCAGCCGCAGCGGCTGGTACTCCCAGTCGGGGCCCTCGCCCTCACGCGCCTCCTGCATTACCGCACCACCCTCCCGGGGTCGATCACCTGCGCCCCGGCGCCGGAGGACGACCCCACCACCACGCGTCCGCTGCGTGGGTCCACCGCCACCGAATCGGGCTGGCGCACGGTGGCGAAGCGGTAGCGCTCCACCGGCTCGCCGCCAGCCACGTCGTATCCCACTACTCGGTTCCGAGCCGTCAGCGTGACCCACGCCAGGTCGCGCTGCGGGTCGTAGGTCAGTCCGTACGGCGCTCCGGGCACCGGGTAGCGCTGCCGCAGGATCAGCGGCTGACCCCCGAAGGCCAGCAGCTCACCACCTCGGGTGTCGAGCACGAGTGCCCGTCCGAACCGGTCGCCGACCGCGCTCGTCGCCCCCTCACCCGCTCGCAGGGCCAGACCCTTGTCGGCAGCGACCGGGTCGACGACGGTCAGCGATGTCTGGGCCCGATCGAGTACGAGTACCGAGGTGCCCATCGGCACGACCCTCGCCGCGGCCACGAAGCCGGGCACCGTTGCCACGATCCGGGGGCTCGCATCCAGGACGGCAACCCGATCACCGAGCGCGACCACAGTCCGGTCGCCGGCCACCGCCGCGCTGCGGACCTCGCCGTCGAGGTCGGTGCGGTTCACCGTGCCGTCGGGCAGGTCGATCCGCAGCAGCGCACCGGGCCGGGGGACCGCCACGAGCAGCGGGCCGCCCGGGCGCGCCAGCGTGAGATCGGATGCCGGGCCGGGCAGCGCGATCTCCCGCGGCGGCCGACGAAGATCGCCGGTGTCGAACAGCATCAGCCGCTCCGGGCCCGATACCGTCATCACGAGGATCCCGGTCTCAGGATCGACGATCAGTGCCGAAACCGGCGAGCCGATATCGAGCCGGTTCCCAGCCGGCGCGGCCCCGACGGGGGGCGCCTGCGCCGGTCCGGCCACCGGCACCGTCGGGAGTTCGCGCGGGCCCGAACACCCCGCGAGCGCGACGACCGCGAGCGCACCCGTCAGCGCGGTGCGCCGTGCAACGGTCGACACTCGGCCTCCTCCTCCGGTTGCGCTCGCCGGTCTGACCCCTCAGCATCCCTCAGATCGGGCCTCCGGTCATCCCCTGTGTTGTGAGCGAGATCACCTGCCGCGCCGAGCCGCAACCGACACCCTCACTTACCGTGGTCTTCGGGTCGGCCGGAACCGGCCCGACTGGAGGAGGCATGCGCGGCTCGGTCACGGTGGTGCACCTGGTCACGGGTAACCACATGCACGGCTACGGCAGGCTCGCAGATGGCCGGGAGTTCGCGGTCAGGGCGTCCGAGGGCACGGTGCGGCTGGAGATCTACCGCCTCGATGCCCGGCAGCCGGTACCCGACAGCACCGACGTCGAGCTCGTCACGGAACGCACCTCGCGAGATGTGGACCTCGACGACGAGCGCAGCGCGCGGGCACTGGTCGAGGACATGGCACTCGCCGCTGCGCCGTAGGCGCGCCGTCACGGGCATCAGCCCAGTGGACGCTCCGGGTACCCCAGCTCGACGTCGCTGACGTCGTCGAGCGCGGCCCGGATCGCCGGCGCCAGCTCGACCTCCTCCGCGGCGAGCAAGCCGGCCAGCTGCGCGGTGTCGCGGGCCCCGATGACGGGCGCGACCACACCGGGGCGGTCCCGCACCCAGGCGAGTGCCACCTCGAGCGGGGAGGTGCCCAGCCCGTCGGCGGCGGTGACCACCGCCTGCACGATGCGGGCGGCCCGGTCGGTGCGGTGATGCTCGACGTAGCGGGCCAGGTGGGCGGTGGCGGCGCGGGAGTCGGCCGGCGTCCCGTTGCGGTACTTGCCGGTCAGTACGCCGCGGGCCAGCGGCGCCCAGGGCAGCAGACCGACGCGGTGGTGCGCGGCCGCCGGGGCGAGCTCCCGCTCGATCCCCCGTTCCAGCAGCGAGTACTCGGCCTGCACCGAGATCAGCGGGACGTCAGCGGTCGCCACGGCGGTGGCCAGCTGCCACCCGGTGTAGTTCGACACCCCGGCGTAGCGCACCTTGCCGGAGCGCACCGCGTCGGTGACCGCGGACAGCGTCTCCTCGAGCGGCACGGCCGGGTCCCAGGCGTGCAACTGCCAGAGGTCGAGGTGGTCGGTGCCCAGCCGACGCAGCGACCCCTCCAGCGCGGTGAGCAGTGCACCGCGGGAAGCCCCACCACCGAAGGGCCCGTCGTCGCGGCGTGCCACCGCCTTGGTGGCGACCACCACCTCGTCGCGGGGGATCACGTCGGCGAGCAGCGACCCCAGGACCCGCTCGGCCTCTCCGTCGCAGTAAACGTCCGCCGTGTCCACCAGCGTCCCGCCGGCCTCGACGAATGCCACCAGCTGCGTCGCGGCCTCGTCGGCGTCGGTGTCCTGACCCCAGCTCATGGTGCCCAGCGCCAGCCGGGAGACCCGCAGCCCGCTGCGACCGAGGAGACGCTGCTGCATGGGCGTGCAGGCTAGCCCGTGAGTGTCCACCGGTCTCCCGGCACCCGACGCCACCGATGGGAAAACCAGCCGCATAGGGTCCGCGCGTGAGCTGGTTGGAGGTGCTGGTCCTCGGTCTCGTACAGGGCCTGACGGAGTTCCTGCCGATCTCCTCCTCGGGCCACCTGCGAGTCGTGTCGGCGGTGTTCTTCGGCTCGGATGCGGGTGCGGCCTTCACGGCGGTCACGCAGCTGGGCACCGAGGCGGCCGTGCTGCTCTACTTCGCCCGTGACATCGGTCACCTGGTGGCCACCTGGTTCCGCGGCTTCGGCTCCGCGGCGGTCCGGGCCACCCCGGACTACCGGATCGCGTGGCTGGTGATCGTCGGCACCATCCCGATCGGGGTACTCGGATTCCTGTTCGAGGACGCCATCCAGACCACCGGGCGCAACCTGTGGCTCATCGCGACCACGCTGATCGGGTTCGGGCTGCTGCTGGGCGCGGCCGAGTACTACGGCCGGCAGCGACGGCCGTTGCGGCAGCTGTCGGTGCGCGACGGTGTGCTGATGGGCTTCGCGCAGGCGTTGGCGCTGGTTCCCGGCGTGTCGCGCTCCGGGGGGACGATCACAGCGGGGCTCGCGCTCGGGCTGACCCGGCCGGCGGCGGTGCGCTACTCGTTCCTGCTGGCGATTCCGGCCGTGGTGGCGGCGGGACTGTTCCAGATCCCGGACGTCTTCGCCACCGGCGGCCCGGGAGCGCAGCCCAGCCCGTCGCAGATGGTGGTGGCCACGCTGATCGCCTTCGCGGTGGGCTATGCGGCGATCGCGTGGCTCCTGCGCTACGTCGAACACCACAGCGTCTACCTGTTCGTGTGGTACCGGGTCGCGCTGGGCATCGTCATCGTCGCACTACTGGCCACCGGAACGATCACCGCGACCTGACACCTAGAGTTGCAGTCTGTGGGCACTCTCATACTGCTGCGGCACGGCCGGTCCTCGGCGAACACCGCGGGCGTGCTCGCGGGTCGCAGTCCGGGCGTGGCACTCGACGAGCAGGGCCGGCAGCAGGCCGAGGCGCTGGCCGGTCGGCTGACACCCGTACCGCTGGCCGCGGCGGTCAGCTCCCCGTTGCAGCGCTGCCGGGAGAGCCTCGCCCCCCTGGTCGCATCCCGGGAGCTGGAGGCGTCCCTCGACGACCGCTTCGTCGAGGTCGATTACGGCGAGTGGACCGGTCGCGAGATCAAGAAGCTGGGCAAGGAACCGCTGTGGAAGGTCGTGCAGGAACATCCCTCCGCGGCGGTGTTCCCCGGCGGCGAGGGGCTGGCCGCGATGCAGGCCCGCGCGGTCGCCGCGGTGCGTGAATGGGACGCCAAGCTGGTCGCGGAGCACGGCGCGCAGGTGGTGTGGCTGGCGTGCTCGCACGGGGACGTCATCAAGGCGGTGCTGGCCGACGCGCTGGGGCTGCACCTGGACGGTTTCCAGCGCATCGTCGTCGAGCCCTGCTCCATCAGCGTGATCAGCTACACCGACACGCGTCCCTTCGTCGGTCGGGTCAACGACACCGGCGGAGACGTCGGCGGGCTGATACCGCCCAAGCGCCGGGGGCGTCGGCGCAAGGGAGCATCGTCGGATGCCACTGTCGGTGGTTCGACCGGCAGGCCATGACGACGATCACCCAGCCGGTGCCCGAAACCGCGGACCCCCGGGACGGGTCGTGCCGACCAGTGCCGTGTGTTCTAGTGTCGGGGTTGCCATGTCTCGGGTCATCCACGTGTTCCGCACCCCCGCCCGGTTTGTCGCCGGCACTGTCGGGGAGCCGGGCGAGCGCACCTTCTACCTGCAGGCGATCGAGGAAGCCAAGGTCGTCAGCGTCATGCTGGAGAAGGAGCAGGTCTCAGTGCTCGCCGAGCGGCTCGCCGCACTTCTCGACGAGGTCGCGCGCCGGTTCGGTGCCGACGTCCCCGCAGAGACCGGGGACGCGGATACCGACACCGAGCCGCTACGCACGCCCGTGGAGCAGGAGTTCCGGGTCGGGACGATGGGGCTGGGCTGGGACGCCGAAGCCAAGGCCATCGTCGTGGAACTGCTCGCGGTGACAGAGGAGGAGGTGGACGAGTCCGTGGTGCTCGACGACACCGAGGAGGGCCCGGACGCGGTTCGGGTGTTCCTGTCGCCCGAGCAGGCGCGGGCCTTCACCTCCCGCGCCGAGCGGGTCGTTTCCGCCGGACGCAAGCCCTGCCCGCTGTGCGCCGAGCCGCTGGAGCCCGAGGGACACATCTGCCCCCGGCAGAACGGCTACCGGCGTTCCGATGCCAGCTGACCGAATCCCGCCAGTGCTGCCGACCGATCCGGCCGCGTTGCCACTGCTGCACGGGGGACGGATCGACGTCGCCGGCCGCATCGTCGATGCTTCCAACGCGACCCTGTTCGCGACCATCTCCGACGATGGAGTGCAGGCGGAATGTGTCTACAAGCCGATCAGGGGTGAACGCCCGCTGTGGGACTTCGCCGACGGCACCCTGGCCGGCCGTGAAGTGGCCAGCTTCCTGATCTCCGAGGCGACCAGCTGGGCGCTGATCCCGCCCACCGTGCTGCGGCCCGGTCCGCTGGGCCCGGGCATGGTCCAGCTCTGGGTGGACGTGGCCGATGAGCGTGCGCTCGTCGACGTCGTCGGTGTGGGCGGAGTACCCGCCGGTTGGCGGCGCGTGCTGCGCGCCCACGACCGGTTCGGCGAGCCGGCGCTGCTGGTCCACGCCAACACCGACTGGCTGCGCCGGATGGCCGTGCTCGACGTGCTGCTCAACAACGCCGACCGCAAGGGTGGTCACGTGCTGCGCGGGCCCGACGGCGCGACCTACGGCGTGGATCACGGGATCTGCTTGAACCACGAGGACAAGCTGCGCACCGTGCTCTGGGGCTTCCTCGGCGAACCGCTGCCCGCGGAGACCCTCGGGGTGCTGCGCCGGGTCCGGGCCGAACTCGACGGCGACCTCGCCGACGCGCTCGACGAGCACCTCACCCGCAAGGAGATCCAGGCGGTCCGTGACCGGACCGAGCGGCTGCTCGAGACCGAGATGTTCCCCGCGCCGAACGGTGACTGGCCCGCCATTCCCTGGCCCGCGTTCTGACATGGCCCACGCTACCGGCACCCGGCAGTGGCCCCGATCCTTCGCCTCGCGACTGACCGGGCGGCCCCCCGGGCTCCTTGATGCGCTCCGGATGCTTCGCAGGGGCGGTTTCCGCGGCAGTACCGCCGGCACCGACCGCATCCCCGTGCGACCGGCTGCACTGCCAGCGCTGGCGCCCGGTGCGGCGTCGATCAGCTGGATCGGGCACGCGTCGTTCCTGCTGCGGACCGGTGGTGTGACCGTGCTGGTGGACCCGGTGCTCTCGCCGCGGGTTCCCGGCGCGGGCCGGCGGCTGACCCCGCCGGGCATCGATCCGCTGCCGCCGGTGGATGTGTTGTTGATCAGCCACAACCACTACGATCACCTCGATGCGCCGACGGTGCGCAGGTTGCCGCGCGACACGCGGGTCGTGGTGCCGGGCGGGCTCGGACGCTGGTTTCGCCGCCGCGGCTTCACCGCGGTCACCGAGCTGGACTGGTGGGAATCCGTGGCGATGGGTGAGCTGACCGTCGACCTGGTCCCCGCACACCACTGGAGCCGGCGCGGGCTGTTCGACACCTGCGCGACGCTGTGGGGCGGCTGGGTGCTCACCACCGACACCGGATTGCGCTTCTACCACGGCGGGGACAGCGCCTACGGCCCGTTCTTCTCCCGGATCGGGGCTCGTTATCCCGGCATCGACGTCGCGATGCTGCAGGTCGGCGGGTACGAACCGCGCTGGTTCACCAGGGAGGTGCACACCGACCCGGAGGAGGCGGTGGCGGCGGTCAGCGATCTCGGTGCTGCCGCGATGGTGCCGATGCACTGGGGCGCCTTCCAGCTGTCCCCCGAGCCCGTGCTTGAGCCGCTGCACCGCACCCGCACCGCCTGGGCCGCCGGCGGACACGACCGGGCGCAGCTGTGGGACCTCGCGATCGGGGAGAGCCGCGTACTCGCCGCACCCCAGCCATGAGCGACTCGCCGTGAAGGGCACCTTCACTGCGCCCGGCGCCGCGAAGTGCCCTTCACGCCAGATGGGTAGCGTGGGGGCGTGGCAGCTGTCTCGAGCACTTCACCCGCATCCCTGCCCGGCACACTCGGCGCGCTGCGCGAGTCCGGGCATGTCGAGCGCGACATCAAGGGCGAGATCCGCGCCAACCTGCTCGATGCACTGCGCTCCGGCCGTGACCCGTGGCCGGGCATCGTCGGTTTCGCCGACACCGTGCTGCCGCAGCTGGAGCGGGCGCTGCTGGCAGGCCACGACGTCGTGCTGCTCGGCGAGCGCGGCCAGGGCAAGACCCGGCTGCTGCGCACGCTGGCGGGGCTGCTCGACGAGTGGACGCCGGTGATCGAGGGTTCAGAGCTCGACGAGCACCCCTACAGCCCGATCACCCCGGCATCGATACGGCGAGCCGGCGAGCTGGGCGATGCGCTGCCGGTGAGCTGGCGACACCGCAGCGAGCGCTACACCGAGAAGCTCGCCACGCCGGACACCTCCGTCGGCGACCTGGTGGGCGACGTCGACCCGGTCAAGGTCGCCGAGGGCCGCAGCCTCGGCGACCCCGAGACCATCCACTTCGGGCTGGTGCCGCGGGCACATCGCGGCATCGTCGCGATCAACGAGCTGCCCGATCTCGCCGAGCGGATCCAGGTCGCGCTGCTCAACGTGATGGAGGAGCGCGACATCCAGGTCCGCGGCTACACGCTGCGGCTGTCGCTCGACGTGCTGCTCGTCGCCACCGCCAACCCGGAGGACTACACCAACCGCGGCCGCATCATCACCCCGCTCAAGGACCGCTTCGGCGCCGAGATCCGGACCCACTACCCCCGCGAGGTCGATGCCGAGGTGGCGCTGGTCGCCCAGGAGGCGCAGCTCGACACCATCGGGGCGCAGGTCGGGGCGCCGCTGCTGGAAGTGCTGGCGCGGTTCAGCCGTCACCTGCGCGCCTCCGCGGCGATCGACCAGCGCTCAGGTGTGTCGGCGCGGTTCGCCGTCGCCGCCGCCGAGACGGTGGCGGGTGCCGCGGTACGGCGTGCGGCGCTGACCGGTGAGGCCGGAGCGGTGGCACGACCGGTGGATCTCGAGGCCGTGCCCACCGTGCTGCGTGGCAAGCTCGAGTTCGAGGCCGGTTTCGACGCCGACGGGAGCGGCCGCGACGAGCAGGGCGAGGTGCTGACCCATCTGCTGCGGCGCGCGGTCGCCGACACCGCGCGGTCACGGCTGCGAGGACTGGACCTGGCGCCGCTGGCCGAGGCCGTGGCCGAGCAGCCCGTGCGCACCGGCGCGCGGATCCCGGCGGCGGACGTGACGGCGGCGTTGCCGGCCGTGGACGTGCTCACCGACATCGCCCGCCGGCTCGACGCGACCGGCACGGAGGCGCCCGGGCCGATGGCGGCCGCCGCCGAACTCGCCCTCGAGCTGCTCTACCTCACCTGCAAGCTGGCCAAGGAGGAGTCCGACGACGACACCGTGAGCTACGGGTAGCCGGCCAGCACCTACATCAGGGCGCTCAGGCGGGTGCCTGCTCGCGGAACTCACGGACGGCGTTGCCGATGTCGTCAACGTCCAGGACGTCGGCCATCAGCCCGACCTGCTCCTCCCAGGTCTCGTCGTCGATGGCGGCTCGCGGCTCGCCCTCCAGGACGTGGTAGACGTTGAGGCCCAACTGGACCCCGGCCAACGGTCCTGCCCAGCTCGGATCCCCGAGCACCACCGTCTCGGCGGCGATCCCGGCGCTCTCGGCGTCCGGCGCGCCGAGCAGCACCAGCAGCGACTCCTGGCCGTGCTCGGCTGCCAGGCGCTTGATCGTCTCCTGGGTGGACAGGTCCATGGCTCCGGCAGCGGTTCAAACGAAGCACTCGGTGGCCATGAACGCCACCGAGCCACCGGCCGTCTCGACGCAGGTCGCGATCGCGGGACCGGCGACCCCGTCGCGCTCGCCGATCACGATCACCTGCTTGCCTTCGAACATCACTTCTCCTCTCCGTGTTGCCGTTCCAGCTCCGTTGCCAGCCACTCGTCGAGCTGTTCCGGAGTGAGGCTGGGGTCGGTGAGGCGGCTGACCTCCTCGCCGTCGCGTAACAGCAAGAACGTCGGCAGCCCGCGCACCTGGTGGGCCATACACACCCGCCGGGCCTTGCTGGCGTCCAGCTTGACCACGGTCAGTTCGGGATGCGCGGCGGCGATCTGCTCGACGCGGGGCGCCAGCGCCACACAGGGCCGGCAGGACTCCGCCCACACGTCGACGAGCACCAGACCTGCGGAGACGAGTTCATCGAAGTCGTCCCGCGTCGCGTCCACCACGGTTGTCATCTGCGCCCCTTTCGCTCGAACCTGTCTCAGTTCCCGTTACGTTCCAGCAGCACGCTCATCCCGTCGGATCCCTGGCTCATCCGCCCGAGGAACAGGCTGCCCTTGGCCAGCAGCAGCGCCCGCTGCGCCGTCCCGGCCCGCAGCCGGGCCAGCGCGTGGGGCAGGTAGCACAGCGCCGAGGCGATGTGACCCTGCGTCGGAGCGTAACCGGGCATGCCGTGCCGGGCAGCGAACGCGTCGAGCTCGTCACGGCCGATCTCACCTCGTCGGGCGGCCAGTGCGGCGATCGTGCGGTAGTTGCGGGCGGCCACGTCGCCGGAGCCCTGCGGCTCGGTGACCTCGGGGTCGTGCAGCTCGGTGGCGTAGTCGTCGACCTCGGTCATCCGCAGGCCTGCCGCCTCCAGCGGGCGCACCGCCAGGTCGTGCAGGATTTGGGCGTTGGAGCCGCCCGAGGACACCCGGTGGCGCCCCACCGCGTCCAGCCGGATGCGGGGCGAGATACCGTCGTCCGCGGTCACCAGCATCGCCGCGCCGCCCAGCACGTCCTCCAGCACCGGCAGCCCGTGGCGCAGCTGCCCCTCGAACTTCATGCCCAGCTTGGGCAGTGACCCGCCTGCGACCACCGCGACCTGGTCGAAGACGCCGGCCACGACGAGGCTGGCGGCCATCACCAGGGCCGGGATCGGCGCGGCGCAGAAGTCCTTGACGTCGGCCCCCGACGACTCCGTCAGCCCCGCCGCCGCGGCGATCGTCTTGCCCATGTTGCCCCCGCCCCGCTGGTAGCGGTCGCCGACCGCCTCCTCCGAGCACGAGATCGTGTACTGCACCGCGCCGGGGTCGAGCCCGTTGTCGTGCAGCAGGTGCAGCAGCGCCAGCGTGCCGGTGGCCTTGCAGACCAGGTTCTCCAGCAGCACGGGCGCGGTCAGGGCCTCGTCCTCCTCGTGGCCCGGCCGAAGCGCCCCTGCCTGGGCCTCCGGTGCCAGGTGCAGCGGCAGCGCGCCAGCCTCGACGGCAGCCGCGACGTCCCCGGTGGCGGCCGGTATGCGGGAGAGATCCAACGTGGCGGCCAGCGGGTGAGCCGCGAGCCTCTTGGCCGCGCGTTCGGCCACCTCCGGTGCCAGCGCTAGCAGGTCGAACTCGTCGACCGCGGCCAGCAGGCCGAGTAGCTCCTCCTGGGGCATCAGCTCGCCGAACGGGGTGAAGCGGTCGGCATCCGGCAGCGCCGTGCCCGCCCAGGGCCGCGGCGGCAGCTCACGGGGGTGGCAGGCACCGAGGAACGCCTGGTGTGGGGGGTAGCCGACTGCCTCGCCGAACCCACGCAGGTTGTCGGAGAAGCGCGCCTGCAGCTCGGGATCACCGGGCAGCGTCCGCGCCGGTTTCGACCCGTGCCGTGCCAGGCCGGGGGCGTGGGCCAGCACGGTGCTGGCGGCGCGGACCACGGCGGCCTCAGGCACGGGTGGCCTCCTCTGGCTGAGCTCCGACGTGCTGGGCTCCGACGTCCTGGGCTCCGACCTCGAAGACCGTCGGCCGCTCGACCGGGGTCGCGAGCGCGACCAGCGCCTGTTCGACCAGCCGCCGGCGCCAGGCCCGCTCGGCGTGCGGGGGCAGGTCGGGGTCACCGGTCGGGTACGGGATACCCCGGCCCAGCACGATCCGCGGCGCGCCGACCTGCTCGGCGATGGTCACCAGGTTGGTGATGACAGCGGTGGGGATGCCGGCTCGTTCCACCTCTTTCGCAAGCGTTGACCCGCAACGCGTCCCGGTTCCTCAAGTCGCCGTGAGGATCGCGGCCTGCACCCCGGCCGCGCGCAGCCGGGCGGCCCACTCCACCCCGAACCGCCGGGCGGTGACCACCGAGGTGCCGTTGCCCACGGTCACCAGCAGCTCGTCGTGCAGCCCGCCGACCGCGCCGTCGCGCTGCAGGGCGCGGGCGGCGTCCAGCGGGACGAGGCGGTTCGGGTCGGCGTTGGCGGCGGTGGTGGCGAAGCCGCCGTCGACCGACTCCCAGTCCCCGTCGGCCAGCGTGTCGAGCCCGTCGACGCTGTAGCGCAGCCAGCGGGTGGCGCGCGCCGACTCCAGCCGGTCGGGATTGCCCGCGGGCACCAACGCCCCCTCGGTCAGCAGCGCGACCGACGCGGCGCCCACCTTCTCCACCGGTGCCGCGGGCTCGACCGAGTCGAAACCCCCGAGCGGGATCTCGGTGACGGCGTCGGCGTCCTCGCCCGCGAGCCTGCGCAGCACCAGCTCCACGGCTCGCTGCGCGGCCGTGTGCTCCACCAGCCTGCCCAGCCGGGCCGACCGGCCCACCCGGCCGTCCTGCTCGGTCAGCGCCTGGCCTGCCGCGAGCTTGGCCAGCGCCGGTGCGACGCGCTGCAGCGACGCACGCATCTTGCGGGCCGAGGCCCCCGCGGCGATGACGGGTGCGGTGCCGGCCTCGCCGATGCCGGGGTTGTCCGGGTGCATCGCGGCCAGCGAGGGCAGGCCGGCGGTCGTGCCTGCGGCGGCCAGCCGGGCGCACGCCATTCCGTAGCGCCCCGAGCCGAACGCGGGGCCGGTGAGCAGCAGCTCGGCGCCCGCTTCGCGGACCATCCCCAGCAGCTCCTCGGTGACCCCAGCGGTCCCGGCCGCATGGTTGTCACCGCAGACCACGGTGGCGACCACCTCGTGCTCGTCGCCGAGCAGCTGGTCCAGCAGCCGTCCGGGGCCGGCCGGCCCGTCGAGTAGCCGGGGACTCAGGCCGGCGGCCTCCTCGCCACCGAGGCCGGCGTAGAACTGGTTGATGTAGTGGACGACACGCATCACGCTGCCCCTTCCTGCACCGGTTCTTCCTGCGGCGGCGTCGACCGGCAGGTGAAGCGCCCGGCCCCGAGCGGGCTCAGCGCGCCCAGGATCGTCGCAACCGGGACCTCCACCGCCGCGGTAGCCTCGACGTCGGCGACGTCGAGCCGCGGTCCGCCCAGCGCCCGCTCCACCGCCGGCAGCGACACCCGTTGGTCGTAGTTGCCGGTGCTGACCAGCGAGCCCCGCCGCGGGCCGGCGACCAGCGGCGGTCCGGTGCCGTCCGGTCCTGACAGCTCGGGATACAGCGGCACGGCCGGCACCCCGGCCGCCTCCAGCGCGTCGACCTTCAATGCCAGGTCGTTGTCGGCGTTACCGGCGCCCTCCTTGGTCACGATCACCGCGTCGAAGCCGGCCGCCCGGCACAGCCAGGCCGCGTGCTCGGACATCAGCTCCTTGCCGGCCTGCTCCACCGGCTCCGGGCACAGCACCAGCCCGGCGAAGCGCAGGTCGTCACCGTCACGGGCGCGCAGCGCGGCGACCACCGGGTGGTTCTGGTGCACGTAGGTGGGGTTGCGCAGCGCGGGGTGGCCGTACTGCCCGCTGACGACCGCACCGTCGTCGACCTCGGCGGGGTCGATCAGCGTGGGCAGGCTGCCCGCCATGCTGCGGCCGTAGACGAAGACATCCTTGAACGCGCCCTGGGTCTGCAGGTTGGTGATCGCGCCGACGCGGGGCAGGCCGCCGGTCGGGTCGACGGCGCGGTGCGGCTGCGCCAGGTCCTCGACCGCGTCGGGCTCGGCGTCGACCGCCGCGTCGGCCAGGTGCACGGCCAGCCGCAGCAACCCGCGGCGCACCGCAGCGTCCACGTCCGCCCAGGAGGCGTCCTCGGCGGGGTCGAACTCGACCACGATGTTGTGCGTCCGCGAGAACGGGGACAGGTCTGCTGCGGGCCCGGACATGTCGACCAGACCCTCCTGGTTGCGGGGCAGGTACCCCGCCGCGAGCACCGCGGCGCCGCGTAGCACGTGCGTCTGCCCGCCACGCGAGCGGTTGATCGGTGCCAGCCAGCCGGGAAACGTCCCGCCCTCCGGGCCGCGGGAACGCGGCTCGACCACGTCCAGTGGCTTGACGATGCGCACCCGCTCAGCGGGCGAGGCGAGGTGTGGGCGCACCGCCGCCAGGGCGGCATCGGCGAACGCCGCGGCGACCTCGTCGCTACCGACGACCAACCGCCGCTGCCGGTACCGGGTGGCCTCGCCGAACTCGACCGCGTTCACCTCGTGGACGATCCGTTGCGGGACAGGCACTGCAGTCCTCCTCTCGCCACCGGGCGCGACCGGCGATGGGCGGATCGTAATGCCGGCGGGCGCGTAGCGTCGAGTCAGTGAGTAGTACAGATCGAGGGTTCCGGTACGGCCGCTACGCGGGAGGCGCCGACCCGCTGGCGCCCCCGTTCGATCTGCGCGGCGCGCTGGACGAGATCGGCCGCGACGTGATGGACGGCTCCTCGCCGCGGGCGGCGATGCGCGAGTTGCTGCGCCGCGGTACGGAGGGCAGCCGCGGCTTGGACGACCTGGCCCGCCGGGTCTGGCAGCGGCGTTCCGAGATCACCCGGCGGCACAACCTCGACGGCACGCTGGCGCAGGTCCGGGAGCTGCTCGACCGGGCGCTGCAGGCCGAGCGCCGCGAGCTGTTTCCCGGCCCCGACGACGACGCCCGGTTCCGCGAGGCCCAGCTCGACGCGCTGCCGCCCGACACCGCCCGGGCGGTCACCGAGCTCGCCGAGTACGACTGGCGCTCATCGGAGGCGCGCGAGGCCTACCAGCAGATCCGCGACCTGATGGGTCAGCAGCTGCTCGAGCAGCGCTTCGAGGGCATGAAACAGGCGCTGCAGTCGACGTCGGCCGAGGATGTCGAGCGGGTGCAGCAGATGCTGGCCGATCTCAACGAGCTGCTCGCCGCGCACGCACGCGGCGACGACGACGTGGGTCGGCGCTTCGACGAGTTCATGCGCAACCACGGCGAGTTCTTCCCGGAGAACCCGCGCACGGTCGACGAGCTCATCGACGCGCTGGCAGCCCGGTCGGCCGCCGCGCAGCGCATGCTCAACTCGATGAGCCCCGAACAGCGCGCCGAACTGTCGCAGCTGTCGCAGCAGGCATTCGGCGATCCCCGGCTGGCCCAGCAGCTCGGCCAGCTCGATGCGCAGCTGCAGGCGCTGCGGCCGGGGGAGGACTGGCAGGGCTCGGAGCGCTTCCGCGGCCAGGATCCGCTGGGCCTCGGTGAGGGTGCCGAAGCGATGAGCGACCTCGCCGAGCTCGACGCGCTGGCCGAGCAGCTCGCGCAGTCCTATCCCGGCGCCCGTGCCGAGGACGTCGACCTCGACGCGCTGACCCGCCAGCTCGGCGACGAGGCCCGGGTCGACGCTCGCCGGCTGGCCGAGCTGGAACGCGAGCTCGAGCGGCAGGGCTTCTTCGAGCGTGCACCCGACGGGTCGCTGCGGCTGTCGCCCAAGGCACTGCGCCGGCTCGGCTCCACCGCGCTGTCCGAGGTGGTCGACACCATGCGCGGCCGCCGCGGCGAGCGCGACATGCGCCGCTCCGGCGCGGCGGGGGAGCCCAGCGGAGCCACCCGGCCCTGGGCATTCGGCGACTCCGAGCCATGGGATGCCTCCCGCACGGTGCGCAACGCCGTGCTGCGCCGAGCGGGTTCGCGGGGTGGGCGGCTGCTCGACGTCGAGGACGTGGAGGTCATCGACACCGAGCAGCGGTCGCGGGCCGCGGTGGCGCTGTGCGTGGACACCTCGTGGTCGATGGTCCAGGACGGCCGGTGGGTTCCCATGAAGCGCACCGCACTGGCGCTGCACCACCTGGTGTCCACCCGGTTCCGGTCCGACGCGCTGGAGCTGATCACCTTCGGGCGCCACGCGCAGCGGCTCGACATCGCGCAGCTCACCGGCATGGAGGGCGTGTGGGAGCAGGGCACCAACCTGCACCACGCGCTGCTGCTGGCCGGGCGGCATCTGCGGCGCAATCCCGACGCGGCGCCGGTGGTGCTGGTGGTCACCGACGGCGAGCCGACCGCACACCTCGATGCCGACGGGGAGGCGGTGTTCTGCTACCCGCCGCTGCCCGACACGCTGGCGCTGACCGTGCGCGAGATCGACTCGCTGGCCCGGCTCGGTGCGGCCGTGACCGTGGCGATGCTCGGCGACGATCCGCGAGTGGGGGAGTTCGTGCACCAGCTCGCGCGTCGCTGCGGCGGCCGGGTGCTCGATCCCGGCGTCGACGGGCTCGGCGCCGCCGTGGTCGGCGACTACTTGCGCCACCGCCGCCGCACGGCCTGATGCCCGGTCGTCACCCCGGTCGCGGTGAAGGGCACCTTCACTGCGCCCGCCGCCGTGCATGTGCCCTACACGGCGGCCGGCTACAGCGACCAGAGGTTCGGCACGGTCGCGATGACCAGTTGAGGCGCCGAGGGATTGTCGGGTGCGGGCAAGGTCAGCAGGCCATCGACGACCTCGGCCAGGTGCCCTCGCGCTGCCAGACAACACCCCCCGGCGTCGTCGCACCGCAGGGCAGCGGTGTCGGTGGTGTAGCGCACTCCGAGCTCTTCGAAGGAGCAGAAGCAGTGTTCGGTCCAGGTGGCCGGGTGGAATACGACGTGGGCGAGACCGATGGGTATGTCGTCGTCTCAGTGACGTGATCGGGCAGCGGGTTTCGGTAGAAGTGGAGGTAGCCGTTCCACAGCTGCTGCCACGCGTCGCGGTCGTCGGGCCGCAGGAATCGACTGCGTGTCGGTGGGGACATCTGGCTGTGCCTCCTTGGTCGGTGTGGTGTCCCGGCCCGCTCCACCGGCGACGAGACACATCCTCGAGTCTGGTAGGACACGATCTTCAGCCTGGGCCGGGAGATGGGCCAAGGGCCTCATGATCCGTGGGTGGGTGGCTACGTCGTGGGTTCCCTGCGGGCGTGCGGCCGGGAAACTGTGCGCAGCAGCACCGCAGTTCCGGTGGCGGTGGACAGCAGCAGGCCGCCAAGAACGGCGAGGGTCAGTCCGTCCGGTTCGAGTAGGGGGTGGCCGCGCAGCGCTTGCCAGGTCAGCAGCGCCGTCAGACCGAGCCATGCCCCGGCGGCCACCGCAGCGATGCCCATCCGGAGGCGTTCGTCGTGCAGCCGCCCGCCGCGCGCACCGAGCGCACCGAGCGCACCGAGCGCCAGCGCGAGCAGCGGCAGCCCTTGCAGGGCGTGCATGCCGATGAAATGGGCGGCCCGCAGGTCGCCGCCGGTGGTGCTCCAGCCGGTCACCCGCAGCCCGGGCCCACCGTCGGGCACGCCCACGCTGTGTGCGCCGGTCGTCGAACATGACGCCGCCCAGCGCGACGACCGCCATCATCGCGTTAGCCGCCGCGAACACGATCAGCGGGCGGTGCCAGCTCAGTGCCGGACGCAGCGGCGTCGCCCAGCCGACTCGCCGATAGCCCGGACATATGCCCCTCCGCTTCGACAGCTTCGCTATCACCGGTGGCCGAAGCGCTGTCGGGTTCTGACGCTCACCGCGTGACGGTCTGCTGCGAACGCGCCGTCCGGGTCGGTGTCGCTGGTGCGTGGATGGGAAGGCGCGGCCAGCTCGGCGGTGACCTCGTCGATCCACCCCAGCCGGGCTTCGGCGGTGAGCAGTCCGTGCCGTGCCGAGAGGCGACCCATCCGCGCATCCGGTATCCGGGCCAGGTGCTCGATGAGGGCCGCGAGGTCGGCGCGGGTGGCCTCCAGTGATTCCCGGTAGTCATCGAGCAGGGTCCGCATGGCCTCCTGCGACATCCGTGCGCCGAAGAAAAACTTCACCAGGAACCCGTTCCGGTCGGCACCGCCGGCAACCGCCGGCTGGGCCAGCCAACTGGCCAGCGCACCGCGGCCGTCCTCGGTGGTCGACCAGACGCGTTTGTCCGGCAGGCGATCCTGGGGCACCGGTTCGCTTCCAACCCACCCGAGCGACTCGAGCCGGGCCAGTTCCCGGTACACCAACGTCCGCGAGATCGGCCAGAAGTAGCCCAGGGACCGGTCCGCGAAAGCCGCCAGGTCGTACCCGGACGCCGGCCGCTTGTCGAGCAGCCCCAGCACGGCGTACGTCGTCTCCGGCAGGTCGAACGCCACCAACGAATCGTATTGCGTTCACCATAACCTAGTCAACTGTGTAATACCGACGCGAGGCGCACCAAGCGTCCGTCAGGAGGATCCGCGCCCCGCTGCCGGGTGGCTGGTGCGCGCCCAGCTGCACAGTCCGGAGTTCCGCGGTGTCGACACCAGCTGAGACGTCAGTGCGACGTGCACCTTCCAGTCGCACACGTAGGGTCGGGTGTATGCAGCCGTGGACGACCGTGCCGTACCCGCAACTACCCGGCCTGGGCATCCCGCTGCGGCTGCACGACACGGCGACAGGGGAGACCCGGCCGACCGCGCCCGGCCGCACCGCGCGGATGTACGTCTGCGGCATCACGCCCTACGACGCCACCCACCTCGGCCACGCCGCCACCTACCTCGCCTTCGACCTGATCAACCGGATCTGGCGCGACGGCGGGCACGAGGTGCACTACGTGCAGAACGTCACCGACATCGACGAACCGCTGCTCGAGCGTGCCAAGCGCGACCAGGATGACTGGGTGGTGCTCGGGATGCGCGAGACGGCGCTGTTCCGGGAGGACATGGAGTCGCTGCGGGTGCTACCGCCGCGCGAGTTCGTCGGCGCCGTCGAGGCGATGGGCGAGATCGTCGAGCTTGTCGGGAAGCTGCTCGCGTCCGGCGCCGCCTATCACGCCGATGATCCCGAGCACCCGGACGTCTACTTCGACCACCGCGCCACCGAACGATTCGGGGTCGGGTTCGGCACGGTGTCGAGCTACGACGAGGAGACGATGCACCGGCTGTCGGCCGAGCGCGGCGGTGACCCCGACCGCCCCGGCAAGCGGCACCCGGTCGACGCGGTGCTGTGGCGCACCGCCCGCGACGGTGAACCGTCCTGGGAGTCAGAGCTGGGGCTCGGACGGCCGGGCTGGCACGTCGAGTGCACCGCGATCGCCCTGAACCGGCTCGGTGCCGGGTTCGACGTGCAGGGCGGGGGCTCGGATCTGATCTTCCCGCATCACGAGTTCTCCGCCGCGCACGGTGAGGCGCTGACCGGGCAGCATCCCTTCGCGCGGCACTACAGCCACACCGGGATGATCGGTCTCGACGGCGCAAAGATGTCGAAGTCGAAGGGCAACCTCGTGTTCGTCTCGCGGTTGCGCGCCGACGGCGTCGACCCGATGGCAGTGCGGCTGGCCCTGCTGGCCGGGCACTACCGCGAGGACCGATCCTGGACCGATCCAATGTTGGCGACGGCCACCGCCCGGCTGGCCCGCTGGCGCGAGGCGGTCTCGCTACCGGCCGGCGCACCCGCCGACGAGGTTCTCGCGCGAGTCCGCACCCACCTGTCCGATGATCTGGACAGCCCGCGGGCCATCGCGGCGGTGGACGCCTGGGCTGATCAGACGGTCACCCGGCACGGTCGCGACACGTCTGCGCCGGGACTGATGCGCAACACCGTGGACGGGCTGCTCGGCATCGAGCTGTGACCCGTCAGCGGTCGCCGCGGGGCCCTCGTGGACCGGCGGGCGGCCCTCCGGGTCCGCGGCGGCGCAGGTAACGCTCGAAGTCGGCGGCGATGGCGTCACCGTTGGCCTCGCTGAGGGTGATGTCGGTGTCGCCGCGCTCCTCCAGGGCACGCACGTAGCCGGCGACCTCCTCGTCCTCGTCGGCCATCTCGCTGACCGTCGTCTCCCATTCCTCGGACTGCTCGGGCAGCCCCCCGAGCGGCACCTCGAGGTCGAGCACCTCCTCGACCCGGTGCAGCAGGGCGAGGGTGGCCTTGGGCGAGGGCGGCGCTGAGACGTAATGCGGCACCGCGGCCCAGAACGAGATGGCGGGTATCCCGGCCTGCACGCACAGGTCCTGGAATACCCCGGTGATCCCGGTCGGACCCTCGTACTTCGAACGTTCCAGCTTGAAACGTGCGGCCGACGCCTCGTCGTAGGAGGTGCCGGTGACCGGTACCGGCCTGGTGTGGGGCGTGTCCGCCAGTAGAGCGCCGAGCGTGACCACGGTGGTGATCCCCAGTTCGTCTACGTAGCGCAGCAGCTCGGTGCAGAACGACCGCCACCGCATGTTCGGTTCGATGCCATGCACCAGCACCACGTCGAAGTCCGAGCCCGGCGGCCTGCACACCGCCAAGCGGGTGGTCGGCCACTCGATCCTGCGGGTCACCCCGTCGATGAGCTTTGTTGTGGGGCGTGTCACCTGGAAGTCGTAGTACTCCTCGGGATCGACCTCGGCGAGCGGGTGGGCGTCCCAACTCAGCTGTAAATGTTCGATTGCGGTACTGGCGGCGTCCCCGGCGTCGTTCCAGCCCTCGAACGCTGCCACCAGCACCGGAGCGGTCAGCCGCGGCAGCTGCTCGGACCCGGTGGTCGGGGTGTCGGGATCGGTCACCGCGCCAGCCTACGGCCCCCGGTCGAGGAGGACCGTCACCCGCTACCCGGCCGTTGAACCTCACAAGGGCTATACGCTGACCCGATGGTCGCTACAACGACAACCACATCACCGTTTCTCGACGTTCTGGCGCGCCGCGTCCTGGTCGCCGACGGAGCGATGGGGACGATGTTGCAGTCGGTTCCGCTGACACTGGACGACTTCGACGGGCTCGAAGGGTGCAACGAGATCCTGACCGTGACCAAACCCGACGTGGTGCGCGACATCCACCGGGGCTACTTCGAGGCCGGGGCGGATCTCGTGGAGACCAACACCTTCGGCGCGAACCTGCCCAACCTCGCCGAGTACGACATCGAACACCGGATCCAAGAGCTCGCAGAACGGGGCGCGGTGCTGGCCCGGGAGGTCGCCGATGAGTTCGGCGGTGTCGCCGCCGAGCGCTTCGTGCTGGGAGCAGTGGGCCCCGGGACCAAGCTGCCGACACTGGGACACGCCCCGTTCGCCGACCTGCGCGACGCCTACGTGGAGTGCTGCCGGGGGCTGCTAGCCGGTGGCGTGGATGCGATCCTCGTGGAGACCAGCCAGGATCTGCTGCAGACGAAGGCGTCGGTGATCGCGGCGCACCGCGCCATGGCCGACGAGGGACGTCAGGTGCCGATCGTCTGCCAGGTCACGGTGGAGACCACCGGGACCATGCTGCTGGGCACCGAGATCGGCGCGGCGTTGACGGCGCTGGAGCCGCTCGGTATCGACCTGATCGGGTTGAACTGCGCGACCGGACCCGCGGAGATGAGCGAGCACCTGCGCCAGCTGTCGCGGCACGCGCGGATCCCGCTGTCGGTGATGCCCAACGCCGGGCTGCCGCAGCTGGGGTCGGAGGGGGCGGTCTACCCGCTGACCGCCGACGAGCTGGCCGAGGCGCTGTCCGGTTTCGTCCGCGAGTTCGGGGTCCGCCTCATCGGCGGTTGCTGCGGCACCACACCGCAACACATCACGGCGGTCCGTGACGCCGTCGCGGACGTCACCCCGGCGACCCGGCAGCCGCGACCCGAACCGGGCGTGTCGTCGCTGTATGCCCCGGTGCCGTTCCGGCAGGACACCTCGGTGCTGATGATGGGCGAACGCACCAATGCAAACGGCTCGAAGGCGTTCCGCGAGGCGATGGTCGAGGACGGCTACGAGGAGTGCATCGAGATCGCCCGCGAGCAGACCCGCGACGGCGCGCACCTGCTCGACCTGTGCATCGACTACGTCGGCCGCGACGGGGTCAGGGACATGGCGCAGCTGGCCGGCCGGCTGGCCACGGCGTCGACGCTACCCGTCATGATCGACTCCACCGAGCCCGAGGTGCTACTGACCGGGCTGGAGCGGCTCGGCGGGCGCTGCGTGGTGAACTCGGTCAACTTCGAGGACGGCGACGGGCCGAACTCCCGATTCGCCCGGATCATGGAGCTGGTCTCCGAGCACGGCGCCGCCGTGGTCGCGCTGTGCATCGACGAGGACGGCCAGGCCCGCACCCGCGACTGGAAGGTCAAGGTCGCCGCCCGGCTGATCGAGGACCTCACCGGTAAGTGGGGGATGCACACCTGCGACATCATCGTCGACTGCCTGACGTTCCCCATCTCCACCGGGCAGGAGGAGGTTCGCCGCGACGCCATCGAGACGATCGAGGCGATCCGCGAGGTCAAGCGCCGCTTCCCCGAGGTGCAGACCACACTGGGGGTGTCGAACATCTCCTTCGGACTCAACTCCGCCGCGCGCCAGGTGCTCAACTCGGTGTTCCTGCACGAGGCCACCGCCGCCGGGCTCGACACCGCCATCGTGCACGCGTCGAAGATCATGCCGATGGCGCGGATCCCCGAGGAGCAGCGCCATGCCGCGCTCGACCTCGTCTACGACCGGCGCCGCCCCGCCGAGAGCGACACCCGGGCGCACGACCCGCTGGAGCACTTCATGGCGCTGTTCGAGGGCGTGTCGGCGTCCTCGGCACGGGCATCGCGGGCCGAGGAGCTGGCCGCGCTGCCGCTGTTCGAGCGCCTCGAGCGGCGGATCGTCGACGGTGAGCGCTCCGGCCTGGAGGCCGACCTGGAAGAAGGGATGCAACAGCGCCCGCCGCTGGAGATCGTCAACGACACGCTGCTGTCGGGGATGAAGACGGTCGGCGAGCTGTTCGGTGCCGGTCAGATGCAGCTGCCGTTCGTGCTGCAGTCCGCCGAGGTGATGAAGGCCGCGGTGGCTCACCTCGAACCGCACATGGAGCGCACCGACGAGGACGGCAAGGGCCGGCTCATCCTGGCCACCGTCAAGGGCGATGTGCATGACATCGGCAAGAACCTCGTCGACATCATCCTGTCGAACAACGGCTACGACGTGGTCAACCTCGGCATCAAGCAGCCGATCACGACGATCCTCGACGCCGCCACCGAGCACCGCGCCGACGCGATCGGGATGTCGGGACTGCTGGTGAAGTCGACGGTCATCATGAAGGAGAACCTCGAGGAGATGAACTCCCGCGGGGTGGCGGGCGGCCTCCCCGTGCTGCTCGGCGGGGCGGCACTGACCCGCTCCTACGTGGAGAACGATCTCGCTGAGCTCTACTCCGGTGACCTCGGCTACGCCAAGGACGCGTTCGAGGGGCTGCGACTGATGGATGCGCTGATGACCCGCAAGCGCGGCGGGACCGTCGCCGCCGACCCGGAGGCCGAGGCCCGTGCCGCCGAGCGCAAGGCCCGCCACGAGCGGTCCAAGCGCATCGCCGAGGCGCGCAAGGCGCGGGCGGCCGAGACCGCGCCGCCGGTGCCGGAACGGTCCGACGTCGCCGCGGACATCGCGCTGCCGGTGCCGCCGTTCTGGGGCTCGCGGGTGGTCAAGGGGATCTCGCCGGCCGATTACGCCGGGATGCTCGACGAGCGGGCGCTGTTCCTGGGGCAGTGGGGGCTGCGCGGGGCCCGCGGGGGAGACGGTCCGAGCTACGAGGAGCTGGTGGAGTCCGACGGCCGGCCACGGCTGCGGGTGTTGCTCGACAAACTGTCGACGGAGGGTGTGCTCGCGCACGCGGCCGTCGTCTACGGTTACTTCCCGTGCGTGTCGGACGGGGACTCGCTGGTCGTGCTGGCCGAGCCCCGCCCCGACGCCGCGGAGCGCTGCCGGTTCACCTTTCCCCGCCAGCAGCGCGACCGGTTCCTGTGCCTGGCCGACTTCTACCGGCCCCGTGACGCCGCGCTGGCCGCCGATGAGGTCGACGTGCTGCCGCTGACCCTGGTCACGATGGGCCAGTCCATCGCCGACTACGCCGCCGAGCTGTTCGGCAAGGACGCCTACCGCGAGTACCTCGAGGTGCACGGTCTGGGCGTGCAGCTGACAGAGGCACTGGCCGAGTACTGGCACGCGCGGGTCCGCAGCGAGCTGGCCACTCCCGACGGCACCACGGTCGCTGCGCAGGACCCCGCCGACGTCGAGCAGTTCTTCAAGCTCGGCTACCGCGGGGCACGGTTCTCGCTCGGCTACGGGGCCTGCCCGGACCTCGCCGACCGTGCCAAGATCGTCGACCTGCTCGAGCCCAGCCGGATCGGGGTCGAGCTCTCCGAGGAGCTCCAGCTGCATCCCGAACAGTCCACCGACGCGATCGTCACCCACCACCCCGAGGCGAAGTATTTCAATGCATGACGGCCCCCGGGAGGATGGCGCCTCGTGAAGACCTTCGACGAGCTCTTCGATGAGCTGTCCGAACGGGCACGCAGCAGGCCCGCAGGGTCGGGCACGGTGCTCGCGCTCGACGCCGGGGTACACGCCCAGGGCAAGAAGGTGCTCGAGGAGGCTGGTGAGGTGTGGATCGCCGCCGAGCACGAGCCCGACGAGCGGCTCGCCGAGGAGATCTCGCAACTGCTCTACCGGGTGCAGGTGCTCATGCTCGGCCGGGGCCTGAGCACCGAGGACGTCTACCGGCACCTGTGAGACCTGAGGAGAAGCGCATGCTGCGCGTGGCGGTACCAAACAAGGGGGCACTCGCGCTGCCCGCATCGGAGATGCTCGTCGAGGCCGGTTACCGGCAGCGGCACGACGTCAAGGACCTGACGATCATCGACTCGCTCAACGAGGTCGAGTTCTTCTTCCTGCGTCCCAAGGACATCCCGATCTACGTCGGCTCCGGCGACCTCGACCTGGGTATCACCGGGCGCGACCTCGCGCTGGATTCCGAGGCACCGGTCGACGAGCGGCTCGCGCTGAGTTTCGGTTCTTCCGATTTCCGCTATGCCGCTCCGATCGGCCGCGACTGGAAGGTCGGGGATCTCGACGGGTTGCGGGTGGCCACTTCCTACCCCCGGCTGGTGCGCGATGACCTGCACCGCCAGGGCGTCGCTGCCGAGGTGATCCGGCTCGACGGGGCGGTCGAGATCTCGGTGCAACTGGGCGTGGCCGACGCCATCGCCGACGTGGTCGAGCACGGGCGCACCCTGCGCCAGCACGGGCTGGCTGCCTTCGGCGACGCGATCTGCTCCTCGGAGGCCGTGCTGCTCGAGGGCCGCGACAGCGTGGCCACCTCGGAGAAGGCCCAGCTCGCCGCGCGATTGCAGGGTGTGGTGTTCGCCCAGCAGTACCTGATGCTCGACTACGACTGCCCGAAGTCGCTGCTCGACGAGGCCGTCCGCATCACCCCGGGCATCGAGTCACCGACGGTGGCACCGCTGGCCGATCCGAGCTGGGTGGCGGTGCGCGCGATGGTGCCCCGGCGGGAGGCCAACCGCATCATGGACCTGCTGTCGGTCACCGGCGCCAAGGCGATCCTCGCCACGGACATCCGCTCCTGCCGGTTCTGATTCCCGCCGTCGGAAGTCAGTCGAAAGGCAGCCGCTACTATTTGCTCCTACAGCCAGTCCCACGAGAACCCAGAAGTAGGTCCCCGAGGTGTTCGTGTAATGGTCCGGCGAGGTCAGGGTAATCGCCGTCCTCGATGCGGAGCAGCAATCTGGTGATCGTGTACAGTTGTGCGAGTCGACCCGGTTCGCTGTCGAGAATGTCGGTGAATGTCTCGTGTACACGACGCGCGACTGCCGGGACCAGAAGGCTGTGGCAGTAGAGGGTCGCCGCGTCGTAGCCCAACGGCGCGAGGCCCCAGCCTTCCCAGTCCAAGATGTAGCACTGCGGTTCGGTGACATTGGCCCAATGCAGGTCACCATGGGCGGTCGTCCATGCGGTGACCGTCGCGTCGACCTCAGGGCCGTAGAAAGCGAGCAGCCGTCGAGTAACAGTTTCCTGGTCGAGACACGTACGGTCGGTGGGCCAGTTGGCGACGCGGTCCACTGAGTGGCGCAGGGTCGACCACCAGGTATCCGACAACGTGATCGTGTCGCGTAGCGGTTCTGTCGCCGCGCACCGATGTGCACGGATGAGGGTCATCAGCTCGGCGCGGAACTGGACATCGCCGTCGTCCCACTCCTCGATCCAGGTGACTGCGGGCTTGGGCACCCCTGTGATGGCAGTTGCTTCGGCGTTGCCGCGCCAGAAATCTCCACCCGTCCACGCGGTCAGCTCGCGCACGACACGCAGCCACCAGTCCCCTCGGTCGTTCGTGACGTGTGCCCCGATGGAACGGTCGCGCCAACCCCAGGCCACGCCATCTGCGATCTCCACGCCCAGTACGGCAGCAGCGTGATCCAGGTTCTGCCGCATGACTGCCCGGTGTGCCGCGTTCGGGTCCGGTGTCGACGTTGTCATGTTTCTCGGTTGTCAATCAAATATCTGAGATAGGAATCCGGTTGTGCCAAAAATCGCCTCCAATGGTCGACCAGTTCCAGCTCGTTCCATGGCACGGTGCGGATTCCGTGGTCACCGAGTTCGAGAATCTGCGCTCCGGACAGCGCGGCCAGCAGTGGGGAATGGGTGGCGCAGATGACCTGTGATCCGGTGTTGCGTAGGTCATCGAGCAGCGCGAGTAACTTCAGGGTGGACGAGAACGACAGCGCCGACTCCGGTTCATCCATCAGATACAGGCCTTGGCGAGCGAAGCGAACGTCGAATACGGCAAGAAAAGACTCACCATGACTCATGGAAAACAAATCATGCTCATCGTAGGCGGGCGTTCCGGATACGTATTCGAAGAATCCGTATGCGGTCTCGGCGCGCAGGAAATACCCACGAGGCTTGGTTCCCACCATCCGCCGCCCGACCTTCGTTCGTTCGAGACGGATCTCACGGCCGAGCGGGGCTTTTTCCAGCGGCGAGGCGTAGTCACGACCGATATGTCCGCCTCGTCTATCCACCCCGTACGCTTCCGCGATCGCCTCGATGATCGTGGACTTGCCAGAGCCGTTCTCCCCAACCAACAAGGTGACGGGCGCCGTGAATGTCAAACCGTCACGGAGCAACTGTGCAACCGGAGGAAGCTCGAATGGCCAACCGCGCAGTGTGGCGTCTTCGCCGTCGGCAGCGTTACGCGGCGTCACACCAGTGATGATCATTTGTGTAGGTCCTACTATCCACTCGGCTTGCACCCGTACTTCGGCCAACAGTTCCCTTGCGGACCGCAAGCGACCGGTGTGCAGTTGTGCTGCGGCCGACACGACGGCGAGCAGTTCGGCGGGCACGTGGGCTGGCAGTATGGGCCGCATGACGCCTGACCACCAGGCAACGTTCGGCCGGCGAAATGCGCGGCCAGCATGGCCCTGGTCGCAGCGACCGCCCGACCCTTGATGATCGCGTCAAGACTCTGTTCACGGACGTTGCCGACTGGCAACCAACGGGAGAACACGCACGGCCAGACGGTACCCGTCGGAGATATTGCCAATACCCCACGAGCACATTTACCGCACAACTGATCAACGTCAGCGAGTTGACCGCGCCCGACCTGCCGCAACCGGTCAGTACCGACGTCCTGCACGCCGAGCGCGGTCAACTCGCTGACGGCGGCGTCGATGCGTTGTCCGTACAGTACGTCGATGAGACCGACTCGAAGCGGTATCGAGCGTCGCCGCGCCTCGGCGATGTTCGCCGTTGTGCGGGCATGGCTGGCCCGGCGGCCGGTGATACGCGCATGTTCGGCGTCGTCGTCGGAGTAGTACGAGCATGCCAGCCGAACGCCGGGGCGACCGAACGTGTCCCACAGCCTCGCCGAGACATGCACCAGGTTCGAGAAGACTTCGACCTGCAGACCGGCGGCCAGCGCATGGTCGACTAATGCGGGCAGCTCGGGGTGCAGCGTCGGCTCTCCGCCGATGAACTGCACCATGACCACGCCGAGTCCGGCTGCCTCATCGATGGCGCGTTGCCAGTCACCATGAGTCATGGCTCCATGTGTGCCACGCGGCCCCGAGTCCGCATAGCAGTGGCGGCAGCTCAACTGGCACTTACCCGTGATCTCCAACCACATGAACGACAGCGCGGGCGTGGCTGGCGGCACGGCAACCTCCCGATGGGCAGGACAACCCATTGCGTCGATTGTGTCAGACCACGCGGACGACCCCGTGCACGCTGTCAGTGCCTGGACGTCATACAGCGTGGTCAGCGGGTGACGATGGCGAGGAAGGCTCGCCATGCGTCCGGAGTTACGGTCAGCCCGGGACCGTCGGGGTCCTTGGAGTCGCGCACCAGGACCCGGTCCGGCGCGGGCGCGACCTCGACGCAGGCGGCTTCGCCGTTGCTGTAGCTGCTCGTGTGCCAGACGATGCCGTCCGGCTCAGGCGCGGTCATCATGATCCTCTCGATCCGCATAGAGCTCGGTTGCCAGGGTGGCAATCAGCTCTCTCGATTCTCCCTCGCGCAGCGTGGACTCCGCCAGCGCCGCCAGGACGTGCTGGTAGGCGGCGGTCTCCACGGGCTTCTCCAGGAACAGGCTGGAGGTCTCGCTCTCCAGGTAGGCCACCGGCTTGAACTCGGCGAACTCCATGAGGGTGAAGGAGCCTGCCGACCCTGCGTGTGCGCCGAAGGTGGCTGGAACCACCCGTAGCGTGAGGTAGGGCCGCATCGCCATGCGCAGCAGGTGGTGCAACTGGTCGGACATCACGGCGGGTCCACCGACGGGCAGCCGCAGCACGAACTCGTGCAGGTAGAAGGTGAAGCGCGCCGGGTGATCCCGGCTGAACAGGCTCTGCCGGGCCAGCCGGGCGGCCACGCGATCCTCGATCTCGTTGTCTGGAACAGTTCCCGACCGCTGAAGCAACGCCCGGGCATACTCCCCGGTTTGCAAGATGCCGGGCACGATCCCGACCCGGCGCTGTCGGACCACCCTGCGTAAGGCGGGTCGACAGTCTCACCGTGGCCGGATCGTGAGCACCTGGGAGCTACGGCCCACCGGCCCCGACCCGTCGTGCAGCACCGCTGAACACACTCCCGCGCCCGCGGCCCCGATCACGGTCTCAGCATCGACCCCGAACCACTCGCCGGTGGGCCGGCGGTGCAGGTGCACGCTGAGGTCGGTGTTGAGGAACAGCCACTGCGTGAAGTCGAGCCGCGACGCGATGCCGTTTGCGGAGTCGGCGGTCGCCATCAATCGCTGCAACGGTGTGGGGTCCTCGCCTGCCACCACCGCAACCCGCAGCCGGGCCCAGGCCGTGCCAGGACCCTGCTCGCCGAGGTGGCCGCGCACCCAGCGCCACTCCAGCGCGTCGAGGTAGCCGGGGATCCACTCGGGCGGCACCGGACGCGTCACGGCCTGCTCGGGTGGCGGCAACCTCGGCGGCGCCCCTCCCGCGACGTCGGCGGTGTCGGCCAGCGCCAGCCGCCAACCCTGGGCGAGCGCCACCGGCCGCCCGTCGGCCGTCAGCTCCGCTTCGAGCAGCTCGACGGTTCGGCCGGGACGAACCCGTCTGGGCGGAGACCTCCAGGTCCACCGGGGGCACGGCACCGAGTACCTCGACGGTGATGCGGGACAATGCCACGTCCTCGCGGAGCGCGTGGCGCTCGAGCTCCCGGGTCAGCAGCGCCGACGGTGGACCCATGTGCTGCATCTCGGCCGACGATGGGCCCACGGTGTGCTCGGTCGACCGGTAACGGCCCGGCTCGAACTGCTCGTAGCAGGCGTCCATCTACTGCGCGTCCTGCTCCCGGGCGTCCCGCTCCAGGTCGCCCGCGCTGTCGGGCTCGGGCCAGCCGGGGTAGGGCGGTGGCGTTCCCCCGAAAGAGGGGCAGCGCTCCTGGTGGTCGCACCACTCGCAGAGCTTGCCGGGGCTCGGCCGAAAATCACCGGTAGGCGCTGCGCGCAGGATGGCGGTCCATATCGCGGTCAGCGTGCGCTCGAAGCGATCCAGTTCGGCCTCGTCTGGCGAGTAATTCAGTGACTGCTGGTCGGCGAGGTAGAGCAGCTGCAGCCGCCTGGGCAGCACGCCGCGGGTGCGCAGCAGCACCAGCGCGTAGAACTTCATCTGGAACAGCGCCTTGGCCTCGAACACCTCTCGCGGCGCCGATCCCGTCTTGTAGTCGATCACCCGGATCTCCCCGGTCGGGGCGACGTCGAGCCGGTCGACGTAGCCGCGCAGCAGCACCGGGTCGGCCATCCCGGCGGTGGGCAGCTCGACCTCGAGCCGCAGCTCGCACGCCTCGGGTTGCACCCGACGGGGATCCTCCAGCGCGAAGTAGGCATCGACGAGTGCCCGCGCCGACTCCAACCAGGTGCCGAGCTCCGGGTCGGCTGGGCCGTCGAACAGCGCGGCGAGCTCCGGTGACGCGGCCAGCACGTCGTGCCATGCGGGAGCGACCATCTCCCGTGCCGCGTCGGGCTCGCGCTGTTCCGGAGGCAGCGCGAACAACTGCTCCAGCACCGAATGCACCACGGTTCCGCGAACCTGCACCCGGCTGGGGGTCTCGGGGATGCGGTCGACCGCGCGGAAGCGGTAGAGCAGCGGGCACTGCTTGAAATCGGCTGCGCGCGACGGCGAGAGCGCAGGCCGTCGGCGCCCGGTCGTCTCCTGCTCGGCAACCACGGTATCGGCAGCCACTCCGGACTCGTTCACGAGCGGTAGGGTAGGTCACTGCGCTGACAGGGCGCGCCGGGCGACACGGTGCTTCAAGCAACAAGGCGATCGGATCACGCTGGGCAGACTTCGCGGTGTCCCGGTGCTGTTGGCGCCGTCGTGGTGGCTCGGCGCTGTGATCGTGACGGCGCTCCCCGCTGGTGACGAGATTGCTGCCCGGCGTGGGGCAGCCGGCCGCGCTGCTGCTCGCCGCCACCCTGGCGGTGCTGCTCGGCGTCTCGGTGCTGATCCACGAGCTCGGGCACTGCGCGGTGGCGCAGTGGCTGCGTGTGCCGGTGCTGCGGGTGCGGCTGTTCCTGCTGGGCGGGATATCCGAGCTCGGCCGGCGCCCGTCCGGACCGCGCGACGAGGGCCTGATCGCCGCTGCCGGGCCGGTCGTGTCGGTGCTGCTGGCAGTGCTCGCCGGGCTGGGATGGATGCTGCGCGCCGACCGGAGCCGTCGTTCTGTCACGATGCCGCGGTGACACGACCCAGCGGACCGTTTGCGCCCGGCGATCGGGTGCAGCTGACCGATCCCAAGGGACGCCGCTACACCGTGGTGCTCGAGACCCGGGCTATTTACCACACCCACCGTGGTGCGCTCGCCCACGATGACCTGATCGGGGCGCCGGAGGGCAGCGTCGTGACCTCCGCCGCCGGTACGCAGTACCTGGCGCTGCGCCCACTGCTGGCCGACTACGTGCTCTCGATGCCGCGGGGAGCGCAGGTGATCTATCCCAAGGACGCCGCACAGATCCTGATGTGGGGTGACGTGTTCCCCGGCGCGCGGGTACTGGAGGCGGGTGCCGGCTCCGGCGCGCTGACCTGCTCGCTACTGCGCGCCGTGGCGGAGCAGGGAACGGTCACCTCCTACGAGACCCGGGCCGACCACGCCGAACACGCCGAACGCAACGTCGAGCGGTTCTTCGGCACACCGCCACCGAACTGGACCCTGCAGGTCGCCGATGTCGCCACCCATCCGGCCGCACAGCAGGTCGACCGGGTGGTGCTGGACATGGTCGACCCGTGGCAGGTCCTCGACGCCGTGTCCGCTACCCTCGTGCCGGGTGGTGTGGCGGTCGTCTACATCGCCACCACGACCCAGCTGTCGCGCATCACCGAGGCATTCCGGGAAGCGGGCTGTTACACGGAGCCGCAGGCATGGGAGACGTTGCTGCGACCCTGGCACGCAGTGGGCCTGGCGGTGCGCCCGGAACACCGGATGGTCGCCCACACCGCCTTCCTCGTCACCGCTCGCAGACTCGCCGACGGGGTCGTCGCGCCGACCCCGCAACGTCGTCCCAGCCGCTCGACGACCCGCTCCTGACCAGGGCTTCGCCGCCGAACGTGACCTTGTTCACCAAATCGCAATGTGTCCGAACACCAGTTGCCATCTCACAGAATCGTGCGTTCTCCCGTAACGTGGTCGTGCGAAGCACAGCACGGGAGGAGGTGCCGTCATGCAGCACGATCATCCCGGCGGCCTGCCCGACGGGGGTCGGGATGGCGACGACGCCGACATGACCGCCCAGATCAGGATGCTCGAGGACGAGGTGGCGCTGCTACGGCGCCGGTTGACCGAGTCCCCCCGCCACGTCAGGCTGCTCGAGGAGCGGCTGGCCGAGGCCTCGGCCAACGTCTCCCAGCTCACCGAGCGCAACAGCAAGCTCGTCGAGACGCTGCGTGACGCCCGCAGTCAACTCCTCACGCTGCGCGAGGAGGTCGACCGGCTGGCGCAGCCGCCCAGCGGGTACGGCGTCTTCCTGTCCAGGTTCGAGGACGGCACCGTCGACATCTTCACCTCCGGCCGTCGGATGCGGGTGGCGGTCTCGCCTGCGGTGGAGAACGAGGAGCTGCGCCGCGGCCAGAGCGTGCGCCTCAACGAGGCGCTGACCGTGGTCGAGGCGGGTAGCTACGAGACCACCGGTGAGGTGTGCGCGCTGCGCGAGGTGCTCGATGACGGTGATCGCGCGCTGATCATCGGGCATGCCGACGAGGAGCGCGTGGTCTGGCTGTCCGACCAGCTGATGCACGACGACGGTGACGCCGCCGAGGCCGGCGAGACCATGGTGCTCAAGCCGGGCGACTCCCTACTGGTCGACACCAAGGCCGGGTACGCCTACGAGCGGGTGCCCAAGGCCGAGGTCGAGGACCTGGTGCTCGAAGAGGTGCCCGACGTCGGGTACACCGACATCGGAGGGCTCAGCAACCAGATCGAGCAGATCCGCGACGCGGTGGAGCTGCCGTTCCTGCATGCCGACCTGTTCCGCACCTACGAGCTGCGCCCGCCCAAGGGCGTGCTGCTCTATGGCCCGCCCGGCTGCGGCAAGACGCTCATCGCCAAGGCGGTGGCCAACTCGCTGGCCAAGAAGGTCGCGACAGCCCGGGGAAGTGACAGCGAGGGCGGTGACGATGCGGCCAACGCCAAGAGCTACTTCCTCAACATCAAGGGCCCCGAGCTGCTCAACAAGTTCGTCGGCGAGACCGAGCGGCACATTCGGCTGATCTTCCAGCGGGCCAGGGAGAAGGCCTCCGAGGGCACCCCGGTCATCGTGTTCTTCGACGAGATGGATTCCATCTTCCGCACTCGCGGTTCGGGCGTGTCGTCTGACGTCGAGACGACGATCGTGCCGCAGCTGCTGTCCGAGATCGACGGTGTGGAGGGCCTCGAGAACGTCATCGTGATCGGGGCATCGAACCGTGAGGACATGATCGATCCTGCGATCCTGCGGCCCGGCCGGTTGGACGTGAAGATCAAGATCGAGCGGCCCGACGCCGAGGCGGCCAAGGACGTCTTCTCCAAGTACCTGACGACGAGTCTGCCGCTACACGCCGACGACCTCGCCGAGTTCGGAGACGACGCGCATGCCTGCATCCAGGCGATGATCCAGGGCACCGTCGAGCGGATGTACGCCGAGAGCGAGGAGAACCGCTTCCTCGAGGTCACCTACGCCAACGGCGACAAGGAGATCCTCTACTTCCGGGACTTCAACTCCGGCGCAATGGTGCAGAACATCGTCGACCGGGCCAAGAAGGCGGCGATCAAGTCGGTGCTCGAGACCGGCCAGCCGGGCTTGCGGATGAACCACCTGCTCGACGCGATCGTCGACGAGTTCGCCGAGAACGAGGACCTGCCCAACACCACCAACCCGGACGACTGGGCGCGAATCTCGGGCAAGAAGGGGGAGCGCATCGTCTACATCCGCACCCTGGTCACCGGGAAGAACGCCGACTCCGGCCGGGCGATCGACACGGCCACCAACACCGGCCAGTACCTCTGACGCCGCGCCCACTCCCGGTCCACGGCGTATCCGCCGACCGCAGCCGCGACATCGGCCGTAGGCTCGTGGGTATGCGCCGGATCATGGGCACCGAGGTCGAGTACGGCATTGCCGCACCGGGGGACGCCGCCGCCAATCCCGTCCTCACGTCCACCCAGGTGGTCCTCGCCTACGCCGCGGCGGCGGAACTGCCGCGGGCGAAGCGGGCCCGCTGGGACTACGAGGTGGAGTCGCCGCTGCGCGACGTCCGCGGCTTCGACCTCGGTGGGCCGGGGCTGGCCCAGCAGGACCCCGAGCTCGACGACCTCGGTGCGGCCAACGTCATCCTCACCAACGGGGCGCGGCTCTACGTCGACCACGCGCATCCGGAGTTCTCCGCGCCGGAGGTGACCAACCCCCGCGACGCCGTGATCTGGGACAAGGCCGGCGAGCGGGTCATGGAGGAGGCCGCGACCCGGGCCCGGACCGTGCCCGACCAGCCCCCCTTCCAGCTGTATAAGAACAACGTCGACGGCAAGGGCGCCTCGTACGGCACGCACGAGAACTACCTGATGGCCCGCTCGACGCCGTTCACCGCGGTGGTCGCCGGGCTCACCCCGTTCTTCGCCTCCCGCCAGGTGGTGGTCGGTTCGGGGCGGGTGGGCATCGGCGCCGGTGGGGAGGAGGCCGGTTTCCAGCTCTCGCAGCGTGCGGACTACATCGAGGTCGAGGTCGGGCTCGAGACGACGCTCAAGCGCGGCATCATCAACACCCGCGACGAGCCGCACGCCGACGCGGACAAGTACCGTCGGCTGCACGTCATCGTCGGTGACGCCAACCTCGCCGAGTACTCCACCTACCTCAAGGTCGGCACCACCGCGCTCGTGCTGGACCTCATCGAGGCCGGTGAGCGGTTCGACGATCTGCGGCTCGCCGAACCGGTGCGCGCACTGCACACCATCAGTCACGACCCCTCGCTGCGGGCGACAGTGGCGACGACCGACGGGCGATGTTTCACCGGTCTGGACCTGCAACGCGCCTACCACGAACGGGTGGCAGCGTTCCTGCAGCGTGAGGGCGAGCCCGACGAGGTCGCCGGCGACGTGCTGCGCACCTGGGGTGAGGTGCTCGACGCGCTGGCCCGTGACCCGGCGGAGTGCGCCGACCGGCTGGATTGGCCCGCCAAGCTGCAGCTGCTGGAGGGCTACCGGTCGCGCGATGGGCTCGGCTGGGCAGCGCCGCGGCTGCACATGGTCGACCTGCAGTATTCCGACGTGCGGCTGAGCAAGGGCCTCTACAACCGGCTGGTGGCCCGCGGGTCGATGAAGCGCCTGGTCACCGAGGAGGAGGTGCTGGCGGCGGTGCACGCTCCCCCAGAGGACACCAGGGCCTACTTCCGGGGCCGCTGCCTGGAGCGGTACCCGACCGAGGTCGCCGCCGCGTCCTGGGATTCGGTCATCTTCGACCTGGGTCGGGAATCGCTGGTGCGGATCCCCACCTTGGAGCCGCTGCGGGGCACCCGGTCGCATGTGGGAGCGCTGATCGATGCGTCGCACAGCGCCCGGGAGCTGGTGGACGCCATCACCCGCGGCTGATTGACCCGTCCGATCCACCGGCACGAGGCGGGATTGCTGGGTAAAGTTCAGCAGTGACGATGCCCACCCAGCATCGACGCTAGGAGGCGAGATGTCCCAGGAGAAGGCGCAACGTCATGGTGGCGGCGATGGCGATGAGGAGAACGACGAGGGCGCCACGGCCGGCCAGGAGCGGCGTGAGAAGCTCGGCGAGGACGTCGACGCGATCCTCGACGATATCGACGACGTTCTCGAGGAGAACGCCGAGGACTTCGTCCGGGCCTATGTTCAGAAGGGCGGCGAGTAACCGCCCGCACGCCGCGAGCAGCCGCAGACGACGAGGAGAAGACACCTGCGATGGAGCAGTCCACGGCCCGGTCCCGCCCAGGTGCGGTGCTACCCGCGCAGTACTTCACGGCGGGCTCCTCGTCGTTCACCGAGTTCCTGTCCGCGGCGAGCCCCGAGCTACTACCGGGTCGCCGCGGCGGTGAGGGCAGCGGGGACGTGACCGGGCAGACGCCGCACGGCACGACGATCGTCGCGGTCACCTTCGCCGGCGGGGTGGTGGTCGCGGGGGACCGGCGGGCGACGATGGGCAATTTCATCGCGCAGCGCGACATGGAGAAGGTGTTCGTCGTCGACGACTACTCGGCGGTCGGGATCGCGGGCTCGGCCGGCGTCGCCGTGGAGCTGGTGCGGCTGTTCGCCGTCGAGTTGCAGCACTACGAGAAGATCGAGGGTGTCTCGCTGACCCTCGACGGCAAGGCCAACAAGCTGGCGAGCATGGTCCGCGGCAATCTCGGCGCCGCGCTGCAGGGACTGGCAGCGCTACCGGTGTTCGCGGGCTTCGACATCGATGCGGAAGACCCGGAGCGGGCCGGTCGCATCATCTCCTACGACGTCGTGGGCGGCCGGTACGAGGAGACGCTGGGCTACCACTCGGTGGGCTCCGGCTCACTGTTCGCCCGGTCGTCGCTCAAGAAGTTGCACGATCCCGACCACGACCAGACGACGGCCGTGCGCACGACGGTCGAGGCGCTCTACGACGCAGCGGACGACGACACGGCTACCGGCGGCCCCGACCCGGTCCGCCGGATCTACCCGACGGTCATCACGGTCACCGCCGCCGACGGGGCGGTCCAGCTGTCCGAGGCGGCGACCGAGGAGATCGCGTCCGCCGTGATCGCCGGTCGACGGGACAAGCCCGGTGGCTGATACCACTCCCGGGGGGCTCCACCCACAAGACCAGATTCTTCGGAGGCCTGCGCTGTGACGATGCCGTTCTACGCCTCGGCTGAACAGGTCATGCGTGACCGTTCGGAACTCGCCCGCAAGGGCATCGCCCGAGGTCGCAGCGTCGTTGCGCTGACCTATGCGGGGGGAGTGCTGTTCGTGGCGGAGAACCCGTCCACCGCACTGCACAAGGTCTCCGAGATCTACGATCGGATCGGCTTCGCCGCTGTCGGGCGCTACAACGAGTTCGAGAACCTGCGGGTCGCCGGCATCCGGGTGGCCGATGTGCGGGGCTACGCTTACGACCGCCGTGACGTCACCGGCCGCGCGCTGGCCAACGTCTACGCGCAGACCCTGGGCACGATCTTCTCGGAGCAGCAGAAGCCGTTCGAGGTCGAGTTGTGCGTCGCCGAGGTCGGCACCGATTCAGGTTCCGACCAGCTCTATCACCTGACCTACGACGGCTCCATCGTCGACGAACCGAACTTCGTGGTGATGGGCGGTCAGACGGACAACATCGCCGCGGCGATGAAGGACTCCTTTCGCTCCGGCATGGACATCGGTGAGGCGGTGCGGGTGGCGGTGGCCGCGCTCGGCACCGCAACGCCCGGCGGTACCGGATCCGGGGCGGCCAGCACCAGCGGCAACGGGGCGAAACCCCGCAGCCTGGGCGTCGGTCAGCTCGAGGTCGCGGTGCTGGACCGCAACCGGCCACGGCGGGCCTTCCGCAGAATCACCGGAGCGGCACTGACCGCCCTGCTCGCCACCGATGAGAGCGCCGATGAATCCGCCAGCTCCACCGGCGAGACCGACGCGGGTGGCGGCGACACCACCCCCGGAGCGGACCCGGCCGACGAGGGCTGACGTCATCCCGCCACGTCACCCGCGGCGTGAGTCCGCCGGCGTTCCCGCACCGGTGCAGCCTAGCTCAGCCCTTCCGCAACGGGCTGCGGCGCATAGGCTGGGGACATGCAGCGTCGGATCTTCGGTGTCGAGACGGAGTTCGGGGTCACCTGCACCTTCCACGGACAGCGGCGGCTGTCCCCGGACGAGGTGGCCCGCTACTTGTTCCGTCGAGTGGTGTCCTGGGGGCGCAGCTCCAACGTCTTCCTGCGCAACGGCTCACGGCTCTACCTCGACGTCGGTTCCCACCCGGAGTACGCCACCGCGGAGTGTGATGACCTGGTGCAGCTCGTCACCCACGACAAGGCCGGCGAGCGCATCCTCGAAGACCTGCTGGTCGATGCTGAGCGCAGGCTCGGCGACGAGGGCATCGGTGGCGACATCTTCCTGTTCAAGAACAACACCGACTCCGCGGGCAACTCCTACGGTTGCCATGAGAACTACCTGGTGGCCCGTGCCGGCGAGTTCTCGCGGATCGCCGACGTGCTGCTGCCGTTCCTGGTCACCCGCCAGCTCATCGCCGGCGCCGGCAAGGTGCTGCAGACCCCCCGCGGTGCCGTCTACTGCCTGTCGCAGCGCGCCGAGCACATCTGGGAGGGCGTGTCGTCGGCGACCACCCGCTCCCGGCCCATCATCAACACTCGCGACGAGCCGCACGCCGACGCGGAGCGCTACCGCCGGCTGCATGTCATCGTCGGCGACTCGAACATGTCCGAGGTCACCACGCTGCTCAAGGTGGGCACGGCCAACCTCCTGCTCGAGATGGTCGAGGACGGGGTCATCTTCCGCGACTTCACGCTGGACAACCCGATCCGGGCGATCCGGGAGATCAGCCACGACCTCACCGGCAGGCGGCCGATCCGGCTGGCCGGCGGGCGGGAGGCATCCGCGCTCGACATCCAGCGCGAGTACTACGCCCGGGCCGTGGAGCACGTCGCGCGCCGCGGCTCGGATCCGGTGACCGACCGGGTGGTCGAGCTGTGGGGCCGCACCCTCGACGCCGTCGAGCGCCACGATCTGAGCCTGATCGACCGGGAGATCGACTGGGCGATCAAGCACCGCCTGGTTGAGCGCTACCGTGCCCGCAACAACCTGGACCTGGCGAACCCCCGGATCGCGCAGGTCGACCTCGCCTACCACGACATCCGGCGCGGTCGCGGCCTGTTCGACCTGCTGCAGCGCAAGGACCTGGTCGACCGGGTGACCGACGACGGGGAGATCGAGGCGGCCAAGGACAGTCCGCCCGCCAGTACCCGGGCCAAGCTGCGCGGCGAGTTCATCGCTGCCGCCCAGGCCGCCGGGCGCGACTTCACCGTCGACTGGGTGCATCTCAAGCTCAACGACCAGGCGCAGCGCACCGTGCTGTGCAAGGACCCGTTCCGGGCAGTCGACGAGCGCGTCGATCGCCTGATCGCCTCGCTGTGACGCGGCTGCGCCCCCTGTGAGTGGAGCCACGCATCTTGATGCACAGATGCTAGAGTGTCGCCGTGCGCACCACGATCGATCTGCCCGACGACCTGCATAAGGTCGCTATGTCGATTGCCCGGGACACCTCCCGATCACTGAGCGAGACTGTGACCGAGCTCGTGAGGCGGGGGCTGCGCTCCGGGCCGGCATCCGAGGTCTCATCAAAGGTCCGCCGGCATCCCGTGACGGGGTTCCCGACGCTGCGGTTGGGGCAGACGATCACCACGGAGGACGTGCGGTCGCTCGAGGACGACGAGTGACAGCACTGCTCGACAGCAACGTGCTGATTGCGCTCGCTGTTGAGGACCACGTCCACCACTCGGCGGCGCACGCGTGGCTGTCGGCCCACGACGGCTCCTTCGCATCCTGCCCGGTCACCCAGGGCGCCCTGCTACGAATGCTCATCAGGGGCAGCTCCCCGCCGGGCCAGGCAATGGACCTGCTGGCCGCAGCGACCGCCGACGCCCGGCACGAGTTCTGGCCTGATGACCTCAGCTACCTCGACGCGAACCTCGAAGGCATCCTCGGCCATCGCCAGGTCACCGACGTCTACCTCGCCGCGTTGGCGCGCCGACACGACAGCTGGTTAGCAACATTCGACAACGGGCTCGCTGCACTGCACGCCGATGTAGCGCAGCTGGTGCCAGTCGGTTAGGCGTGGTGGGCCGCTGCGAGGTCGTGCCCTGCCCCGCATAAGCTGCACCCCGTGTCGTCCACGCGCGCAGAGCGTCTGGTGAACCTGGTGCTGTGCTTGCTGTCCACCCGGCAGTACCTCACCGCCGAGCGGATCCGGCGGATCGTCCCCGGCTACACCGATGCCCCGTCGGACGAGGCATTCTTCCGGATGTTCGAGCGCGACAAGGCCGAGCTGCGTGACCTCGGGATCCCGTTGGAGACCGGCAGCGCCGGGTTCGAGGTCGCCGAGGGCTACCGGATCGCGCGGCGCGACTACGAATTGCCCGACATCGATCTCGAGCCGGACGAGGCCGCCGCGGTCGCGCTGGCCGCCCGGTTGTGGGACTCGCCGCAACTCGCCGGCGCCGCGCAGGGGGCATTGCACAAGCTGCGGGCCGCTGGGGTCGACGTCGACGCCGCGCCCGCGCCGGCGGTGCAGCCACGGGTGCGTGCCGCGGAACCGGCGTTGGCCCCGCTGATCTCGGCCGTGCAGGCCGGCCGGGCGGCCACCTTCAGCCACCGCAGGCACCCTGCGGCCGAAGCGGCGCAGCGCACCCTGGAGCCGTGGGGCGTCGTCTCCTGGCGGGGCCGCTGGTATGTCATTGGGCATGACCGGGACCGCGACGCCACCCGCTGCTTCCGGGTGTCGCGGATCGTGGGACCGGTGCGCCCGGTCGGTCGCGCCGGTGCGGTGCGCCGTCCCGGCGGGGTGGACCTGCTGCAGATCGTGGCGGGCTCCGCGGAGCCACCCGTGGCCTCGTACACCGCGCGGCTGTGGCTGGCCGACGGGCATGCGCACGGCCTGCGCCGGCAGGCGCGCGTGCTGGGACGGCTGGCCCTCGACGGCGTCGACGGTGACCTGGTGGAGGTGACGCTGCCAGCCGTCGATATCGCCGCCCGGTGGGTCGCGGGGCACGGGCAGGATGCCGTGGTGATCGAACCCGCGTCACTGGCCGATGCAGTGCGCTCGCGGTTGCTGGCGGCCGCCGGGGAGGTGGGTTGATGCCCGGCGGTGTCGCCGACCGGCTGCCCCGGTTACTGGCGCTGGTGCCCTACCTGCTGGGACGCCCCGGCGTGCCGATCGACGAGGCGGCCGCCGATTTCGACGTGACCCCGCGCCAGCTGCGCCGCGACCTGGAGCTGCTGTGGATGTGCGGGCTGCCCGGTTACGGCCCCGGCGACCTGATCGACCTGTCGTTCGAGGGTGACACCGTGACGGTGACGTTCGATGCCGGGATGCGACGCCCGCTGCGCCCGTCTGCCGCCGAGGCGACCGCGCTGGTGGTGGCGCTGCGCGCGCTGGCCGAGACCCCGGGCGTCGTCGACGCCGCGGCGGTGCGCCGTGCACTGGCCAAGATCGAATCGGCGGCCGGGCAGGCCACCGAGCAGCAGGCCGTCGTCGTGGGGCTGGCGACCCGTGAGGAGGCGGCGTTGACCGCGGTGCGCGATGCGCTGGACCGCCGCCGCGCGCTGTGGATCCGGTACTACACAGCCTCCCGCGACGCCGTGAGCGAGCGCACCGTCGACCCGATGCGGCTGCTGCTCGTGGAGGGCAACAGCTACCTCGAGGCGTGGTGTCGCAGCGCCGAGGCGGTGCGGTTGTTCCGGCTCGACCGCATCGAGCACACCGCGACCCGCGACGAACCGGCCGTCCCGCCGTCGCACGCCCGGCCCACCGATGTCTCCGCCGGACTGTTCCGGGCCGAGCCCGACCAGCCCGTCGCAACGCTGCGGCTCGCACCGGACGCGCGCTGGGTCGCCGAGTACTACCCGGTCGACGACGTCGAGGAGGTTGACGGGGGAGCGGCGACGGTCCGGATGCGTTACGCCGACCTGGACTGGATGGTGCGTCTCGTGCTGGGGCTGGGCGGCGACGTGTCGGTACTCGAGCCCGCCGAGCTTGCCGAGACGGTGCGCGAACGTGCCCGCGCTGCCGTTCGGCGATCTCTTCACCTGCCGTTCAGCGTCACGGGATAGCGTGCCCCCCATGCTGTACGTGACGTTACTGCTGGTCGCCGCTGCCGCGTTGATGCTGCTGCTGGTGCTGCTGGTGCGGCTGGTCGTGGTCGCGCGGCGTGCGGCGTACGCGGTGCAGGTCGCTCGCTCCGCGCTCGGTGAGGGCACCGGGTTGCTCGGCGCCAGAACGGCTGCGCTGCGCGTCGAGCTGGACCGCCGGCGCGGGCGCACCGGCGACGAACCGGACGACCCTCCTACGGCGTAGTATCGGCCAACGAGAGGCTACGAGAGGAGCATCGCCATGCCAGGCATCCCCGGAGGCTGGGAGCTGGTCCTGCTGCTGGTAGTGCTGGTGGTGCTGTTCGGGGCGAGCAAGCTCCCGAACGCCGCGCGCTCCATCGGCCAGTCCATGCGCATCTTCAAAGCCGAGACCAAGAGCATGCGCCCCGACGAGGGTCAGGCCAAGAACGAAGGCGGAACACCCGCCCAGCACGACGACAACCAGGCGCTGCCGCCGTCGGCCCAGTCGCCGTCGACCCAGACGGACACGTCCCGTCCGGCCGAGCAGCCGCACCGCACCGACACCAGCCGCTGACGAGAGGCGGGTGACGAGGGGTGCGGTTGCCGCTGGGCCGCCCCGGGTCACGACGCAGGTCCAACCCCGACGGCTCCATGACCCTCATGGAGCATCTCTTCGAGCTGCGCAACCGGCTCACCATGGCGATGCTGGCGCTGGCCGCGGGCGGCGTGCTGGGCTTCATCTGGTGGGGGGTGCACCCGTTCGGCCTTCCCAGCCTCAGCGAATTGCTCACCGGCCCTTACTGCGGGCTACCGGCGGAAGCGCGGCTGCCGACGCCGGGGGGGTGTCAACTGCTGCAGACCAGTCCGTTCGACGCTTTCAACACCCGGTTGCAGGTCGGGCTCGCCGCCGGCGCGGTGCTCACCGGTCCGCTGTGGCTCTACCAGGTCTGGGCTTTCATCACGCCGGGCATGTATGCCAGGGAGCGCCGCTTCGGGCTGACCTTCGTGGCCCTGGCGAGCATCCTGTTCGCGGTCGGGGCCGTGCTCGCCTACCACGTGGTGCCGGCGGGACTGTCGTTCCTGGTCAGCCTGGGTGATGGCACGTTCACGGTCGCGCTCAACGCCAAGGGCTACGTCGGCTTCCTGATCATCATGCTGCTGGTGTTCGGCGTCAGCTTCGAGCTGCCGCTGCTCATCGTGATGCTCAACCTGGTCGGGGTGCTGTCCTATGCCAAGCTGCAGTCGTGGCAACGCGGCAGCATCTTCGGGCTGTTCGTGTTCGCCGCGGTCGCCACCCCCGGCCAGGACCCGATCTCGATGCTCGCGCTGGCCATCGCGCTCGTCGTGCTCTTCGAGCTCGCGGTGCTCATCACATACCTGCACGACCGCCAGCTGGCCCGGCGGCGCGCCGAGCAGGGCTGGGACGATCTCGACCCGGACGAGGCGTCGCCACTGGACCACAAGGTCGAGCGCGGCGCCGGGTACGACGACGCCACGTAGCCCTGCCGTCGTGAAGGTGGCGGCATGTACCGGCACCGCAGCGTGCGGTGTGACAGCCTGAAGGGGTGGCCACCCGCTCCCCAGCGCAGGCGTATGCCGCGTCCCGCCGCCGGGCCGCGCAGCCGGACCTCGACGAGTTCACCAGCGGCCTGAGCTTCGAGCTCGACCCCTTCCAGCGCGAGGCCTGCGAGGCACTGGGAGGCGGGCACGGCGTGCTCGTCTGTGCCCCGACGGGTGCGGGCAAGACGGTGGTGGGGGAGTTCGCGGTGCACCTGGCGCTGGCACAGCATGGCAAGTGCTTCTACACCACCCCGATCAAGGCGCTGTCGAATCAGAAGTACGCCGACCTGTCCGCCCGGTTCGGCGCCGAGCACGTCGGCCTGCTGACCGGTGACGTCTCGATCAACGGCGAGGCGCCCGTCGTGGTGATGACCACCGAGGTGCTGCGCAACATGCTCTACGCGGGCAGCTCGACACTGGGCGGGCTGGCCTACGTGGTGATGGACGAGGTGCATTACCTGGCCGACCGGTTCCGCGGCGCGGTGTGGGAGGAGGTGATCCTGCAGCTGCCGGAGTCGGTGCGGCTGGTCGGCCTGTCGGCAACGGTGAGCAATGCCGAGGAGTTCGGCGAATGGCTCGTCGACGTCCGGGGCGACACCGCCGTCGTGGTCGATGAGCAGCGCCCGGTGCCGTTGTGGCAGCACATGCTGGTCGGCAACCGGATGTTCGACCTGTTCGCCGAGCAGCGCGGGCAGCTCACGGTCCACCCGAACCTGGTTCGCAACGTCGAGGAGCTGGAGCGGCGGCATGGGTCAGGGTGGTCGCGGTCGCGCCGGGGTCGCCCGCGCGACGGCGGCGGGCCGCGGTTTCGCGTACCACCCCGGGTCGATGTGGTGGCGCGGCTCGACCGGGAGGGGTTACTGCCGGCGATCACGTTCATCTTCAGCCGCGCCGGCTGCGACGCCGCCGTCGCCCAGTGCATCCGCAGCGGCCTGCGGCTGACCACCGAGCAGGAGTCGGCGCAGATCCGGCGGGCTGTCGAGGAGCGAACCGCGGACCTGCCGGCCGACGACCTCGGAGTGCTCGGCTTCTGGGAGTGGCGCGAGGCTCTGGAGCGCGGTGTGGCAGCGCACCACGCGGGACTGCTGCCTGCCTTCAAGGAGACCGTCGAGGACCTCTTCGTCCGAGGCCTGGTGCGCGCGGTGTTCGCCACCGAGACCCTCGCGCTGGGTATCAACATGCCGGCTCGGACTGTGGTGCTGGAGCGGCTGGTCAAGTTCAACGGCGAGGCACACGTCGATCTGACGCCGGGGGAGTACACCCAGCTCACCGGCCGTGCCGGCCGCCGCGGCATCGATGTCGAGGGGCATGCGGTGGTGCTGTGGCAGCCCGGGGTCGACCCCAAGCAGGTCGCCGGGCTCGCCTCGACGCGCACCTACCCACTGCGCAGCTCCTTCCGGCCCGGATACAACATGGCCGTCAACCTCGTCGACCGGGTCGGGGTGGCCAAGGGCCGGACGCTGCTCGAGCAGTCGTTCGCCCAGTTCCAGGCCGACCGCTCGGTCGTCGGCATGGCCCGGCGGATCAAGCGCAACGAGGAGGCGCTGGCCGGCTACGCGGAGTCGATGACCTGCCATCTCGGCGACTTCGCCGAGTACGCCACGCTGCGGCGCCGCATCTCCGATCGGGAGAAGGTGCTGGCCCGCCACGGCGCCGCGCAGCGCCGGTCACAGGCCGGTGCGTCGCTGCAGGAACTGCAGCGCGGTGACGTGATCGCGGTGCCGGGGGGCCGCCACTCCGGGCTCGCCGTCGTGCTCGATCCCGATACCGGCAGGCCCGACGACGAACCCCGGCCGCTGGTGCTCACCGAGGACCGGTGGGCAGGCCGGCTGACGGTCGCCGACTTTTCCGCACCGGTCGAGGCGCTGGGGCGGATGCGACTACCCAAGCAGGTGGAGCACAAGGTGCCGCGGGTCCGCCGGGACCTCGCCTCCAGCCTGCGCAACACCGGCATCGAGGCGCCGCCGCGTCCGCGCCGTGGCCGGTCGGGCGCCGCCGATGACGCCGAGCTCGCCTCGATGCGCCGCGCGCTGCGTGCGCACCCCTGCCATGGCTGTGACGACCGGGAGGCCCACGCTCGCTGGGCAGAGCGGCACGACAAGCTGTCCCGGGAGACCGACGAGCTGCGCCAGCAGGTCGCGGCGACCACGCACTCGCTGGCCCGCGCGTTCGACCGGATCCGGGCCCTGCTGGGCGAGTGCGGCTACCTCGACGGGGAGGACGTCACCGAGGCCGGCAGGCGGTTGTCGCGACTGTGGTCGGAGTCCGACCTGCTCACCGCCGAGTGCCTCCGGCGGGGACTCTGGGACGACCTGGGCGCAGCCGAGCTCGCGGCGGTGGTTTCGGCGCTGGTCTACGAGTCACGCCGCGACGAGGGGCCCGCACCCCGAGTGCCCACCGGCGCGGTCACCGAGGCGCTGACCGCCACCGCCCGGCTCTGGGCGGAGCTGGCGGCCGACGAGCGGCGCCACCGGCTGGAACGCACCCGCGAACCCGACCTCGGATTCGCATGGCCGGTCTACCGCTGGGCCAGGGGCGAGTCGCTGTCCGCGGTACTGTCCGCCGCAGAACACAACGGCGCCGCGCTGTCGGCGGGCGACTTCGTGCGCTGGTGCCGGCAGGTCGTCGACCTGCTCGACCAGGTCCGCGGCGTGGCCGGCGAGACCTCCCCGCTCGGTTCCGCGGCGGCCGCCGCCGTGCATGCGGTGCGTCGCGGTGTGGTCGCGCTGGGTAACACCTGATGGGCACGCCGTACGGCCCCAAGCACGCCATGCGCGGGTACCCGCCGCAGACATACCGGGGCCGCCACAGCCGACCGGACACCGATCCAGCGGCGGGCTCACCGCTGCCGTGGTTGGTCGGTATCGGGACGCTGCTGCTGACCGTCGTGCTGCTCGCCGTCGCCGTGCCGAACTCGTTGCTGTCCACCGAGTTCGACGAACTGGCAGTGCAGCGGGGTGTGGCGCAGGTGCTGACCGACAGTGGCTATATCGTGGTGCTGGTGTCGTGTCCGGCTGGGCAGCCGGTCGAGGTGGGGCACAGTTTCGACTGCCGGGCAAGCATCGATGGTCAGCAGCGCGACGTGACGATCACAGTGCGCACTTCCGGCGGCGAGTACGAAGTCGGTGCCCCACGCTGACCCGCATCGTCAGGGTGGTCCGTGACCGGCCACCGGCAGCGCCGCGAGCAACCGGTCCACCGAACTACCGAGTCCCCACACCCGCTGCAGCTCGGCGAGCGCATCGGGGTCGGCGGGCGCTGCGGGCACCACGTCGGCGCGGTCGAGCCGCACCGGTGCGTCGGTGGCCACCCGCACCACCGGCGCGGCGACGGCCAGGTAGTCGCGTGCCGCGGCGAGCTTGGCGCGTACCCCCGGCGCCATCGCCGCCGCCGGGTCGTCCAGCGCGGCCAGCAGCCCCTCCACCGAGCCGAACCGCCCGATCAGCGTGGCAGCCGTCTTCTCACCGACTCCCGGGACACCGGGCAGCCCGTCGGACGGGTCGCCGCGCAGCGTCGCGAAATCCGCATAGCCGGCTCCGGTGCTGGAAGCCGGGAGGCCGCAGCGCACCGCGAGCTCGGCCGGGCCGATGTCCTCGGCCTTGCTCAGCCCCCGCGCCACGTAGCTGACCCGCACCGGGGTCGGCTCCCCGCGCACCACCTGGAACAGGTCCCGGTCGCCGCTGACCACCACCACCGGGTCGCGGTGCTCGGCCGCGACCAGGGTGCCGATCACGTCGTCGGCCTCGTAGCCCGCGGCGCCGCCGGTGGCGATACCGGCTGCCGCGAGCACCTCGAGGATCACCGGCAGCTGCGGTGCCAGGGTGTCCGGTACGACCTCCACGTCCGGCGCGGCGCCGTGCTCCTCGGCGACCCGGTGCGCCTTGTAGGACGGGATCGCGGCGACCCGGAAGGCCGGCCGCCAGTCCAGATCGAGGCAGGCCACCAGCCGCGACGGACGGTGCATCCCGATCAGCCGGGCGACCATGTCGGTGAACCCTCGTATCGCGTTGACCGGCGTGCCGTCCGGCGCGGTCACCGACTCCGGCACACCGAAGTACGCGCGGAAGTACAGGCTCGCGGAATCGAGCAGCAGCAGTGGCCGGTCCATGCGGTCAGCCTGCCACGCTCGCCGTTGCCTGGGTCGGAGCCGTCCACCGTGCTCGTTCAGTGGTGTCCATGGCCGGGATGCTTGACCCGCCTGCGGACCTGTTTCAGCGAGCCGGTGTCCGAGCCCGCAGGCACCCGCCAGAGGTCGACACCGCCCATCACCGCGAACGCCCGGATACGCACCAGCGGAGCGCCGGGGCGATGTGCTCGGTGAGGCGGGCGACGACGGCCTGGCGGTCGCCGTCGGGCAGCGACGACTCGGATAACTCGGTCACCCCGCGACGGTAGCGCTCCGCCGTCCCAGCGCAAGGGCGTTTATGGGCAACGGTCCGGGCTTGCGCTGCACCGGGGGTGTGGCATAGAAGCTTCCCATGCCTGTCCCACTCCAGACGTTGACCGACCGGCTCAGCAGGGCGCAGCAGGCTGCCCGCGCGGCTGGGGTCGGCGCGATGCTGCTGACGCCGAGCCCGGACCTGCGCTACCTGCTCGGTGTCACCGCCGCGTCGCACGAGCGGCTGACCTGCCTGGTGCTGCCCGCCGATGGCGACCCCACGCTCGTGGTGCCCCGGCTCGAGCGGCCGGGTCTCGACGGCACTCCGGTGCCCGAGCTCGGTATCGAGGTCGCCGACTGGACCGACAACGAGGACCCGTACCACCTGGTCGGTGACGTGCTGCGCCGCCAGGGTTCGTTGCCGGGGCGGGTTGCGCTCGGTGACGCGATGCCCGCCGCGCACGTGCTGAAGCTGCGTGGCGCGATGCCGGGCAGCGAGCAAGCGCTGGCGTCGCCGGTGCTGCGCGAGTTGCGGATGCGCAAGGACGCAGCCGAGATCGAGGCGCTGACCGTCGCGGGGGCCGCCATCGATCGGGTGCACGCGCGGATGGGGGAGTGGCTGCAACCCGGCCGCACCGAGGCGCAGGCCGGTACCGGCATCGCCGCCGGGATCGTCGAGGAGGGCCACACCGAGGCCGCGTTCGTCATCGTGGGATCGGGCCCGCACGGCGCGAGCCCGCATCACGACGTGTCGGACCGCGTGCTGGCTTCCGGCGATGTCGTGGTGGTCGACATCGGTGGCCCCACCGCATCGGGCTACCACTCCGACTGCACCCGCACCTACTCGATCGGCGAGCCCGCGGCCGGCGATGTCACCGGGACCTACGCAATTCTGCAGGCCGCCCAGGATGCGGCGGTGGCCGCGGTCCGTCCCGGTGCCACCGCTGCCCAGGTGGACGCCGCGGCACGCGAGCCCATCACCGGCGCCGGCTTCGGTGACCACTTCATCCACCGCACCGGTCACGGGATCGGCCTCGAGGTGCACGAGGAGCCGTACATGATGGGTGGCAACGACCTGGTGCTGGAGCCGGGGATGGCCTTCAGCGTCGAGCCGGGCATCTACCTGCCGGGTCGGTGGGGCGCCCGCATCGAGGACATCGTCGTGGTCACCGAGGATGGGGTGCGACGGCTGAACAACCGCCCGCGAACGCTGACCGCGCTGCACGCATGAGCACGCTGGCAACCCGGTCTGGTTCCAGAACTGGGTTGCCAGCCCCCGTCCAACCCCGTTCTGGTTCCAGAACGGGATCAGGGTTTCTCCGGATGCGGCAGCTGCGGGACCGGGGCAACATGGGGACGACGGTCAGGCAAAGGAGAGCGATGAGTACAACACTGGTCCGGCCCCGCGAGGGCACGATGATCGCCGGTGTCTGCGCCGGCCTGGCGGACCGATTCGGCTTGGGCGCGAACGTGGTGCGGCTGCTGTTCGTGCTGTCGTGCCTGTTGCCCGGACCGCAGTTCGTGATCTACATCGCGCTGTGGATCATCATGCCGAAGGCGGATCACTGAAGCCGCGCGTGGCGGTCGCGTAGCCAGCCGTACCACTGGTCGATGCCGTCGCCGCGTGTCGCGGAGACCTCCAGCACCTCGACGTCCGGGTTGACCCGCCGGGCGCCCTCGACGAACTGTTCGACATCGAAGTCGAGATAGGGCAGCAGGTCGATCTTGTTCAGCACCACCAACTGGGCGACGCGGAACATGTGCGGGTACTTCAGCGGCTTCTCGGCGCCCTCGGTCACCGAGGCGATCACCACCTTGGAGTCCTCGCCCAGGTCGAACAGCGCGGGGCAGACGAGGTTCCCGACGTTTTCGACGATCACCATCGAGCCGGCTGCCGGGTCGAGCGTGCGCAGCCCATCGGCGAGCATGTCCGCGTCGAGGTGGCAGCCCGCCCCAGTGTTGATCTGTACCACCGGCGCGCCGGTAGCCCGGATGCGCTCGCCGTCGAGCGGCGTTTCTTGGTCTCCCTCGATCACCGAAATGCCCAACTCGGCCCCCAGCTCGATCACGGTGCGTTCGAGCAGCGTGGTCTTGCCCGCGCCGGGTGAGCTCATCAAGTTCAGCGCGAGCACCCCGTTGCCGGCGAACCAGCGGCGGTTGCGGGTGGCGAGCTCGTCGTTGCGGGCCAGCACCGCCTGCTCGAGCGTCACGGTGCGGCTGCCCTGATCGTTGTCGTGCCCGTGGCCATGCCCATTGTCGTGCGCGTGGTCGTGGTCGTGGTTGTGCGCGTGGTCGTGGTCGTGGGTCACGCCGGCGTCGTCGGTCACCGTGACCCGGCTACCTTCCGCGCAACCGCAGGTCGCACACATCTAGGCGGCCACCTCGACTTCCTTGATCAAGAGTTCCTGGCCGGCGAGCAGCTCCAGATCGGCACTGCCGCAATCGCACAGCGCCAGCAGGTCGTTGACCTCGAACTCCTCGCCGCAGCTGCGGCAGCGCGCCCGCCCCGACGACTCGGTGATCTCCAGTACCGCGCCGTCGAGCGGTGTGCCCTCCGCCACCATATCGAAGCAGAACCGCACCGAATCGGCCGCAACCCCGGACAGCCGTCCGATCTCCAGGCGTATCCGCCGTACCGTCGCGTCCGGCAGCCGCTCGGACACCGTGGTGACGACGCTCTGGGTGATCGACAGTTCGTGCACTCCGGGTCGCTCCTTGCCTACGGTTCCAAGTGGGCTGCCGGTCCGGCAGGCTTGTCAAGGGCGGATAATGATCTCATGAGGATCGGTGTCAGGGTCGAGGGTGTCGTGCAGGGAGTGGGTTTCCGGCCGTACGTGCATGCGCTGGCGGAGCGGCTCGGGCTGGCAGGCAAGGTCGGTAACGACACCGCTGGAGTGTTCATCGAACTGGAGGGCGGCGAGCCGGAGATCGACGAGTTCCTCGCCGCGTTGCCGCAGCAGGCGCCGCCACTGGCGGTCATCGAGCAGGTCCGGACCGAGCAGCTGTCACCGACCGGGCAGACAGGCTTCCGCATCGTGTCCAGCGAGCGCTCCGGCCGGCGCGATACCCTGATCTCGGCCGACAGCGCGACCTGCGAGGACTGCCTTCGCGAACTCGCCGACCCCGCCGACCGGCGATTCGGTTACCCGTTCATCAACTGCACGAACTGCGGGCCGCGGTTCACCATCGTGCGCGACGTGCCCTACGACCGGCCGTTCACCACGATGAGCGGCTTCCCGATGTGCGATTTCTGCGCGGCCGAGTACCACGACCCGGCCGACCGCCGTTACCACGCACAACCGATCTGCTGCCCCGACTGCGGGCCGCAGCTGCGGATGGTCGGCGGCCCGGGCGGTCCCGCCCTGCAGGCCGCGGCGAAGCTGCTGTGCGATGGCGGCGTGCTGGCGGTCAAGGGCATCGGCGGCTACCACCTCGCGGTCCACGCCTCCGATCACGAGGCCGCTGCGACGTTGCGCGACCGCAAGCACCGGGAGGACAAGCCGTTCGCCGTGATGGTCGCAGACCTCGATGAGGCGCGGACGCTATGCGAGCTCGACGACACCGCCGCCGCACTGCTGACCAGCCGGCGCCGCCCGGTCGTGCTGGCGCCGCGGCGTGCCGGCGCCCCGGTCGCGCCCGCGGTCGCGCCCGGCAACAGGCAGCTCGGACTGATGCTGCCCTACACCCCGTTGCACCACATGCTGCTGCGAGAGACAGCCGGCGCCATCGTACTGACCAGCGGCAACGTCTCCGATGAACCGATCGCCTACCGCGATGACGACGCCACCGATCGACTCGACGGCATCGCCGACGCGTTCCTGACCCACGACCGCCCTATCCACACCCGCACCGACGACTCGGTGACCAGGGCGTTCCGGGGTACCGAACAGCCGGTGCGCCGATCGCGCGGCTACGCCCCGGAGCCGGTCCGGCTGGTCCAGCCGGTGCCGCGGCCGGTGCTGGGCTGCGGCGCGGAGCTGAAGAACACCTTCTGCCTGGCCAGGGGCAGCCACGCGTTCGTCTCGCACCACGTCGGCGACCTGGAGAACTACGAGACGCTGCGCTCCTACACCGAGGGCATCGCACATTTCCAGCGACTGTTCGACATCACGCCCGAGGTGGTCGGCCACGACCTGCATCCCGAGTACCTGTCGACCAAGCACGCCCTCGAACTCGACGGTGTCGAGTTGATCGGGGTGCAGCACCACCACGCGCACATCGCGTCCTGCCTGGCCGACAACGGCGTCGCCGGACCGGTGCTCGGTGTCGCCTTCGACGGACTCGGCTACGGCAGCGACGCGACCATCTGGGGCGGTGAGTTCATGCTGGCCGACCTGGCCGGCTTCGAGCGGCTGGCGCACCTGACGCCGACGCCCATGCCGGGCGGCACTGCCGCTATCCGCCAGCCGTGGCGGATGGCCGCTGCCTACCTCGACGCCGCCTACTCCGGGGCCCCGCCCCACACGCTCGGGGTGCTCGACCGCAACGCGGCCGACTGGCAGACGGTGGTGGAGCTCGGCCGTCGCGGGATCAACGCCCCGCTGACGTCGAGCGCGGGACGGCTCTTCGACGCGGTCGCCGCCATCCTCGGCGTTCGCGACACCATCAACTACGAGGGGCAGGCGGCCATCGAGCTGGAGCAGTGGGCCGACCCCGATGTCACCGAGAGCTACCCGGCCACCATCTCGGGCAGCTCACCGCTGCAGCTCTCCGGCGCCGACCTGGTCCGTTGCGTGGTCGAGGACCTGCTCGCCGGGGTGGACCCGCCGGTCATCGTGGGGCGGTTCCACACCGGTGTCGCCGAGGCGATCGTGGCGGTCTGCCGGCGGCTGCGCGACAGCACCGGGGTGGGCACCGTCGCGCTGTCGGGTGGTGTATTCCAGAACCTGCTGCTGCTCGGGCGCACCGTCGACGGGCTGGAGGGTGCAGGCTTCGGCGTGCTCACCCACCACCGGGTGCCGTGCAACGACGGTGGCGTCAGCCTCGGGCAGGTCGCCGTCGTCGGAGCACTCGACCGCACTGATTGATCCTGGGCGGGTTCAGACGTGGTCGCGCGGCACGGTGCAGTTCCAGTTGTAGGATGCGACGCGCTGGTCTCCCTCGTAGGCGTCGAGCTCGGCGCGGAGGTGGAACTCCGTGGCCGTGGAACTCAACACGGTGCGGGTCACCGTCGAGGCCTCCCAGTCGCCCCGCTCGAAGCCGATCCGCCACTCCGTCTCGCCGCAGACGGAGCCGAAGTCATCGCCGACCCAGCTGTAGCGCTCGTAGGCGCGGCGGGTGACTTCGAGGTCGATGTCGTCCAGGCGCACCACGCCGAGATCCTTGACGACCTCGAGCGAGGACTCGTACCGGACCAGGTCACGCGACACCGTCCAGCGCTCGTCCCCGGGTTGCAGTTGCGTGACCGGGATCGGCTCGGCGCCCTCCGGCTCGTCGAATGGCCGCATCGACACGTCGTCGGACTCTCGGGTCGGGCGGACCGGCAGCACCAGCCGGCTGGATCCGGTGAACACCGACAGCCGCACCGGCTCGGGTGGCGGCCAGGCAAGCGGCCAGTAGGACGTCGAGATCGAGACCCGCAGCCGGTGGCCGGGCGGCAGCGCCTGGGCCATGCCGTTGAGCCAGACGCTGACCTGGTAGCGCTTGCCGGGGACCAGCGGCTCGGGTTCGGCATGGGAGTCGCGATGGGTGAGGTTGAGCAGGCCGTAGCTGATGCGGGTCGCCCGGCCGTCGGGTGCGACGTCGGAGAGCCGGACGGCCACCATGGCGACCGGCCGGGTCGCTGCGATATCGAGCTCGACGAGTGGCGCACCGAGGATCTCGCAGCGGTCGGCGAACTCGTCGGTGTCGAACACCAGCGAGCCACCGTCCTCCTCACGCTGGTCGTAGGGCAGGTCCGGCGGTGCGTTGTACGAGCACCACTTACCGGCGTACTGCCCGACCGACAGCGGTGACTCGATCGTGAGCTCCTCGGAGTCAACCGTCTCGCCGGAGCGTGCGATCCGGTTGCGCTGCAGGGCGTGCACGGTGGAGTGGAGGTGCGGCGACGGCCAACTCGGCTCGCCCACCCAGCGACCGGGCCGCTCCTCGTAGGCGGTGAACGGCGGGACCGTCTCCTGCATCCAGATCCGCAGCATCGGATCGTCCATGACGTCGTTGTCGACGTCTTTGAGCCAGTGATCCCACCACCGCACCAGCTCCTGCAGGAACCCGATCGCCGGTCCCGGCTCGCCCAGGTGCGGGTACTTGTGCGACCAGGGCCCGATCAGCCCCTTGCGGGGGACGTCGAGGTGCTCGAGCAGCCGGAAGACCGAGTTGGAGTAGCCGTCCGCCCAGCCGCTGACGGCGAGCACGGGACACTTGATCGCGGTGTAGTCCTCGCAGATCGAGCCGTGCTGCCAGTAGTCGTCGCGTCGCTGATGGTGCAGCCATTCCTCGAGCCACAGGCCGCTGCGAGCCAGCCGTGCCTGCCACATGTCCCGCCACCGGTCACCTACTACCGCCGGCTCCGGCGGGCTGGAGTTGTAGGCGAACATGGTCGACGCCCAGGACAGGTTGTCCGACAGCAGGCAACCGCCCATGTAGTGCACATCGTCGGCGTAGCGGTCGTCGGTCGAGCTGGCCGTCACGATGGCGTCGAGGCCGGGTGGGCGGAGTGCGGCGACCTGCAGGGCGTTGAAGCCTCCCCACGAGATGCCCATCATGCCGGCCCGGCCGGTGCACCATGGCTGCTCGGCGAGCCAGGCCAGCACGTCGACGGCGTCGGAAAGCTCCTCCTCCAGGTACTCGTCGGTGAGGACGCCTTCCGACTCGCCGCTGCCCCGCAGGTCCACCCGGATGCCTGCGTAGCCGTGCCCGGCGAAATAGGGGTGGTGGATCGAGTCCCGGCGCGCGGTGAGATCCCGCTGCCGGTACGGGATGATCTCGAGGATCGCCGGCACCGGCTCGAGTTCGGAGTACGCCGGGCGCCAGATCCGGGCTGCCAGCCGGACCCCGTCGCGCATCGGGATCCAGCGGTGCTCCTCCTCGCGAACGGCATGGGGCAGCGACGACACCGTCCGCATCGATCAAACTCCTGGCCGTCGTGGTGGGGCATCGACTAGTCAGCGGCATCACCGACATCGTCGATCTCGAACAGTAGCGCGGCGACGACGTGGTCGAACTTCATCGTCAGCTCCGCCTCGTCGGCCGCGCCGATGTAGACGCTGGCCAAGCGGTAACTGTAGCTGTCCTGCTCGTGCAGATCACCCAGCCGGTCCCCGGCACGCACGGACAGGTCGATGGTGGTGCCGGGCACGATGTGCTGGATCGCCTCGATCTCCTCCGGGCTCGGGTGACGGCGGACCACGCCGTCGACGAACCGCCGGACGAAGCACTTCGCCGCCACCCCGTACTTGCCCTCGCCGCGCGGGAACTCCGGGTCACGGTCGAGCGCGAGGCGCAGCATCGCTTCGTGGTTGGCCATCCCGTCGACGTCCTCGAACAGCTCCGCGTGCGACTGTGAGTGCCGCGGGTTGATCTCGAGCAGGGTGATGGCGTTGGTGCCCGGGTCCCAGAAGTACTCGATGTTGAACGTCATCCGCTCGAGCCCGATCGCCTCGACCAGCCGCCGCGAGATGTCACCCAACCGATGGCACACCTCATCGGGCAGCGACGACGGGTACTGGTAGCGCAGGAAGCTCGGGCTGTTGTCGTAGGTCACCGAGTCGACCACCCCGTAGACGACCACCTCACCGCGGTAGCGGTAGCCCTCCAGCGTCACCTGCCGTCCGGTGATCGCTTCCTCGGCCAGGCAGACCTTCCCGCCGACGGTGGCGATCTCGGGCGGCAGATCGACGTGCTCGAGCAGCGCCTCGAACGGCTCACCGACCCACCCGATGCCCTCGCGGATCTTGCCCAGCGCCCCCCGGAACGCGTCCTGGTCGGCCACCCCGAACGCGAGCACCGAGGAGAACGACTTCACCGGCTTGACCCACATCGGGTAGCGCAACCCCTCGGGTGGGTCCTGGTCGTGCTCGGGGTCCACCAGCCCGAAGGGCGGGTACTCGTCGATCACCTTCTGCTGCACCAGCCGGCTCCAGTACTTGTGCTCGCACATCACCACCTCCTCGAGGCTGGCGGTGGGCAACCCGCACCGCGTGCGCAGCAGCGGCAGGATCGAGCTGACCGGGAAGTCCCAGAACCCGATGATCGCGTCGATCGATCCGTCGAACGCGTCGAGCTCGCGCTGCGCTGAAGCCAGCACATCGCCGAAGCGGATCTCCTCGCCGTAGATCTCCTCGAAGGTCAGCAGCGGGTGGAAACGACACTGCGCGGCATCCGGCATGTCGTCCAGGATCCGCTGGTTGTGCTCGTCGTGGCCGAGCACGAAGACGTTCGCGGGCATGGTCAAATCCTCCTCGAAAGATCACCGATTCAACTAGGCATCGTCGTCGAACTCGAACAGCAACACCGCGGCGCACGTGTCGAACTTCGCGCGCGATTCGTCCTGGTCGGCCGCGCCGATGTAGATGTTGGCGATCTTGTAGCTGTAGCTGTCCTGGTCGGGCAGCTCGGACAGGCGATCGCCCTCGTCGACGATCACGTCGATGGTGGTTCCGGGGAGCTCGCGTTCCAGCTGCGCGACCTCGTCATCGGTGGGGCGGCGGCGGACCACACCATCCGTGAAGTGCCGCAGGAACCACTTGGCCGCCAGCGGGTAGGGCCCCCGCCGCCGCGGCATATCCGGCTCGCGGCCGAGCGCGAGGTCCACCATCGCCTGGTGGTTGGCCGCCCCGTCGACCTGCTCAAAGAGCTCGGCGTGCGATTGGGAGTGCCGAGGGTTGACCTCGAGCACCCTGATCTCGTCGAACTCGCGGTTCCAGAAGAACTCGATGTTGAACGTGGTGTGGTCCAGCCCGACCTGCCGGATGATACGCCGCGAGATGTCAGCCATGCGGTCGGTTACCGACTCGGGCGCTGACGAGGGATACTGGAAACGCTCCTGGCTGGGTATGTCGGTGAGGTTGACGGTGTCGACCACGCCGAAGATGTGTACCTCGTTGGGGTGGACGTAGCCCTCGAGCGTTACCTGTTGGCCGCTCATCGTCTCCTCGACGAGACAGGCCCTTCCCCCCATCTCGGCAAGCTCGGGCGGCAGGTCGAGGCGCTCGAGGACGTGCTCGAACGGCTCCCCGATGCGCCCGATCCCCTCCCGGATCCTCGCGAGCGCGTCCCGGAACTCCTGCTGGTTGGTGACGCCGAACGCGAGGTCTGATGAGAACGACTTCACCGGCTTGACCCACATCGGGTAATCGACGCCGTCGGGCGGGTTCTCGTCGTGGTCGGGGTCCACGAGGCCGAACCGGGGGTGCTCCTTGATCACCTTCTGTTGCTCGAGGCGGCTCCAGTACTTGTGCTCGCACTTGACGACGGCCTCGAGGCTCGCGCAGTGGGTGCACTGGTACGCGCACAGCAGCGGGATCATCGTGCTCACCGGGAAGTCCCAGAAGCCGATGACCGCGTCGACGGTCCCGTGGAAGTCGTCGAGTTGCCGTGTGGCCTTGTCCAGCAGCTCCTCGAGGGGGATCTCGTCCCCGTACTGCAGCTCCTCGATGGTCAGCAGCGGGTGGAAGCGGTACCGATCGGCGTCCGGCAGGTCCTCGAGGACCTGGTGGTTGTGCTCGTCCAAGCCCAGCACGAAGATGTTCTCGGGCACAGTAGGTATTCCTTCCCGTCGTGAACCGGGAGCAGGATGTCCACTAGCCCCTGGGGCCAAACCTTGGGTATCAATGACCTGCTGCCGAGCGTATCGGCGCGACCTCAGCAAGGTGTGTTTGACATCACGCTGATGCGGGTAGCCGAGCGGACGGGCTAGAGAAAGGAGCCTCTCATGGCCGACAGCACTGGCCGCACGTACGGAGACCACCCGTACGCCACCAGCGACGAGCCCCCCGGTCCTGGTCGGGAGATTTCCGAGACGGAGAAGGAGGGCGTGCCGTCCACCGACACCAGCGGGACGAGCCCGCTCGGGGTAGGTGAGAGTCACACCCCGCAGGGGAACGAGCGCGCTCTCGGCGACTCCGAGGAGGAGCGGCGCAAGGATCGCGAGGAGGCCGGCGTCGACCCCGGTACGCCGTCGGATCCGAGCATGCCCAACCTTCGCCCCGGCGACCAGGCCGGCTGACCCGCCGGCTCCGTCGCATCATGAACCGGTGCCGCGCCGGCCGAACCTGAACGGCGCGGCACCTCTGCCCATCGACCAGGCGCCACCGCCGAGCCTGCCCTCCTCGAGGACGGGGGTTCAGGCGGGCGGCGCCGGTAGGACTCAGCCAGCACCACGGTGGGAATGCCGGATGGGGGCAGGCGCAGCATCCGGTTTCTCGTGACCCGGCCGTAACTCGTTGTACATCGTCCCGGCCAGCCGCATACCGAGGTAGAACAGCTCCCAACCCCAGCACCACGTCACGGTCCGCTCGTCGAGCAGCAGCATGTCGGCGTCGGTCCACTCGTCGTCCACGAGCCTGTGCTGCACCGCCCAGTAGGCGTCGTCGGCGTCCACGACGAGCATGTCGATACGGTCGGTGTAGCGGATCGGGTGACCGTCGGCTGTCACGAGTCCGGTTCCGAGTTCGTCAGGGCTCCCACGCGGATCCGGAATGTTGATCTCGAAGTCGCTCTCGACCCGCACCGGGGTGAAGTGATCCACCGAGGGAGCCCACGCGTCGGGCAGCGGGGTATCAGCCTCTGGTCCCGTCAGCGATGTGCCTATGCCGTTACGGAACCACGCGTAGCTGTTGGCCCGGCGCTCGACGTAAACCAGCTCACCGGGCTCAGGTCGCTGCGCCCGCATCTCGGCGAGCAACTCATCCCGTGTCAGCGCTGCCCCCTTCGGGTCCCAGCAGATCCGGCCTCAGCAGATCCGGGGCAGCGGGTCACCGACCAGCAGGTCGACGATCCGGGTGCCACCGAAACCGGTGTTGAGCAGGACCAGTCCCGGTGGGTCGTCTGCGATCCGCCCGATGACGGCGGCCTCGGCGCCGAGCGGGTGAGAGCGCAGCGCGGCCAGCGCCTCCTCGGTATGTGCCCCGTCCACGATCGTGACGAGCCGACCCTCACAGGCCACGTAGAGCGGGTCGATACCGAGCAACTCGCAGGCGCCCCGCACCTCGGCCCGCACCGGGACGTCGTCCTCATTGACGACGACCGCGACACCGGCCGCCTGGGCGACCTCGTTGAGGATGGTGGCGACGCCGCCACGGGTGGCATCCCGCATCGCGCGAACGCCGACATCCGCCTTCATCAGACCCGCGACGAGTTCGTGCATCGACGCGGTATCGGATTCCAGCTCCGCCTCGATGTCCAGCTCGCCGCGCGCCAGCATGATCGTCATGCCGTGCTCACCGACCGGACCGGAGACGAGCACCGCATCCCCTGGCCGGGCGGTGGCGACGCCGAGCTCGCAGCCGGGCTCGCGCACGCCGACACCGGCGGTGTTGATGTAGCAGCCGTCCGCCTTGCCGCGTTGCACGACCTTGGTGTCGCCGGTCACGATCGTCACACCGGCCGCCGCCGCGGCCGCCGCCATCGACGCCACGATCCGGCGCAGGTCGGCGACCGGAAACCCCTCCTCGAGGATGAAGCCAGCCGACAGGTGCATCGGCTTCGCCCCGGAGACGGCGAGGTCGTTGACCGTTCCGTTGACCGCCAGGTCGCCGATGTCCCCACCGGGGAAGAACAGCGGCGACACCACGTAGGAGTCGGTCGTGAACGCCAGGCTGGTCCCGTTCGCCGTCACGATCGCCGCATCTTCCAGCGGCTCCAGCAACGGGTTGCGGAACGAATCCAGGAAGATCGCCTCGACCAGCGACTGGGTGGCCTTGCCGCCCGCACCGTGGGCCAGGGTGATCCGTTCCTCCTTCACCTTCGGCTTGCGCGCCCTGGCCTTCTCGATCCTGTCGAGCACCTGCTGCTCCCGGCTGGGGTGCTCGACCCCGGACGGGTACTGGGCCAACTCGTGGTCGTGTACATCCTCGGCGTGCTCGCGCACTGCCTCTTCGGCCCAGTTGGCCTGCCGCTGCTCGGTCACGATGTCACCTCCGGACCTGTGTGGAGGTCATTCCCTGCGGGCCCCCGTCTCGATGGTCACCGGCTCCGGCCGGCTCGCCTGACGCACCCGCTCACGGCTGAACCGCCCGAAGTTGTAGTAAGCGGCGCACGCTCCCTCGGAGGAGACCATGCAGGTGCCGATCGGGGTCTCAGGGGTGCACGCCGTACCGAACACCTTGCACTCCCACGGCTTGAGCACACCCTTGAGGACTTCGCCGCACTGGCAGGCCTTCGGGTCCGCGACCCGCACACCCGGCAGATCGAAGTGCCGCTCGGCATCGAAGGACGCGAACTTCTCCCGCATGCGTAGCGCGGAATGCGAGATGAACCCGAGCCCGCGCCACTCGAAGTACGGCCGCAGCTCCATCACCTCGCCGACTGCCTTCAGCGCCACCTGGTTGCCGTCCCACGGCACCACCCGGCCGTACTGGTTCTCCACCTCGGAGCGCCCCTCGGCCAGCTGCACCAGCAGCATGTAGACCGACTGCAGGATGTCCAGCGGCTCGAAGCCGGCGGTGACCAGCGGCTTGCCGTGCTCGGAGGCGATGAACTCGTAAGGCCGGCAGCCGATCACCGTGGAGACGTGGCCCGGCCCGATGAACCCGTCGAGCCGCAGGTCGGGGGAGTCCAGGATGGCCTTGATCGCCGGGATGATCGTGACGTGGTTGCAGAAGATCGAGAAGTTCTCGATGCCCTCGGCCTCGGCCCGCAGCACGGTCATCGCCGTCGACGGCGCCGTGGTCTCGAAACCGATGGCCATGAACACGACATGCTTGTCCGGGTTCTGGCGGGCGACCTTCAACGCGTCCAGCGGCGAGTAGACCATCCTGATGTCGGTCCCGGCCGCCTTGGAGTCGAAGAACGAGCCCCGCCCGCCGGGAACCCGCATCATGTCACCGAACGATGTCATGATCACGTCCGGCTGCTCGGCGAGCGCGATGGCGTCGTCGACCCGACCCATCGGGATCACGCACACCGGGCACCCGGGGCCGTGTACCAGCGTGACCGACTCCGGGAGGTAGTCCTCGAGCCCGTGCTTGTAGATGGTGTGGGTGTGCCCCCCGCACACCTCCATGAACTTGTACTGGCGGCCGGGTTCGCACAGGCCGGCGATCTTCGCCGACAGTGCCCTGGCCTTCTCCGCGTCGCGGTACTCGTCGACGAACCGCATCGCGCTCATCCCTTCTCGTCGATCTTGGAGGACAACAGGGCCTCTAGCTCATCCTCATAGGCCTGCCCTATACCCTCCAAGAACTCCATTGCGGCTCGCGCCTCCTCCTCGTCGATCTTGGAGAGCGCGAAGCCGACGTGGATCAGCACCCAATCGCCCGGCCCAGGCGGGTCATCGGTCAGCAGGCCGATGTTGATCGCGCGCTTGACCCCGCTGACGTCGACCTTTGCGAGGTCGGGTTGCTCAGGCATGATCTCGATGACCTCGCCTGGGATGCCGAGGCACATGTGCTCACCTCCGTGGGTTGACCGCGGTCGTTGTCACATATCAGCGATCTTGCGATACCGCTCGATCTCCCCTCGCATCTGTACCGCCAGGTACACCAGCCCGATCAATGCCAGCAGAAACAGCTTCCGGCGCGACATGACCGCCACCGTCCTTTCCGTTGTCCTCCAGGAGATCCTTCACCATTACGACCGCCCGGTCCAGCGCTGCTGCGACCGGCTCCGACAGGCCCATGTGTTCCTCGGTTGTCGCCGGCTCGCAGCCGACCAGCATGATCCGCCCGGGACTGCCGCCGAGGTTGCGCAGCAGCGCGAGCACCGCGTCCGGCTGCATGCCATGTGCTTCGACGTTCGCCTCGTCGGCCGCCGGTATGTCGTCACGACCGATCTCGAGGAGGTAGAGCGTTCCAGGGTCATCACCGCGGGGGATGGCGTCGAGCAGGATCGTGGTCTCCGGCGCGATCTCGAGCAGGTCATAGGCCAGGTGCATCCCGGCGATTCCGTAGTCGGCGACCTGCACACCCTCGGGGAGCTCCTCCCTGCCGAGCAGCGCGGCCAGTTCGACGCCGAACGAGTCGTCGCCGAGAAAGATGTTGCCGATTCCGGCGATGAGGGTGCGACAGTCCCGGTTCCTGTCGGGCCGGCTCATGACCGCGGCTCGAGTTCGTCGGGCGCGAAGTAGCGGAACCGGCCGTGCGCGATAGCCATGTCGGTACCCGGATCGTCATCGAGAGTGACCGCAACATGGGTCTCGCCGTCGACGTCGAGCAGCACCGCGCACACCGTGGCGACGTGTCCCGCGAGGAACATGTCCTGTGCGTCGGCCCGGCGGTGCCCGGGGCGCAGCACCACCTGGCTGCCCTTCGCCACTGCCACACCGTTCACCATAACGCTGTCGGTATCGGGATCGACCGAGGCATCCGCACCGGGATCCCACCAGGGCGCGCCCGGAGTAGTGATCGTCTCGACCGAATCGGGCTCGCGCTTCGTGACCCCGGTGACCCCCTCCATGTACCGCACCACGCCGTGCAGCCGCTCGAGCATCTCACCTGGCATCGAGTCCACCCGGTCCAGCAGCTCCCGGGCGCGCTCATCAGTGGCCCGCGCCTCTGCCTTCTCCTCGTCGGTCAGCACCATGGTACGCAACGTGAGGATCTCGTCGTTCTCGGTGCCGTCGAACAGTTCGCCGGCGCTCTCCGGGGCGATGGACGGGTAGTCGGACAGGATGATCGGCGTGAGCAGCAGCATGTCGCGGCTACCTTCCTCACCGACCATCACGGGCCACACCCGCTCGGCACGGCAGGCCTCCGCGGCCGGGCGAGCCCATTCCGGCGGGTCGAGCAACGGGACGAACTCGCCGTCGGTGATCGCGAGCAGCGTGTGCGCGGCGATCAGCGAGCGCCGCAGTGCGGCGTTGCGGTCGGACCCCGGCTCATCCCAGTCCGAGGTATTGATCATCTCGACGGTGAGCTCGGCCACCCCGTAAGGGCCCGGCAGCACGCGGGCGGACAGCCGGAGTACCCCGTGCAACGGCCAGCGCTCCCGGCTGACCTGCGCCCCGTCGACAGGCTCGGTGACGATGTCGCCGGGGACGTCGACCGGGACCTCCTGCTGGGCCTCGAGCACGTCGTTGAGGTGCACCACGGCGTCGACCTCACGCTCGACCGCCTCGTCGAACTCGGGCACCGCGTCGCTGCCGCCGCTGCGATGCTGTAGCTGCAGGAATCGCAGCCGCAGGTGCAGCACGGTGTCGGCCTCGGGTTCGACCAGGCATTGGGTGAGCGAGCCGGAATGCTCCCCGTGCCCCGCCGAGGCGTACGACGGAGGCACCAGCACTCCGAACTGCCAGCGGTTCTGGTTCTTGCGGGCCGAGGCGCGGTAGGGGTAGAGCAGATAGCCCTCGTAGAGCACCGCGTCGGCGATCTCCCGAGCGGCTTCCATCGAACTGGTCATGGCTGCCGCTCCGTTGTCTCATCGAGCAGCGCGAGCAGCGTGTCGTCCCAGGTCGGCAGTGCACGATCGGCCTTGAACTTCGTCAGCTCGTCGATCGTCTCGCGGCGCAGCCGCAGCCAGCCGCCGCCAGCGAAGAAATGCTCCATCATCTCGTCCCAGACGGCGACCGGTGTCCGGTGTGACGCCTCGAGGTGCCAGGGCACCTGCTCGACCCACAGTCCGCTCTCGCCCTTGCCGAACACGGTCCCGCTGAACAGCAGCGTGAACGGGATCTCACCGTCCTCGAGCGCGTGGAAGTACCGCCCTGTGACGACTTCGAGGTCGTAGGTGCACGGCACCGCGAACTCGACCTCGGTGCTGCCGGTGAAGCCCGCGACCACCGTCGACGTGTTGGCGAACTGGAACGGCTTGAGGGTGTCACCCCACCGTGCGCGCTCGCCGAACAGCTCGAGGAGCTGCTCGGCCTCCCGCTCGTTGTGGTGACGGCGCTGTGGTTCGATCCGGATCTGGCAGCGCAGCGCGATCGTGTGTACCCGCACCCCGGTGGTCTCGTCGATCCGCACCCGGAACTGCAATGTCGGCCCAGCCGCGAAGCGGTCATGCGTGACGTCGGTACAGGTGAATGCGAGCTCAGTCATGCATCGCCCCGACCGGCTCACTGAACTTCCGCAGGTCGGCGAAGAAGCCGTCGATGGCGGTCCATGCCTCCTCTCCACCGTCGAAGCCCTTCCAGTAGGTCCGGACCAGGCCGACCAGCTGGTAACAGGCGTCGATCGGGACGGCGAAGCACTCGAACCCGCCGTCGTCATTCTTGTTGACCAGAAGTGCCTCCACATCGGGTTCGATGTCTGCGAGCGTCGGCGTGGCATCGAGCAACTCCGACCACGCATCGAGCGGCAGTAGCGATTCCGTGGCCCCGGCAGGGCTGGGGTAGAACGCCGTAGTCTGCCCCATTGCCGAGTTGGTGAAGAAGAACGCCATCCGCACCGGGATTCCGATCGCCTCCCAGGTGCTCGCGGCGAGTGGGACGGACGCGGCGTGCCGGTAGCGTTCCGGTACGGCCTTGAACCGCCCACCACCTGCGCCCCGCGGAGCGAACAGCAGGTAGCAAGGCCGGCAGGTGCACATCAGAGCTCGGGTCTCGACATCGACCATGTGCGCGTGCCCGCTACCCGGTTCGTGCTCGGCGCCGATCGGCTCCGAGCACATCTCGCATCGCTCGGGCTGCTCCGGCTCCGGTTCCTGCACCGGTCGCGCCGGGGCGGGTGCAGCGAAGCGCCGCAGTCCCGTTCTCATTGCACCTCCCTCATGACGCCGCCGGAACAGGGGCAGCGATCCGCACCCCATCGGACTCGGCGAGCAGCGGCATCGGATCGAGATGCAGCTCCGACCTGCTGTCGGATCCAGCGCCGCGGCCTGCGCGGACCACATCATAGCGCTGGTCGCAGGCCACGCACCGCATCAGCGCTCCCTCCAGTACCGCATCCCCCAGGCCGTTGCCGCAGCCCGGGCAGCGGTCGGCGTACGCATAGAGGCTACCCGCGACATTGCACACCACCGCGGGCGTCGCAGCAACCCGCGTCGCGGTGAGCCGGCCCTGACCGAGCTCGCCGAGCCCGTCGATCTGAACCCAGGTCGCAGCCGGTGCGGCAGGCTCCTTGGAGACCGGGTGCAGCGGCAGCAACGTCCTGCCGTCCCCATCGGTCTCAGTCGCAGCCGCCGCGGTGTCCGAAGTCATGTTCACGACGTCGATGTCGGTGACCTCCGGCGCGGCTTCCTCGATCGACTTCTCGATCGCGAGTTTGACGGTGACCGCGGACGACGGGCAGCCGTCACAGCTACCCGCCAGCCGTAGCTTGACCACGTTGTCAGAGTCCAG
>WHTH01000093.1 GCA_009377865.1 Pseudonocardiaceae bacterium | reverse complement strand
GGCCGACAATCGCCGGCGTGGCTTGCGTCCCTTCACGGTCGAATCCGACATCATCAACAGCCTCCCGGTGCGTCAGGCGCGCCGTCAGCTGGTTGGGTATTCCAAAGATCGACTCCCTCACGAAGTCAGACACAAACCAGCGAGCACCCGGGGTGAGCTTGTGGGAGGCGGTATTGCCCGAGGAGGTGCTCCGGCTTCCCGAGGAGCTGGCCGGTGTCGACGCGCTACTCGACGATCCGGCGTTCTTCGCCCCGTTTGTCCCGTTCTTCGACCCGCGGGTGGGCCGGCCGTCGACGCCGATGGAGGTCTACCTGCGGTTGATGTTCCTCAAGTTCCGCTACCGGCTGGGCTACGAGACCCTGTGCCGCGAGGTGGCCGACTCGATCACGTGGCGGCGGTTCTGCCGGATCCCGATCGACGGGCGGGTGCCGCACCCGACGACGTTGGTGAAGCTCACCACCCGCTGTGGCACCGCCGCGGTGGACGGCTGCAACGAGGCGTTGCTGGCCAAGGCGACACAGGCGAAGTTGCTGCGCACGACACGGCTGCGCGCCGACACCACCGTCGTCCCCGCTGACGTGTCCTACCCGACCGATTCGGGGTTGCTGGCCAGGGCGGTCGCGCGGATCGCCGCGGTCGGACGGCGGGTCCAGGCCGCCGGCGGGGCCACCCGCACGACGGTCCGTGACCGCAGCCGCTCGGCCGGGACCCGGGCGCGGTCGATCGCGGCGAAGTTGCGGTTGCGCGCTGCGCAGACCCGCGACGAGGCCCAGGCGGCGGTGCGGCGGATCACCGGGGAACTGGCCGGGTTGGCCGAACGGGCCGCGGCCGAGGCCGAGGCCTGCTGGGCAACGCCCGCCGCGCGCTGCGTCGCGCCCAGCTCAAGGCCGAGCAACTCGCCGCGGCGGGTGGTGCGGACGCGGCCGCGGGACGGCGCCGCGGGCGGCTGTGTCGAGCGGTGAACGACCTGACCGGGCTGCTGACCGCGACGCGGCGGGTCGCCGCGCAGACCCGTGACCGGCTCGCGGGGACCATGCCGGCAAGCGCGACCCGCCTGGTGAGCCTGCACGACGGGGACGCCCGTCCGATCGCGAAGGGCCGCCTCGGTCGGCCGGTCGAGTTCGGCTACAAGGCCCAGGTCGTCGACAACGACGACGGTGTCGTGCTCGATCACACCGTCGAACGCGGTGCCCCGCCCGACGCACCGCAACTCGTCCCGGCCATCGAGCGGGTCACGCGCCGCACGCGGCGACGGCCGCGCACGGTCACCGCCGACCGCGGCTACACGGCGAAGCCCGGGTCGAGAACGACCTGCACGACCTCGGTGTCCGCACCGTGGTGATCCCGCGCAAGGGCAGACCGGGCAAAGCCCGCCGCGACCTTGAGCACCGACGGGCGTTCCGCAGAACGGTCAAGTGGCGCACCGGCAGCGAGGCCCGGATCAGCACCCTCAAACGGCAGTACGGGTGGGACCGCACGCGCCTCGACGACCTTGACGGGGCCCGGATCTGGACCGGACACGGGGTCCTGGCCCACAACCTGGTCAAGATCGCAGCCCTCGCCGCCTGATCCGCCGAACGACAGAGATCAACAACACGCGGCGCCGGTCATGGCGGGCTCCCGGCCGGGCCCTCGGCCTATTTCAGGTCGAAGTAGCTAGCCTGTTCGCCTGCGCCCAGCAGCGCGACGCCTATCGATAGGAACCTGACGCCCCGTCATGATGTCCCACGCGCAGGCTTGGTGACGCTACGTCAGTCCATCCCGCCGCGGCTGATGAGCTGGGAGACGATGACGTTGCGCTGGATCTCGTTGGTGCCCTCGCCGACGATCATCAGCGGCGCGTCGCGGAAGTAGCGCTCGACGTCGAACTCCGTCGAGTACCCATACCCGCCGTGAATGCGAAGGGCGCTGGTCGCGATCTGCAACGCGGTCTCCGAGGCGAAGAGCTTGGCCATGCCGGCCTCCATGTCCGCACGTTCGCCGGCGTCGAACTTGCGGGCGGCGAAGTGGACGAGCTGCCGGGCGGCTGTCAGCGAGGTGGCCATGTCGGCGAGGTAGTTGCCGATGGACTGATGCTTCCAGATCGGCTTGCCGAACGTCTCGCGTTCCTGTGCGTACTTGAGCGCCTCCTCGAACGCCGCGCGACCCACGCCAAGCGCCCGCGACGCGACCTGGATCCGCCCGATCTCCAGGCCCTTCATCATCTGGGCGAAGCCCACGCCCTCCACTCCACCGAGGACGGAGTCCGCGGGTGCGCGGTAGTCATCAAGCCGCACCTCACAGCTCTCGACCCCCTTGTAACCGAGCTTGGGCAGGTCCCGGGACACCTCCATGCCCGGGCCTTGCTCGGCCAGCAGGATGCTGATCCCACGATGCGCCGGCGAGGCGCTCGGGTCCGTCTTGACCAACAGGGCGAGCAGCCCGCTCCGCCGCGCGTTGGTGATCCAGGTCTTGGAGCCGTTGACGACGTATCCGACGTCCGTGCGCCTGGCATGCGTGCGCAACGCCTGCAGATCCGACCCACCGCCGGGCTCTGTCAGGGCCATCGTCGCGCGGAGCTCGCCGGTCGCCAGGCGCGGCAGATATGCGTCGCGCTGGGCCCGCGTGCCGAACTCCCCGATGAGCTTGCATACGACACTGTGCCCGCCCATGGCACCCGACAGGCTCATCCAGCCGCGGGCCAGTTCCTCGGTGATCAGGGAGTAGCAGGTCGTGCTCACCGGGAGCCCGCCGTACGCCTCCGGAACCGCGAGCCCGAAGATCCCCATGTCCTTCATGGCGTCGATGAGATCGCCGGGGTACGTGTTGGCGTGTTCCAGCTCCCGTACGACTGGGCGGACCTCCTTCTCCACCCAGACGTGCACGGCACGGACGAAGTCCGTCTCCTCGCTGGTGATGCCCTCCATGTGGGTCCTCCGCGCTAGGTCGTTGACGGCCGGCTCAGAATGCGGCGGTCATGCCGCCGTCGATGACCAGCGCCGCTCCCGACATGTAGTCGAGCCGGCCCGTCGCGAGGAGCAGGATCGCGTTGGCGATCTCGTCCGGCTCACCGACGCGGCCCAGCGGGATGCTGTCGCCGAGGTCCCAGGTGCCCTCGTCCAGCCTCGCGGCGACCAGCGGCGTCCTGGTGAAGCCCGGGCAGACCGCGTTGGCCCGGATCCCGTACTTCCCGTAGTCCGCCGCGATCGACCTGGTGAGCTGGAGTGCCGCCCCCTTTGAGGCCGTGTAGGCGAACCGCCCCGGCATGGCCTGCAGCGAAGCGAGGGAGGCCACCGTGACGATGCGGCCCGACCTCTGCTCCATCATCGTCGGGAGGACGGCGCGGCTGCACAGGAACGGACCCCGCGCGTTGACCCCGAGGACGCGTTCCCATGCCTCAAGCGAGGTCTCGTGGCAGATCCCTGCAGCCGGCCCACCGCCGATCCCGGCGTTGTTCACCAGCACGTCCACCGTCCCGAACGCCTCGATCGTCATGGCCGCGGCCAGCGCCGCCTGGGCCTCGTCGGCGACGTCGACCGTCAGCTCGAGCCGCTCCGGCTCGGCGGACCCGGGGTAGCCCGCTTCGACGTCCAGGCTGACCACGCGGAACCCGTCCTTCCGCAGCAGCTCGACGGTGGCGAGCCCGATACCAGAGCGCCCCCCGGTCACGATCGCGACCCCTGCCTGCAGTCCCGCCATCAACATTCCCTTCGCTGGTTGCGCTCAGTTTCTGGCTGAAGGCGCGCTGACCGGGCGCCCTGCCGAGACATGCGCGCCCGGGAGACCAAGTCTCCGCCGATTGGTCACCCCCCGGAATCCGTGGCCGAATGGCTCACACCACGGAAGTTGCCGGGATCAGTACGGACTCCGCCCGGCGCCGGCAGATCTTCACTTGCTGCCTGCATCCTGCTCGCCGACGAGGACGACGTCCTGCGAATGCGGGCGTGCCGCGGCCACCGCAAGGCGATCTCCAGCCGGCTCGTCGTCCGCCGTGGCGAGGGCGCCGCGGGGGCAAAGTGCTCGCCACCGGCAAGCCCTACCGGCAACGGTCCGATACCGCCTCGACCGGGCGGAGACCCTGGCCGGACTTCTCCGCCAGGACGACCGCCTCAACGCTCGAGTTGGTCGGGCAGGCCCTCGATCACCTCCGCGACAGCGCCGGAACGGCCGCGGTGGACGCCGCGATCGACCAGGCTGATACCGCGCTCGCCGACGCCGCGATCGCAGCTACCGAACCCGGTCACCTGACCGACGCGCTACGCGATCTGCTGGTCGAGATCCGACATTGCCAGCGCGCTGGCCAGGTGTCCTCGCCAGAACTCGAGGCCAGGTTCCGGGCCACCGCCACCGCTCTCGCCCGCCCGGCCAGCTGAGGTCCAGCCCACCACCTTGATGGGCGACGAAATCATGGCCCCGGGTCGGCGCCCACGCACTGGGCAACCTGCTCATCTCGGTCATCGCCGGCACCGCCACGACCGTGTTGCTGCTGATCCGTTCGCGGTGCTGTAGGGGCTGCTCGTGGCGTTGCTGGATCTGATCCCGGTGGTCGGGTCCACGGTGGCCGGGGTCGTGGTCGCGCTGACCGTGTCACCGCTGGTCGCGCTGGGCACCGCCGGGTTCTTCGTCGTCTACCGCCTGGTCGAGGACTACCTGCTGGTGTCGAAGATCATCGGTCGGGTGGTGAAGGTCCCGGCGCTGCTGACCGTCCTCGCGGTGCTACTCGGCCCGGCCCTGCTCGGGATCATCGGCGCGCTGGTCGCCATCCCGGTCGCCGCGGCACTGCTGCTCCTCATCCAGGACATTGTCTACCCCCGGCTCGACCACACCTGAACCACGACCACCCCCGACCGTTTGCCGACCTGCACCCCCGGCGAACCGTTCGGCGGGTTCGTTCTCGCTCGCGGGTTCGGGCGGTGGGGTGAATTCGACGCTGATGTTCTCAAAGTCCTTGTAGCGCTGGGCTTTGGCGTAGGCGCGGTAGGTGCGGCGATCGGCCCCGGTCAAGGTGTCGGAGTCGACGAACGGGGTCAGGGTGAGCAGCGCGCGGGCCACAGCCGCTGCACCCGCACCCGCACCCGCACCCGCACCACGTTCACCTCCGCCGCGATCACCTCCACCAGGGCCTGCAGCGTTCCTGATGGGACCGTCGTGGCCGGCCCGCCAACGACCTGGAAGGGGCTGAACAAGCCGCACCGCGCCGATCGGCGCTGGGCCACGGCCTGGAGTCCGGAGCAGATCTCCCGGCGGCTGGTCCTCGACTTCCCCGACGATGTCGACATGCGCATCAGCCACGAGGCGATCTACCAGGCGCTCTACATCCAGGGACGCGGCGCGCTCAAGCGTGAGCTGGTGGCCTGCCTGCGCACCGGTCGCGCGCTGCGCAAACCGCGGGAACGGTCGCGGAACAAGCCGCAAGGCCACGTCACCGCCGACGTCGTGTTCAGCGAACGGCCCGCCGATGCCGAGGACCGGGCGGTCCCCGGTCACTGGGAGGGCGACCTCATCATCGGATTGAACCGGTCCGCGATCGGCACCGTCGTAGAGCGCAGCAGCCGCTACACACTGCTCGTGCACCTTCCCCGACTCGAGGGCTACGGCACCATCGCGCCGGTCAAGAACGGGCCCGCTCTGGGCGGCTACGGGGCCATCGCGATGAAGGACGCCCTCACCACGACGATGACCACGATGCCCGCCGAACTGCTGCGGTCGCTGACCTGGGACCGTGGCAAGGAGCTGTCCGCTCACGCGCAGTTCAAGGTCGACACCGGCATCGCCGTCTACTTCGCCGACCCGCACTCGCCGTGGCAGCGCGGCACGAACGAGAACACTTGGCGCCGTGGGCGCCGGGCATGGCGGAGACACTGAGCGGGTTGGGCTACACGCCCCGGCTGGTCGAGCGGCATCTGCATCTGCACCGTCGGGCCGGGCAGCCGTCCTTGACGACGACCGTCCTACGAGGTCTCAGGCAGGATCGGGCTGTCGCGGAACGCGATCCCGGGCCCGACGTGGTTGCCGCCGTCGAGCGGGATCTTGGCGCCGGTGACGTAGTCGCTCAGCGGACCGGCGAGGATCACACCCCAGGCTACGACCTCGTCGAGATGTGCCGTACGACCGGCGGGGGTCGAGCCGCGCAGCAAGGTCATGATCCCCTCGCCGTTCATGTCGATCACTCCCTGGGTGAGGTACTGCGAACCCAGCGCGTTGACCTGGATCCCGAAACGGGCCCATTCGACCACGAGAGATCTCGTCAGGTGGTTGAGCGCGGCCCCGGCCGGCTCCCATGTGTGCGATACCGGCGTTGGATCGCTCGACGTCGCCGCGCTCGTCGGCTGCGGCGTCCCGACCGGCTGGGGCTCCGCGGTCAACGGGCGGCGTCTGGACCCTCACCGTCTCACACATCACTGACGACCACCTCCCGCTCATCGAGCAGTCGCAGAAGGGCGCGAGCAGTTGCGGGCGACAGGATCTCGGCGAGTTGTTCCACGGGCAGGTCCATCACCTCGTCGGGAGACGCAACTCCCGCGGCCAGGAGATCGAGGTACTCGCCCCTCGTCAGGTTCCTTCCGATGACGTCTGCTAACCCGGCGATGGCGTCCGGCAGACCGATCTCCAGGCGGACAGCGAGTTGGTCGACAGCCTGCTCGTCCTGGACACCGAGACCACGCACCCGGCAGATGCCGATAACGGCGTCCAGAACGTCGCGCGTACGTCCGGCGACGGCGCGCACGGGACCGGACGCCGCTCGGCCCCAAAGATGTCGGGTGATCTCGCGCTCGATGGCGTCCATGGGGGTGGCGCTGGCGAAGAGGAGCGCCGCGGCTGCCCTCTTCTGCCTGGCCACCACAACACCACCACCAACGTGGAGGCGCTGCACGAGGGAACCGGCGGCGCCGGCACGTTGCAGCGTCATCGGCCAGCGCTGGTGCTCGGCTCGTGCCCTCCCTGCCACCGGCAGGTGGACGCCGTCCAGCTCGACCGTGACCTGCGCGATGACAACGAGATCCGCGACGGACATCAGCGCCGGGGCGAACCGCAGGAGCGAGGAAACCCGCGTGACGGAGCGGACCTCCAGGCCCGACTCGCCGGCGAACCGGCCGAGCTCGGTCACAGTGAGTGCGCCGTCCGGCTCACGGTCCAGCAGGTCGGCGTCCAGCAGCGCTTCGAGGTCCCGCTCCAGGGTCGTGCGGTCCCACCCGTTGCCTCCTGCGTCCATCCGTTGCCAGACGGCGAAGCTGTTCTCCAGCAGGTCGATCAACTCGTCGGCCTGCACCGAGCCCTGCAAGGCGACGAGGCACCGCAGGATGAGCGTCTGCGGATCCGTGGCGGCGTCGAGGAAGTGCGAGGTGACGGGCTCGGGTTGGCCGGTGATGTACCGGTTCCACGCCGCCGACGGCCGTGGCTGCCCGGTCGCGACGACGTAGGACTCACCCGCTTCGGTGATGCCCAGGCGTCCGGCCCGACCGACCATGTTCTTGTACTCGGCGACCGAGTAGTCCCCCGATCCGGCGGGATGGGTCAGACCGGCGATCACCACAGCCTCGGCCGGGGTGTTGACGCCCATCGCGAGGGTCGTCGTGGCGACCACGACCGCGATGTCGGACTGCGGGTCCCGGAATCGGGTCTCGAGGACGGAGCGCTCCTCGGCTGCGAGGTCGGCGTTGTGCACACCGACGCCACCGTTCAGCGCAGCTCGGAGGGTGGCGGACGACGTGGAGAGGTCCCGGTCGGGCAGCGCGTCGAGAGCCGACCGCGCGGGCGGCAGACCCAACGCAGCGGCGAGGTATGTCGCGGTTCCGATGGTCTTGCCCTTGGTCGAGCGAAAGACGATCACCTTCTTGCCCTCGCCGACCAGGCGCCGCACCAGAGGAAGGACGATCTGCTTGCTGCCCTGCCCGCCCACCCAGCGGTCCGGGAGGACGAAGTCGGGATCCTCGGCGATCGATCCATCCGGCATCAGGTGCGTGGCAGTGCCGGCCCCGTCGACGATGCTCTCCCGGAGCGGGACCGGCCGGGTGTCCGTTCTGAGCAGCGAGGCGTCGAGCCAGCGCTCCAGACCGTTGGTGTCGCCGATGACGGCCGAGAGGGCCACGATCTGCGGCGCACCGCCACGGGAGTGCCCGGCGCGGAGGAGCGTCAACAGCAGTTCCAGGTTCGCGCCCCGGGTGGAGTCCGAGATGTTCTGTGCCTCGTCGACGACCACCAGGGAGATGCCGCGCAGCACCCAGGGATCAGCCGTGATGATGTTGAGGAACTTCTCGTAGGTCAGGAGTGCGACGTCGTACTGCCCTTGATAGATCGATCCGACCTGATCGGAGTGCTCGCCCGTCGCGCGCACGACCTCGAGATGCTCGCCGTCGAGATCGGTGAGGTAGGCGTACTTGTCGTTCACCAGTGCCCGCAGCGGAAGTAGTACGACCGCGCGCCCACCGACCCCGGCCTCGCGCACCGCCGCCAACTCACCGATCATCGTCTTGCCCGACGAGGTGGGTGCCGCGACGACCAACGACTTCCCCTCGAGCAGACCGTGCTCGTTGATCGCGTGAAGCTGCAGCTCGTTGAGCCCTGCCGGCATCGCGGACTTCCAGCGATCGAGGACGTCCACACCGATTCCGTAGGGCACCATCGAGTCCCACTCGGCAGTGGCAGGCGGGCGGACCCGCTGCGGAAACGCCCTAGCGTAGCTCGGCCCCGGCGTCAGCCGCGGCAGCGTCGGCGCGCCGTCGATCGAGCCGTACAGGCGGGAGTCTGCACGCAGCTCAGGAGCCGAGCGGAGTCGACGACCGCCGTGGTCACGTGCCCGAGCAGCTCGTAAAACGGCAGCCGCGCCGCCGTCGTGAAGTGTCCGAATCCCTGAAGCGCCTCGAGCAGGTGGTAGCTGAAGAGCCCGTGCCCGAAACGCATCGTCTCCAGCGCCGGCTCACCCGCACCCGAGGCGGCGAGCACGACCCGACCGTCCCCACGCGAGAGTTCGACGAGCGTGCCGCGATCCTCGACGGGGCTGCGTGCTGATGTCGGCGCGAAGACGCGGGCCCCGCCGAACCCGCCGGAGAAGCAGCAGTCGAGCACGACGATCAGCTGCGCAGCCAGGATCTCGTCGAGGTGTTTGGCGAGCTCGTCCAGCCCCACACAGTTGTCGAGGTCAGGTCCTGCATCGACGGGTACCAGCTGGTGGTCCTCCGTCCCGTGCCCCGAGAACGTGACCACGACAAGGTCGTCGACGCCGGCACCCACCTTGAGCCGTTCCAAGGCCGTCCGGATCCCCTCTGCCGTCGCCTCCGCGTCGAGCAGGAACGTCACCTCGGCGCCTCCGGCATCCTCGAAGAGGCAACCCAGCGCGACGGCGTCGGACCTGGCGCACGACAGTCGGGTGATCGGCGCGACGTAGCGATCGATGCCGATGAACAGTCCTCGGAACACGCTGGTCCTCCCTGCAACCCCTCCCCACACTGTGCGGCGGTCCGCCGGCGGAAGGGGCCAGCGACGCGGCCGGGCGCGCCGGGCGGACGTCCTGTGAACGACGAGCGGGAGGCGCACAGGAGTGCGTCTCGATCAGAGACGGCGTCGACACCCGCACGCCTCCGCGCGGCCGATCGGTGCCACTGAGGGCCCTTGGTCGAGTTGAGCGACCTCTGCTACCGATGAAGCTGCAGGTCAGCGCCGTGAGGATAGAGAGGCCGTGGTCGAGTCCCTTCGGTATCGAACCTCCACGGCATCCTCAGACAGCAACGCTATGACCACGGATCCGCTACGCAGCGACCACGGAACGGTGGGGCCATTAGGGAGTTGTCGATCCACCTCGTACTACGGGGCCCGGCGGCTCCGGATCCCATCCGGACAGATGATCACCTGACTAGAAGATCAACTGAGTACAACCCGTAACCTGACACCATCCCCTAGACGATCATGGGTATGGAGCATCCTCGGCCTGCCAAGATGCCTCGTCAACGAACCGGATCGATTGCTTCGGGACGACGAATCGCTAGCCCGCAGACAGGCGAACCTGCTGGTGCAGGCCGTGTACGTAGTGGTCATGTCCCCCCACCGACTCGAACCCCCACGATGCCGCGGTCGACTCCTACGATCAGCGGCCAACTACCGGTCCGGTAGAGTAAAACCAGCTTCGACCACCAGCGTTCCGACGCCGAAGCGCAGGTCACACCCGGTCCCATCCTTTGGTAATCCCGCCGAGGATGGCGAACGCCCGGACATGGCCGTCCAAAAACGACTCCTGCGCCTGGTTGGCATAGGCCAGGTGCACCGCCTTACCCGAGTGCGACAGCCGCAGCACGAACATCCACAGCTTCGTGATCACATTGGCGATCACT
>WHTH01000096.1 GCA_009377865.1 Pseudonocardiaceae bacterium | reverse complement strand
ATCGACGGGAGGGCCGTAGAACCACCAGATGCGCCAAGCTGAGGGAGTCTTGTTCTCCACGTAGGACTCCCACAGCTTGCCGCCGTCCGGGGCAGGCACCGACACGTACTCGTGCGAGTGCAGTCCTGGGTACTGCGGGCCGATTTGCTCGAGGAACCGGAGCGCCTTGCGGACCTTCTTGAGTTTCGTCGCGTACTGCGGCTTGTTCGCCAACTGCTGCAGAACGTCCTCGGCCTCAGGTGTGTAGAGCAGGACGTACGGCGGCGCAGTCACTCGTCCTCGTCGACGTCGGCGTCAAGGTCAACGTCGGCGGTAACCCAATCCAGGCGCCGCGCCTTGCCCTCTGCTGCCTCGGCCAGGCCGCGGAACAGCGAAGCCCGGAGCTCGTCGTTCTCCCAGACCAGCATCTCCCGCCTGGGGATGCTCGCGAGTGGAACGAGCAGCACGGAGCCTTCGTCGTTGACGGAGACGGCGTAGCGGTCGTTCTGGTGCACGCCAGCGCGACCCATGGGCACACGGGCGCGGTCGTCCGCGACGACCTCGGTAACAGGGCGGAATCCGTCGAGTGTGGTCATCGGAAACCCTCCCATCGTGTCCACACGCGTCCTGCCATGCCTTTCGCTGTCCACCGTAGGCAGGTGTGGGCAAATGGGCAATACCCATCATTCGGTAGTGACTGAGCCGTGACCTAGCGGAATCAAGGGTCCAGCTCATCCGAAACTGATGTCCGATAATAGACCTTATATCATGTATCAGGCGTGTTTGTCCGTTTCTGGTTCCGCCGATACACCCTCCCCTGCCGGCCCGCGTCACGCTGGAACAGGCCGTCGGCGGCGGCGCACACTGTCCACACGGCAACGTCGAGCATCTCGGGTTGGTCAGGACGCTCCTCGAGCAGGGCAGCCAACGGTGCGCCGACCTCGCACGTCCTCAGCGCTTCGACAGCGGCGAGCTCGAACCCGTCCGCGGTCACGCGCAGCCCCACCAGATCACCGGCGCCGACGCCCAGGGCGGCCAACCGCCCCGGCTCGAACAGCAACACCCCGCCGTCGCCGACCGCGATCGCGGGCACACCACGCCCGGCCAGCACATCGCCGTCGCGGAACGGCGACACGTCCGCCAGCGGTGAGCCATCGGTGAGCCGCTGGTAGGTCTGGCTCTCGGTCAGCATCGCCAACGGCGCCAGATCGGGGCCGAACGCGGTCATGTCAAACTCGGCCTCCAGCGCGCTCAGGCGGTGGGTGAAGACCCGTCCATCGAGCAGCGCCGGGATCCAGGCCCACCGCCCGTCGGCCAGCGGCATGCCCAGTTCGCAGTCCTCATCGAGGATCGCGGCGACCGCACCTGGTCCACGTCGGCGTGGAGCTCGGCCGGGCGCGGCGAGTTCCCTGACCACTACACCGTGGCCCTCCCCGAGCCGGCGCGGACGAACAAGGTGGTGCTGACACCCACGCCACCGTAGGGATGACCGACTGGGAGGTACGCGTCCAGACGCCCTCCGGCGCATGGAAAACGGTGGCGAAGGTCAGGAACAACACGGCGGCGTCGCGCTCGTCGACGTTCGCACCGGTCACGGCAACGAAGGTGCGGATCGTCGCGCTGGACTCCGTCAACCACGACTACGCCCGCATCCGCGAGGTAGAGGCATACCTCACGTGACGTAACCGCGGTACCCAAGCCCAAGCGCGGCCAGATCCCTCGGCGTACGGGCTGGCTACGTCCTCTCGACCGACCTGTCCGCCAGCGTGCCACGGGTCTCCCGGCTGAGCACCACAGCGACGACGAGCACCACCGACCAGACGGCCAGGAACACCATCAGCCGGGACGGGATGTCGGCGATCGTCGGGCTGGTCAGGCTCACGAATGTCGTCATCGTGCCGCCGATGGCGAAGCCGAAGTTCCAGCAGATCGCCGTCCCCGTGGCCCTCATCTCGGTCGGGTAGCGCTCGTTGAAGTAGACGAGCGCCGGACCGTACACGGCGTTGCCGAAGAAGGCGAGCACGAGCCCGAGCAGCAGGATCTGCAGCTCGTCACCGGGCCCGCGGCCGGCCATCAGCCAGTACAGCAGCGGCAGCATCACGATGTTCGCGCCACCGAAGATGAGGAACACGCGGCGGCGGCCGATCGACTGGCTGAGGTGACCCGTGAGCAGTGTCGCCGGCACCACGATGAGGTTGACCCAAATCAGCAACCGGCCGGCCGAGCTGCCGGGCAGCTCGTTGATCTCCGCGAAGAACGTCGGCAGGTAGCCGGACGTCAGGTAGTAGCTGGCGCCGAGCGCGGAACCGACGAGCACGCTCGCCAGCGTGATCCGGAGATGCGGCGCCCGGAAGAGCAGGCGCACCGGCGCCGGCTTCGCGCCCTTCTTCGCGATCTGCTCCTGCCACATCGGCGACTCCTCGACCTTGTGCAGGATCAGGAAGCTGATCCCCGCGCCGAGCAGACCGGTGAAGAACATGACGCGCCAGCCCCAGGCGTCGAACGAGTCGCCGGGGAAGACGTAGGACAGGATCAGGAAGGTCAGCGACGCGAGCACGGCGCCGACGCCGGCGCCGCCACCGGTGATCAGGCCGGAGACGAGACCGCGCCAGCGCTCGGGCACGGTCTCGGTGGCCAGCGTGTGTGTGGACGCGACGACGCCGCCGACGAAGAGCCCCTGCACCAGCCGCAGCAGGATGAAGATGAGCGGACCGAACAGCCCCGACGCCTCGTAGGTAGGGACCGCGCCCATCAGCGCCGTGGAGACGCCGACGCCGAGTACAGTCAGCCGCATCATCCGCCTGCGGCCGAACCGGTCGTTCAGCGGACCGAAGACAACCGATCCGGCCGGGCGCATCAGCAGGCTGACCGCGAACGACGCGTACACCGCGGCGAGCGAGAGCGTCGGGCTCGCCGAGGGGAAGAACAACGGCCCGAGCGTGCTCGCCAGGTACAGCAGGATGAACAGATCGAACAGGTCGAACGCGAAGCCGGCCACCGAGGCCACCGACGCGAAGACGTAGCGACGGCGGTTCATGGTGCCACCTGTAGCCGGGGCGGGCCGAGCATCGTCGTTGATGGTGTCCTCCTCAGTGCGAGGTCGAGGCGGTCGCGATCGCACGCCCGAAGATGTCGCGCATCCGGCGCTCGTACAGCTTCATCAGCTGTGCAGGGCCGTCCTCTTCCGGCGGCGGCTCCACCGTCTTCCCGTCGACGACGATGGACTGCCCGTAGCGCTGCTGGATCAGCGGCAGGAACTCCTCGAACACCTCGCGGATCCGGGTCGCGAGGCGCGGGTCCTTGGCCGCGTAGTGTCGCAGGACGGCGATGCCGTAGCCCACGTGCCTGCCCTCGTCGCGCTGAATGTTGGCGTAGCCTTCGGCCAGCCCGGGCAGCAGCTGCTTGTCGGCGAACACCCGGCGGAAGATCTGGTACCCGGCGTTGGCCTGGACCCCCTCGATGACGCCCTGGTAGTGCGCCACCGCCTCGACCCAGGCGAGCTCCCGCTCGACGCCTTCGGTCTCCAGCAGCTCGAGCAGCCGGTCGCCCTTGTCGGCGAGGGAGTCGTGCACGGGGTTGACGAGCGCCCGGCGCGGCTGGCGGCCGAACAGGTCGCGGAACGCGAGCTCGAAGAAGTCGGCGTGCTTGAACTCCTCGAACAGTTGGGAGCTGAGGAACGCCTGCTGGGTGAACGTCGGCGCGGCCATCACCCAGGGCCCGAACACCTTGGCGACGTTCTCCTCGGCTTGGAAGAACGCGGCGGCGAACGCCTCGAGGTAGAGGCGGAGGTTCTCGCCGAGGTCGGCGTAGTGCTGCCGGTCGACGGTGAAGTCGATCCGCGCCGGGTCCCAGGTGCCGGAGCGGACCCCGCGCCGCCACAGCCGGGTCGCCACCTCGTCGAGGGTCTCGTTGACGTCGCTGGTGTCGACGACCTCGTCCTCCTGGATCCGGGGTTGCCCGTCCGACACCGATCCGCGCGGCATGCTGACCTCCGTCGTGGCTGGCGGGACTGCTCGTCGGCCCGTCGCTCGAATGGTGCTTCGTCGTCGCCGGTGCGAACCACGCACACCTTCCTAACGCACCGATAGTCATCCGCTATACGCCCAGTTCAACAAGCTATCATAGCCGTTGCCTATGCCTCGACTAGCTCCCATCCCGTCGTACTCCGGGTTGGTTGCCGAGTTGAATCCCGGGAGTGGGAAGCGTCAGGAGGCTCCGACGATGAGCGTGGAACAGCCAGCCGTCGCCGATCGGGTCGTCGTGGTGACCGGCGGCGGTACCGGCATCGGGGCGACGTACGTCGCGGCACTCACCGCCGCCGGTCACCAGGTAGTGGTCGCGGACCTGGAGACGGCCAGAGCGCCAGCGGAGCAGGTAGTGGCCACCGCCGACGCGGCCGGACCCGGCCGCGCCGTCTTCGCACCGACCGACATCACCGTCGACGAGAGCCTGGACGCGATGGTGCAGGTGGCGACCGAGGAGTTCGGCGGCATCGACGCCGTGGTGTGCAACGCGGCACTCTACGGCGCGCTCGGCGCCAAGCGGCAGCGGCTCGACCTCCGGCCGGAGGACTGGGACCGCGTGCTCGCGGTCAACGTCCGCGGCACGTGGCAGACGATCCGCGCCGTCGCGCCGGTCATGGCTGAACGCGGCGGCGGCAGCATCGTGACGATCTCGTCGGTGGTGGCCCGCAACGGCGCACCCGGCTTCGCGCACTACGTCGCGTCCAAGGCCGCGGTCGAAGGCCTGACCAAAGCCGCCGCGCGGGAGCTCGGTGGGCACGGCATCACCGTCAATGCCGTGGCGCCCGGCCTGGTGAGCGACGACGCCACCCGCGCGATCAACGATCCCGACTACATCGCGATGGTCGCCGGCACCCGCGCCATGGCGCGGGAGATGCAGCCGCAGGACCTGGTCGGGACCGTCCTGTGGCTGTGCTCGCCGGCCAGCGCGTTCCTGACCGGCCAGACCATCGTCGTCGACGGCGGAGGGGTGTTCACGTGAGGTGCCGTCGATGAGCGCTGACACCGAGCCCACCGTCGTCCGTCCGGTCGACCCGACGACGGGCGAGCCGCTCGGCGAGATCGCGGCGAACACGGTGTCCCAGGTGGACGACGCGGCACGCCTCGCCGAGCGCGCGCTCGGTGAGGGCTGGCGGCGGGACACCCGCGGGCGCGCGACGACGCTGCGTGCCTGGGCCGACCTGCTGCGCGCGCACACCGACGAGCTGGTCGGGTCGCTCGTCGGTGAGACCGGCAAGCCGGTCACCGAGGCCCGCGCCGAGGTGGCTGCGAGCGCCGACGCGCTCGCCTACAACGCGGGGATGGCGCGGTACGTCGGCGGCCGGGCCGGCGCGCTGCCCGACGGCGCACAGGCGCACCTCGTCCGGGAGCCGGTCGGCGTGGTCGTCTTCATCGTGCCGTGGAACTGGCCAGTGCTGCTCCTCCTCCGCGACCTCGCTCCCGCGCTCGCTGCCGGCGTGGCCGCGCTCGTCAAGCCCGCGCCGCAGACGACCCTGGTCACCCGGCGCGTGCTCGACCTCGGCGCGGAGGCCGGCGTGCCGAAGGACCTGCTGCAGCTGCTCGTCGGCGGCGCGTCGGTGGCGCAAGCGGCGATCGCGCACCCGTCGGTCCGCGCGGTCGCGTTCACCGGCTCGACCACCGTCGGCAGGGAGATCGGTGTCGCCGCCGCCCGCGGCCTCAAGCGGTCCCTGCTCGAGCTCGGCGGCAAGGGCGCGTCGATCGTCTTCGCCGACGGCGACGTCGAGGCCGCCACCGACGCGTCGCTGGCCGGCTCGGTTATCACCGCCGGCCAGATGTGCATGGCGTGCACCAGGCTGCTGGTCGAGCGGTCCGCCTACGCCGACGTGCTGGACCGGCTGAAGGAGCGGGCGCCGCAGCTACGGGTCGGGCACCCGGCCGAGGAGAGCACGCAGCTCGGCCCGCTGATCTCCCAGGCGCAGTTCGACAAGGTCAGCGGTCACCTGGACGTTGCGCGCGCAGACGCGACGGTCGTCGTCGGCGGTGAGCGGACCCAGCCGGAGGGCACCAGCGGCTGGTTCCTCACCCCCGCCGTCGTCACCGACGTCGATGTCGGGTCGCCGACGGTGCAGGAGGACATCTTCGGCCCGGTGCTCACCGTCGAGCCGTTCGACTCCGACCCCGACGCGGTGCGGCTGGCCAACGCGACACCGTACGGCCTGACCGCATCGGTGTGGACCGGCTCAGTGGACCGGGCACTGCGCATCGGTGGCGCGCTGCAAGCCGGCACGGTCTGGGTGAACGGTCACAACCGCTCGTACCCGGAGATGCCGAGCGGCGGCTACAAGGACTCCGGTATCGGCCGTACCCGCGGTGTCGAGGGGATCGAGGAGTTTACCGAGCTCAAGCACATGCACTTCAGTCTCCCGGACGAGCCGGACCCAGCCGGGACGCCGCGATGACGGGCTGGCCGGACCGCCAGGACCTGCGCGGCTGGACCGCGCTGCTCGACGAGCGCGGCGAGCTCGGCACCGTCACCACGCGGATCAGCCCGGAGCGCGACGTCGCCGCCGTCCTCGAGCACTGTGACGGCAACCGCGCGGTGTGGTTCACCGACGTCGACGACTCGCCGTTCCCGCTCGTCGGCAACACCGTGCACCACAGGGAGCACCTCGCCCTGGCGGTGGGATGTCCCGTCGCCGAGACGGCCGAACGGTTCGGCGCCGTGCTCGGCGCCACGCGGCCCTGTCGTACGGTGGCCGCCGACGACGCGCCGATCCTCGCCCACCGCCTGGCCGCCGACGAGCCGCTGCACGCGCTGCCGCTCACGCTCCAGCACGACGAGGACGCCGGCCGCTACATCACGTCGGGACTCGTCGTCGCCAAGGACCCCGAGTCGGACAGAGTGAACCTCTCGATTAACCGGCTGCTCGTCGCCGGCGGCCGGGAGCTGCGGGCGCTGGTCCTGCCCGGGCGGCTGCGCCGGATCCTGGACAGCGCCGAGCGCCGGGAGCAGGCATTGCAGGTCGCGATCGTCATCGGTGTCGACCCGCTGCTGACTATGGCCAGCCAGTCGCCCGCCGACGCCACGATCGACGACTTCGAGGTCGCGAGCGCACTGCGGGCCGAACCGCTGCCCGTCGTGCGACCCGCGCACCTCCCCGTCCCCGTCCCGGCCGACGCGCAGATCCTGCTCGAATGCCGGTTCCGTCCCGGCGAGCGCGCCCCCGAAGGACCGTTCGGGGAGTACCCGCGCACGTACGGTCCCGGCGGGCCGGCACCGGTACTCGACGTCGAGGCCGGCTGGCACCGCGACGACGCCGTGGGGCAGACGATCCTCTCCGGCGGCCGCGAGCACTTCCTGGTCGGCGGGATCCCCCGCGAGGCGCGGCTACTCGCGGCGCTGCGCCGCGCGCTGCCGAACGTCGCGGCGGTACGGCTCACCGAGGGCGGGTCATGCCGGATGCACGCCGTCGTCGGCCTGCGCTCGCCGCGGCAGGGCGACGCCGTCACCGCCTCCATGGCCACGTTTCGCGCCGTCCCGCTGGTCAAGCTGGTGACCGTCGTCGACGACGACGTCGACGTCTTCCGCGACGAGGAGGTCGAGTGGGCCGTGGCGACCCGGATGCAGGCCGACCGCGACCTGCTCGTCGTCCCGAACGCGCGGGGCAGCAGCCTCGACCCGTCCGCCGGCGAAGACAACAGCACGGCCAAGATGGGCATCGACGCCACCATTCCCCGGGGTGGGGCGGCGCGGCACGGCAGGATCACCGTGACGCCGAGCGACGAGGCCGCGCTGCGCGGCTATCTCGCCGAGGCGGGCGCCGCCCCGTGACCGCCGTCTCCGAGCAGGTGGTCGCGGAATGCCTGTGCGGGCTGCGCGAGCGGCGGCCCGGAGCGCCAGACCACCACGAGCTCCCGGTGCGCGTACTCCTCCACCAGTCGTGGGCGGGTCACGTCGTCGCCCGCAGCGAGCTGCGGCAGCACCGACACGCCGACACCGGCGCCGACCATGCCGAGGACGATCGACAGCTGCCCGGTCTCGACCGCGATCCGCGGGTCGAACCCGGCCCGGCGGCAGACGTCGACCATCAGGTCGCGTAGCCCATACCCGGAACGCATCGTGACGAAGTCCTCGCCGGCGAGGTCGGCCAGGCTCACCGTGGCGCGTCCGCCGAGCGGGTGACCGGGCGGCAGCAGCGCCACCATCGGCTCCTTCACCAGCGTCGCGGTACGCAGGTCGCAACGCCCGCACGGCGCCCTCGTCACCGCGAGGTCGAGCTCGCCAGCGTGCACCATCCGTTCGAACTCCCACGGCACATCGTGCTCGACGATACTGACCTCGACGCCGGGCCGGTCGGCGCGGAACGCCGCGAGCACGCCAGGCAGGATCCTGGCGCCCACGCTGGGCAGCACCCCCACGGCGACCCGCCCGCGGCGCAGGCCGAGCACCTCCTCCACGCGCTGCCTGGCCTGCTCCACCTCGAACAGCGCCCGCTGGGCGTGCGGGATGAACTCCTCACCCGCGGAGGTGAGCGCCACCCGCCGGCCGAGCCGCTCGAACAGCCGCGCGCCGAGCTCAGTCTCCAGCTTGCGCACCTGCACCGACAGGGACGGCTGGGCGAGGTAAAGCGCGTCCGCCGCCCGGGTGAAGCTGCCCGCGTTCGCGACCTCGACCACGTACCGCAGCTGATGCAGTTCCATCCCACGATGATGCCCGGGCTCACCGTCCACCGCACGAGGCTGTCTGTGCCCCCCCGGTGGGAGTCGAACCCACACCTGGGAACCTTTTAAGGACTCTGCCTCTGCCAGTTGGGCTACCGGGGGGCTCCGCAACCAGCTTAGGCGAACGGGTCGGGCCCCGGCCCGAGCCGTCAGTCGCGCACGCTGCGTGCACGGTAGCGGACGCGGCGGTCCCAACGGTCCACCTCCCGGCGCAGCGGCCGGGCGACGATCGTACGGGTCAGCTACGCGTCGACGCCGACGCGGGTGACGAGCTCGGGTGAGTTGTTGCGGACGTTGCCGACCGCGCGGCCGACGGGGCGGAGCTCGAGCTCGGCGAGCAGCTCCTCGTCGGGCATCAGCAGCGCGGTGGGGTCGGTGCGTTCGGGGTCAAGCCAGGCGTCCCAGCGGTCCTCGGGCAAGACGAGGGGCATCCGGTCGTGGATGCCTGCCAGCGGGCCGACGGGGGGTCCCCGTAGTACTGGCGGAAAATCGGGCGGATATGGCTGACCTCGGGTTTCGCCAGTCGAGCCGGCCGCTCACCAGGTCACTCCATCTCGGTCAGTGGTCCCTCGGAGTCGAGAAGGTAGGATCACGGCCGTACGCCCTCAAGGTTCTGAGTGCTGTCGGCGTAGGTGAGCTGATCGACCTCGGACATGCGGTAAGCCGTGGCCTGTGTCGTCCTGGTGCTCCCACACTGCTCCGTCGAGATCGGCCACCCACCGGGGCGGCGGACCCGGCAACCGGTCACCTGGCGCCCAGGTGCGCCGGGCAGTGCCCTCTCGACGCACGACGGCGACCAGTTGGCGAGCGACGCGCTCGGCAGTCCTGCCGTCCATGCCGGCACGCTTGAGCGTGCTGGTCATCTCGGCCCACATGTGCGCGTCATTGCGGGCCTGCTTGTCGTT
>WHTH01000047.1 GCA_009377865.1 Pseudonocardiaceae bacterium | reverse complement strand
TGCGATCGATGTGTGGCCAGCGCGAGCCAACTCAACGGCACGCTGACGGAACTCAGGTGGGTGTGGTGCAGGCACCGAGACATCCTTCCTGGTGGCCGAGGCCACCGCACATCAGGTGTCCGTGCTACGGGGCCAAGCTCAGCCTTCCTGGGCGAACCTGCGCCACCAGCCCGACACGACGACCTACCCCATCCATCAAGCCGGACCACGTAACCTGTGGGACGAAATCGAAACCGCCTACCACTGGTGGCGCGAACACGGCAGCCCCGGAGCCGACCAGTGGCGCATCACCATCACCCCCGAAGGTCAACACGTCACCCTCACCGCGCCTGCCCCAACCCAACCTGCACCCTGATCGGTGCCGCACGGATTCCAGCACAGTGTCCGATCCTGGTCAGGCCGCGCGATGATCGCCACCCGGGTCATCCGGGGGTGGCCCGGCGCCGCCGCCGAGGATATGGGCGAGACGAGTCTCGGCGGTGCCGGTGACAGTGGTCAGGTAGACCACCGGCTCACAGGCTTCGGTCAGGCTCGGCACGATTAGCACCATGTCGGCATCCAGCCCGGCTGAGACCAACGCGGCCCGCACCCGCTGCGCGTGAGCCACGGCCCGGCAGTAGGTGTCGACCACGCGGCGGGCGTCACCCGGCGCGACCAGCCGAAAGATCATGTCGTCAGTCAATACTCGTACTCCCGTCGCCGTCGACCGGAGCTCGCCATGCCGCGTCAATTCGCGCCCCACAGTCGGCCTCCGAGCCGGACCTTGCTGCCGGAACGGTCTCTAGCGGCACCGCTGCGATGCTCATTCCGGTCTCCGTCCGTGGTTGGTCAGGTCGTCGGGCCGACCGGTCGCCGGGAGCACAGCAGCGGGGGGAGGTTGCTCGACCGACGACCGGCCGGGAATCAAGGCGGGCTGTCGCCCGTCGCTTGCCGCGCCTGCGTCCTGGCGATCTCCTCGCCGATCCACGCGGGCGAAAGTGACGACGTCGCGTAGCTCCGCGCGCACGGCAGGCACGCATAGCTGGCGGGACCGCCCGGCCCGGCGTCCGAGAAAGGCACGGCGACCAGCACCATCGCCCGGCTCTGTGAACCACTGCTGACATCGGCAGCAAACGCGACTATTCACCATGTGCACCGCGAGCCCCGTTCGGCGGCTGTTCGAGGGTGACGTCTTCGGCCATCATCACTCGCCACTGTTGGTTGTCGTCGAATCTCACCCGGGAACGTGCGCCGCGCGACCAGGTGCCGGTCGTAGGGCATGACCACTCCGTGCCGGCTGCCGCCCAGGACGACCCGGGTGCCCGGATCGGGGTCGATCGGGAGGTTTCGCGTCTGACGATCCGGGCTCTGCCGGATCGGTCACGGCGGTCATCGCGTCTGCCCCGGCCGGTGGCGGCCGTGGAAGCGCCGTAAGCACTCATCGCACCGTCGCGGGCGCGGTCGGAAACACACGAGCATGGTCACGGCCAACCCCAGGAAGTAGGCCAGCAGCACGGCCAGCGTGGCCAGTCCGGCGAAGTCCATAGCCGGTCATCTCCTTCCCGTTGTGGTTCCGGGGTGCCCGCCCCGGCCGGGAGGCGGTGCCGGGCGGCTGCGTCGCCGTGGTGCGGTGTGAGCGACAAGGGATAGTTGGTATGCCAATATGTCAAATGGCATGCCAACTTTGATGCAAGCTGCGCCTAAGGTCCGTTGTGATCACCGACCGGCGCCTGAGTAGAGAGGAAGCTGTGGCAGACCACATGTACGAGCGCATCGCGACTGCGCTGCGTGATCAGATCATCAAACGGCGAGCTCGGGTGGGGTGATCGCCTGCCTACGCAGGAGCAGCTCACCGAGACGTTCAGTGCCTCCCGCATCGTCGTGCGACGAGCACTCGACATCCTCGAAGGCGAGGGACTGATCGACCGGGTACAGGGCGGCGGCGCCTTCGTGCGCCGGTACCAGCCACTCATCCGACGCCCGGCGCTGCACTACCGCTCAGACCCCGGAGCCCCCTTCGCCGAAGAAGCTATAGAAGCAGAACGCATCCCCCGCTACAGTCACCGCACGTACCCCGACCAAGCCGAGCCCGAGATCGCGCACCGTCTGCGTTGCGCGACCGGCGTCAACGTGATGCGTACCGACTACATGTCCTATGCCAACGACGACCCCATGATGGTGGTCCACTCCTACGAGCCGCTGTCGATCACTCGTGGGACCGTGATCGAGCGACCCGAGGAAGGTCCTTACATGGGAGCGGGTCTTATCGAGCGCTTCACTGCCATCGGCCTCCGGCCTACCGCCGTCGTCGAACGTGTGCGCTGTCGGATGCCACGCCCATCAGAGACCGACGCTCTGCACCTGCGCCCTGGTACTCCGCTCGTGATCATCAGCCGGTTCACCTATCACGGTGAGCGCGTCCTGGAGACAGCAGACATTCTCCTTGACTCGCACCACTACGACATCGAGTACGCCACGATCGTTGACCCTCTACCATCTGAGGACAGCTCATCGGCCTAGCTGTGGTTACCGAGCGTCGTTGTCATTGCCACATGCGCACGTTACTCCTAGCTTGAAGTGGCGGCACAACTCTGACACTCTGTCGATCGACGTAGTTGGTCACTGTGGCCAAATCGGAAGGATCGCATTCAAATGTCTCTCGCCGTCTCACCAGAACTACAGCTTCGAGCGCAAGAGGGTCGCGTCTCCGATGAGGAGTTCATCGAGTGCATCCGCGAGTCACTGCCGTATGCCTGGTCGGTCGTCAACGGGCTCGTAGGCGAACTACAACAGAAACCCGGCATCGGATTCGCTAACAGCCAGGCGGTACCGCCCAACGACGACGCCCAAGGAGAGCTACTGCGACTGGTCGCAAGCGACGCCATGCGCTCAGTCATCGAGCGGCACTATGGTGTACGCCTCGCCTTCCAGAACTGCTGCACACTCGCGCTGTTCAATCCAGACGCACATGATGCGTACAACGCTTTCGTCTCGACCCAAGCTCAACTACTCAACCAGCGTCCCGAGCTAGTCAACTGCTAAAAACCACCGTGCCTTTACTTCTGCACGCCGAGTTAGGCTCTTGTGTCGTTTCCGTGGGTGTCTCCGGGGGTGCCGCGCAGCCTGCGGGGCCGTCCCTCCCAGGTCAAGGGCGCCTTCGGCGTCGCTACGCGATGGCGCACGCGCCACCCTGGACCTGCGAGCCTCCACGGCCCCTCCGGGCAGCGTTGCGGGCAGGCCGGGGGCCTGCCCCACGGAAACAGCAGGAGGGCCCCAAGTTACCAGCCCTCCGCGCCGAGGACATGCCGGAGCCGGACGACATGTGAGGACTTTCTCTACGTCTTGCGGTCACACCTCTGAGCGACGCTCAAACGCAGCGCCCGCGCGTTCCCCCGCGACGCAGCCCCGCCCGGATGACACGGGCGGGCGGGGCTGTGGGTGCGTCTGTGGGGATGGGATCTCAGGGCGCCCGCTCGCTGCCTCACACAAGCAAAGCCGGAGGTCACAAGTATGTAATCAATTGTGGGTTCGCTGACCGTGGAACATAACACCACTGCACATGGCCATTTCCTGCCGGATTTCGGCCGTTTCATGGCAGTCCGCACACACCACCGGCACGATGCGGCCGACCGGGCGTTTCGCACCGTCGAAGACGGGCAAGGCAACCAGCGACACACCATGCTGTCATCCGATGCGCTCACCGACGAAGCTAGCCCGTTCGAGTTCTTCGCCGCACTCACCGTTGCCGGCGGCGGATGGGATCACCTCGGGTTGGTCCCGGACAACGGCGACCCCGCCGAGCCGTGGATCGCCCGAGGCGATGGCTCATGGTTATGCCACACCACTGGTACAGACGGCACCCACACCATCTGGCAAGGCGGACCCAGCCGACTCTGGGATCGAATCGAAACCGCACACCAACAATGGCACCAGCTCGGCCAACCCGCCCGCGAGCGATTCGGCCTCACCATCCGACAACGGACAACACACGATCTGGCTCGACCACCCCACGGTTCACACTACTGAGAATACCCCACCGTCTCACACTGACTGCCAACGGTGATCGGATCACGCCGCGCTGCGGCCGCCCGGCCCGCGCGGTGGCGGCGCGGCGCCACCGCCGAGGATGTGGGCAAGGCGGCGCTCGGCGGCGCTGGTGACGGTGGTCAGGTAGACCATTGGCTCGCAGGCTTCGGTCAGGCTCGGCACGATCAGCACCGTGTCGGGGGTCCAGCCCGGCCGAGGCCAGCGCGGCCCGCACCCGCTGCGCGTGAGCGACCGCCCGGCAGTAGGCGTCGACGACTCCGCGGGCGTCACCCGGCGCGACCAGCCGAAAAGATCATTGTCCTCGTTCATCACACGCGTACTGTCGCTGTCCGCCCGGAGCCCGTCGGCACGACGGCCCCGATACCATCCGGTACCGGGGACGTGCGCGTTCCCAGCCGGGCCACCCGACTCCTTCCACGATGTGGGGTGCCCGGCCTCAGCTCTCCTGTGGCGGGTCGCGCAGCGTGGTGCGCACGGCGGCGAACAGGTCGATTTCGCGGCACAGTCGCAGCGCGTCGGGCTGCGGCGGTTCTATCCAGGTGACCGGCCCGCGTGGGGTCACCGTCGGCGGTATCGGCAGGGTGCCGGTGACCTGGGCCACGCCGGGTGGCCAGGGCAGCGCCGCGTCGAACGGCTCCCCGGCCAGCAGCACCCGATGCTCGGACACGTCCGGGTGGGCCAGTATCGGCGCGGGGCAGCGCCGGGCGGCCAAGATCGCTGTGACGTCGGTGGTCAGGTCGGTGGGGATGAGCAGTGGCACTACCTGGCGGTCCAGGTCCAGCGTCACCTGGTCGCGGCGCAGTGTCACCGGCCAGCCCCAGGCCCGGTAGCCCACAGCCGCCGTCAGTGGCGCGGGTGGCGTGCCGTTGCCGCCCTCTGCGAGGGGTTCGGCGGGCAGCGCTGGGATGGTTGCGTTGTGCTGCTACGCAGCAGCAGGCACATGGTGCAGGGCATGCCCTGCCCAGGGGTGACGGTCTCGATCTGCTCGCAGACCAGCAGCGCACCGCACAACGCGCTGACGGCCGCCGCAGGGGCCACCGCGCCGGGATGGGGCACCACGTGCACCGTCCGCGACGCCTGTCCGGTCACGTCGGGCCGGTAGCGCACCAACACCACCGGCCTGGCGTCCGCCGCATCAGGTATCCGGTGCCCGCACCCGATCACCCCGCCGATCACCTCGGTGGCGTCCTCGGTCAGGGTGTGCGCGCGGTCAGTCGGCGGCGCCGACGCCCACCGGATCGACCCGTCGCCGGTCACGTCTGCCATGTGACGTCTCCGGTGGCCACCAGCGGCCTGTCGCTGCTCGGGCGGCGCGCTTGGTCGTCGGGTGGTGCGCGGCGAGGTCGGGCGCGTCGGGGGGTGGGCTCGTCCAACTCGCTGGTGAGATGGCTTAGCAGCACGTCGTCGGGCTGGTGCAGATAGAAGCGCGCCGCCACCAGCACCCGGCACACGCGGCGCCGCCCGGGTCCGAGAAGCAGGCGTGGGCCGCGACAGCAGCGGCAGCGGCCCCGCCGGTCGATCGGGTGGTCGCTGAGTAGCGCATACAACGCAGCGCTGGCCCGGCACTGCACCGAGCCAATCCCACCGTCACCGCCACTCCCGGACTCTATGGCGGTCAGTAGGACGCCGCGTATCACCTCACGGAGCAGGTGTCGGCTCGTCTGATGCACGCTCAGCCCCATGTCAAGTACCTCGATACCGGTCGGTCACCGCATCGAGGCTGCGGTGTCATCGGGCTTCTCACCTTGTCGCGATCGGGAGTAGGTGCCCGACCGGACCCGGGGTGAGGAGGTCCGGTCGGGGCACCGTCTTCAGGGGTGGGGCAGCCGCGCGAGGACTCCGTTTCTCATGCTGTACTGGCATGGCTCAAGAGTCCGTGGTGACCGCCTGACCTCGGTATGTCACGGGCGCTGACTTCTGTTGCCGTCCGCTGCCATCTACGGTGAACGGTCGCTTGATCGGTACCTGCGGATTAGGCTGGGTTTGTCGGCGACGAGCTACCGGAGGTCGTGCATGGTGGAGGCGGCGCCACCGCGTACGCGCCTTGAGCAGGTGCTCAGGCAGCGCCACATGACGTTGGACGCCTTCCGCAAGCAGTACGCGGAGCTGGCTCAGGCTGGATTGTCGGAGCGCCAGGCATACCGCTGGCTTGACGGTGGGCTGAAGAGCCTTCCCTACCCGCATGCGCAAGCGACGCTGGAACGCCTGTTCGGTGAACCGGTGGCACGCCTGTTCGGCCCCCCGTACGGCACCGGCGTTGTGCTACCAGGTCGTCGATTCGACGCTGACGCGGCCCAGCGGGGGCATGCGCGCGATGACTGGCAAGGCCAGGTGATCGCCATGAGCGCGGAGCGTGCACGCGACTTCTTGAGCAGAGCGGAGGCAACAAACGTGGGCGCTGAGACGTTGGACCAGCTAGCGGATGACGTTCGCCGGTTGACCGTTGCATACCAGCAGGAGCCGCTCGAACGGTTGCTGGGCGATATGGGAGACACCCAAGACCGAGCGTTTGGGCTTCTAGAGGGCCGTCAACGCCCGGAGCAGACTCGGGACCTCTATCTCTTGGCGGGGGTCGCGTCGGGACTCATGGCCAAGGCGTCACATGACCTCGGGGCGCCCCATGACGCGATGACGCAGGCGCGCGCGGCCTACACGTGCGCCGACAACGCAGGGCATGACGGGCTCAGGGCGTGGACCCGAGGACTGCAATCCCTCATCGCCTACTGGTCTGGACGGTTGGACGATTCCGTGCGGTACGCACTCCGGGGCTCCGATGCTGCCACACGCAGCCAAAACAGCGCCGGGGTATGGCTGGCAGCAAGTGAGGCACGTGTGTACGCCGCACTTGGCCAGGTCGACGAATCGAACGCCGCCATAGAGCGCGCAACCGAGGCACGCGAACACGTGCGCCCCGATGAACTCGATGACCTCGGTGGACTCTGCACCTTCAAGCGTCCGAAGCAGCTCTATTACGCGGCCGACTCGTTGGCATGGGGCGGGCGGGAAGAAGCGGAGCACACCGAGCTACTGGCTATCGAAGCTCTCGACGCCTACGACCACGCACCGGTTGAGGACCGCTCGTTCAGTGACGAAGCCGGAACACGCTGCGCGTTGGCCGTCTCCCGCCTCGTCCGAGGTGAGGTCGAAGGAGCAGTCGACGCAGTGACGCCCGTGCTGGAGCTTCCGCCTGCACAACGGATCCACGGAATCATTGTCTCAGTCGGACGTGTGCAAGGCCAGCTAGCAAGTATCGAGTCGGGCGGACGAACAGCCAACGACCTCGCCGAAGCTGCGTTTAGCTTTACCTCCCAGCCACTCGCGTTGCGGCGATGACGACAGATCCTGAAGCCGACGCCGACTTGCGTATCGCCTTGCGTGGGAAGAGAGTCGGCCTCCGGGAGTTCCGCACCGAGGACGTCGACGACTCGCTCGCCGTTGTGGGAGATGACCGAGTGACACGGTTTCTCTCGTTCGATTCGCGTGATCGCGAACAAGCACGCGAGCTGATCGACGGGGTGATCACGCGTGCACGCGCTCTGCCGCGCTCAGAGTACTATCTTGCGGTCACGCTACCCGGGTATGACTCGCTCGTCGGATTCGTCCGACTCGGTCTGACCGGCGTCAAGGCCGCCAAGCTTGGCTATGCAATCGCCGCCGATCACTGGGGCAACGGCTACGCCACCGACGCGACACGGACCATGCTCGCGTTCGCGTTCGAACGGCTCGACCTCCGCCGCGTCACCGCCGCCATCGGACCTGACAACCCGGCATCGATCACCGTAGTCCAGCGGTTGGGCTTCACCCCGGAGGGCCGACTACGCGACCACGTTTTCACGAACGGCGCGTGGCGCGACTCCCTCCTGTACTCACTGCTGCAACCAGAATGGCCAGGAGCGCAGCGATGAAATGACGACCCAGCCGAGGGGCGGAGCGGGTCCTGCAAGGGGTGCCGGCGCAGCACCGATCGGTACGGCACCTGCTGGCATGGGACGATGGTGGCCGACCCGACCCGGGCGACACCGCCCCGCGAGGAAGACATCAGTGACGACGTACGCCGACCGGACGTTCACACCGCCGGAGCGCATCCGTAACTTCTGCATCATCGCTCATATCGACCACGGTAAGTCGACACTGGCCGACCGGATGCTGCAGTTCACCGGCGTGCTCGGTGACCGGGAGTACCGGGCGCAGTACCTGGATCGGATGGACATCGAGCGTGAGCGCGGCATCACGATCAAGGCGCAGAACGTGCGGCTACCGTGGACGGTCGACGGGCAGGAGCACGTGCTGCACCTGATCGACACCCCCGGCCACGTCGATTTCACCTACGAGGTGTCACGCGCGCTGGAGGCGTGCGAGGGCGCGATCCTGCTGGTCGATTCCGCGCAGGGTATCGAGGCGCAGACGCTGGCGAACCTGTACCTGGCGCTGGACAAGGACCTGGCGATCATCCCGGTGCTCAACAAGATCGACCTGCCGGCGGCCGATCCGGAGCGCTATGCAGCGGAGCTCGCGCACATCATCGGTTGCGAGCCGTCCGAGGTGCTGCGGGTGTCGGCCAAGACCGGCGACGGTGTGTCGGAGCTGCTCGACGAGGTCGTCCGCCAGGTGCCCTCGCCGGTCGGGGATGCCGACGCCGCTGCCCGCGCCATGATCTTCGATTCGGTCTACGACACCTACCGCGGCGTGGTCACCTATATCCGGGTGGTCGACGGCCGGATCCACCCACGCGAGCGGATCCGGATGATGTCGACCGGCGCCACCCACGAGCTGCTCGAGGTCGGCATCATCTCGCCGGAACCGAAGCCGTGCGACGGGCTGGGCGTCGGAGAGGTCGGGTACCTGATGACCGGTGTCAAGGACGTCCGGCAGTCCCGGGTCGGCGACACCATCACCAGCGAGAAACGTGGCGCCACCGAACCGCTGGTCGGTCAGCGCTACCCGAGGCCGATGGTCTTCGCCGGGCTCTTCCCGATGGACGGCTCGGACTACCCCAACCTGCGCGAGGCGTTGGACAAGCTGCAGCTCAACGACGCGGCGCTGACCTACGAGCCGGAGAACTCGGCGGCGCTGGGCTTCGGGTTCCGCTGTGGCTTCCTCGGCCTGCTGCACCTCGAGATCACCCGTGACAGGCTGGAGCGGGAGTCCGACCTCGATCTGATCTCGACCGCGCCCAACGTGGTCTTCCGGGTGAAGCTCGACGACGGCACCGAGTTCGATGTCACCAACCCGTCGGACTGGCCCGACGGGAAGATCTCCACGGTGCACGAGCCGGTGGTCAAGTGCACGGTCATCGCGCCGGCGGAGTTCATCGGCCCGATCATGGAGCTCTGCGAGGGCCGCCGGGGTGACATGCAGGGCATGGACTACCTGTCGGAGTCGCGGGTGGAGCTGCGCTACCTGATGCCGATGGCCGAGATCGTGTTCGACTTCTTCGACGCGCTGAAGTCGCGCACCCGTGGCTACGCCTCGATGGACTACGAGGAGGCGGGCACTCAGACCGCGAACCTGGTCAAGGTCGACATCCTGCTGCAGGGCGAGGCGGTCGACGCCTTCTCCGCGATCGTGCACCGCGATGTGGCCTATGCCTACGGCACGAAAATGGCGACGCGGCTGCGTGAGCTCATCCCGCGCCAGCAGTACGAGGTGCCGATCCAGGCCGCTATCGGGTCACGCATCATCGCCCGCGAGACCATCCGCGCGATGCGCAAGGACGTGCTGGCCAAGTGCTACGGCGGCGACATCACCCGCAAGCGCAAGCTGCTGGAGCGCCAGAAGGAAGGCAAGCGCCGGATGAAGATGGTCGGCCGTGTCGAGGTTCCGCAGGAGGCGTTCGTCGCCGCGCTGTCCACCGATGCGACGGGCGACACGACCCAGTCCGACAAATCCAAGCCGGGGAAGAAGTGAGCTCTCAACGGGTGAGCACGACCTTGCCGGCGGTCTGGCCGTCGAGCATCGTCCGGAACGCCTGCTGCGCGTCACTCATCGCCAGCTCGGTGCCGATCTGCGGCCGGATCCCGCTCATGTCCAGGAAGCTCAGCAGGTCGGCGAGCTCATCGCGGGTGCCCATGGTGGATCCCACCACCCGTAGCTGCAGAAAGAACAGCCGCTGCAGCTGCGCGGCGTCCGCGTCACCGGAGGTGGCGCCGGAGCAGACGACGATGCCGCCCGGCTTCAGCGACTTCATGGTGTGCGCCCAGGTGGCCTTGCCGACCGTATCGAAGACGGCATCGACACGCTCCGGCAGCCGCGCCCCGGACTCGAATGCCTCGTGCGCACCGAGCGAGCGGGCAAGCTCCCGCTTCGACTCGGTGCGCCCGGTGGCCCAGACCCGCATGCCAGCAGCCCGCCCAAGGGTGACGAGCGCGGTGGACACCCCACCCGAGGCACCCTGCACGAGCATCGTCTGGCCCGGCCGCAGGCCCGACTTCACGAACAGCATCCGGTAGGCGGTCAGCCAGGCCGTCCCCATGCACGCCGCCTCCGGGAAGGACAGCGCGGCGGGTTTGGGCAGCACGTTGCGCTCGGGCACGACGACGGTGTCGGCGAAGGTGCCCTGCAACTTCTCGGTCAGCAGCGTGCGCTTCGGGTCCAGCGTCTCGTCGCCGACCCAACCGGGCGAGGTGACCACCGAGTGGATCACCACCTCGGAACCGTCCGGCAACGTCCCCGCGCCGTCGCAGCCCAGCACCATCGGGAACTGGTCGGGCTTGATGCCCACCCCCCGCAGCGTGAACACGTCGTGCATGTTCAGGCTCGCGGCCCGGACCGTCACCGGCACGTAGCCCTCGGGCACCTCGGGGTCGGGGCGCTCGCCCACCGTCAGGGCGGCCAGCGGGTCGTCGGCTTCGGGGCGGTCGGCGTAGACGGCGAACATGGCTGCCAACGTAGTGCCAGCAGCCTGCCGTCACAGCGCGGGCGGCTACCCTGCGGGGATGCTCGACGCGCTGTCCGACGGCCGGCATGTCGTCGTTCGCTGGTGGGACGGGGTGGAGCTGTGGCTCACCCAGCTCCCGCTGGCGATACAGGTGGCGCTGCTGATGCTGGTGCTGCTGCCGGCGTGCTGGGCGGTGGCGAAGCTGATCGACCGCGTGGTGGATGCGGTGTCGGAGCGGGTCGGCCACCGGTCAGAGACCGGAGAGGACGGGTAGGTGAACTCGCGTCGCCGGATCACGGCGGCATTGGTGGCACTGCTCGTGCTGGTCACGGTGGCGTGGCTGGTGCAGCAGGCGACCTCGGAGGAGCGGTCGCTCGCGCCCGTCAGCGGCGGGGTGCTGGCCTTGATGTGCACCCGTCCGTCGTCGGCGTGGTGGTGGGCAGTGCGCCCCAGCGACCTTCCGGTGTTGCCGCCCCGGCCCTGGCGCCCGGTCGAGTGACCCGGATCGGTTCGGTGCACCAACCGGGCTGGTAGGATTCGAGCTGCGACCAGCCCCTGTTGCGGCAGGGGTCGTCTCAAGTGGAGCCCCGCTCCCACCCGCGCTGTCGTGCCAGGTAGCCGGGTCCGGTCCCGGAATCCCGCCAGGGTTTCCGGTGTTATGCCGTCTCAGGACGGCGTAGATCGGTCGGATGTGGGCCCCGCGCGCCAACCGGGCGGCGGGGCTTCTCGCATCCGAGGGCCTGGTAGTGGGCTGGGGTACCACCGGCCGAGGTTGCGCCGTGTTGTCGAATACCGCCCTCATACCACGACCCGAGGAGGCCCCATCAGCGCCGAGACGCGCATCAATGATCGCATCCGCGTTTCCGAGGTCCGGCTAGTCGGACCCAACGGTGAACAGGTCGGCATCGTCCGGATCGAAGACGCCCTGCGACTGGCCGAGGAAGCGGACCTCGACCTGGTCGAAGTGGCTGCGCAGGCCCGTCCGCCCGTCTGCAAGCTCATGGACTACGGCAAGTACAAGTACGAGAGCGCGCAGAAGGCCCGTGAGTCCCGCCGCAACCAGCAGCTGACCGTGATCAAGGAGCAGAAGCTCCGCCCGAAGATCGACGCGCACGACTACGAGACCAAGCGGGGTCATGTGTCGCGGTTCCTCACAGCGGGACACAAGGTCAAGGTGACGATCATGTTCCGCGGGCGGGAACAGTCCCGCCCAGAGCTGGGATTCCGCCTGCTGCAGCGACTGTCCGAGGACGTGTCCGAGCTGGGCTTCGTGGAGACCACCGCGAAGCAGGACGGCCGTAACATGACGATGGTGCTGGCCCCGCACCGCAGTAACCGGCAGAAGGCGGGCAAGGCCGAGCGATCCGGGGAGCAGGTCGAGTGAGCCCGGTGCGCCGCCGCCGGGGTCGTGTGACATAGGTATGACGGAGCCGCCGCCGCGGCTGGTGGCAGAACGAGGATGGAACATGCCGAAGAACAAGACCCACAAGGGTGTCGCGAAGCGAGTGAAGATCACCGGTAGCGGCAAGACGATGCGGGAGCGGGCGGGTAGGCGCCACCTGCTGGAGAAGAAGTCCTCCAGGGTGACCCGCCGACTGGCGGGTAACACCGACGTGGCCCCGCAGGACAGCAAGCGGCTGCGCAAGCTGCTGGGCCGCTGACCCCACTCGCTCCCGAGCACACCCCGGGCGGTGCTTCCGCCCCCGAGATCGACAGGACGAACCAGTGGCACGCGTGAAGCGGGCGGTCAACGCCCATAAGAAGCGCCGCAGCACGATGGAGGCCGCGAGCGGCTACCGCGGCCAGCGCTCCCGCCTGTACCGCAAGGCGAAGGAGCAGTTGCTCCACTCGATGCAGTACGCCTACCGCGACCGCAGGGCGCGCAAGGGCGACTTCCGGCAACTGTGGATCACCCGCATCAACGCGGGCGCGCGGCAGAACGGGATGACCTACAACCGGTTCATCCAGGGCTTGCGTGCCGCGGACGTCGAGGTGGACCGCAAGAACCTCGCCGAGCTGGCCGTCTCCGACCCGACGGCATTCACCGTGCTGGTGGACCTGTCCCGGGCCAGCTTGCCCAAGAGCCGTGGCGCGGCCGCTGCGAAGGACGGCAGTGCCGCTTGACGCAGCCTGAGCCGTACTGAGACCCAGCTTCGTGCCGCAGCCGCACCGTGCGACAGGTCCGGTGGGCCCCGGGGCGGGACCGTTCACCGAGCGGACCCCCCGGGTCGCCGCGGCTCGGGCGCTGCTGCGCAGGCAGGGCCGTGAGCGCGCAGGGCGTTTCCTGGCCGAGGGGTCGCAGGCCGTCGGCGAGGCCGTCGGTTGGGCGACCGGTTCAGCTGGGCACCGCGGCGGACTGCACGAGCTCTTCGTCACCGACCGTGCGGCGGCCCGACACCCGGAGCTGGTGGCGGCCGCCGCCGACGCGGGCGCCCGGATCTCACGGGTCACCGAGGCTGCGGCCGCGGGGTTGTCGGCGACGACCACACCGCAGGGCCTCGTCGCTGTGTGCCGCGCGCTGCCGGTGCCGGCGCAGCGGGCGGTGGCCGGCACCCGCCTCATCGTCGTGCTGGCCGGGGTGGCCGACCCCGGCAACGCGGGGACGGTGATCCGGGTCGCCGACGCTGCCGGTGCGGGTGCGGTGCTGCTGGCCGGGCAGGCGGTCGACCCGCACAACGGCAAGTGTGTCCGCGCCTCGACGGGCAGCGTGTTCCACCTGCCGCTGGCCGTCGTGCACGAGGTCCGCGACGCCGTTCGTATCTGCCGAGGCGCGGGGCTGCAGGTGCTCGCGGCCGACGGTGCCACTGGTGCAGACCTCGACGACGTCGCCGACGCCGGTGTGCTCGACCGGCCCACGGCGTGGCTGTTCGGCAGCGAGGCGCACGGGCTGGCGCCGGAACTGCTCTCCGGCAGCGACGTCGTCGACGCCGTCGTCGCCGTGCCGCTGCACGGCCGGGCGGAGAGCCTCAACCTGGCCACTGCGGCAGCGGTGTGCCTCTACAGCAGTGCACGTGCCCACCGTCGCCGAGCTGCGAAAGACCCGATCGCCTAGGATCGGCGGTGACGACAGCAGTCCATCACGGCAGGCCGCGTTGGCATGGCGGCGTGCGGCGGGCTGTACCAGCGCAGGCCAGGAGCTCTTCTGCAGATGTCCGGACCGAACGACGCCTACGACCCGAAACAGGTCGCGACGCTGGCACCCGAGACGCTCGCCCGTGCCGTCGTGGAGGCCCAGGCAGCCTTCGCGCAGGCCTCCGACCTCGAGGCGCTCGCCGCCGCGAAATCGGCGCACCTCGGTGACCGTTCCCCGTTGCTGACCGCCCGCCGCGAGATCGGCGCGCTGCCCCCGCAGGCTCGGGCCGATGCCGGTAAGCGGCTCAACGAGAGCCGCGCGGAGGTGCAGGCACACTACGACCGCCGTCGCGCCGTGCTGCAGGGCGAGCGTGACACCAGGGTGCTGCGTGAGGAGGCCGTGGATGTCACGCTGCCCGCCGACCGCATCCCGGCCGGCGCGCGCCACCCGATCACCACTCTCGGTGAGCGGATCGCCGACGTGTTCGTCGGCATGGGCTACGAGGTCGCCGAGGGTCCAGAGGTCGAGGCCGAATGGTTCAACTTCGACGCGCTGAACTTCGGCAAGGACCACCCGGCGCGGACCATGCAGGACAGCTTCTACGTCGCGCCGGAAGGGTCCGGGCAGGTGCTGCGCACCCACACCTCCCCGGTGCAGGTCCGCACCCTGCTCGAGCGGGAGCTGCCGGTGTTCGTCGTCTGCCCGGGACGGACGTTTCGCACCGACGAGCTCGATGCCACTCATACCCCGGTTTTCCACCAGGTCGAGGGGCTGGCGGTGGACGAGGGCATCACCATGGCGCACCTCAAGGGCACGCTGGACGCGTTCGCCCGTGCGATGTTCGGGGAGACGTCGGGCACCCGGCTGCGACCCTCGTTCTTCCCGTTCACCGAGCCGTCCGCCGAGGTCGACGTCTGGTTCCCTGAGAAGCGAGGTGGGGCCGGCTGGGTCGAGTGGGGCGGTTGCGGCATGGTCAACCCCAACGTACTGCGCGCCTGCGGCATCGACACCGGCCGCTACTCGGGGTTCGCATTCGGCATGGGTGTCGAGCGCACCCTGATGTTCCGCAACGGTATCGCAGACATGCGCGACATGGTCGAGGGTGATGTCCGCTTCACCCGCGCCTTTGGAACGGAGGCCTGAAACAGTGCGAGTTCCCGTCTCGTGGCTGTCCGAGCACGTCGCACTGCCCGAGGGCGCCGACGCTCCCGGCCCCGACGAGCTGGCCGAGGCCTTCGTGCGCATCGGCCTCGAGGTCGAGGCCGTCCACCGGCTCGGGCCGGTGACCGGCCCGCTGCTGATCGGCCGGGTGCTCGAGATCGAGGAGCTGACCGAGGTCAACAAGCCGATCCGCTACTGCCGGGTCGACATCGGGGAGCTGGAGCCGGTCGGCATCGTCTGCGGCGCGACCAACTTCGCCGTCGAAGACCTCGTCGTGGTGGCCCGGCCCGGCGCGGTGCTGCCCGGTGACTTCGCGATCTCGGCACGTGAGGCCTACGGCCGGACCTCCGACGGGATGATCTGCTCGGTCCACGAGCTCGGGCTCGGCGACGACCACACCGGCATCCTGGTGCTGCCCCCGGACGAGGCGACGCCGGGCGAGAGCGCGCCCGAACTGCTCGGCCTCGATGACGCGGTGATCGAGCTGGCGGTGACGCCGGACCGCGGCTACTGCCTCTCGGTGCGCGGTCTCGCTCGCGAACTGGCCGCCACGTTCGATGCGCCCTACGGCGACCCCGCGCAGCTCGAGGTGCCCGGCAGCGAGGGTGCGGGCTGGCCGGTGCACATCGCCGACCCGACCGGCTGCAATCGCTTCGTGGCCCGGCGGGTGACCGGGCTCGACGCTGCCGCGCCCACCCCGTGGTGGGTCCGGCGGCGGCTGGCACTGGCCGGCGTCCGGCCGATCTCGCTGCCCGTCGACGTCACCAACTACGTGATGCTCGAACTCGGCCAGCCGATGCACGTCTACGACGCAGCGCAGCTCGACGGGGACGTGGTCGTCCGCCGCGCTGCCGAGGGGGAGAAGCTCAGAACCCTGGACGGCGTGGATCGCGAGCTCGATCCCGACGACATGGTGGTCTCCGATGCGACGGGTCCCGTCGGGCTGGGCGCGGTGATGGGGGGCGCGAGCACCGAGATAGGGGAGACCACCACCGACCTGCTGCTGGAGGCGGCGATCTGGGACCCGCCGACCGTCGCCCGATCGGCGCGCCGGCACAAGCTGCCCAGTGAGGCGGCGAAACGCTTCGAGCGCGGCGTCGACCCGGCGCTGCCGCCGGTGGCCACCGAGTTCGCCGCGCAGCTGCTCGTGCGTTACGGCGGTGCCACGATCGCACCCGGTCGCACCGACGTCGGCCGCCCCGAGTTGCCGGATCGGGTGACCATGCCGCTCGACCTGCCCGACCGGATCGCCGGCGTGCGCCATCAGCGCGGGGCGGTGGTCCACCGGCTGACCCAGATCGGCTGCCGGATCGAGGTCACGGGCGGCGAAGGGATCACCTCCGTGGTCGCGACCCCGCCCAGCTGGCGTCCCGACCTGGCGCAGCCCTCGGACCTCGTCGAGGAGGTGCTGCGGCTGGAGGGCTACGACCGCATCCCCTCCGAGCTCCCGCCTGCGCCGCCAGGACGCGGGCTGTCGGCGGCACAGCGGCGCCGTCGTGCGGTCTCGCGTGCACTCGCCGCGGTGGGCTACGTCGAGGTGCTGCCGAGCCCCTTCGTGTCCGACATCACCTGGAACTCCCTGGGGCTCGACGACGATGATCCGCGCCGCAACACGGTCGGGCTGCTCAACCCGCTCGAGGCCGAGCGCGACCGGCTGGCCACCACGCTGCTACCCGGGCTGCTCGATGCGCTGCTGCGCAACGCCGCCCGCGGCCAGCGCGATGTCGCGCTATACGGCCTCGCGCAGGTGGTGCTGCCCCACGACGACGTACCGCCGCTGCCCGAGGTCGGAGTGGCGCAACGGCCGGACGACGAGACGCTCGACGCGCTGCAGCGCGCGCTGCCGACGCAGCCGCTGCATGTCGGCGCGGTGCTGGCCGGGCAGTGGGAGCGCCGCGGCTGGTGGGGTCCGGGACGTGCCGCATCCTGGGCCGATGCCATCGAGGCTGCGCGGGCGGTCGCCCGGGTATCCGGCGTGGAGCTGACCGTGGTCGCCGCCGCCAACCCGCCGTGGCATCCCGGACGGTGTGCGCAGCTGTGGGCGGGTGACCGGTCGGTGGGTCACGCCGGCGAACTGCATCCCGGAGTCGTCGAGGCACTCGGGCTGCCGGCATGCACCGCTGCGATGGAGCTGGACCTCGACGCGTTGCCCGTCTCCGATCATCGCCCGGCGCCGGTCGTGTCGCCGTATCCGCCGGTGTTGCAGGACGTCGCGCTGGTCGTCGATGCCGCGCTACCGGTCGCCGAGTTGACCGCGACACTGCTGGCCGGGGCGGGGGAGCTGCTCGAGGACCTGCGGCTGTTCGACGTCTACACCGGTGAGCAGGTCGGGGAGGGCAAGCGCTCGCTGGCCTATTCGCTGCGTTTCCGGGCGCCCGACCGCACCCTGACCGTCGCCGAGGCCAGCACGGCCCGCGACGCCGCAGTCGCCGCCGCTCAGCAGGCCCACGGCGCCGCCCTCCGCTCCTGACCCGGCTGGGAACCGGCGGGCTTGAATGGTCTTCCAGTTTGGTGCATAATCATCCGTATGATGGCGAGGGTGGCGGTGGCCGGGGCGAGCGGCTACGCGGGCGGTGAGTTGCTACGGCTGCTGCTGGGCCATCCCGATGTCGAGATCGGTACGTTGACCGCGGGTGACAGCGCCGGAAGCATGCTCGGCGAGCACCACCCGCACCTGGTCCCGCTCACCGAGCGCGTCCTGGCCGCCACCACGGCCGACGAACTCGCCGGCCACGACGCGGTCTTCCTCGCGCTGCCGCACAGTCACTCGGCGCCGATCGCCGCACAGCTGCCGGAGTCGACCGTCGTCGTGGACTGTGGTGCCGACCACCGGCTGGCCGATGCCGCCGCATGGCAACGGTGGTACGGCTCCGAACACGCCGGGACCTGGCCATACGGGCTGCCGGAGCTGCCCGGCCACCGCGGCAAGCTCCGTGGCGCCCGGCGCATCGCGGTCCCGGGCTGCTACCCGACGGTGACAAGCCTCGCGCTGGCCCCCGCGGTAGGGTCCGGCCTAGTCGAGCCCGATGTCGTGATCACCGCCATCACCGGTACCTCCGGGGCGGGCCGGGCCGCGAAACCGCACCTGCTGGGCTCAGAGGTGATGGGCTCGGTCAGCGCTTACGGTGTCGCCGGCGCACACCGGCACACGCCGGAGATCGTGCAGAACCTCTCCGGTGTCGCCGAGCAGCCGGTGTCGGTGTCGTTCACCCCGGTGCTCGCCCCGATGCCCCGCGGCATCCTGGCCAGCTGCAGCGCGCCGCTGCGTCCGGGCGCCGACGACGTCGCGCTGCGGCGTGCCTATGACGAGGCCTACAAAGGCGAACCGTTCGTGCACCTGCTGCCGCAGGGCCGCTGGCCCGTCACCGGGGCCACGCTGGGCTCCAATTCGGTGCAGCTGCAGGTGGCCGTCGACGTCGACGCCGGTCGGCTGGTCGCCGTCGCCGCCGTCGACAACCTGACCAAGGGCACCGCGGGCGGCGCGGTGCAGTGCCTCAATCTCGCGCTCGGGTTACCCGAGACGACCGGGCTGCCCGTCGCGGGGATCGCGCCGTGACCGCGCTGACCGTGCACCGTCACTCCGAGCAGCTCGCGGTGTGCCGGTTGCCGCCGGGCGCACCGATACCGAGCTGGGCCGCCGCGCCGGGGAGGCTGCGGGCTGCGGTGCGCAGCCGCAACGAGCTGTCGGTCGTGTGTGCCATCGCCGAGGTGCCCACCGAGGTCCGCCACGAGGGCCCGTTCACCGCCTTCGAAGTGGCCGGGCCGATCGATTTGGGCCTCACCGGGGTGCTGGCGGCATTGCTGGCGCCGCTGGCCGCAGCAGGGGTGAGCGTGCTCACGCTGTCCACATTCGACACCGACTGGATCCTGGTGCCGTCGCTGCAGCACGCCGCGGCGACCAGGGCACTGCAGCGGGCCGGGCACGACGTCGATGCGCCGACGGGCGCCGAGGATCGGGCGGAGGAGTCAGGATGAGTGTCACCACACCCGCGGGTTTCCGGGCGGCCGGGATCGCGGCCGGCATCAAAGCCGCCGGCACACTCGACCTGGCGCTGGTCGTCAATGAGGGTCCCTCCGATGCGGCGGCCGGGGTGTTCACCCGCAACCAGGTCAAGGCGGCGCCGGTGCTGTGGTCACAGCAGGTCGTCAGCTACCGGCGGCTGCGCGCCGTCGTGCTCAACTCCGGTGGCGCGAACGCATGCAACGGCCCGGATGGCTTCCAGGACACCCACGAAACGGCTGAGCGCTTCGCGGCGGTGCTCGGCTGCGGTGCAGTGGAAGTGGCGGTGTGTTCGACCGGCCTGATCGGCGAGCGGCTGCCGATGCCCGCTGTGCTGGCCGGTGTGGACCCGACGGTGGCTGCACTCGCGACGGGGCCGGAGGCGGATCTCGCCGCGGCGCGCGCGATTCTGACCACCGACACCGTGCCCAAGCAGGCATGGGCGAGCAGCGACGCGGGCTGGAGCGTCGGTGGTTTCGCCAAGGGCGCCGGGATGACGGCGCCGAGCCTGGCGACCATGCTGTGCGTACTCACCACCGACGCCGATGTCGATGCCGCCACACTCGACGCCGTGCTGCGCGAGGCCGCCGCGGCGACCTTCGAGCGGCTCGACATCGACGGCTGCTGCTCGACCAACGACACGGTGCTGCTGCTCGCGTCCGGCGCTTCGGGCAGCCGGCCCGGATACGACGAGTTCGCCGCCGTGGTGCGCCAGGTGTGCGACGACCTGGTTCGTGGCCTGCAGGCCGACGCCGAGGGTGTCACCAAGGAGATCGTGATCACGGTGCGCGGTGCTGCCTGCGAGGCCGACGCACTGGCAGCGGCCCGCGCTGTGGCACGGGATGCCCTGGTCAAGACCGCACTGTTCGGATCCGACCCGAACTGGGGCCGGATCGCCGCCGCGGTCGGCGCGTCAGCGGCGACGGTGCACGCCGAGACCCTCGACATACGGCTCAACGGCGTGCTGCTGTGCTCGGGCGGGGCGGCTGCCGCTGACCGCGCGGAGGCGGACCTGTCCGGCCGGGAGGTCACCGTCGACATCGAGCTGCACCTCGGAGGCGGCGAGGCCACCGTGCTGACCACCGATCTGTCGTACGGCTACGTCGAGGAGAACAGCGCGTACTCGTCATGACGACACGGATCGACACCGCCGCAGCCAAGGCCGAGGTGCTCGCCGAGGCGCTGCCCTGGTTGCAGCGGTTCCACGGCACCACGGTCGTCGCGAAGTACGGTGGAAACGCCATGGTCGACGAGGCGCTCAAGCAGGCCTTCGCGCAGGACATGGTCTTTCTGCGGCTGGCCGGGCTGCGGCCGGTGGTGGTGCACGGAGGTGGACCGCAGATCACCGCGATGCTCGACCGGCTCGGCATCGCGGGCGAGTTCCGTGGCGGGCTGCGGGTCACCACGCCCGAGACGCTGGACGTCGTGCGCATGGTGTTGCTCGGCCAGGTCGGCCGCGAGCTGGTCGGCCTGATGAACGCGCACGGCCCGTTCGCGGTCGGCATGTCCGGTGAGGACGCCCAGCTGTTCACCGCTGCGCGTCGATCAGCCACAGTGGACGGATCAGAGGTGGACGTCGGACTGGTCGGTGACGTCGTCGCCGTGAACCCCGAGGCGGTCCTCGACATCGTCAACGCCGGCCGTATCCCCGTCGTGTCCACTGTGGCCCCGGACGCCGACGGTGTGGTGCACAACGTCAACGCCGATACCGCCGCGGCTGCGTTGGCGGTTGCGCTGGACGCGGAGAAGCTCGTCGTGCTCACCGACGTGGCGGGGCTCTACACCGACTGGCCCGACCGCGACAGCCTGCTCTCGCACGTCACGGCAGATGAGCTCGAGCGGCTGCTGCCCGGTCTGCAGTCGGGGATGGTGCCGAAGATGGAAGCGTGCCTTCGCGCCGTTCGCGGTGGCGTGCCGCGCGCGCACGTGATCGACGGCAGGCTCGCGCACTCCGTGCTGCTGGAGGTCTTCACCACCGAGGGTGTCGGCACCATGGTCGTCTCGGACACCGCGGTGCCCGGACAGGGGGCCCGGTGATGGCTGACCAGGCCCCGGTGGCTGGGCCCACCTCGGGATCCACTTCGGGATCCACTTCGGACGTCGTCGGCAGGTGGCAGTCCGCGCTGATGAACAACTACGGCACCCCACCGATCACGCTGGTGCGCGGTGACGGCGCGCAGGTCTGGGACGCCGACGGCCGCCGTTACCTCGACCTGCTCGGAGGCATCGCGGTCAACGTGCTGGGCCACGCGCATCCGGCCGTGGTGGCGGCTGTGAGCGAGCAGATCGCGGCACTCGGGCACGTTTCGAACCTGTTCATCTCCGAGCTGCCCGTCCGGCTCGCTGAACGGCTGCTCGCGCTGCTCGGTGTGCCGGGCGCGGGCCGGGTGCTGTTCACCAACTCGGGCGCCGAGGCCAACGAGACCGCGTTCAAGATCGCCCGACGGACTGGCCGTCCGGGCGTCGTCTCCACCCACGGCGGGTTCCACGGCCGCACGATGGGCGCGCTGGCGCTGACCGGGCAACCGGCAAAGCAGGAACCGTTCGCACCGCTGCCGCCCGGAGTGCGGTTCGTGCCCTACGGCGACACCGACGCGCTGCGGGCCGCGGTCGACACCGACACCGCAGCGGTGTTCCTGGAACCCATCCAGGGTGAGAACGGCGTCGTGGTCGCACCGGACGGCTACCTGCAGGCCGCCCGAGAGATCACCACCGCTCGCGGCGCCCTGCTGGTCATCGACGAGGTGCAGACCGGGGTCGGGCGCACCGGGGCGTGGTTCGCTCATCAGCACGCAGGCATCCGTCCCGATGTGGTCACCCTGGCCAAGGGGCTCGGCGGCGGGTTGCCCATCGGGGCGTGCATCGGCGTCGGCGATGCCGGCACCTTGCTACAGCCCGGCCAGCACGGCACCACCTTCGGCGGCAATCCGGTGTGCTGCGCGGCCGCGCTGGCGGTGCTGGCGACCGTTGCCGACGAGAATCTCACCGAGCACGCTGCCACGCTGGGCGCAGAACTCGCCGCGGGCATCGAAGCCACCGGCCACCCGCTGGTCGACCACGTCCGCGGTGCCGGGCTGTTGCTGGGGGTGGCGCTGACCGAACCGGTGGCGGCAGCGGCGGTGGCTGCCGCCCGCGGTCACGGATTTCTGATCAACAACTCGGTCCCGGGTGTGGTGCGGCTCGGGCCCCCGCTGATACTGAGCCGGGTGCAGGTGTGGCAGTTCCTCGACGCGCTGCCCAGCATCTTGGACGCGGCGAGGCAGGCCAGCGGATGAAGCATTTCCTGCGCGACGACGATCTCACGCCCGCCGAGCAGCGCGAGGTGCTCGACCTGGCCGACGTCTACAAGCGCGACCCGCTCGGCGCCACCCCGCTGGCCGGTCCCAGGTCGGTCGCGGTGATCTTCGACAAGTCCTCGACCCGCACCCGGATGTCGTTCGAGGTCGGCATCACCCAGCTCGGTGGCCATGCCCTCATCATCGACGCGCGCAGCATGCAGCTCGGACGTGACGAGACCGTCGAGGACACCTCGCGGGTGATGTCGCGCTATGTCGACGCGATCGTGTGGCGCACCTTCGGCCAGCCGCGGCTCGAGGCTATGGCAGCCGCATCCGCCGTTCCCGTGGTCAACGCCCTGACCGACGAGTTCCACCCCTGCCAGGTGCTCGCCGACCTGCAGACCATCCGGGAGCGCCACGGCAGGCTCGCCGGGCTCACGCTGACCTACCTGGGCGATGGCGCGAACAATATGGCGCACTCGTTGCTGCTCGGCGGCACCACCGCCGGGCTGCACGTGCGCGTCGCAGCCCCGGGAGGCTTCCAGCCGCAAGACGACATCGTCCTCGCAGCGCAGCGCCGCGCGGCCGACACCGGCGGCAGCGCGACCGTCGTGACCGACCCGCAGGCCGCTGTAGACGGCGCCGACGTGCTCGTCACCGACACCTGGACTTCGATGGGGCAGGAGGGCGACGGGCTCGACCGGCTCAGTCCGTTCCGGCGGCTGCAGGTCAATGCCGAGCTGCTCGGGCGCGCCGCCCCGGGTGCCATCGTGCTGCACTGCCTGCCGGCACACCGCGGCCAGGAGATCACCGACGAGGTGCTCGACGGGCCGGCCAGCGCGGTCTGGGACGAGGCGGAGAACCGGCTGCACGCGCAGAAGGCGTTGCTCGCCTGCCTGCTGAGGAGGTCGGGATGACGCCGACCCGTGCCGGACGGCAGGCGCGAATCACCGAGCTCGTGGCAGACCAGGCAGTACGCAGCCAGGCCGAGCTGCTCGCGCTGCTCTCGGCCGAAGGCATCTCCGTCACCCAGGCCACGTTGTCCCGCGATCTCGACGAGCTCGGCGCTGTCAAGCTGCGTGGCGTGGACGGTGGCGCGCCCGTCTACGTCATACCCGAGGACGGCAGCCCGGTGCGCGCCATCGAGGGCGGCACCGCGCGGCTGGCGCGGCTGCTGTCGGAGCTGCTGGTGTCGGCCGATGCCAGCGGCAGCCTGGCCGTGCTGCGTACCCCACCCGGTGCGGCACACTTCCTGGCCAGCGCGCTGGACCGGGCGGCACTGACCGATGTGGTGGGCACCATCGCAGGCGATGACACGATCATGGTCGTCGCTCGCGAGCCCCGCACCGGCGCCGAACTTGCCCAACGCCTCATGTCGCTGGCGCGACCTGTGAGTGGCGATCGGCCCTATGGCGATGATTCGCACTCACAAGTTCGACCGAAGGGAGAACAGGAATGAGCGAGCGGGTGGTACTGGCCTACTCGGGAGGGCTCGACACCTCGGTGGCGATCGGCTGGATCGCCCAGGAGACGAGCGCAGCGGTGGTCGCCGTGGCTGTCGACGTCGGCCAGGGTGGCGAGGACCTGGAGACGATCCGGAAGCGGGCGCTGGCCTGCGGCGCCGTCGAGGCCGTGGTCGCCGACGCCCGTGACGAGTACGCCGAGCAGTACTGCCTGCCCGCGTTGCAGGCCAACGCGCTCTACATGGACCGTTACCCGCTGGTCTCGGCGCTGTCGCGGCCACTGATCGCCAAGCACCTGGTGGAGGCCGCCAAGTACCACGGGGCAGCCACTGTGGCGCACGGTTGCACCGGCAAGGGCAACGACCAGGTCCGCTTCGAGGTCGGCATCGGAGCGCTGGCCCCCGACCTGAGCGTCATCGCCCCGGTGCGCGACTACGCCTGGACCCGGGAGAAGGCGATCGCCTGGGCGGAGGACCGCGACCTGCCGATCGACGTGTCCAAGCGCTCGCCGTTCTCGGTCGACCAGAACGTCTGGGGCCGGGCGGTGGAGACCGGGTTCCTCGAGGACCTGTGGAATGCGCCCACCAAGGACGTCTACTCCTACACGTCCGACCCCGCTGCCTGGAACGCCCCGGACGAGCTGGTGATCAGCTTCGAGGCGGGTGTGCCGGTGGCGATCGACGGCTCGCCCGTCTCGATGCTGGAGGCGATCCAGCAGCTCAACGACCGTGCCGGGGCGCACGGCATCGGACGGCTCGACATGGTCGAGGACCGGCTCGTCGGCATCAAGAGCCGCGAGGTCTACGAGGCACCGGGCGCGATGGCGCTGATCACCGCCCACCAGGAGCTGGAGAACGTCACCGTCGAGCGCGACCTCGCCCGGTTCAAGCGCAACGTCGAGCAGCGCTGGACCGAGCTGGTCTACGACGGCCTGTGGTTCTCCCCGCTCAAGCACGCGCTGGACACCTTCGTCGCGGACAGCCAACGTCACGTGTCGGGCGAGATCCGGCTCGGGCTCGCCGGCGGCCGGGCGAGCGTGACCGGGCGACGCAGCGAGTCGTCGCTCTACGACTTCAACCTGGCCACCTACGACGAGGGCGACAGCTTCGACCAGTCGCTGGCCAAGGGATTCGTGCAGCTGTGGGGGCTGCCGTCGAAGATCGCCGCGAAGCGTGACCTGCTTCGCAGGTTCGAGCCATGAGTGCTGCATTGTGGGGTGGCCGGTTCGGCAGCGGGCCGGCCGCCGCGATGGCAGCGTTGAGCGCGTCGACGCATGTCGACTGGCGGCTGGCGCCCTACGATATCCGCGGCTCCAGGGCGCATGCTCGGGTGCTACACCACGCGGGACTGCTCGACGGCGGCGAGCTGGAGCGGATGCTCGCAGCGCTGGATCGGCTCGACGACGACGTCGCCACCGGGGCGTTCGGGCCCGAGCCGGGAGACGAGGACGTGCACACCGCCCTGGAGCGCGGGCTGATCGAGCGGGCCGGGCCCGACCTCGGCGGCAGGCTGCGTGCCGGGCGCTCCCGCAACGATCAGGTCGCGACGCAGCTGCGGATGTGGTTGCGCGATGCGGGCCGGCGGATCGCGGCAGGCACGCTCGATGTGGTCGACGCGCTGCTCGCGCAGGCCGGCGAGCATCCGGAGGCGGTGATGCCGGGACGCACCCACCTGCAGCATGCCCAGCCCGTGCTGCTCGCCCACCACCTCGGTGCTCACGCACAGGCGCTGCTGCGCGACGTCGAGCGGCTGCACGACTGGGACCGCCGTGCGGCGGTCTCGCCCTACGGTTCGGGTGCGTTGGCAGGATCGTCGCTCGGTCTCGACCCGGAAGCGGTGGCAGCCGAGCTGGGCTTCGACACCGCCTGCGACAACTCCATCGATGGGACGGCGTCGCGTGACTTCGCCGCCGAGGCCTGCTTCGTGTTCACGATGCTGGCGGTGGACCTGTCCCGGATCGCCGAGGAGGTGATCGTCTGGGCCACAGCCGAGTTCGGCTACGTCACGCTGGACGATGCCTGGTCCACCGGCAGCTCGATCATGCCGCAGAAGAAGAATCCGGACGTCGCGGAGCTGGCGCGGGGCAAGGCCGGCCGGCTGATCGGGAACCTGACCGGCCTGCTGGCGACGCTGAAGGCGCAGCCGCTGGCCTACAACCGCGACCTGCAGGAGGACAAGGAGCCGCTGTTCGACTCGGTCGAGCAGCTCGAATTGCTGCTGCCCGCGGTCGCGGGGATGGTCGCCACGCTGACATTCCACACCGAGCGGCTCGCCGAGCTCGCGCCGGCCGGGTTCACCCTCGCGACGGATGTCGCGGAGTGGCTCGTCCGGCAGGGTGTCGCCTTCCGCGCGGCGCATGAGGCCGCCGGCCGGTGCGTCCGCGTCGCGGAGTCCCGGGGTGTCGGGCTCGTCGAGCTGTCCGACATGGAGCTGACCGCCATTCACCCCGATCTGACGCCCGACGTGCGCACGGTGCTCACCGTCGCGGGCTCGGTGCGCTCCCGCGACTCCCGTGGCGGGACCGCGCCGGACCGGGTCGCCGAGCAACTGCAGCGGGCCCGGGCGGCCGTGGCCGACCATAGAGCCTGGATCGGCGCAGCGACAGCGTGACCATCGCGCGGGAGTGGCTCGCCGGCGACGTTCTACCGGCGGCGCGGCTGCTGCTCGGCTGCCACCTGGTCGCAGACACACCCGACGGCGAGGTGGGGGTGCGCCTCGTGGAGGTCGAGGCTTACCGTGGCGTCGACGACCCGGCGGCGCACTCCTACCGTGGCCGTACCCGTCGCAATGCGGTGATGTTCGGCCCCGCGGGGCACCTCTACGTCTACTTCGTCTACGGGCTGCATTTCTGCGCCAACATCTCCTGCCTGCCCGACGGACAGCCCGGTGCGGTGCTGCTGCGGGCCGGCGAAGTGGTCTCCGAACCCGACGTCGCGCACCACCGCCGGCCCAACGCGCGGCCGGGCGCCGAGCTCGCACGCGGCCCGGCGCGGCTGGCGGCGTTGCTGGGCCTGGCGCGGGAGCACAACGGGGTCGATGTCGTGGACCCTGGCTCGGCGGTGCGGCTGCTGCCCGGCGACCCCGTCCCGGACGATCGGGTGCGTACCGGGCCCCGCGTCGGCGTCGCTGCGGCGCAGGATCTGCCGTGGCGGTTCTGGGTGGACGGCAGCCCCGCGGTGTCGAGCTATCGGCGCGGCGGGCGCCGGGGGCAGACCACATGACCCGTGCGAGACAATCCCGGTTGTGGGCGAACACATCCTCGACGAGCTGAGCTGGCGCGGCTTGATCGCGCAGAGCACCGACCTCGACGCGCTGCGCCGGGACTGCGATGCCGGCCCGCTGACACTGTACGCGGGGTTCGACCCGACGGCGCCGAGCCTGCACATCGGTCACCTGACGCAGATCATCACGCTGCGGCGGTTCCAGCGCGCGGGGCACCGGCCGCTCGCCCTCGTCGGGGGTGCGACCGGGTTGATCGGGGATCCCAAGCCGACCGCGGAGCGGGTGCTCAACTCCCGAGAAGTGGTGTCGGGATGGGTCGGTCGGTTGCGCCGGCAGATCGAGCCCCTGCTGGATTTCGACGGGCCGCACGCGGCGATGATGGTCGACAACCTGGACTGGATCGGGGCGCTGTCGGCGATCGACTTCCTGCGAGACATCGGTAAGCACTTCCGGATCAACCGGATGCTGGCCAAGGAGGCGGTCAGTGCGCGGCTGAACTCCGACACCGGCATCAGCTACACCGAGTTCAGCTACCAGCTGCTGCAGAGCATCGACTTCCTAGAGCTCTACCGCCGGCACGGTTGCACGCTGCAGGTCGGCGGCAGTGACCAGTGGGGTAACCTCACCGCCGGCGTGGACCTGCTGCACCGTGTCGAGCACCGGTCGGTGCACGCTCTCGCGACGCCCCTGATCACCAAGGCCGATGGCACCAAGTTCGGTAAGACCGAGAGCGGTACGGTGTGGCTCGATCCCGAGCTGACCAGCCCCTACGCGTTCTTCCAGTTCTGGATCAACGTCGACGACCGCGACGTCGGCAACTACCTCCGGGTGTTCACCGACCTCGGGCGCGCCGAGATCGATGAGCTGGAGCGCGCGGTGGCGCAGCGGCCCTGGGCACGCGAGGCTCAGCGGGCGCTGGCCGAGGAGCTCACCTCGTTGGTGCACGGCGGCGACGAGACCCGCCGGGTGGTGCTCGCCAGCCAGGCACTCTTCGGTCGTGCCGAGTTGCGCGATCTCGACGCTGCCACTCTCACCGCCGCCGTCACCGAGGCACCGACCGGCGAAGCGGCGATGCGCGACCAGCCGACGATCATCGACCTCCTGGTGTCCGCCGGCCTGGCGGACAGCCGTGGTGCGGCCAGGCGCACCGTGCGCGAGGGTGGGGCATACGTCAACAACCGCAAGATCCTCGACGAGGGATGGTCACCGGGCAGCGACGACCTGCTCGCCTGCGGCTGGCTCGTGCTGCGTCGTGGCAAGCGTCACATCGGCGGTGTACGCGTGCAGTAACCTCGAGTCGTCACTGTCAGGCCTGTGACCTGCGCAGTTGTTCCGTCGTCCACGCGATTTGACTTCGGGCGTTCGCTCCGCGTAACTTTTCGTCTGGCTGCGGCGGAACGGACTGCAAGCGCCCGAGAGGTGCCAGGCCGGGCCCGCAGGATCCGACCGAACCGGCCTGCTAGGCTGGATTGGTTGCCGGGACGAGCCTTGGTCGATTGACCTCGTGATGCGGACCGGGTAGAGTACGAGAGTTGCCCCGGATCGGGCCACTGGTTGTGGCTCGTGGTGGTGTGTGCTCGTTCTTTGAGAACTCAACAGTGTGCCGAAATGTCAGTGCCATGTTTTTTAAAGCCCCTTATGGCCTGGCTGGTATCATCGTTTGTGGTGATGTGGTCGGGTTGGGGTTTCTTTGAGTGATTTACGCTAGTGATCAGCGCGGCATCGTGGCTCCAATCGTGAGTGTTTTGGGATGGGTTGTGGTGTCGTGGTCTGTTGAGGCATTCAACGGAGAGTTTGATCCTGGCTCAGGACGAACGCTGGCGGCGTGCTTAACACATGCAAGTCGAGCGGTAAGGCCCCTTCGGGGGCACACGAGCGGCGAACGGGTGAGTAACACGTGGGTAACCTGCCCTCAGCTTCGGGATAAGCCCGGGAAACTGGGTCTAATACCGGATATGACTCCACGGCGCATGTCGTGGAGTGGAAAGCCTTGTGCGGCTGAGGATGGGCCCGCGGCCTATCAGCTTGTTGGTGGGGTAGTGGCCTACCAAGGCGACGACGGGTAGCCGGCCTGAGAGGGCGACCGGCCACACTGGGACTGAGACACGGCCCAGACTCCT